>JBJELE010000017.1:0-51201 GCA_051878995.1 Lachnospiraceae bacterium | reverse complement strand
AATTTGGCATTAACTTCGTTCAAACGTGCCTGTTTTTCTGCAAGTTCTTCTTCCTGAGGAAATGGTCGAGCAAGTTCTTCTTGGGCAGAAGCAACCTTTGCATGGAGATCAGAGAGACGATCCTGCGCTTTGTTCAGGGCACTGCCCAGACCATTCAGCGCGTTATTGATTCGGGTGATGTTGCCAGAAGGATCTGTACCAACTTCAATGGAATGAGTTGTTCGCCCTTTAATGTTCAGATGATACTGCTGGGAAAAACTGTCAAATTGTACATGGAGAGAAAATCCGGCATAAGAACCGATCATTCCACCTTTGTCAACCGCTTTCAATCCGGCACAGGCTGCAATAATTGCGGTACCTGCATCTTTGCGTTCTGTGTAAACCTTGCCGGCAATGGTCATAGAAAAATGTTCCGTATCCTGCGGAAGCTGGGTGTTGGCCTGCTTCAGGTCAGCTGTGAGACCATCTATCAGTGCGGTACATTCTGCAATCTGCTTTGGATAGGTTTTTATTAGAGCATCTTCCAGCTGGTAGTGTTGACTGATGTGATTGGACTTCATAAGTTTTAGTTTTGTGACCTGAGTATCCAGTTCAACTTTTTCCATAATCAGTGGGTTGCCGGAAGCAAGAGCTTTGACTTCGGCAAACTTTAAAGTGGCATCATCCACATCTTCACAGGAACGGGCCGGAGATTTGCTGGTCATCAGCTGGGAGATAAATTTTTGTTTGTTCTCCAAAATCTGCCACATGTATGCATCAAAGGTGCCTTCGGTCAGATAACGGAAAATTCGGACATTGGGATTGTTGTTTCCCTGACGGAGGATACGACCTTCCTGCTGTTCTACATCAGTCGGTCATTTTTTGCGGACAGTTCATACATGCTATCCTTTTCTGTTCTCTGCTCCTGCGTTTGCTCTCGTTTGATTTCTCCCTCCGTATCTTCTTGGCACAAGCAGGACAATACCTTGATGCACCAGAGCCCGGGACATATTCAACGCCGCACACCGTACAATTTTTAGCGGGCATTGCTGCCCACCGTTTTGTAGGTATGATATGTAATTCATCGACAAAGCCGATGAATTTATAGTAAATCTTGATTTCCTGCTTCACTGTTCCGTCTGCCATCTTCTCACGCTCCGAAACAAGTATCTTGTCTATGAGTGCGTTTATAACTGTTGCATCCAGTTCTTTTAAGCCTTGATAATTTCGGATAAGGGCGAGGAAGTCACGGATTCCCCGTGATTTCTCGTAGCTTTCATTAAGAGTTTCCGTCACCTCTTTCAGCCTTGCTTCAATTTCAAGCTGCTCTTTCTGGTATTTCCCCGACATCATCTCAAAATTCCGCTCGGTAATACGCTCCATGACCTTATCCTCGTAGAGAGAGGAAAACAGCCTGTCCAGTTCCGCAAGGCGTTTGTTCAGCTTCTTACGTTCTTTCTCTAATGCTTTCGCCCTGCTCTGGTCTGTTTCCGTGAGCCGCTTTTCTATGGCCCTGACCGCCTTTTCATCATTCACTGCCATATCCGCAAAACAGTTGATGTCGGCAAGAACGGCATTGAATAAATCCCTTGCTTCTATATTGTGGGCACTACACTCGCTTCTTCCGTTTCTTGCATAATTATTACATGAATACTGTACACAGTCGATAATCTCTGGGCGTTTCCTCCTGTGTACGTTCATTGCCCGCAGAGCACATCCGCAGTCCACACACTTGATAACGCCTGCAAAAATATTTACAAATCCTCCCTTGTTCTGTGGAAGCCTACGACTTGTAATAAGCTGTTGGACAATATCAAATTCCTCCTGCGTGACTATTCCCTCATGGGTATTGGGTATCACTTCCCATTCTTCGGGCAGCTTAGAGGGGCGTTTCTTGCTTTTCATATTGGCGGCAATCCGTTTGTAGCCTACAAGATTTCCCGCATATATCGGGCTTCTTAAAATGCTCCTCACGCTGTTCCCACTCCAAATATAGCGTTTGTCCTCGTTCCCCTCAAAATGACGTTCAAAGCCTGTTTCGCCACGCTCCGCCGCATAAGCGGCAGGGCGTAGGATATGCTGTTTATTAAGATGTCTGCAAATTTTGGCAACTCCATTCCCTTTTAATGCAAGGTCGAATATCTCTTTTACAACATGTGCCACTTTATCATCTATCAGCAGATGGTTGTGGTCGGCAGGGTCTTTGATATAGCCATAAGGGGCGGTAGTTCCCATGAATTTCCCCTGTTGAAACCTCGCCCGATATGCCGATTTTATCTTAACAGATATGTCAGCGGCATACATTTCGTTTAAAATGTTGCGGAAAGGCGTGATGTCCATAGCAGATTTATTCAAGGTATCTACGCCGTCATTGACCGCTATATACCTCACGTTATGCTCTGGGAAGAAAACTTCCAGATATAACCCACAATCAAGATAGTTTCTCCCCAGACGGGATAAATCTTTCGTAATCACGCAGTTTATCAGACCGCTTTCAATGTCTTTTATCATATTCTGGAAACTTGGTCTTTGGAAATTTGTACCAGAATAACCATCGTCCACATACGTTTTTGCTATGTGCCATCCCTGCTTTTTCACATAATCCGTGAGGATGGATTTCTGTGTCGCAATGCTCGCACTCTCGTTATCCGTACCATCGTCTTTAGATAAGCGGCAATAAATGCCGACTAAATAGATTTTCTTTTCTTCTTTGATTCCTGCCATACTGTAAAACCTCCGTATCTGTCCTATCTGTTTTCATGTCCCATTGCGTACATTCTAAGCGGACAGCCCCTCATTGTCGAAGGTGTCGCCCTCGGCAATCTTCTTCCGAATATCCTCGGAGATAATCGGGACAAACGCTTCTGTAACGGTCTGTGTGCCGACATATTCACGGCTGATTATCATCTGCACTGGTGCTTTTGGCACGATACGCTTTCTCTTTTTATCTGCTTTCTTATCCTCGCCCATACTTAAATCTTCCTTTCCAGACAGGGCAGGGAAGAGTTTGGAAATGTCCCCGCCCTGCCAATCAGATACCATTAATCCTCGCTGTTTAATTCTTTCTGTAATGCTTTAAGGAGTGCCGCCGCTTCATCAGCGTTCAGCGTGATTCCCTTGCCGCACTTTTCACGGTTCGGGGAAAAGCTGCGGATGTCATACTTCGGCTCTTTCCCATTCCATGAAATGAGATTGATTTCCTTTGTGTAGCCACTGTCGCCCGTAGACAATACTGCGATTTCCTTTACGATTTCATACTGGATTTCTCTCATTCTCCATACCTCAACTCTCTGTATTTACTTCCCGAAAAAAGAAGATTAGCGGCTGTCACGGTTGCGTTTCCTCTGCAACTCACGCTCCAAAAGTTTGATGATGGTTTCCTCCATCTGCTTCGGCGTTGTGTTCTTCGGAAAGTATTTTTTCAGCTTGCTTGTGTTGATTTTCAAGGTTTCTTTCTGGTTGCCCTTTTCCTCCGTCATAATCGCAAATATCGTATCCATGTCAAGCCGCCCGCTCTGGCTTAACTGTTTCATCCGCTGTGCCTGTGAGAGTGAGGGCGTTGCTTCTTCGCTCTCCATCGTGGCAAAGAGGTTTTCCTGCTCGTCTTTCTTCAAGAAGGACAGTTCCACCGCAGGCGTGAGGGCGATTTTCCCCTCGTCCACCATCTGCAAAATCGGCGGTATCAGTTCCGTCAGGCGGATAAAACGCTGCACGGTCATCCTGCCCACGCCGAAGCCCTGTGCCACCTTGTCGTCCGTCCGCAACTTCGTCACAACTTGTGACGAGGTTAAGTCTGTGCGGAAACCCTGCCGCTTCATGGCTTCGGATTTCATCTTGTAAGCAAACGCCCGCTCCGATGGCAGGATATTCTCACGCTGCAAATTGCTGTCTACAAGGGTGATGATGGCTCGGTCACGGTCTAAGGGCAGGACAAACGCAGGCACGGTATTTATCCCTGCAAGTTCAGAAGCACGGACACGCCGCTGTCCTGCAATCACTTCATAACCGTCCCCGTCCTCTTTCGGGCGTGTGATTATCGGCGTGACAATGCCAAATTCCTTGATGCTTTCCGCTAACTCTGACAGTGTTTCATCTTCTGCCACATGAAACGGATTGTCGGGGAACGGGTACAAGTCTTTGGTCTTTAACACCTTAAAATCCTGTTTCTTCATTCACATATCTACCTTTCTTTCGCTCTGCTTCTATGATTTTTCTGCAATTCTTCCAACACTTCGGGCGGTATTTTTGACAGCAGCCGCCCCATCTGCTCGTTGGTTCTCTGCAATTCAAATATCTTCTGATTCGCTTTCTGCACCTTTAGTTCCTGCTCGTACTTTTCATCACGCATACGCCCCGCATAGTCTGATTCCTGCCCAATTCTCTCTTTCAAACTGTCGATATACGCCTGCTGTTTCCCGATTTCCTTAGAGAATTTCTCCACGTCTGGCAGCCATGCAGAGAGTAAATCTAACGCTTTATCCCTTTTCTTCCCTGCGTTAAAGGCGTTGATGTCGGATAGGGCAGACACGATTTCTTCATACTGTTTATCAAGCCTGCCGCCTAATTTATAGAGCCATGTGGGGACGTGTTTCCGCTTGGTTTCCATTGAGGACTGCCCCCGTTCAAGCTGATTCCACCGTGAGGACATCCGCTCATGGTAGGCGGTCTGCCACTCGGATAATGATTTCTGGTTGCCTAAGATAGCTTTCGCTGACAGCTTATTGTCTGGCGTAATCGGCACAAAGCAGAGGTGCATATGGGGCGTTCTCTCGTCCATATGGACGACAGCGGAGAGGATATTCTGCTTTCCAACACGCTCCGAAATGAAGTCAAGAGCCGTCTGGAAATACGCTTTTTGTTCTTCGGGCGGTAACTGGTTCATAAATTCTGGTGAAGCTGTGATGAGCGTTTCCACCATCATCACGCTGTCTTTCCTTGTCCTGCACCCCGCTTCGGCTACCATGCGGTTAATCTCTTTCTTGTAGGTGTACTTTGGTGGTGCTATGAGATGGTAATTGTTTTTAGAGCGTTCCATATCTATATCTGGGTTGCTTTTGTAGGCTTCTTTCTTCCGCTCGTTGTGGCGTTCACAAGCCGCAACGCCGCCCGCTTTTCGTTTCTGGAAACGCAGGATTGCATAAGGCATAGGCGGATTCCTCCTTTCTTTCGGCGGGTGACCGTCCTTTGGGGTGACAGCGGTGACGGTGGTGACAGCAGTTTTGGGATACCCCCTGCCGACTGCCGCAACTGTCACCCTCACCCCCTGCATGACGGTCATGTCGATGATGACGGTGTTTTTGGGATACCCCCCTCGCAAGAGCCGTCACCGTCATGCCGCCATTCTTTTATCCGAAGCCGTAAGGCGTAGGATAGCAGGGCACAGCCCTGCCTTAAGGGAGTCCAGAGGGAACGTCTGGCACACGACTTTGCAGGGCAAAGTGTAGTGTGTTACACCCTGTAAACGCAGTCGGAAAAATCGGAATGATTTTTCTGACCGCAGGGGTGGTTTTACACGACCGAAAAGGGCGAGTAAATCTCACGCCTGCATTTTGCGTTTACGGGGTGTTCTCCCGTAGGGATGACAGCGGCAGGGTATCCTAAAATCACTGTCACCACCGTCACTGCTGTCACCCGCAGGGCAGAGCCGCCAGCTTTACATGGCTTTAAGCGTCAATGACAGTAACAGGGGGGTATCCTAATATCGCTGTCACCACCATCACCGCTGTCACCCGCCCTCCTTGCAAGGGCAATCCGCCTGCCGTCTTTCCTGCGGCTGTACTGGTAGCAGATACGGTTCTCGCTTAAAAATGTGGTGCGGTATTCATTCAGCCATTTCGTAATCACCGTGGGTATGGTTTCCGTTTCCCCCATAGCGGCTAACAGTTCCGTTGCCGTGCCTATCCATTCTTCCTTATCCCTCATAAAATCCACCAACCGAAAAAGGACATCTGGTATCGTTTCTTTCGCAAGCTGCTCCTGCGTTTTCCGCTCCACAAGCTCCCAACGGCAATCACGGAAACGCAGCGTGTATTCCTGATAAGGCGTGTCCCTGCCCGTCACATACAGCTTGGCGGTGTCAGACGCACGTTTCTCCTTTTCCAGAACAAAGGTAGCGTCCGCACTCCCCGTTAATCCTGTCGTCCCAGACACCTTGTTGAACACGTCGCTGTCATTCTGCTTTCGGATGTGGTGTACGACAATGACCGCCAGAGAGTGCCTGTCGGCAAAGTCTTTGATGAGGGAGATGTCCCCATAGTCGCTTGCATAGGCATTGTCTTTTGAAGCTGTACGGACTTTCTGCAAGGTATCAATGACAATGAGCCTGCTGTCTGGGTAATCTTTCAGATAATCTTCAAGCTGCACGATAAGACCGTCTGACAGCTTGCAGCTTGCCACGGCAAAGTGGAGCCGCCCGCTTGCTTCGTCCGTCAAACGAAATAACCTGTCCTGTATGCGGCAGAACGTGTCCTCAAGGCAGAGGTAAAGCACATCGCCCTCCATTGTCGGCATATCCCATAAAGGGATTCCCTGCGACACGCATAAGCATAGCTTCAGCATGAGCCAGCTTTTGCCTATCTTCTGTGAGCCGCAGAACAGCGATAAGCCTGTCGGGATAAGGCTGTCCACCACAAAGGATGGTTTCTCAAGCGGTTCATAAAGGAGCGTTTCGGCGTTGACTGTCTGTAACTTCTGCATGGCTTTCCTCCTTTCGGGCGGTGTCTTTGTTTTCGTTGCACATAGGCGTTGACCTCCTTAAAAATAGATTTACTCCCACGGAAAAAAGTGAGAGTATGTAATGCCGCCAATCCCACACAAATAAAAAACAGATTTCTTTTTCGGGCGGTGTCGGTCACGGTTGGAGATATTTCTTCAATTTCCGCCTTTACTTTCTCCTTTGCAATCGCAACAGATTTCTGTATTGCCGAAGCGGTGCAATGCTCCATAGCGGCGATTTGGTAAAAATTGAACTCATACTCGTAGTAGAGCAGGAAACGCCGCCTTTGTATCTCTGGAAGGCTCCCAACCGCCTTATAGAGCGTTTCATTCCGTTCTTCCTCAACCATGCGTTCATCAAGGCTCTTAGGCACACGCAACGCCCGTCTGTAAAGGGTTTCGTCCCATACCTCGTTAAACTCCCTGTGCCGCTCGTCCCATTGGAGAAGATTCCTGTTCCTGCGCTCCATCTGCCGAAACTCCATAAAGAACTGTTCCGACACTTCCAACTCGTGGGATTTGCCCTGCCCGTCCTTAAAGCTGATAAAATACCTTGTGCCGCTTTCCGTGGATTCCTCCCGAAGCGTGTATGCCTTAACCCTGTATGCCATCCTGTTGTCCTCCTGCAAAAAATGAGTGAGGGGATTTCCATCCCTCACCCAGTAGCCCGCAGGATGGCAGGCTGTTTTAGAAGCTATAAAATTTTCCGCAGCTTCTTCCGCAGATGGTCTAACCTCGCATAGATGGCACCAGTCGTCAAATGCACAAGCGGGGCAATCTCCTTTGTGGAATACCCCTGCATTTTCAGCAGGACGATTTTCAAGGTACGCCCGTCCACCGTGACTAATACTTGATAGAGATTTTCGCTCTCAATCTCTTCCAGTAACTCCGCAACCGTACCCACTTCCGCCTGCCGCTCCCTGCCTGCCATGTCCTCAAGATATTCCGCAACGTCATTCGTCCATCGGTAAAACCGCCTGTTGGAATTGAAGTCTGCCCTGTCCGCCATGCGTATCTGCTCAATGGTCGCTTCATCAACGCCGCACTCACGCAGCAGCTTTTCCTCCGCTTCTTTCCAGATACGCCATTTCCTGTCCTCCCGTCCGTGGTTGTATGCCATTCTTACTTCCTCCAATCAGAATTGATTGAGAGGGCAGAGAAAAGCCCCCTCATCTTCCCAAAGGAAAAAACAAGGGGGCTGAACGCCTTAAATTTTAATTTTCTATTATCTTTCTTAGTTTTATTAGGATTCTGGCTTTGCGTTTGTTTACAACGCTCTGGGTTATGCCCAACCTCGCCCCGACTTCACGCTCGGAAAGTCCGTCAAAAAAGATTGCCTGTATCAGCTCCTGTTCACTATCCGACAGCAAAGGCAGGGCGGCTTTCAGCCTGTCCACCATGACCGCATTGACAACGGTTTCTGCAATGTCCACCGCTTCATCAGTGATAAAGTCCAGAGGATTCCCCTCGCTGTCCGTAAATCCGTCGAGAGATAGCAGTCTATTCTTTGTATCTAATTTTTGCAGATAACGCCACCGTTCCTTGTCACGGTAGAAGTCTGTGTATTGCTCCCTCACGACTTCAAGCAGACAGCCTTGAATGGGGATAAACAGCTTGTCCATATAGGTCTGGTCGGATTCCCTGCAACGGCAGAACTCCGTGTAGGATAATTCCACATAGCCGCCACTTTCTCTGATATATACCTTTCTTGGTGCATATTTCACCATAAATACCTCCCATCTGAATTTTTGAAATGTAAAAAATCCAGATGGAGAGGCGGAGAACGACACCGCATATCAGAAACAGCCCTACGGCACTTTCCAACAAAAATCGACAAAAGAAAAACCGCAAAGGCTCTGTGACCTTTACGGTTATAGGAAATAGTAATTCTATTGTATGGAGATTGTACTTCTACTTTCAAGGTGAGAAGTACCGTTGCACTGGCAGAAATTTTTTTAACTGGTTTCCTGCCGTTCTCTGATATGCTATGTATTGATAAATTTTGCTTCGTATGAGCAGATAGATAACTGCCCGAAAAAAGGACATAAAAAAATCCCTCCAAATTTAAAAACAAATTCAGAGGGTAATTTAGGGTATAACAAAATAACCCACCCGAATATCGTTTTTTTTATTTGGTGAGTTTGTTCTTTCAAATACGAAACAAAAAGAGCCGATGATTCGTGAATTGTTCCACAATTTCATCGGCTCTGCGTCTTAAGCGTCTGGCTCTTTGATGACAGTTATCTTCAAGTTGTCAACTTTAATCAATCTTTCTTGTCTGCATTTTGGACAATAAAGGGGATAATTCTCCAAAACAGTGTCCTTCCTAATTTTATTACGGGTTTTGCTCCCACAAACAGGACACAATATCCATTCGCATTTCATCATAATTAGTCTCTAATCCTTTCAAATCTCATTTTATATGACTTTTGCAAGCTGTTAAGCTAACTTGTGGAACATATGCCGAACCTTATCTATACGGCTATTCGGGCGGCGGGGTTGGCAAATAAATTTACCAATAGCTGGCTGGTATCCTTTTAACTCTGTCAAGCAGACTCCCTGCCCATTTGTGAAATAAGTTAAATCGTTCCTGTATTCTTGAATACATCTAGCAGGGATTTCTCCTTTCAGAATGACCTCGTCATTCTTTATCTGAGTACTTACAATATCTGCACAATACCTTGGAGCATCATGATACGCCCGTGAGAGATATTCCTGCGGTGCATAAATTTCAAAGTGGAGATATGGCTCTAATAGTTCTGTCCCTGCTTTTTTTAAAGCCTGCTCCAATACGATAGGGGAAAGCAGCCGAAAGTCTGCGGGGGTACTTACAGGACTATAATACAATCCATATTCAAAACAGATTTTACAGTCTGTCACTTTCCATCCATACAGCCCCTGCTCGCAGCCATAAAGAACCCCCTCCATAACCGCATTTTGGAACGATTGATTTAAATATCCAAGTGAAACTCTGCTTTCATACTGCACTCCGCTTCCAATAGGGAGCGGCTCTATGGACAACCCGACAGAAGCCCAGAAAGGATTTGGCGGGACTTCTATGTGGATGGTATATTCTGCTTTTCTAAGCGGTCTTTCCATATATATAACAGTAGGCTCTTTTATTTCTGCCTCCACATGATATTTTTCCTCAAGGATGGCACAAATGACTTCCATCTGCACATTCCCCAAAAAAGAAAGTATAATCTCATGCGTTGTAGTATCCACATAATATTTTAAAAGAGGGTCGCCATCTGAAATTTCTGTAAGTGCCCCAAGCAATATTTCCCGCTGTTCAGATTTCTTTGCTGCAATCGTTGTTTGGAGCATAGGGAGAGGATTTTCAATAAATGTTCTCTGCGGCAACAGCATTTCGTTCCCCAAAATACTGTTTAGCTGCAAAACATCATTTGGTAAAATTACAATATCACCAGAGCAGGCTGTATCGGATGAATATAATTCACCGTTTGTCGGAACACACATCTCTGTGATTTTTATTTTCTCTTTTTCAGATATTCTAATAACATCCCTCAAATGCAATGTTCCGCTATATATACGCACATAAACAAAACGCCGCCTTTTCTCTGAATATTCAATCTTAAAAACCTGCCCGCATAGTTCAGATTGACCTTCAGGCGTTGATGAATAAAATTTACTGGCAATCACTTCTATAAGCTGCCGAATCCCCAGATTGTTTTTAGCGCTTCCGTGATAAACGGGAAATAACGTTCCGTTTTGGAATCTCCTGTTTTCTTCCTGTTCCAGTTCTGACATTTTAAACGGTTTCCCTGACATATATTTCTCTAATAGTTCATCGTTTCCCATAATTACCGCATCCCACTGTTCCATATCGTCATTGTCCGTTACATTTATATGGGGATGCTGCCCAACCTTTTGCTTCACTATAATTTCCGAAGAAAGCTTTGCTTTCATTTCCCGATATACCATTGGCAAATCAATCCCCTCTTGGTCAATTTTATTGATGAAAAAAATTGTCGGAATCTTCATTGTCTGTAGTGCATGAAACAGTATACGGGTCTGTGCCTGTATGCCATCCTTTGCAGAAACTAATAATACTGCTCCGTCTAATACGGATAAAGAACGGTATACTTCCGCCAAAAAATCCATATGGCCTGGCGTATCTATAATGTTGACTTTTACATCCTCCCACTGAAAAGATGTCACTGCTGTCTGGATAGTGATTCCCCTTTGACGCTCCAAATTCATTGTATCTGTCCTTGTTGTGCCTTCATCTACGCTCCCTAGTTCTGCAATTGCACCACTGGTATACAATAAACTTTCCGTTAATGTTGTCTTTCCTGCGTCAACGTGAGCCAGAATGCCTAAGTTAATTATTTTCATGTGATTTTCCTCCTATCAACACCCAAAAAAGGGCATAAAAATACCCAGTGATAAATACTCCTATCACTGGGTAAATAACTCCAATAGCCCCAAAACACTTATATGTTTTCGGGCATATAAAATTACATGATAAAAGTATTCTTAAACTGGGTACAAAAAACTAAGCCCCATATTAAAAGTGAAACGGGACTGCTACTTTTTGTTCCCACTATCAAATTGACAGTTTATTTAAGAATACCTTGCCGCATATTTATTAACTCCTTGTATAATACTGAATCTAATTATATTCCTTAACCCTTTATTTGTCAAGCTGACAAACTAAAGCAGAAAAAGCGGCAGGATTTCCCCCTGCCACTAATCATCTGTTTATGCAAAAATAATTTCCTTTTCCACAATCTCCCTCGCACAAGCCCTTATGTTATTGAGGCATCCTGTCCATTCTAAGGCGTTTTCTGCCTTTAGCTGTTCCGTTATGCCCTGTGCCTGTTTCATACCCTCTATGAGCCTTTCAAAGCGTTCCTGTGCCTGTCTGTTGATGTCGGCAAGGTAGGCGTTTAGCCTGCCGCTTGTAAGAAGATTGGTGTATGTAACTTTACGGTACTGTTTTAGATAATCTAAATGCCGTTGCCCCCAGATGCCTATTGCCTGTTCTTCTTCGGCGGGTACAGTTAAGCACGGTATCAAATAATCCCCTTGCCTTTCGTATTTGCCGCCCAGTTCCTCAAATAATGATTGTACAATAGACAACTATTTATCTTTACCGGAAGGAAATACATATCCAACAATAGAGGAACTATTGACACATACTTCAGGCTATAAAGGATATTATTTAGAAAGTCCTATGGTTTCTAACTTTTTTAATGGTAGAAATGATTTTTATGGTGTTACAAAAGAAATGGTTTCTGACAAAGCAGGAAACTTGAATATGAATAAAGCAAGTTATGATTTCGTATATTCTAATTATGGTTATGCAGTATTAGGACTTGTTCTTGAGTCAGTATATGAAACGGAATATACAAGCTTGTTAAATGATTTTGCACAAAATGAATTATGTTTAACCTCAACACAGATTTCTGATAAAAGCGGAGACCTTGGAAAGTATTGGGATTGGAAAGAAGGCGATGCATATTTGTCAGCGGGAGCTGTCACATCAAATATTGAGGATATGCTTTTATACGCACAGATGCAACTTGAAGATAATTCATATTTTTCAGATTGCCATAATAGCCTGAAAAGCATTAATGCATCAACCGAAATGTATAAAACCATGGGTATTCATATGGATGAGATAGGAATGTCTTGGATTCTTGATAGTAAGAATAACATCATATGGCATAATGGTGGTACAGGAAATTATAATAGCTATCTTGGTTTTAATCCCGAAACAGGTACAGCTGTTGTTGTGCTTTCAAATCTCGCCCCGAATTATAGAGTCCCAGCTACTGTATTAGGTGTAAAATTGTTATTAGAACTTGATAATGAGAAGTGAAACTTTCAGTTTCACGAAGAGAATTTAATATGAAGAAAAGCATACGAGGGGTGTTCAAATGAACACCCCTTTGAACACCCATAATGGTACAATCGTTATGATTGTATCATTTTCTTTGTCCTAACGAATTCCTACGGGCATCCCCACGAGGAACTGTTGGAGAGACTGGAAGATGCCGGATGCAGCATCCTGTCCACACCGGAGTATGGTGCGATTACGGTGGAGGTGGGGAGAAAGATACGGGTGTATGGGTATAAAAATTAGTTGGCAAAGGTGCAAATAATGCACTATTATATATTTGAGGTGTATCACGATGGATATTAGAATACTGCGATATTTTTTGACCGTGGCGAAGGAACAGAACTTCACAAAGGCTGCGGAACAATTGCATATTACACAGCCCACACTTTCAAGACAGCTTGCCGCTTTGGAGGAAGAGCTTGGAACAGCCCTTTTTATAAGAGGGAGCCGTAGTGTTACGCTTACGGAAGCCGGCATATTATTAAAACGAAGAGCACTGGAAATCATTGATCTGGAAGAAAAAATGCTGGATGAACTCAGAGTAAAAGAAGAGTTGATTGAAGGTATAATTACAGTCGGTTGTGGTGAGTTTGCGGCGGTTGAAACATTGGCCGAAATCTGTAAGGCATATAAGGGAAAATATCCAATGGTGCAGATCGTGTTGCACACAGCAACGGCAGATTCGGTATATGAAATGATGAATCAGGGATTGGTGGATATTGGGTTATTTATGGAACCAATCAATATAGAAGGCCTTGATTATATCCGAATTATGGAAAGTGACCATTGGGTTGTTGGCATGAGACCTGATGACCCATTGGCAGCTAAAGAATATATTACAAAAGAAGATATTTTGGATAAACCGTTAATCCTTCCGAAAAGACTGAATGTGCAGAGTGAGCTTGCCAACTGGTTTGGTAAGGATTTCAATAAGCTTCATGTTTCTTTTACCAGTAATCTGGGAACCAATGCCGGTGTTATGGCAATTCATGGACTGGGGTATCCGGTTTCGATTGAAGGTGCCGCCAAGTATTGGAGAGAGGATTTGCTTATCCAGAGAAGGCTGTATCCTGAAATAACAGCAAGTACAGTAATCGCATGGAGAAGGAATATCCCATATTCATTGGCAATGAATAAATTTATAGAGGAAATTAATGCCTTTAAAGCATAGATAATAATTTGATATAGGCATTAGACATAGCAGGATAATGAGGAATATAATTAATGTGTAAGGTATGAATGACAAATACTTTGCACATTTTTTATTGAAAATAATAGAAAGTTTGCAAAGCGTGCTTTCTATTATACGAGGAGGAATACATATGGGTAAAAAATTAGTAGCATATTTTAGTGCCGGTGGAACAACAAAGAAAGTAGCAAAAATGATTGCGGAAACAGCAGAAGCGGATTTGTACGAAATCGTGCCGAGACAACCATATTCTAAGGCGGATTTAAACTGGATGGATAAGAAATCTAGAAGCAGTGTGGAGATGAACGACAAAAAATCCAGACCGGAAATCACAGATACAGATGCTTCAATTGACAAGTATGATGAGATTATTTTAGGATTTCCAATCTGGTGGTATGTAGCACCTACGATTATTAATACATTTTTGGAAAGCTATGATTTTACAGGTAAAAAGATTGTATTGTTTGCAACCTCCGGCGGAAGTGGATTCGGTAATACGGTAAGAGAGTTGCAGCCTTCTGCACCTGATGCAGTGATAGTGGAAGGTCAGGTGTTCGGCAGGGCCGCAAAGCAGGAAATCGAGGAGTGGGTGAAACGTATTTCGTAAGTGATGATTCTAATGAGTTTCGCGAGAAAGGCAGAGTGATTAGTATGGAAAGGATTGTACAAACAGCAGGAAGAAATGCACTTGGAGAATTTTCACCGGAATTTGCACATTATAATGATGACATTCTTTTTGGTGAGAACTGGAATAATCAGGATATTGATGTTAAGACAAGAAGTATTATTACAGTAGTTGCATTAATGTCTTCCGGGATAACAGATTCGTCCTTGAAATATCATTTACAGAATGCGAAGGAACATGGTGTGACACAAAAGGAAATCGCAGCAATTATTACCCATGTGGCATTCTATGCAGGCTGGCCAAAGGGATGGGCGGTTTTTAATCTGGCAAAGGAAGTATGGCAGCCAAAGGAAGGGGATTTGCCATATGAAGATGAAGCCATGAGAGCACATGCGAAATCGATGGTATTTCCGATTGGACAATCCAATGATGCATTTGCAAAGTATTTTGTTGGACAAAGCTACCTTGCTCCGATATCCACAGATCAGGTTGGTATTTTTAATGTAACCTTTGAACCCGGATGCAGAAATAACTGGCATATTCATCACGCAAAAAGCGGTGGCGGACAGATTTTAGTATGTGTAGCCGGACGTGGGTTTTATCAGGAAGAGGGCAAGGAAGCGGTAGAAATGAAACCGGGTGACTGCATTAACATTCCTGCAGAAGTGAAGCACTGGCATGGAGCGGCTCCTGATGAGTGGTTTTCACATCTGGCAGTTGAGGTGCCGGGAGTGGATTGTTCCAATGAATGGTGTGAGCCAGTATCGGAGAAGGAGTACGCTGGATTAAAATAAGGAGAGGACTATGGAATACGGTAAACTTGGGAATACAGATATAGAAGTGTCAAGATTGTGTGTGGGATGCATGAGTTTTGGCAAAGCCGGAACCATGCATGACTGGACGCTGGATGAAGCAGAGAGCGAGAAGGTTATTAGGCATGCCCTAGATTTGGGATATAATTTTTTTGATACGGCCAATGGTTATTCAGCCGGAACAAGTGAGGAATACTTGGGAAGAGCGTTGAAGAAAAATATAGCGAGAGATAAGGTTGTAATTGCATCCAAGGTATATTTTAATGAAGGTCGTCTATCAAGACAGGCAATCATGAGGGAAATAGACGGAACTCTGTCACGTCTTGGAACCGATTATCTTGATTTGTATATCATTCATAGATTTGACTACGATACGCCCGTTGAAGAAACTATGGAAGCATTGCATGAGCTTGTAAAGGTGGGAAAGGTCAGAGCCCTTGGTGCATCTGCTATGTATGGATATCAGTTTTATAATATGCAGTTAGCTGCAAGGGATAATGGATGGACACCATTTTCAGCGATGGAGAATCATTATAATTTGCTTTATAGAGAGGACGAGCGAGAATTGATACCGATTTGTAAGCAAATGAATGTTTCGCTAATGCCGTATAGTCCTCTTGCAGCCGGACATCTGGCAAGACCGCAGTGGAAGTCAGATTCTCTTCGTGGAACCACGGACAGGGTTGCCATGGGAAAATATGACAAGACTGAAGCGGAAGACATGCAGATAGTTAAACGTGTAGCGGAACTTGCAGAGAAGTATAACTGCAAAATGTCCCGGATAGCCATTGCGTGGCAGTGGGCAAAGGGGATTCTATCGCCGATTATCGGAGCAACCAAAATGCAGTATCTGGATGATGCAGCCGGGGCATTTGAAGTAAAATTAACAGCCGAAGACCTTGCATATCTGGAAGAACCATATGTTCCACATAAGATAGTTGGAGCAATTGATAAAAATCCTGAGCAAGGTGTTATTTTGCTGGATGAAAAGAAATAGTGGAAAAGGAAAAGTAATGATATGAAGAAATATTTATCAGTTATTTTGGGAGTTGTCCTTGCAGTCTGTCTGCCTGTGGTAGTTCTGACAAGTATCCGGAAAATGATAATAATCAAGATGTAATGAGTAAGATAGAAGGTATAGTAGAATGTAGCTTATATGAAAGCAAATTTTATTGAGAAATGATAGAAAAAACTAAGGAGGTGAACAAAAAATGTTCCCTCCTTATGTTGCTATATTACCACAAAATGGACGAAATTTCAAGACTGTTCATGAAATCAGTAAGGGGCTATAATGACCTATTATTTGAGAGGGGAGCTGATGTTGAATGGACAGTAACTGGTTGGATGTATTGCAAAGCCAAAATCAATTAGCCAAGGTGATTGAAACGAATCAGTATACCGAACGCTTTGGACTTGCATTATCACAGCAGGATGCACAGCTGATTCTGGAAAATCGTAAGACGGCATTGCATGAACAGAGACGTGTCGAGTTTGGCGAAGGGATAGTGCCCAAGATTATTTTTGAGTTTTGCGATTCGGACTTTATTGATCAGAGTAATTATGTGGACACTATAATCCGTTTGCAGGAAATATTTTATCTGTATAAAAACGAAATGAACGATGAGATTACGGATGATGAACTGATTCAGCTTATGAAAGAACAATATGAGACCCGGTGTTTTGGCGATCTGGATTATTTGGAAGGCACCTGCCTTTCCGATTTTGCGCGGATAATTCGTGCAGGATATGGGGATTTAAGAAACTTTTCCGGAGGTGGCTTGGATGAAGTATGAAATGGAAGATCTTGTACCGATTGTGGCAAAACTGGCAGAAGGCTATACTTCCAAAGAAAGCACTTCCATAACCTATGAAAGGGCACAGCATTTAATGGAGGCTGTGCTATATTGTATTCATGAGGCAGAGCGGGCAGAGCAGTTTTCGTTAGTTCAAAAGGATGAATTGTCCCCGGAAAGAATGTATGCAATCGGTGTAAAGTGTGTCGAAGACAAAACAAAAGAAACATTAGATTTGTATAACGGAATTATGGCTCATTTTTCAAGTTATGAGAATCAGTGCCTGTATGATACGGTTGTGAAAGGACTGCCGGAGTTTTTTAAATGGTATGACTGCAAGTATGACCCGCAGAATACAATATTAACCTTGGATTATCCTATATTAGTGGATATTTCGGAACATACAGGAATTGATAAGATATATGACTTTCTTATATGCATACAGCTGGAACAGAAATTCCTGAACAAATTTCCGCCTGAGTATGTTGTGGAGATACTTTCTAAATATGATAAACATTATAAGCTGATCATTGAAAATTTATGCGAGATTGTGCTTATGAATATCATAAGTCACATGCTTGCAGGAAAAGAGATATCCATCTTAGATTTTGAACCGGAGGAATATTTGAAGATGCAGGCGTTGATACAGACGGAAAATCTGAGTGATTTACGTGGAAAACTAAAAAATGCTGTTAAAGTACTAATCCGGGAATATTATGAGAATGATGAAAAGTTGATGGAATATCTTTACAAGGCCGTTGATAATATTGCAGTCCGTATGAAATGTGCTGCAGATCATGGAAATTTGATTAATGCAGAATAAAATGATATACTTGTTCTTATTAAACGGACTTTTTTCATGGGAGAGGAAT
The DNA here is from genome assembly GCA_051878995.1 of Lachnospiraceae bacterium. GTDB lineage: Bacteria > Bacillota > Clostridia > Lachnospirales > Lachnospiraceae > UBA3282. The sequence goes on along the minus strand of JBJELE010000017.1, from coordinate 33,348 downwards.
TTTCTTATGCAGCTTAACAAAACAGAATTTACCGAAATAATGAAACCTGATACTTATTTGTTATATGAAACCAGACAGAATGCGCCATCAAACACAAACATCCGGTTTGCATTAGAGATAACCGAGGACGTCAACGGAGAAATTCTAAGTGTGGCGGTAAATGAAGCGATTAAGCGATACCCGTACTTTTCTGTTCGCTTAGAAATTGATAACGGGAACTTCATTTTTGTGCCGAATAACCTTCCCATTGTGGTTATGGAAACAAAGACACCATCGGTTCCGCTTGGTTCTAAAGAGGTTAATTATCATCTCAACTATATTGATTACACCGATGATACGATGTACTTCAATATCAGCCACAGTATAACCGATGCGGCAGGATATATCCCTTTTATTAAATCTGTACTTTATCAGTATTTGATCAGAGCACACAGTGAGCCATTAAGCTCCGAAGGTATCAATCTTCCCGACTCGGCATTTTTACCGGGAGAATTTGATTTTCCAAATATAAACAGTCTGCCTGAATCTGATTTTAGCTTTGCCGGTAATGTTAAAATGGGTTATTTCCCTGCAGATGATTATGTACAGGCGATGAGAAATCCTGATTGCAAAAATGAGGGATATTACTGCGTAAGTATGAAACAAAGAGAGTTTATGAAATATATTCACTCAAATGATGCGAGTCCAGCAGCAATTGTTTCTGTATTTATGTTTAAGGCACTTGCACCGCTGCTTCCAAAAGAAGCGGATATATTCTCAGCAGGTATCGCCTACAATTTCAGAAAAGCTGTTAACTGTCAAAATGCGTTTCATTCCCTAAGCTCAGCATTACACGTAAACTACAAACGCAGTTTTCTTGACATGTCTGTTGACAAACTCGGCACTATAACGAGAGGCATGATCATGCTGCAGTCACAGCCCGAAAATGCTGTTATTCACATGAAGGAAAGACTTAAATTCTACGACAATATGAATTCACTAAAAACCATTGAGGAAAAACGAAATTTTGGTCTTAACGAAGGTGTGTTTACCAAAGGCTGCAAGGATACTTATAATGTAAGTTATGTGGGAAAGACTGATTTTGGCTCGATGAGCAAGTATGTAAGGTCGATGAATTCATTAGCCTTCGGCAATCTGCTTATTGAAATTAATGCAATAGGCAATATGTTTTATATTACATTTAACCAAGTGATGAAGACTGACAAATACATCAATGCTTTCCTTAAGATATTAAATGAGGAGGGGCTGTCTTATTCAGTCAGCAATTACAGAATAAAGAATGTTGCGCCTCTTGTAATCCCGGAAGTTTAAGAGGATAGAAAGATTTTGATATTGTATGCAAAAGCTCAATGAAGAAATCAAAACAGGACAACTGAAACAGGTATATCTGCTCTACGGAGAGGAAGCCTATCTGCGCAGCCAGTATCGGGATAAACTGAAAGCGGCGCTGTTAGGTGATGGCGATCCCATGAACTGCCATTATTTTGAAGGTAAGGATGTTTCTGTGGGCGAAGTGATCGATCTGGCAGAGACTATGCCCTTTTTTGCACCGAGAAGGGTGATTATTCTGGAGAACAGCGGCCTTTTTGCCCATGGTGGAGAGCAGCTTGCCGAATATCTGACGGCTCCGGCGGAGACGGCGTACTTCGTGTTCGTGGAGCCGACGGCTGATAAGCGTAGCAAGCTGTATAAGGCAATCAGTACGAAAGGCCGGGCTATCGAATTCAAAACCCAGGATGAGGCGGTTTTGAAGCGCTGGATATTGGGTTTCCTAAAAAAAGAGAATAAGAATATTACGGAGCGGGATCTGAATCTTTTTCTGGAAATGACCGGAACGGATATGGAGAATATCCGGGGAGAACTGGAGAAGCTGTTATGCTACTGCATGAACCGGGATGTGATCACAGCACAGGATATTGAGGAGATCTGTACCAGGCAGGTAAGCAATCAGATTTTTGATATGGTCAGTGCCGTGGCGCTGAAGCAACAGAAGCAGGCTATGGATTTGTATTATGACCTGCTGACCTTAAAGGAGCCGCCTATGCGGATTCTGTATCTGATTACCAGACAGTTCAATATGCTTTTGCAGGTAAAGGAACTGAAGAACAAGGGCTGTGATGCCAATGTCATTGGCGAAAAGGTAGGCTTGGCCGGATTCATTGCTAAGAAGTACATCGCACAGGCGGCGAAGTTTAAGGAGACGGAGCTTCGGGCAGCAGTCAGGGACTGCGTGGAAGCAGAGGAAGCGGTTAAGACCGGCAGGATGAACGATATCATGAGCGTGGAGCTCTTGATCGTAAAATACAGCAGTCAGTCATAAAACGGAGGAAAACAGATGTTTTTTGAGCTAATTATTATCATCATTATTGTTATGGTAATTGTTAAGAAGAAAAAGGGAGATGCCCTGAAAGGTCAGGGAGGAAAGGGGACAATGCCCAATACTACGGTGACAACGGCGAAACCCGGAACGAACCGGCCTTTCAATGGAGCACAGACGGGAGGAGCTTATGCGTCAGGCGGCATGAACAGCCAGAACCGGCCGCCACAACGTACCACCCGGAAATCAGCTGTTCAGGAGGCGAAGGAGGATGGTAACTCCACTACGGCATACCTGATGGAGAAGGCAGAAGCGGATGCAAGAGAGCATGCGAGAGAAAAGTATGAAGAGCAGCAGCGATTGCATCAGGCTTCAGGCGGACTTGCTGTTGCAGAGAGACTCCTGGACGGTGATGCGGTTCCGCAGGGAAAGAGATGTGTCATCTGTGGTTACTGTGCAGCGGAAAATCTGGTGCCGATGGTGCCAAGAACACGCTATAGTTGTTATTTCTGCAGAGAGCCGCTTGCCTGATTACTCATCATACATGCTTCGAAATTCAGTAGGTGTACAGTCTTTGATAATTTTAAACATTCTTATAAATGCAGAGAGGCTGGAGAACCCGGACTGGAGTGCAACTTCGGTAATGGATATTTCCGGGTCAACCAGAAGCTTCTCTGCATATTCTATTCTCTTTTTGTTCACATATTTATAGAAAGAACTCCCGGTAAAATTCTTAAATAATCTGGTAAAGTGATATTTACTGAAGCCGGCAAGACTGGCTGCATCGTCCAGTGACAGATCTTCGGTACAGTGATCCTGTATGTATTGGCATACATAGATGAACTTGGCGGTATATTCTTTCTGTTTGCTGTAGGTTACATTGGACTTGATGCCTTCACCGGTATATTTCCTGCCGATCAGCACCAGCATTTCAATCAGCTTAGAGTAGATGGCTGCGCTTGCCAGAATGGAATCGCTGAAATATTCCGTATAGATATCCATCATCAGTTCCCGGAGTTTTTCGTGAATATCGGGTGCATTCTCTTCGGTTACAAGAAGTGCAGGAGGAATATTGGAAAGCGCAGATTCAATGTCGGTTATATTGTGAAGCAGGGAAAAATCTGCCTGAAAAATCAGACGTTCTCCTTCCGTAGCGGTGAGACTATGGATAACACCGGAATTAATGAACAGAAGATCTCCCTCCTGTAGAACGAAAGTTTCATTCTTACAGGTAATTTCATACATATTCTTGAGAGGCATCAATATTTCAATAGGTGTGTGCCAGTGTGCGGGATATGCTTCGAAGTCGGTGTTGTCATAGAGCATAAAGCCTTTGATCTGTTTGAAATTGACTGTTTCTTTGATACCGTCCAATGTTTCGATCATATGCGGTCAATCCTTTCCGTATCATAAAAAATTGCTTTTGAAATATCAAAAAATGCTATTCTAAATAAATTGAATGCTTTGGATTTACAAAAATTGCGAATCTGATAACTTCATAATACCATAAAAAGCTAAAAAATCAATTCGAAATGAAGACAATATTGCAATAAATATTGAGAAAAATGAAAATGAAAAGGCAAAATGCACAAAAACATATGTCTAAAATAATGAAACAATAACAAAAAGTATATAACAATAATTTTGATTAGAGCAATAATTGATATTTGATAAGCAACTATTGTAAAGATTGTGAAGCAATACTTTGCTATACTGCAATTGTAACGAAGATTACAGCAGTTTTGAACTACTGTATCGGCAAACTTTTAAAGGGAGGTCATAGTACTATGAAAAGAAAAGTATTATCGGTTTTGCTAAGCACAGCAATGGTAGCTTCACTGTTAGTAGGATGTGGCGGCGGTTCCACAGAATCTGCATCCGGCAGTGATTCATCTGCTACAACAGAGAGTGCAGGTACCACAGAGGCAGCTTCTGACACAGCTGCAGCTGACAGCGCAAGCGGAGAAGTTCAGGAGATTACATGGATGTTCTGGGATGACCTGAACGCAACAGAGGATCTTATTTCTCTGGGCTATAAAGATGTTGTTGACAGATTCAATGCAGATTATGAAGGTGTTTATCATGTAACACCTGTTACAACAAATCTGGAAGAGTATTATACCAAGTTAAATGCGCTGGTTGCTTCCGGACAGACACCGGATGTATTCATCGTAAGCCCGGGTCCTAACCTGGATGTATATGTAGAGCCGGGTGTTACCGCAGATTTGACAGACTATCTGAAACAGGATGGCTGGATTGATACCTTTAACGGTGGAGAGGGCGCTTTCTCACAGCAGACTTATGACGGCAAGATTTACGCAGTACCGCTTAACATCGCTGCAGCTTGTGTGTTCTATAATACAGAGATGTTCGCAAATGCAGGTATTGACACAATGCCGACTGACTGGGACGGAATGATGGATGCATGCCAGAAACTGCAGGATGCAGGCTATACACCGCTTACGATTTCTGCAGGTACAGCATGGTGCTTATCCATGTTAGCAGGTTATCTGTGTGATGCAGAGGGTGTTGATCTGGATGCTATCGATGCAGGTACAGCACACTGGACAGATCCCAACGTGGTTTCCGCAACCAATAAGATGCTTGAGATTTCACAGTATTTCCAGCCTACAGCAGCAGGTGATACCAATGATGTGGCTACAGCTAACTTCTATAATGAAGAAGCTGCAATGCTGATTCAGGGTTCCTGGGCGATTGGACAGATTAACGGTGCCAATCCTGATTTTGAATCAAAATGTGGTGTGTTTGCATTCCCCGGCACAGACGGAAGAGTTATTGCTAAATCCGACAGTCTTGCCATGAGCTCAACAACAGAGCATCCGGAAGCTGTAATCGCATTCATGAAATATTTCACAGATGATACAGCTCAGAAGTATACTGCAGAAGTTGGCGGTAAGATTCCTGTAACAACAGTTGAATATGATGCTTCTGTTGCACCGGCACAGCTTGCATATGTTATGGATGTATTCAGCAATGCAAAATCTACATTCGGATTCTACAATGAATCCCTGGCTTCTACAGAGGCAGGTTCAACCTTTGATGATGCAATGGTTTCCATCTATCTGGGCACACCGGTAGAAGAGGGCCTGCAGACGGTTGAAGACTTCTATGTCAATAACGTATGGCAATAATGAGCTAGTGGGGTTATAAAGTTATGAGCGCGGGATTGGAGAAATCCAATCCCGCATTTTCTAAAACCGGGAGGGTTAATATGGAGAAATTACTGAGGAACAAGAAAGCAATTACTATTTTTGTGGCACCGGCCTTTCTGTTGTTTACTTTTGTTTTGTTTATTCCGATCTGTCAGTCAATCTATTATTCACTTTGCAGCTATGATGCGCTGACAAAACCGGAATTCATTGGATTGGAAAATTACAAGCAGTTGCTTTTTAATGATAAAACGATGAGAATTGCATTGAAAAATTCAATGTTCTTTATGATCTTTTCCTGTGTATCACAGTTGGTAGTCGGCCTGATTCTGGCAGCGTTTCTTACCAACATTGAGAAAGGCAGGAACTTCTTTAAAAACGTATACTATCTGCCGTGTGTATTGTCATCGGCTGCGTTAGGACTTTTGTGGATGTTCATTTTCAGCCCGAAGCTTGGTATCAATCAGATCCTTGCCACCTGGGGAATTGAAGGCCCGTTGTGGCTGATGGATGTGAAAGGTTTTATCAATCTGCCCATGAAGGTTATTGCATTTGTGGCATTATGGCAGTATGTGGGACAGTCCATGATGCTTTATATGGCGCAGATATCCGGAATTGATAAGAGTTTGTATGAAGCTGCTTACATAGATGGCGCGACCAAGCCGAAAGCATTTCTTCACGTAACACTGCCGTTGATCCGCCCGATGGTTGCTACGGCAATGTCCTTAAACTGTATCGGTTCCCTGAAATTCTTCGATCTGATCTTTAATATGACGGAAGCGGGGCCGAATCATCAGACGGAAGTGCTGGCAACACATTTATATACACAGGGATTTAAGTATTTTAAATACGGTTATGCCAGCGCAATCGGTGTAGTACTGTTGATATTATGCCTGATCGTAACATTTATTATTAACAAATACATTAAAGTAGATTCTTATGAGATGTAAGAATAGAAAGGAAGATGAAGATAACATGAAAAAAGCCAGTATAGCTAAAATAGCGATTTACATATTTCTGATTTTACTTGCCTTTATTTATCTTGCACCCCTCGTATGGATGTTATTTGTTTCTGTAAAAGATAATGCGGAGATTTTTTCATCACCTTTTGCATTGCCGCAACGGATACAGTGGGAAAATTATACATTTGCATGGACAGCAGGTTTTCTGGGGAAAGCAACTCTGAACTCAGCGATTGTCTGCATAGTGACCCTGGTCCTGAGCATGATAATCGGCTCTATGGCAGCCTTTGCCATTGCCAGAATGCGGTGGAAGTTTGCGAAGCTGATGATGACATATTTTATGATCGGTATGATGGTTCCGGTACACTGTGTGTTGATCCCGTTGTTTAAGACCTTTTCAGCAATGGGATTATACAATAGTCTGCTCGGACTGATCATTCCTTATACGACATTTTCTCTTCCTATCACTATTTTCATTATGACGGGATTTTTTGAGAATATGCCAAGAGAACTTTTTGAGGCTGCCTGCATTGATGGCTGCTCCATCTATAAGTGCTTTACTACGATAGCATTACCGCTTTCTAAGACAGGACTGTTTGTGACAGGGCTGATGTCCTTTGTGGCAAACTGGAATGAACTGCTTCTTGCCATGGTATTTATCTCGGATGACACGAAGAAAACCCTGCCGGTTTCTCTGTCTAAATTCGTAGGACCTTACAATACAAATTATGTTCAGATGTTTGCAGCAATCATTATTGCAATCATACCGACAATTATTGTATATTGTTGTTTCAGTAATCAGATTGTAGACGGTTTGACAGCCGGTGCCGTAAAAGGATAAGGCTGACCGGACTTAAGCCGGATGGAAAATAGGAATGTAAATATTATAAAATAAAAAGAATGGATGGGTTCGATAATGGTAAAACGTGAAGAAGCCAGAGCAAAGGCGAGAGAACGTGCAATAGAATTGGTCAGCCGGATGACAATTGAGGAGCGGGCATCTCAGCTTCGATATGATGCACCGGCCATCGAAAGATTGGGAATTCCGGCTTATAACTGGTGGAACGAGGCATTGCACGGTGTGGCAAGAGCCGGCGTCGCAACCAGCTTTCCGCAGGCTATCGGTATGGCGGCAACCTTTGATACGGAATTAGTAGAGGCGGCCGGAGATGTGTCTGCCATAGAGGGAAGAGCAAAATATAATGCGCTTTCTAAGGAAAATGACAGGGATATCTATAAAGGACTTACTTTCTGGTCACCCAATGTGAACATTTTCCGGGATCCCAGATGGGGAAGAGGACATGAGACTTTTGGCGAAGATCCGTATTTGACCTCACGCATGGGTGTTGCCTATGTGGAGGGGCTGCAGGGAGATGAAGCAGAACTTAAATCGGCAGCCTGCGCAAAACATTTTGCGGTACATTCCGGACCGGAGGCGGTTCGCCATGAGTTCAATGCAACAGCTACAAAGAAGGATATGGCAGAGACTTACCTTCCTGCTTTCAAGGCATGTGTGCAGGAAGCGGATGTAGAAGCCGTTATGGGAGCTTATAACAGAACAAATGGGGAACCATGCTGCGGCAGTAAGACGCTGATACAGGATACCCTGCGGAAAGAATGGGGATTTCAGGGGCACTTTGTGTCGGACTGCTGGGCGATCAAGGATTTCCATGAACATCATATGGTTACCCATACTCCGGAGGAATCCGCGGCCATGGCATTACAGGCCGGCTGTGATATCAACTGCGGTGTGACCTATCTGCATCTTCTGAAAGCATTGCAGGAAGGTATTGTGACAGAAGAGGAGATTACGGAGGCTGCGGTAAGGGCATTTACTACCAGATATCTGTTGGGACTTTTTGACGGCAGTCCATATGACGAGATTCCTTATGAAAAGGTAGAGTGTGAAGAACATCTGGCGATAGCGGAACAAATGACAAGAGAATCCGTTGTGCTTTTGAAGAATAACGGCGTATTGCCTCTTCATGTCAAGGATGGCAAAACCATTGGTGTGATTGGACCGAATGCCAATAGCAGGGCAGCCCTTGTGGGAAATTATCATGGGACAGCATCAAGATACATAACGGTACTGGAAGGGATACAGGATAAAGTCGGACGTAATGGGAGAGTTTTATTCTCCGAGGGTTCCCATCTTTTCAAAGACCGGGTAGAACCGCTTGCATGGAAAAATGACCGTATTGCAGAAGCAGTTACGGTGGCTAAGCATAGTGATGTGGTAGTGCTCTGTGTGGGCCTGGATGAGACTTTAGAAGGAGAAGAGGGAGATACCGGCAACAGCTATGCATCGGGAGATAAGAAGGATCTGCTGCTTCCGGAGTCTCAGAGGGATTTGATGGATGCGGTTCTTGCCGTAGGCAGACCGACTGTGGTATGCCTGATGGCAGGCAGTGCCATTGACCTGTCGGTGGCAGATGAAAAGGCTGATGCGGTGCTGCAGTTGTGGTATCCGGGTGCCAGAGGCGGCAAGACAGTGGCAGATATCCTGTTTGGAGACTGCTCTCCGTCGGGTAAACTGCCTGTAACCTTTTACCGGACTCTTGATGGACTGCCGGATTTTGAGGATTATTCGATGAAAGGCAGAACCTACCGTTATATGACGGGTGAGGCTTTATATCCCTTCGGATACGGACTGACTTACGGGGATGTGGAGATTCAGAGTGCCAGAGTGATTTCCAAAGGCGATAAGGCAGATGATGGAAATACCGGGCTTCAGGATGCTGCTGTAAAGGAGACATCCTCCCGCAATATAGTACTGCAGGCAGAGGTAGTCAATCGGGGAACGACAGACACCGACGAGGTAGTTCAGGTATATGTCAAGGATATGGAATCCGTATATGCAGTACCTAATTACAGCTTGTGTGCTTTTAACAGAATCAGTCTGAAAGCGGGAGAAGTAAGGCAGATTACTCTGAAGGTGGATGGTAGCGCTTTCTATGCAGTCAATGATAACGGAGAGCATGTTTTCGACAGCAGAAAGTACGAATTATATGTAGGATTAGGACAGCCGGATGCCCGGACAGAAGCTCTGACCGGTAAGAAATCCGTGAAAGTGGATGTTGCGTTTTAAAACGCAGCATCCTTTTTTCTGCTAGTAATATATACAATTGCGAAACTCAGTCTAATCTTTGTATCGATGTGCGAGATTAACAATTCAACGCAGGCACGCTCTCGCTACTTTCAGCTCGTAGCGGTACATAAGGTGCTAAAATACAGCACCTAAGTACCGACGGCTTCAAAGTACCTTGCTTATGAATATGTTAATCTGCACAATTTATTCAAGCATAATTGATAGTTTCGCAATTGTCATTTAATGGTTGCACAAGAGAGGAAGGATAGGCTATACTGATGGTAGAAGAATCAGTGCCGTACCCGGGGCTTAAGGTTGCATGGGCAGGGCAGAACGGAGGAGAAGATTATGAATATTGTATGTCTGGATTTGGAAGGGGTATTGGTGCCGGAGATATGGATTGCCTTTGCCGAGGCGAGCGGTATTCCGGAACTGAAGAGAACCACCAGAGATGAACCGGATTATGATAAATTGATGAAGTGGAGAATCGGTATCTTAAAGGAGCATGGATTGGGGCTGAAGGAGATTCAGGATACTATCGCTAAGATTGATCCGATTCCGGGTGCCAAAGAGTTTCTGGATGAATTGAGAACCATGACACAGGTTATCATCATCAGTGACACTTTTACACAGTTTGCAGGACCCCTTATGAAGAAGCTGGGCTGGCCTACTATCTTCTGTAATTCTCTGGAGGTAGCGCCGGGTGGAGAGATTACAGGCTTTAAGATGCGTATCGAGAATTCCAAGCTGACTACTGTGAAAGCATTGCAGTCTATCGGTTATGATACAATAGCCAGCGGTGACAGCCATAATGATCTGGGTATGATTAAGGCAAGCAAGGCAGGATTCCTGTTCAAGAGTACGGAACAGATTAAGAAGGACAATCCTGAGCTGCCTGCGTATGAGACCTATGATGAACTGATGGCTGCCATTAAGAAAGCAATCGCAGAATAATAGATGAGAAAAAATCGAGAGAATATTGGGGAAGAACAGAAACAGACAGTGTTATAGCCGCTTGTGGGCGAGAGGAAGATGGGGAAAATATATGAAGTGCATTCGAGTAGCCATGGAAGCTGATGTTGAGAAGTATGAAGTTGGCAAGGGAATGGAGGACGGTTTTGAGTTGTGGTCCGATGTCGTGACAAAAGGCTGGATTGTGACAGATTCCCTTGTTAAAGTGCAGAAAGACAATGGCGCTATTGTGTGTCCCTACATCAGACATCGCAGAGGCCGCACCTTTATCGGAGAGGGAGATTATATCATTACGGATAAAGATGGAACCCGGCATGTCTGTGGTCAGGACAAGATCTTTGAACGGTATCAGAAAATTTAAAATTTTTTTTATTGGAGTCCGAAATATCGGACTCCATTTTTTGTATCCTGATTACAGAAAGAATGATTATCAAGAGATGCCCGGAGAGAATGACGCATATGGGTATAGCACTTGAAAGAGCAGAAAGGTCAGGTGGACAGGATGAAGAGAGGATTTGGAGTGATTACGGTTTTATTGATTCTGGTAATCGTGTTTTGCGTTAAAGGAACCGTGTTCAGTAAGGAGAAGCAGGAGCGTGCTACGGAGAATCACTATTATGCTGCACTGGAGAAGGAATACCGGGAGCAGGCAAAAGAACTTTTGGAGGAGCAGGGCTATCATAACTGCGGCGTGACCATGACGAGAGTAACCATGGAGGACGGAAGCCGTGAATATACCGTACTTCTGCACCACAGAAAGCTTCAGAAGCTAAGCGAAGTTGAAAGAGAGAGATTAGTTGATACGCTGTCTGATATGGAATTTGACCATGAAATATGCAGCTTTGTGTATGACCTATGAGGTTGTTGACACAATCGAACATATGTTTTATACTGAGAATACAAGAACACATGTTCTTGTAAATTATTTCAAACATTTGGAGAAGAGAAACGAATGACATTTTGATGATTTGGGATTATACTATAAGATAGTTAGCTGATTAGTGAAGACATCAATAAGACATCTGTTAGATAGGAGTAATATATGAGACATAATCCCAAGCCACAGGAAATGTACAGACATTTTAAAGGAAATTTATATCAGATTCGTTGTCTGGCAAAGCATAGTGAGACAGGCGAGATGATGGTGGTTTATCAGGCCATGTATGATAAGTTTGAAATCTATGTCAGACCTCTTGCAATGTTCATGGAAGAGGTTGATCACGAGAAATATCCGGATGCGGCACAGAAATACCGGTTCGAGCTGTTACAGGATATGGAGAGCGAAGAAGACGATTATCTGCCGGAAACTGTCGTGTCCGCAGAAGCAGCCACGATATCAGATGCCGCCATGCCATCAGAGAATGAGTCTGAAGAAGTGAATATTGATCCTCTGGTGATGGAATTTTTAGAGGCAGATACTTATGAGCAGAGACTTACTGTTCTTGCATCGCTGCATAGCCGGATTACCAATGAAATGATCAATACCATGGCAGTGGCCGTTGATCTGGAGATTAAGGATGGCGATGTGGAAGAGCGGTATGAAGAACTTAAGAACTGTCTTCTGACCTTTGAGAAGTATGAATGTAACAGATTAAGATAGGATGACAGCCTCCCGGAGAATCATACAGGATTCAGAACAGGAGGTATTCCTATGGCATATGATCTGGAGAATAAATTAGTAGTGGGTGTTTCATCAAGGGCCCTATTTGATCTGACTTATGAGAATACGATTTATGAGTCGGATGGTGTGGAGGCATACTGCCGTTATCAGATTGAACATGAGGATGAATTACTGCGTCCGGGACCGGGATTCCCGCTGATCAAGGCATTGCTCAATCTGAATCAGCTGCCGGGGAAAGAAGGAAGCGTAGAAGTCATTATCATGTCCAGAAACAGTCCGGATTCTTCTCTTCGTGTCTTTAAGGCAATAGAACATTATGGACTAAATATTACCAGGGCTGTTCTTGCCAGCGGAGCATCGCTTGCACCTTATCTGACTGCCTTTAAGACGGATTTGTTCTTATCGGCTTATGAGGATGATGTGCAGAGTGCCATTGATTCTAATATTGCGGCAGGCATTATCTGTACGGATGGTCTGCAGACCTATGACTGCAATCATCAGATTCAGCAGATCAGGATTGCATTTGATGGGGATGCAGTTTTATTCTCCGATGAGTCGGAGCGGATTTATCAGGAACATGGTCTTGAGGCTTTTGAGGATAATGAGAGGCGTAACGCCAACAATCCATTAAAGGCCGGTCCCTTTGCAAAGTTTCTTAAGACTTTGTCAGAATTACAGAAAGACTTTCCGGGAGAAGAGACGCCTATCAGGACAGCACTTGTCACTACCAGGTGTGCACCTGCCCATGAGAGGGTTATCCGTACTTTGCGTGCATGGAACGTGCGTATTGATGAAGTATTCTTTTTAGGTGGCATCCGCAAGAAAGATGTATTACAGGCATTTGGTGCTCACATCTTCTTCGATGATCAGTCCGTACATACCGTACCCGCATCGGAAGTCGTACCGTCAGCAAGAGTACCTTATAAAAACAAAGAACTTGAACAGGAGACTGTACAAGAGGACAGCAGTTGATCATATGAAATACAGAGAAATCGTACCGGCAAAATTCATAGAGAGGCCCAATCGTTTTATTGCCTATGTGGAGATCGCGGGACAAAGGACTAAAGTACATGTGAAGAATACCGGCAGATGCAGAGAACTTTTGCAGAAATATGCACAGGTATATTTGGAGAAAAGTGATAATCCGGACAGGGCTACTGCCTATGATCTGGTGGCAGTGGATAAGGCAGGAATGCTGGTTAATATGGATTCTAATGCTCCCAATAAAGTAGTGGGAGAATGGTTGGCAGAGGGTGGACTCTGTCAGGATGTCAGTCTGGTCAGACCGGAGACGGTCTTTGGCAATTCCAGATTTGATTTCTATGTGGAAAGTGATTCCGGCAGGAAAATATTTATAGAGGTAAAGGGTGTTACTCTGGAGAACGAAGGGGTAGCAGCCTTTCCGGATGCCCCTTCGGAACGTGCGCTTAAGCATGTGGAAGAACTGATTGAAGCAAAGCAGCAGGGTTATGAAGCGTATCTGATTTTTGTGGTGCAGATGAAGGGTATCAGGCATGTGGAGCCCAACCGCAAGACCCAGCCGGCTTTCGCAGAGACTCTTAAGAAAGCAAGGAGCGCAGGGGTAAAACTGCTTGCCTATGATTGTATTGTTGGGGAAGACAGTCTCAGACTGGATCAGCCGTTGCCGGTCATTGTGGACAGTTTGGATCAGATTGCCGGACCACTGCTTACATGGTATGACAAAGGCAGACGGATTCTGCCCTGGCGGGAGGAACCGACACCATATCATGTGTGGTTGTCTGAGATTATGCTTCAGCAGACCAGAGTAGAAGCAGTGAAACCTTATTATGACAGATTCTTAAAAACCCTACCTGATATCCGCAGTCTGGCAGAAGTAGACGAGGAACAGCTTTTGAAACTGTGGGAGGGACTTGGCTATTATAACAGGGCGCGTAATCTGAAGAAAGCGGCCATGATAATTATGTCGGAATATGGCGGTAAGATGCCTGAAAACTATGACGAGTTATGTAAACTATCCGGCATCGGAAGCTATACGGCAGGAGCCATTTCCTCAATTGCCTTTGGGAATCCTGTTCCGGCAGTAGATGGCAACGTATTAAGAATCCTGTCCAGGCTGCGGGCTGACGACAGAGATATTTTGGATGCGAAAGTTAAGAAGTCCATAGAAGAAGAACTGCGCGGCGTGATGCCGACGGACAGACCGGGAGATTTCAATCAGGCATTGATGGAGCTGGGGGCCATGGTGTGTATACCGAATGGTATGGCGAAATGCGAGGAATGTCCGTGGAACCATCTGTGTGAAGCAAGAAAACAGAACAGAATTGCGGAATTTCCTAAGAAGGCTCCTAAGAAGTCCAGGAGTATTGAGAATAAAACAATTCTTGTGATACAGGATGCCGAGAAGGTGGCACTTCATAAACGTCCTAATAAGGGGCTCCTTGCCGGTATGTATGAATTTCCTTCTATGGAAGGGCACAGGGAGGAAGAAGAGGTGCTAGAATATTTGAAACAGCTGGGTTTGCAGCCCCTGCGTATTCGGAAGCTGGAAGATACGAAACATATTTTTACCCATAAAGAATGGCATATGATCGGATATGCGATAAGAGTAGATGAGTTATGTAAACTTGAAAAGACAAATGCTTCAGAGGCACTTTTGTTTATCGATCCGATGGAGACCCAAAGTAATTATCCCATTCCTTCTGCCTTTGCTGTATATGCGGATTATATGGAGATGAAACGGGGAATCCGGAAAGAATAATTGTGTGATATAACAGAAAAATAGCATTGCTTTATGTCAAAAATAAGAAAATCCTAAGAAATATATAGGAATTTGAATCGTTATATATGGTAGAATAATACAATAATGAAGAGAAAGGTAGAAATAGTATGAAATTATTATCGGTTGCAATTCCGAGTTACAATTCAGAGCAGTATATGAAGAAGTGTATTGATTCCCTCCTGGTAGGCGGGGAAGATGTTGAGATACTGATTGTGGATGATGGCTCTAAGGACAGAACGGCGGCGATTGCAGATGAATATGAGGCTATGTATCCTTCTATCGTAAAGGCGATTCACAAAGAAAACGGGGGTCATGGATCGGCAGTCAATGCGGGATTGGAGCATGCTACAGGCTTGTATTTTAAAGTGGTAGACAGCGATGACTGGGTGAAAGAGAGTGCCTATCATAAAATTCTGGATACGTTAAGGGATATCACGGCGAGTGGACAGGCGCTGGATATGCTCATCAGCAACTTTGTATATGAAAAGGAAGGCGAGAAGAAGAATAAAGTTATGAAGTATCGGCATGCTCTGCCGACAAATAAGATTTTTGGCTGGAACGAGGTAAAGCATTTCCATAAAGGCCAGTATATCCTGATGCATTCTGTCATATTCCGTACAAAGATGCTTAAGGAATGCGGGTTGAAACTGCCGGAGCACACCTTCTATGTAGATAATATATTTGTGTTTGAGCCACTTCCTTTTGTTAAGAATATGTATTATCTGGACGTGAATTTCTACCGTTATTACATAGGAAGAGAAGGACAGTCTGTTAATGAAGAGATTATGATTTCCAGGATTGACCAGCAGATTAAGGTCAATAAGATTATGATAGATTATCTGGTGGAAAATAAAGCTAAGATTTACGGCAGACGGAAACTGAAGAATTATATGCTTAATTATCTAGAGATTATTACCGTGATTTCTTCCATTCTGCTGATTCGTTCCGATACGGAGGAGAATCTTCAGAAAAAGCAGGAATTATGGCAGTACATAAAGGAGAAAGACAGAGGCCTGTTCTTCAGGCTGCGCTACGGTGTGCTTGGTAATTCCATGAATCTTCCGGGTAAAGGTGGAAGGAAGATTTCGGTAGAAGGATATAAGCTCTGTCAGAGATTTTTTAAATTTAATTAGTGGAGTATGGCAGGGTCAAAACGAATGGGATGTTTTGACCCTGTCACTTTATAAAAGTATTTTCCCAGTTATTTCTAAAATGTTTGTCCCGGTATTTCCTGGGAGTTAATCCTGTATACTTTTGGAATGTCTGAATAAAATGACTCTGGGAGGAAAAGGCAAGATAATTGGCGATGTCAATGACTCTGTAATCCGAATAGCATAACAGATTCTTAGCCTGTTCAATTCGTTGGAGCATAATGTATTCGCTGATGGAAATGCCAATTTCTTTACAGAATAATTTGGACAGATAACTCTCTGAAAGGTTCAGATATTCAGCAAGCTCTCTGACGGTAATTTTGTTGTGTATATGACTGTATATATAATCCATGCATAATATGATTGGCTTGGAGAGTATATGTTCCTTTTTTAGTAGCAGCATTTTGTTGCAGAAATCAAGACTCATCGTTTTATGTATCGCTTCTATTTCTTCTACTGTTTTGCATTTATCCATTTTACCAATATAAAAATCGCTTAAACCATAGGCTTTTTCCTGTTCCATACCTTTTTCCACACAATAACGTGTTACAAGAGCAACCGTAATCACAAAATGATAGCGGATATTTTGCAGGGGATTTTCAGAGAGGATGCCCATGCCATTCGGATTGATAAAGGTATGAGCTTCCAAATTTTCGGTAATATAGTCAATATTACCTTCTGAAATGGCTATGTAATAGTTAAATTCTTCTTCAAGGGGACGATGTTCCCTTAATATTTCATGCTGGATAAATTCACTTCGGCACCATTCTCTGTCTAAATTCATATAAATAACCATGCCTTTCTCTCAACCTGCACACATTATGCAAGGCACAAATTCATCTCTTATATAACAAAATAACATGGTTTCACTGACACGGCAATGAAAATAGCTGCATGTATTCCGAAAAAGCAAATGAGTACATAATTATAACAAAATGAACATGAATATTATATTTATTACACCTCCTCATATCTATAATGACAATTGTTAACAGACAAGTTAGCCAAAATCAAAAAGGAGGAAGAAGAATGAAAAAGAAACTAATTAGTACTTTGCTGGCAGCATCCATGGTTGCAGGTGTTTTGACAGGATGCGGCTCCGGCAATGGAAATGCAGCCCAGGAAACAGGTGCTGAGAAGGAGGCTTCATCCGAAGCAGCAGACACAGAGGGGGCAGCAGATGCGACAACCGCTTCCGGTGATGACAAGTTCTATATTTATTCATGGAACACAGAGTTACAGGACAGACTGGAGTATGTATACCAGCAGTATCCGGAAATTAAAGACAAGGTTGTATATGTAAACGTTGGTGATGACAAAGTATACCAGGAGAAGATCGACGGACTGTTACAGTCTCCCGATGCCGAGGATTATCCTGATATGATTGCTTTTGAAGCAGCTTATATCATGAAATATACAAACAGTGATTATACACTTCCTATTACGGAGCTTGGTCTTTCCGAGGCTGATTTAGGTGAGATGTATCCTTACACAGTTGACATTGCAAAGGATAAGAGGGACGGTTCTATCAAAGGACTTTCCTGGCAGAGCTGCCCGGGTGCTTTCATTTACCGTGCTGATCTGGCAGAGAAATATCTTGGTGTAACATCTCCTGAAGAGATGCAGGCTAAGATCGGTACATGGGATGATTTTATTGACACAGCAAGAACATTAAAAGAAGCATCTAACGATGAGACAAGAATGTTATCCTCTAACGGAGATATTTCCAATGTGTTCTATGCAAATAAGACAGAACCATGGGTTGATGGAGATGGTGTATTCCATATGGATGACCAGATGGTTAAATATATGGAAATTTCCAAGACACTTGAAACAGAGGATTTGACACGCAAAACAACAACATGGACTGACGAGTGGAATGCAGGCCCGTCTACAGACTCTGTATTCGGTTACTTTGGATGTACATGGTTCTTACACTGGACCATCAAGGCTAATTGCGGCGGTGAAGCTGTTGGCGAAGGTACATACGGTAAGTGGAATATGTGTCAGGGACCTATGCCTTACTACTGGGGTGGTACATGGTTAGGTGCAACAGCAGGCTGCTCTGATAAAGAGGTTGCCGGTAAGATCATGAAGGGTCTTTGCTGTGATACAGAAACTATGAAGAAGATGTCTGAGGAGACATTGGACTATGTTAACAATAAGAGTGCTATGCAGCAGTTATCCGATGAGGGTAAGGGCAGCTACGAGTTCCTTGGCGGACAGGACTTCATCAGCACATTCCTTCCGCTGGCAGAGAATGTAGATGTATCCTGGATGTGTGCATATGACCAGAAGATCAATGACTTACTTGGACCTCAGCTTGAAGCATATCAGCTCGGAACCAAAGATCTGGATACAGCAATTGATGATTTTAAGACTTCTGTAAAAGAAGCTTATCCTGACATTACTGTGGAATAAAAGGTTATGGAGCTGTGACATGAAATGTGAATTGTTCATAATACATGCACGGCTCCCTTTTTAAATATGATGGGAGGTTCATTATGCGTAAAACATCCGGTAAGCGAAAATCAGTGGAATATGATAAATACGGATGGCTCTTTATTGCTCCGTTTTTCATTATTTTTATTATTTTTCAGTTGTGGCCATTGATCTATACGATAGGACTTGCTTTTTGTGAGAGTTATACGGACAGTTTGTTTAATGTGGAAGTGGGACCTACTTTTAACGGTCTGGAGAATTTTAAAACTATTTTTATGAGTGAGAAAGGTGTCTTGTTTGATACCTATACATTCCAGGCACTTTGGAATACGGCTATCATGTGGCTGGCAAGCTTTATACCGCAGATTCTTCTGGCACTGCTTCTGGCTGTGTGGTTTACAGATACCAGGGTTAAGCTAAAAGGCCAGGGTGCATATAAGATGTTGGTGTTTTTGCCAAACATCATTACGGCGGCAACGATTTCCGTTCTGTTCTATAAATTGTTTGACTATCCAAACGGACCAATCAATCAGCTGTTGGTCAGCAGCGGTCTTGTAAAGGATGCGGTTCGTTTTTTCAGTAATAAATGGGCGACACGAGGCATTATTTCCTTCATCAATTTCTGGATGTGGTATGGAAATACCATGATTGTTCTGTCAGCCGGGATTCTGGGTATCAATCCTTCCCTGATCGAAGCAGCCAGAGTAGATGGGGCGACAAGTATGCAGATCTTCCGCAAAATTACATTGCCGCTTTTAAAACCGATTTTGTTATTTACCCTTGTCAATTCGGCAATCGGTGGTATGCAGATGTATGATATCCCCAAATTGTTAACGGCAAGCGGACAGGGAGATCCGGATTTCTCGACAAGAACCATCACCATGTACATAAGAGATCTTGCCTTTACCGGCTCTAAACAATTAGGTAAGGCGTCGGCCGTTTCCATGGTGTTATTTGTTGTGACGACTATCTTAAGTTTATGCTTATTCTATATCATGCGGGATAAAGATGAGATTCGCGAGAAGAAGGAAATCAAGGCAAGAGAAAAAATGGAAAGGAGGGCGCAGAGATGAATAAAGAAAGAAGCCTGAGTGCATCCATCAGAATGGCTCAAATATTCAGAATTGCCATTTGTGTATTTCTGTGCCTGCTAAGCCTGTTTCCGTTCTGGGTTATGCTAGTCAATGCCACGAGAACAAGTGTGGAGATACAGACACATTTTTCTCTGGTTCCTTCCGTCAGCTTTCCGGAAAACTATAGCAAGCTGATTGCACAATGTAATGAAAATGTACCTTTATGGAGATATATGGTAAACAGTCTGATCATAGCGGTAAGCTCTACGGCACTGACCGTATATTTTTCCACAATGACAGCATATGGAGTTACCATATACAAGTTCAAGGGAGCATCCTTTGTATGGGCATTCATCATGGGTATTATGATGATTCCGGCACAGGTATCTTCCATCGGATTCTTCCGGTTCATCTATAAGATTGGTCTGGGAAACAGTTATATTCCATTGATTCTGCCTGCGATTGCGGCTCCTGCAACGGTATTTTTCATGCGACAGTATATGATAAGCGCTCTGCCGAAGGAAATCATAGATGCGGCAAGAATTGATGGTTCCGGAGAATTCAGAACATTTAATACGATAGCAGTTCCATTAATGAAGCCTGCGATTGCAACACAGTGTATCTTTGCATTTATCGGTTCATGGAATAATTTCTATACGCCTTCCATGCTCCTGACATCACAGAGTAAATATACACTGCCAATGTTTGTACAAATTATGAGAGGTGAACGGTTCCGGACAGATTTCGGTATTATTTATGTGGGACTGGTTATTACCATTGCCCCCATCTTCATTGTATATTGTCTGCTTTCTAAGTATATCATCGCCGGTGTTGCATTGGGCGGTGTAAAAGAATAAAGCCGGGTTTGCGTTATATATTACAAGAAAACCTCCTTGCTTAGTGTCAAGGAGGTTTTGTTTAAAAGGAGAGAAAATGAAAAGAATTCAATTTGTTGATGAATATGGAAGTTTCCGGTTAGATGATCCGGAGCTGATCAGTTATTTATATTTCCCGCTTGCAGGGGAACAGGGGGTTATGAGCAGTGTTACACCGGAGCTTGGCGGCGACAGTAAAACGGGACAAAATTCTTTTCTTCTGGAGCCTGTAACCTGCGAAGGGCTTCATAATAATAGATCTACAAGAAATTTCTGGATCAGACTGGAAGATGGAGAGTACTGGTCGGCAACGGGTGTATCGGCGTGGCAGCAGTCTTTAAAGTTTACCGGACAGAAGGAAATAACAAACCTGGAAGCCGGATTATTGTATCAGAAAGTAACACGTAAATCTTTAAAGCTGCAATTAGAGGCCGAGATAACATCATTTGTGCCATGGGAAGACGCTAAGGTGGAGTTGACCAGGATCCGGATTAAGAATTGCGGGGAGAGTGTCAGAAAAATAAAGGGTATCAGTGCGGTACCGATTTATGCAAGAAGTGCCGATAATATCCGGGATCACAGAAATGTAACAAGCATGTTAAACAGGATTTATACCTTGCCGTATGGTGTTGCCGTGAATCCGACACTTACCTTTGATGAAAGGGGCCATAGGGAAAACACAGTGATTTATGGGGTGTTTGGCAGTTGTAACGGAAGGAAACCTGAGGGCTTTTATCCTACGCTGGATAGTTTTCTGGGTGAAGGTGGAAGTTTTGAACATCCCAGAAGTGTTGTGGAAGGTATTGCAGCTTCTATCGTATCCGGAAATGAAATAGACGGTTACGAGGCCATGGGAGGTCTTGCATACAATGAGCAGACAATTGCACCGGGCGAAAGTGTCACTTATATTCAGGCTCTGGCTTATGGAAATGATACAGTACAGCAATTGGAAACTGATGTTATAGGATTTCTGTCAGAAGAATGTTTTGACAGATTTCTGGAGGATACCAGGAAGCATTGGAGAACGGTAAATGATGTCCACTATCATTCCGCAGATGCCTTCTTTGATCAATGGCTGTACTGGGTTGGTTTTCAGCCGGTTCTGCGCAGAATATACGGCTGCTCTTTTCTGCCCCATCATGATTATGGGAAAGGTGGCAGAGGGTGGAGAGATTTATGGCAGGACTGCCTGGCACTTTTGTTGATGAATCCATCCGGCGTAAGGGAGATGTTAATCAATAACTTTGGGGGAGTCAGAGTAGATGGTACTAACGCTACTATTATCGGAACAGAACCCGGAGAATTTGTGGCAGACCGGAACGGCATAGCCAGAGTATGGATGGATCACGGTGTGTGGCCCTTTATTACAACGAAACTGTATCTTGATCAGACGGGTGATTATCAGTTCCTGTTAGAAGAGGCTCCTTATTTTAAAGATCATGTTATCAGCCGAGGAGAGGCTTTCGATGAGCAGTGGAATGAGCAGTTTGGTTGCTGTCAAAGGGATGTGACCACGAAGGAGTATCGGGGAAGTATTCTGGAGCACTTGTTACTGGAAATGTTAACGTCCTTCTATGATGTGGGGGAGCATAATCATATACGGCTGCGCGGAGCGGATTGGAATGATGCGCTTGATATGGCAAAGGAACGCGGTGAGAGCGTAGCCTTTACGATGATGTACAGCCGGAATATGAGGCAGCTTGGTCAAATTCTGCTCAAATTGCAAGAGATAACCGGATCGCTGGAGATTTCTGTTATGAAAGAAATGCAGCTTTTGTTAAATGATCAGAATGAAGTCTATGAGAGCGTTTTGGCAAAGCAGACATTGCTGAAAAAATATACTGATTTTTGCAGCCATACGGTAAGCGGAGATAAAGTTTCTGTAACAATAGAAGAATTGGCCGAAAATCTGACACATAAGGCAGACTGGATTGTGTCAAACATTCGAAAGAAAGAATGGCTGGAGGCAGAAGATGAATCGGGGTGGTTTAATGGATATTATGACAATGACGGATGCCCATTGGAATATAATTGTGGAAATGAGGATTCGAAAATTATGTTAACCAGTCAGACCTTTGCGATTATGTCAGGTGTTGCTACACAGCAGCAAATTCAGAAAATTACAGAGGCAGCAGACCGGTATTTGTATGAGCCTTCAATTGGAGGTTATCGACTGAATACAGATTTTCATGAAATGAAAATGAATATGGGGCGTATGTTTGGGTTTGCTTTCGGTCAGAAGGAGAATGGTGCTGTATTCAGTCATATGGCAGTCATGTATGCTAAAGCACTCTATGAAACAGGATTTGTCAGGGAAGGCTACAAGGTTATCAGCAGCTTGTATCGACATGCGGCATCTATAGAACAGTCCCGTATATATCCGGGCATTCCGGAATATTTTACACCGGATGGCAGAGGTGTTTATCATTATCTGACCGGTGCGGCAAGCTGGCTCTTACTGACAGTGTTAACAGAAATGTATGGAATTAAAGGTGTGGATGGTAATCTTTCTTTTGAGCCAAAGCTTCTTCCGGAGCAGTTTGATGAAAACGGACAGATCAGTGTGCACTGTCATTTCGCCGGCCGAAGCCTTAAGGTATGTTACATAAATAAAGAAAGGCTGGAATATGCAAATTATCGTATTCACAGTATTGATGTAAACGGAGCAAGGAGAATGTGCGATAACACAGTTATTTTTAGGCGCGAAATCTTGCAAATGGAAGAGAAAACTGAAAATGAAATTATAATTCGACTGGGAGGTATATAATGTTTCCAAAGGATTTTACCTGGGGCGTTGCAAGCAGCGCCTATCAGATTGAGGGCAAAGATGCATCGGATGGAAGCGGTCAGAATGTATGGGATGCATTTGTGAAGCAGGAAGGAAAGATTTATGGACATCATAACGGAGATGTAGCCTGTGATCATATTCACAGATATAAAGAGGACTTCGCGCTTATGCAGGAACTGGGGATCACTTCTTATCGTTTTTCCCTGGACTGGGCGAAGATATTGCCGGACGGAGTGGGTAGAATAAATGAGAAAGCAATTGCACTTTATCGTGATATGATTCTGGAGATGAAGACAAGAGGCATTACACCTTATGTCACATTGTTTCATTGGGAATTTCCCTTAAAGCTTTATGAAAAGGGAGGCTGGCTCAATGAAGAATCCGTAGAATGGTTCGGTGAATATGCCAAGGTCGTTGCAGAAAACTTTAGTGATCTGGCAGAGTATTTTATCACGCTGAATGAGCCCCAGTGTTTTATAGGACTTGGGCATTTAAAGGGGAGTCATGCTCCCGGACTTACTTTAGAGCCTAAACAGGTCTTTCAGGTTGCACATAATGTATTAAAGGCACATGGTCAAGCGGTTTTGATGCTTCGCAAATATGCAAAACAGCCGATCAAGATCGGATATGCGCCTACCTGCGGGGTGGCCTATCCCTATACCGAGAGTAAAGAGGATATTGAAGCGGCAAGAACGGTTTACTTTGACTGTAATCAGCCCATTGATAACTGGACCTGGAATGTATCATGGTTTTCTGATCCGGTATTTCTGGGACATTATCCGGAGGAGGGATTACAGAAGTTTGGTCCGTATCTGCCTGAAATCACGCAGGAAGACATGGAACTGATTCATCAGCCTCTTGATTTTATGGGACAGAATATTTACAACGGATATTGGATAAGACTGGGAAAGAACGGAAAACCGGAATACGTTGACAGATCTAAGGACTTTCCGATGACGGCATGCGGCTGGCCGATTACACCGGAATGCTTATACTGGGGACCGAAATTCCTATATGAAAGATATCATTTGCCGATTTATATTACGGAGAACGGTATGGCATGCAGGGATGTTGTGGCGGAGGATGGCTGTATTCATGATAGAGACAGAATACAGTTTCTGGAGCAGTATCTATCCTCCTTACAGCGGGCTGTAGAGGAAGGAGTTGATGTGGCAGGATACTTCCTTTGGACATTTATGGACAATTTTGAATGGGAGAGAGGGTATTCCCAGCGCTTTGGCACTGTTTATGTGGATTTTGAAACACAGAAAAGGATACCTAAGGATTCTGCATATTGGTATAAAGAAGTATGTCAGACGAATGGTGCGATTTTAAATTGATGGCAACATTTCTTATTTTCGTGAATAACTGTTGCAATAGATGCGAAGAAAGAAGTATGGCATATAACAAATCCCCTTCTGCAGAGTATGAATTTCATACCCTTCGGAAGGGGATTCTTTTTCTGAGCGATCCTTTTATAATGTCTCCGGTTTCCTTTTGCTTTTATTCGTAAGACTGTGGTAGAAGTTGAGCAGAGCATCGGAACCGTATACGACCACATACATAATGGCTGCCATGATGAAGGCTGTCAGCACATCAAATACGGAATGCTGTTTAATGAACATGGTCGATAATATAATCGAAACACAGAGTATCAAGGAAGCAATATGGATTCCTTTTCTCTCTGATAAACGTTTACTTTTCATAATTGCAAAGTGGCATCCAAGAGAGTTATATACATGAATACTCGGCCACAGGTTTGTAGGGGTATCTGTCCGGTACAATGCTGCTACCATTTGTGTAAATATATTATCGCGGGGCATAATGTACGGTCTTAAGTGATGACCGTTAGGCCACAGAGTAGACACTAACAGGAAAACTGTCATTCCGGTAAAGAGAAAGGTACAGGTCCTGAAATAGTCATCCTTATCCTTAAAGAAGAAATATAGTACAACCCCGGCTACATAAGCAAACCAAAGCAGGTAGGGTACGACGAATACTTCACAGAAAGGAATGTGGTCGTCTAATGCCACATGAATCACTTTGTAATGGCTGGTTACGGTTTTCTCTAAATGTGCAAACCATGACATATAGATGATTCCGTAGACGATAAGCGGAATGATATGCTTATATGTGTTATAAAATTTTATAATTGGTTCGAATTTCCTTCGAGTAGAATTCTCCATAATCTCACGTCCTTGTCTGACGATGCTTCGTCTTATCAATATATGCTCGTTTATATATTCATAGAAGATATCATAGCAGATTAGAGGTAAAAGTCAAAATACGATTTCCATAAACTTTTCTTAATTTTTTATGAAAATCTATCCATTATGATGAATAAATAATGGGTAAAAGTCAGTTCCGGAAATAATAATTGGGCTTTCATGATAATGTATTGCACCGTAATCCATCCATGTGCTATACTTACACTAACTTTTTACAGATTACATAGAGAAAGGCAGGATAAAGGAATGTATTCATTAGACGAAGTAAAGATGGTAGACCCCGAAATTGCG
This sequence comes from Lachnospiraceae bacterium, assembly GCA_051878995.1. Classification (GTDB taxonomy): domain Bacteria; phylum Bacillota; class Clostridia; order Lachnospirales; family Lachnospiraceae; genus UBA3282. The sequence goes on along the minus strand of JBJELE010000017.1, from coordinate 7,609 downwards.
CAGGCTATCGTGGACGAGCAGCAGCGTCAGAATTCTCATATTGAGCTGATTGCTTCTGAGAACTGGGTAAGCAAGGCGGTAATGGCAGCCATGGGAAGTCCTCTTACCAACAAATATGCAGAAGGTTATCCGGGTAAGAGATATTATGGCGGATGTGAGTGTGTTGATGTGGTAGAGGATCTGGCAAGAGACAGAGCCAAAGAATTGTTTGGCTGTGAATATGTCAATGTACAACCCCATTCCGGTGCCCAGGCTAATATGGCAGTGTTCTTTGCCGTAATGGAGCCGGGTGATACTTTTATGGGTATGAACTTAGATCACGGCGGACATTTATCCCACGGTTCACCGGTTAATATGTCCGGTAAATATTTTAACTGTGTACCTTACGGCGTCAATGATGATGGATTCCTTGATTATGATAAAGTGCGTGAAATCGCATTGGAGTGCAAGCCGAAGATGATTGTGGCAGGTGCATCCGCATATGCCAGAACGATTGATTTCAAGAAATTCAGAGAAATCGCTGACGAAGTAGGAGCCGTATTGATGGTAGATATCGCGCACATCGCGGGCCTTGTGGCTGCCGGTCTTCATCCCAACCCGATTCCTTATGCACATGTAACCACAACAACTACCCATAAGACACTGCGCGGTCCCCGTGGCGGTATGATTATGTCCAGTCAGGAAGTGGCAGATAAATATAACTTCAATAAGGCAATCTTCCCGGGTATTCAGGGTGGTCCTCTGATGCATGTCATTGCGGCAAAGGCAGTTTGCTTCAAAGAGGCTCTGTCTCCTGATTTTAAGGTTTATATGAAGAATGTTGCTGATAATGCACAGGCACTCTGCAAGGGTCTGCAGAAACGGGATATTAAGATTGTATCCGGTGGAACAGATAATCACCTGATGCTGGTAGACCTTACTCCTTATGATCTGACAGGTAAAGCCGTAGAGAAGCTGCTTGACGAAGCACATATTACAGCTAATAAGAACACGATCCCGAATGATCCGAAGTCTCCTTTTGTAACAAGCGGTATCCGTCTCGGAACTCCGGCTGCCACATCCCGTGGTTTGAATACGGATGATATGGATCAGGTAGCAGAGGCAATTTCTATTGTGATCAAAGAAGGCGAGGCAGGTATCGAGAAAGCTCGCGCTATTGTAAAGACTCTGACTGACAAATATCCTTTAATCTAAAGAGAGCGTTTTGTGAATCAGCAGTAAATAATTGCAAATGATTTCTATGAGGGCATCCGCTTTTGCAGTGGGTGCCCTCGATTATGTGATAGGAAATGGGAGAATTGCTTGCACATTGAGTGCTCTGTTTTGAGAAAAATAAAATTTAGGGTTGCCATGTAATAACAAGTATGTTAGAATATCCCTCGGTGACAAACAAGTGTCCTTGACACAAAGACATGCAAACACAGATGTGCGCCATAGAGAGACGGCGGATTCTCATGCCGGAAGGAAAAACGGAAGTGGCGTCAGCAGGGAGAGGCTTGATAGAATATGCAGGAAACAACCGGATATTATGTAGTGAAACAAAAAGCTGTTCCGGAAGTTCTCTTAAAGGTAGTGGAAGCCAAGAGACTGGTGGAATCCGGAAAGGTGCTGTCGGTGCAGGAAGCGGTGGATGCAGTTGGTATCAGCCGGAGTTCTTTCTATAAGTATAAAGATGATATTTTCCCGTTTCATGACAGTTCCCAGGGAACTACGATAACGCTTATGTTCCAGATGGATGATGAAACAGGACTTCTGTCTGATGTGCTTAAGATTATCGCAGAGTTTGGTGCCAATATTCTTACCATTCATCAGAGTATACCGATTAATGGTGTGGCGTCTTTAAGCCTGAGTGTACAGGTATTGCCTACAACAGGCGACACTTCCAAGATGATAGAGGCAATGGAAGGTAAGGCGGGCGTGCATAATGTCAAGATATTAGCCAAAGAATAGGGCGAAAAGAAAATCTAGTGCATCAGAGAACGATGCACAAGATTTTCTAAGTTTCGCCCGGAAGAATTGCAGAGCAATTCTTCCAAAGATATGGATGCAGAAAAGCAAAGTGCGACAAGAAAGGAAAAGAAGAGATGATTCAGGTAGCAGTATTAGGATACGGTACGGTAGGAAGCGGTGTCGTAGAAGTAATTGAGACGAACAAGGCAGATATTAATAAGAAAGCCGGGGAGGAACTGAATGTTAAGTATATTCTTGACTTGCGCGATTTTCCCGGAGATCCTTATGAAAATAAAGTAGTACATGACTATAATATCATTCTCAACGATCCGGAGGTCACAATTATTTGTGAGACGATGGGTGGTGTGAAACCGGCTTATGATTTTACCAAACAGGCACTCATGGCTGGCAAGAGCGTATGTACTTCCAATAAAGAACTGGTGGCAAACCACGGACCGGAACTGATTCAGATTGCTAAGGATCATCAGTGCAACTATTTGTTTGAGGCAAGCGTGGGAGGTGGTATTCCCATCATCAGACCGCTAAATTATTCCCTGACGGCTGAAAAGATAGACGGTATCACCGGTATTTTAAATGGTACAACCAACTATATTCTCACTAAGATGGACAAGGAAGGTGCGGATTTTGAGGATGTGCTTAAGGAAGCCCAGGAGAAGGGATATGCAGAGCGTAATCCCGAGGCTGATGTGGAAGGCTATGATGCCTGCCGTAAGATTGCCATTCTTTCTTCTTTGATGTGTGGCAAGAATGTGAAATATGAGGATATCTATACAGAGGGAATCACGAAGATTTCCGCTGCAGATTTTAAATATGCAAGACAGATGAATAAATCCGTGAAGCTGCTTGCCATGAGCAGAGATACGGAGGATGGATTCTTCGCCATGGTAGCGCCTTTTATGATTTCGAAGGAGCACCCGCTTTACAGTGTGAGCGACGTATTTAATGCTGTATATGTGCATGGCAACATGTTAGGTGACTCCATGTATTATGGCCGTGGTGCCGGTAAGCTGCCCACAGCCAGTGCGGTCGTATCGGATGTGGTGGACTGTGCGAGACACCAGGGTAAGACCATTATGTGTTTCTGGGATGCAGAGAATGTTAAAGTTGCTGATATTGGCGACGCGAAGCGCAAATTCTTTGTCAGAGTCAAAGCTGATCAGAAGGAAGCCGCCATGAAAGTATTCGGTTCTCTTGCAGAGGTGAGTGTGGGAATTGCAGAGGAATTTGCATTCATGACACAGGTACTCAGCGAAAAGGAATTTAATGAAAAAATTGAGCAGGCCGGCGGATGCATCAACAGAATCCGTATTATGGCATAAACAGTATGACATGCCCTGTGTCGGAAATTATGGTTTAAGGACAGGGATTGTATCTATAAGAATGAGGGAAAGGCAGAGATTTATCTATGAGAAAAGTTGTTAAGTTTGGTGGAAGCTCACTGGCAAGTGCAGAGCAGTTTAAGAAGGTAGGCTCGATTATCCGGGCTGACAAGGAACGCAAATTTGTGGTGCCTTCTGCACCTGGTAAAAGATCTTCTGATGATACCAAGGTGACGGATATGCTTTATGCCTGTTATGATCTGGCAGAGCAGGGCAAGGATTTTAAGAAGGAACTGCAGGCAATCCATGACAGATATCAGGAGATTATCGATGGATTGGAGTTAAAACTATCTCTGGACAATGAATTCAAGACGATTGAAAAGATGTTTAAAGAGAAAGCCGGTACTAATTATGCAGCATCCCGTGGTGAGTATCTGAATGGTATCATCATGGCGAATTATCTGGGCTATGAATTCATTGATGCCGCAGAGGTTATCCTTTTTAATGATGACGGAGAGTTTGATGCAGAGACGACCAATCAGAATCTTCGTAAGAGACTGGAAGGTGTAGATGCGGCAGTTATCCCCGGTTTCTACGGTGCCTATGCAAATGGTACTGTTAAAACATTTTCCAGAGGCGGTTCGGATATTACAGGTTCTATTGTGGCAAGAGCGATCAAAGCCAATGTCTATGAGAACTGGACAGATGTATCCGGCTTCCTGATTACCGATCCCAGAATTATTTATAAGCCGGAAGGCATTGAGACCATTACTTATAAAGAATTGCGCGAGCTGGCATATATGGGAGCATCTGTACTGCATGAGGATGCTATTTTCCCGGTTCGGAGTGAGGGTATCCCGATCAATATCCGTAACACCAATGCACCGGATGATAACGGTACATGGATTGTAGAGAGTACCTGCCAGAAACCCAAATATGTTATTACGGGTATTGCCGGCAAGAAGGGATTTTGTGCAGTCAATATTGAGAAAGACATGATGAACTCAGAGATCGGATTCGGCCGCAAGGTACTGCAGGCGTTTGAAGAAAATGGCATTTCCTTCGAGCATGTTCCTTCCGGAATTGATACGATGACTGTATTTGTCCATCAGGATGAGTTCATGCATAAGGAGCAGCAGGTGGTATCGGCCATTCACAGGCTTGCCGATCCGGACTCTATCGATATCGAAGGAGATTTTGCACTGATTGCTGTGGTAGGACGCGGAATGAAGTCTACCCGTGGTACAGCGGGCAGAATTTTCTCGGCATTGGCACATGCAAATGTCAATGTCAAGATGATTGATCAGGGTTCCAGCGAGCTTAACATTATCATCGGTGTGTCTAATGAGGATTTTGAGACAGCCATCAAAGCAATTTATGATATTTTTGTAATTTCTCAGATCTGAGTTAGGAATGTATTGTCTAAAATACACGAAAAACGCTTTCTTTTTGCCTTTTTTATGTTACACTTTTGTTACGGCATATGTCGTTTTTCATTGGGGAATGTGAGAGCCGGCAAAGCTTTAATTACTACGATAGGATAACAGGAGGGGTTACACATGACGACTCAGGTAATGGATGCGTTGGTATATACCAATGATAACTGCGTAGGCTGTAACAAATGTATTTCAGTCTGTCCGGTTCTTAGTGCCAACCATGCAGTAGAGGAAAACGGTAAGAATAAGATTGTTGTAGATGGTAAAGCATGCATCAGCTGCGGCGCGTGTTTTGATGCCTGCGCCCATGGTGCAAGAAGCTACAATGACGATACGGAGAGATTTTTTGAAGACTTAAAGAAAGGGGAGAAGATTTCCCTTTTGCTTGCACCGGCATTTTTGGCCAATTATCCCAAAGAATATGAGAGTGTTCTGGGCGGTCTGAAACAATTAGGTGTAAACCGTATTATCAGCATCAGTTTTGGTGCAGATATTACTACATGGGGATATATCAAGTATATTACAGAACATAATTTTACAGGTGGTATTTCTCAGCCGTGCCCTGCTGTTGTAGGTTATATTGAGAAGTATATTCCGGAACTGATTCCAAGTCTTGTGCCGATCCACTCTCCTATGATGTGTGGCGCAATTTATGCAAAGAAGTATATGAAGGTAGCCGATAAACTTGCATTTATCAGTCCCTGTATTGCAAAGAAAAATGAGATTGATGATCCGAATTGCGGAGGATATGTTTCCTACAATGTTACCTTTGATCATCTGATGGATTATGTGAGAAAGAATAATATTTCCGGCCCGAAGGTATCCGATGAAATAGAATATGGCTTAGGCTCTATCTATCCGATGCCGGGTGGACTGAAGGAAAATGTATACTGGTTCTGCGGCGAAGATATATTTATCAGGCAGATTGAGGGCGAGAAACACGCTTATGAATTCCTGGAGGATTATAAGGAGAGAGTTCTTGGTAAGAAAGAACTTCCGTTTATGGTAGATGCACTTAATTGCGCCAAGGGATGTATCTATGGTACAGGTGTAGAAGAAGAGAAGACTAAGACGGATGATACTCTTTATGAATTGCAGAAGATTAAGGAGGCAAGCAAGAAAACCGGCAGAAAGCACACCTGGAGCAGGAATCTTTCTCCGAAACAGAGATTGGCCTGCCTGAATAAGCAGTTTAAAAACTTGGATATCAACGATTTCATCAGACATTACAGTGATAAGTCACAGGGCCTTGAGATTAACAAGCCAAGTATTTCTGAACTGGATGCAATCTATGCTTCCATGGAGAAAGATACCAGGGAAAAACAGAGCATTAACTGTTCTGCATGTGGATATGCAACCTGCAAGGATATGGCAACTGCTATTCATAATGGATGTAACCATAAGGATAACTGTATCCAGTATATCAAGGGCGAAGTAGAGAAGGATGGCGAGATTGCCAGACAGATGGCTCATGATATGGAGAACAAGAATGCTGAGATTCAGGCCAAGAATGAGATGATTGAGCAGTTGGTAGCAGAAGTTACTGGGGATTTCGAGAGTCTGGATTCCTCTATTGCTGAGATGTCTATTGGTAATAACAGTAATGCGGAAGAGAGTACGGCTATTTCTACCTCCATGTGTGATGTGGTTGCTTTCTGCGATCATTTGAAAGAATCACTGGAACAGATTCAGGAACTGTTAGTGAAACTGGAAGAGAACAATGCAGAGATTACTGATGTGGCAGAGGAGACGAACCTTTTGTCCCTGAATGCAAGTATTGAGGCAGCAAGGGCAGGAGAAGCAGGTAGAGGATTTGCGATTATTGCTGAGAATATCAAGAAACTGGCTGATCATTCTAAGGATACCGCAAGCGACAGTGATCTGAATAAAGAGCAGATCCAGAGCGCTATCGAGTCGCTTCTTGACAATGCCGGCAAGCTGATAGATATTATTGACGGTGTTAATGTAAGGGTAACCAATCTGGCAGCATCCACAGAAGAGATTGCAGCATCTGCAGATATGGTAAGTACGATTTCTGCTGATCTGAAGGATAAGATGGAACGTTTGAATGCATAATTCCCGATGGTACAAAGCGGGCTACATAGAAACAGGACTTTGCGTAGTGAAACGCAGAGTCCTGTTTGGCGTTTAGGCAGTTGCTTCTTAAATATAATATCTATAATATTAATAACCAAGTTCTTCGCCGACCAGATAAACCTTGATCCTTCCGTTGTGCATGCTTCGTCTTGTTATGACAAGCTGATTGCAGAAGCATTCGGGAGAGAGGCAGTCGTGACATACCCCTGTAGCGGCGCAGGCGAGATTCCTGTTAAGACGGATGGCGTTGGCAGGGGAAGCCATATTTCGGACTCTGGCAATCCCGCTTTCCACATCCGTTACGACCTTATTCATGCCTACGACCAGGATGACATGCGCGGGCCCCTGGATCAGGCAGGCTACCCGGTTGCCGTTACCGTCTATATTGATCAATTCGCCGTCCAAAGTAATGGCATTTGTACTCATAAGATAGTAGTCGGCAAGTACTGTCTTAGCATACAACTGTCTGGATTCTTCCGGTGTTTTGGCAGAAGACCGGTCAATTAATTCATAATTGCCGTTGTGGATGGCATCCATCAAACCTGACTCTTTGATACTTTCACTGCCACCCCAGCCGATAACGGAGCCTTCCGGCATTTCCTTTAGGATAGCCTGAGTACAATCTGCTGCGGTTGGAAAGTAGCAACCCTCCATGTTACGTTTCGCCAAGTTGTGAATGATGGTCTCTGCCTGCTTGGCCAGAGCATTTTGCTTATGTGACATAGTGATTCCTCCATTCTACTACAATATAAATATGGTTAATATCCCTTACAGCCAGTAAGGAAT
>JBJELE010000016.1:0-52628 GCA_051878995.1 Lachnospiraceae bacterium | reverse complement strand
GGATGGAGAGAAGGAAACGTGTGGTACCTAGGGAGGTCTGTGTGATACGCTCTGAAAGGAGCAACCAACACCGAAAGGTGTTGCTGAACACACAGAAGTCAGCAGAGGTCATAGTAGCCAAAATGAAGCTAGCTTCATACGGGCGAAGGACCGAATCAATAGGAGTCTTGAGTATGACCGAGAAAGGAGGAATGACCGTCTATGACAGAAAACACAAACAGTGGCTGTTCGCAGAGAGGTAGTGCGGAACATGAAGGGTATGCGAAAGCGTCAAGGTCGTTCAATCGGATATGGAAAGAAAGAGACAGTGCACAGCCGAAGCTCTTGGAAACGATTCTGCATAAGGACAATCTTAATAGGGCGTATAAAAGAGTCAAGGCAAACAAAGGGGCGGCAGGTATTGACGGAATGACCATCGAAGAAGCTCTGCCATACCTAAAGGAACATCAGCAGGAGTTAATTAACCGCATACTCAGAGGAAAATATACTCCATCTCCAGTAAGGAGGGTTGAGATTCCAAAATCAGACGGTGGTGTGCGAAAGCTTGGCATACCAACAGTGATAGACCGTACAATCCAACAGGCAATAACACAACAGTTAGTGCCAATCTATGAACCGCTGTTTGCAGATGGTAGCTTTGGCTATCGTCCCAACAGAAGCGCAAAGGACGCAATACTTAGGATAAAGGAGTATGCAGAGCAAGGATACACATATGCGGTAGTCCTTGATTTATCAAAATACTTCGATACCCTTAATCACGAAATCCTTATAAATCTGCTGAGGCGGGACATAAAGGACGAACGAGTGGTGCAACTGATTAAGCGTTATCTGAAGAGTGGTGTCATGGAAAACGGAGTGGTCATGGAAACAGAGGAAGGCTCTCCGCAAGGCGGAAATCTGTCGCCACTGCTTGCAAACATCTACCTCAACGAATTCGACCAAGAATTCTTGAAAAGGGGAGTTCCATGCATCCGATATGCAGATGACATCGTGCTTTTGGCAAAGAGTAAGCGGGCATCAGGTAGACTTTTGGAAAGCAGTACGAGATATCTTGAGGAAAAGCTGAAACTAACAGTAAACCGAGAGAAAAGCCGTACAGTGAGCGTGTTTGCAATCCGAAATTTTAAGTTCCTTGGCTTTGCATTGGGAAGGAACGGAAGTGGCATTTATGTCCGAGTTCATCCAAAGTCATGGAAGAAGTTTAAGTCGAAGCTGAAAGACCTGACTTCCCGTAGGTCTGTACAGTCAATCAAGCCAAGCCTTGAGAAAGTCAAGGTCTACGCAAGAGGATGGCTTAACTACTATGGAATAGCAAGCATGAAGGGTAACATAGACGACATCAATGGATGGCTCTATCACAGAATACGTATGTGTATATGGAAACAATGGAAGTTACCGAAAACCAAGAAGAGAAATCTGATGAAAATGGGAATTCCAGAATACTATGCATGTATGGCGGCAAATAGCCGCAAAGGACACTGGTTTTGTTCAAATCTCACGACAGTAAAGCGAGCCATGTCAAAAGAAAGACTGATAAACGGTGGCTTTTATGATTTAGCCACAGCCTATCAGTCTGTGCACGTCAACTATTGAAACCGCCGTGTACCGAACGGTACGCACGGTGGTGTGAGAGGACGGGAGTTAATCACTCCCTCCTACTCGATTCTGCTAACGTGTATTTAAGCCTGTTTTGCCGTTTCCGGAAGCACCGGTAGTACCATTACCTGTAGTATTGTTTGTGCCTGTCACATCATCTACTACATTTTCTACGCCGTTGGCGGCATCGTCGATGATATCGGCAGCAGTATTGCCTACATCACCTACAGCATTTCCGACGGCATTTCCGGCATTGTCCAGCATGGAATTGTTGTTGTCATAATCACCGGCTGTCACATCATTTACATTTTCGTCAACATGGTTCACCGTACCTGTAGTATTAGTACCGTTTGTGCCGTTTTCGACTGTAGTATTACCATTTGCAGTACCGTTTGTAGTGCCGTTTGTATTTGTTCCGGCATTATTGGCTGTTCCGGTGTTATTGGCTGTGGATTCGGTATTGGTGCCGTTTGTGGTGCCGTTTCCGTTATTGGCAGAATTGTTACCCTTCGTATTAGAATTACCGCAAGCTGCCAGTGTGGACATTGTCAGCACCATGAGAGAAACAAAAAGTATTGTTTTTATTTTTTTCATGATTTCACTCCTTTGCTTATTTTGCTGATATTTAATTAATAGGATAAATACCGATTGAAACAGAATGTTTGGTAAACTTCCTGTTCTTGTGTTATTATGTCAATTAGAAGATATATTATTCTTATAAAATAAATTATTATTAAATATGGAGAAGGAAAATGGAATTTCGTCCTTGTATTGATATTCATAACGGCAGCGTGAAACAGATTGTAGGAAGCAGTCTGCGTGATCAGAATGATGCGGCAGAGGAAAATTTTGTATCCGGACAGGATGCGGCATTTTTTGCCAGACTTTATCAGGAATATGGCATCAGAAACGGACATATTATATTGTTGAATCCGGTCATTTCTCCTTATTATAATGAAACAAAAAAGCAGGCATTTTCTGCACTTGCAGCTTATCCGGGCGGCTTACAGGTGGGCGGTGGTATCACGCCTGACAATGCAAAGGAATTCCTGGATGCCGGAGCAAGCCATGTGATAGTGACCTCTTATGTTTTTAAAGATGGATATATTCAATATGACAGATTAAAGGAACTGGTCAAAACGGTAGGCAGGGACAGGCTGGTGCTTGATCTGAGTGCCCGTATGAAGGAAGGCCGTTACTATATTGTGACAGACAGATGGCAGAAATATACGGATGTGGAGCTGACGGAAGAAACCCTGGATATGCTGGCTTCCTATTGTGATGAATTTCTGGTTCATGCGGTGGATGTGGAAGGTAAGGCAGACGGGATTGAAGAGACATTGGCCGCAAGCCTTGGTAACTGGGGTAAGATACCGGTTACTTATGCCGGTGGAGTGCACAATTTTGAAGATTTAAGTAAATTGAAGCAGCTGGGGAGAGACAGAGTGCATGTGACGATTGGCAGTGCATTGGATCTGTTCGGAGGTAATATGAAGCTTGAGGAAGTGCTCCGCTTTATTGCACAATAGGTTAATAATCTGTATAAAAAAAACCTGTCATAAGACAGGTTTTTTCTAATCCGTTATAACAATACTGCAAATTCTAAATAAAATTCATCATTTATATTTAAGAACAGGCACATCGTGATACTGATTATAATGTTATAAGTCTGAAATTTCTTATAACTTTGTTACGTTTACGGCCTGAGGTCCTTTTTCGCCATTAACTACTTCGTACTCAACAGCTGCGCCCTCTTCAAGAGATTTGAAGCCTTCCATGTTAAGTCCTGAGTAATGAACGAAAACATCGTTACCCTGCTCATCAGAAATGAAGCCGTAACCTTTTTGGTTGTTAAACCATTTTACTGTACCTTTGTTCATCGTAGATACCTCCAAAAATATTAAAAAATGCGTCAACCTTGTCGACACCCATAGAATAGCACATGTATTTCCAAAAGTAAAGCATTGTTTTTAGCATAATCCCCTGTTTTTGTCAAGATGGTGCTTGTATCGCCTCAAATCCTATGATATAGTGTAAAAGTTAAGTAAAATGTATATCTTCAAATAGATATAACCGGGGATTATGAGGTGTTTGTCAGCGATGGACGGCGAGGCAAGAAGAAAAAGAATTATAGAAATTTTACAGCAGGAGAACAGACCGGTTTCAGGAAGTGATATGGCCGGACGTGTAGGCGTAAGCCGACAGATTATCGTTCAGGATATCGCATTGCTGCGGACCTCCTATCAGAATATTCTGTCTACAAACAGAGGCTATCTGTTGTATCATGATGATCAAGGACAGCACTGTGCCAGAAGAGTAGTCAAAGTAAAGCATCAGAAGGAAGATATTGTACGGGAACTGGATATTGTTGTGGATGCCGGTGGACGTACTGTTAATGTAATCGTGAAACATGAAATTTATGGTCAGTTAACAGGCGAATTAGTAATGCGTAACCGGGCAGATGTCAGAAAGTTTATGCACAGGGTGGAGGAACATCAGACCAGACCCCTGACGGATTTGACCGGAGGAGTGCATTTTCATACGATTGAAGCAGAGAATGAAGAGATTCTCGATGAGATCGTCAGACAATGGAAAGAAGCCGGGTTTTTGATGGAATAAGTTTTATGTAAACAACGATTGTCTTTTAAGGGTCACCTATGGTATACTATATATAATCATGTAGAGATACCGGAGGTGATTTTTGTTTGCAGAATCAAGACACTACCAATGTAGAAAATGTTGAAGAAACAACACAACAGAATGCAAAAGCGAAACGGCAGAGAAAGCATAATTATACATTGATGCTCTTCGTTGATTCCAAAGAAGGCAGAATCCGGCAGATGGGAATTGGGCCCACTGTAATAGAGTCTGTAGCAATTGTGTGTCTGATCATTTTACTTGCTTTAGCAGTGCTTTGTGCAGTAAGAGGTAATCAGGTTGAAGAGTTACAGAAAATCAATCAGAGTCAGGCAGACAGAATTGTGGAATTGGAAGAGGAAAATACGGATCTGATTGCACTCCGTGAAGAATTAACAGATAAGGTTACGATTTTAAGCGATACCATTAATCAGAAGGTGGAAGAGGAGGAAGCATTAGAGGAAGCTCAGGCTCAGGCTCATATGCCGGTAGGTTTTCCAATGTCTTCATCTGCATCTTTGGAAGAGGCGGGTACGGATGAACCGATGGTTAAGCTGAATGGTACAGAGGGTAACAGCGTCATCGCTTCTGCGGATGGTACCGTTATCTCTATTACGACGGATACCAGTTACTTACATTGTATTAAGATCGATCATGGAAATGGTTATGTGAGTATATATCGCAATGACGGAGATGCCATGGTCAAAGAAGGCGATGAGGTAGTACGAGGTGCTATTCTGTATGTAATCGGGGAAGAGAATACGGAACTGGGGTATCAGATCACTTACGATGACAAGTATATGGACCCCATGGAGTTAATCAATATAGACGGTTGATACTCAATTGATGAGATTACGTTTTGAAATTCATATGCAAAAGAAAAGAGCGCCCTGACATTATTTGTTAAGGCGCTCAAATACTAACTGATATCCATCATTCCCATAGCTGAGAGAACGATTGACACGACTGATTGTGGCAGTGGAGGCACCGGTTTTTTCGGCTATCTCCAGATAAGTTTTATGATTTCTGAGCATGGACGCCACTTCAAAACGCTGGGATAACGACAGCAATTCATTGACAGTACACAGGTCTTCAAAGAAATCATAACATTCTTCTTTTGTTTCAAGACTTAAGATTGCATCAAAGAGATGATCTACAGTATCTGTTTTTAATTTCTTGTTCATATCAATTATGCCTTTCTTCCGGACAATGTATTTGTGCGGATCAGAATACTTTCACACGTTAAAACTTTACTACTTTTGTGTATGAATATATCATAATTTAATCTCTTTGTAAATGGGAATCTTTTATGCAAAATATCGCGCAAAAAATTGGCAAATCACTTGTCATGTAGTAATGAAAACTATATAATAGAGCATATATAGTTCTTTTGAACAGAAAGGCAGAAATATGACAATCAATTTTGAAAATCTACTGGGCAGCATTCAGGATAGCCTGGACAGAATAGAATATATCAAAGCAGAGGATATTCCCAACATTGATCTTTATATGGATCAGGTCACAACCTTTATGGAGTCTCATCTGAAAAGTACGACCAGAAATCCCAAAGAGGATAAGATCCTGACCAAAACGATGATTAATAACTATGCGAAAAATGATCTGCTTCCGCCGCCGGTTAAGAAGAAATATTCAAAGGAGCATGTACTTTTACTGATCTTTATCTATTATTACAAAGGGATTCTGTCCATCAGTGATATTCAGCAGCTGTTACAGCCTATTACGGAAGATTTCTTCGGCACAAAAGGAGAGATAGATTTAGAACGGATTTATGAGGAAGTATTTGGACTGGAGCGGGAACAGAAAGATATCCTGAAGGCTGATGTGGAAGAGAAATTTAAAGTGGCCCAGCAGACATTTGCAGATGCTCCTGAGGATAAACAGGAGTTCTTAAAGATCTTTTCCTTCATCTGTATGCTTAGTTTTGATGTCTATGTCAAGAAGATGTTGATTGAGAAAATGATAGATGGGTTGGATGGGACCAAGACTGCAAAAGAGAAAAAAGAACGAAAAAAAACGAAAAATGTTGATGATGCTAGTCAAACAGAGTAATAGTGTGTTACAATGATATGAATACAAGCATTACTTATTATTATGTGGGCGGAATGGAGGATATGAATGGAACCGGTTCGTACAATTGACGACTTGCAGAATAGGGGATTCGACGTTGAAGAGGGAATTGCTATGTGTGCCGGTGATGAGGAGTTATATGTGGAGGTTTTGGATGCTGCATTAGAAGAAGGCAAAGAGAAAATCCCGCTGATCAGGCAACTCTACGAAGAGAAGGATTATGACCGTTATTGTGTTGAGGTACATGGACTGAAAAATGCAATGAAATCCATTGGAGCCAATCATTTATCAGAGGCGGCAAGGATACAGGAATTTGCGGTAAAAGACAATAACCTTGCGCTTGTTGATGAAGGAGTTGATGCGCTCTTGACAGAATATCAGGACGTGGTAGATGCTTTGGAGGAGCTGATGGCTAACCAATAGCCGGGATGCCGGACAAACAGAAATATCAGAGTATAATGAATGGGCGGTTCATGTGGAACCGCCCATTTTGTAGTTTGAGTGAGTAACCGGATGTTATTTTGCTGCTTCCGTTGCAAATTCCGTATTGACCAGATCGGCATATGGTATCCGTTCTTCCAGTTCTCCGGCTTCCTCCAGAATATTTTGCAGCAGAGTGAAGCTTTCTTCCGTAAAGATCAGATCAGATTTCCAGGTATCCTGAGAGGCATAGCGGTTTACGATAGTTGTGATAGTATCAATGTCAGTTTCGGCAAACTGCGGCGAAATGACTTCGGCAATTTCTTCGGGAGAGTGGGTCTGTACATAATCCATACCTTTCTGCAAAGCGTTGGTAAAAGCCTGAATCACTGCCGGATTGTTCTCTATATAGCTTTTCTTGGCTGAGAAGGCAGTATAGGGGACATAGCCGGAATCTTCGCCTAAAGACGCCACCACATATCCGTCTCCTTTGGCCTCCAATGAAGTTGCATGGGGCTCAAATTCGATGGAGAAATCTCCCTGCCCTCCGGAAAAAGCAGCCGCTGTAGAACCGAAGTCAATACTCTGGTCAATCATCACATCTGTGGCAGGATCAATGCCATTTTTCTTCAGGATATATTCAAATACCATTTCCGGCATACCGCCGGCACGGCCTCCCAGCACATTTTTGCCGACTAACATATCCCATTCAAAATCATCAATCGGTTCCCTTGCTACCAGAAAATTGCCGGCACGCTGGGTCAGCTGGGCGAAATTGACCGCATAGTCGGAAGCTCCTTCGGAGTAAGTATAGATGGTGCTTTCGCTGCCCATAAATCCGATATCGGCCTCATTTGTTAAGAGGGCCGTCATTGTCTTATCAGCACCAAATCCCGTGACAAGTGTCAGATCAATGCCTTCTTCGGCGAAATATCCCTCTTCAATGGCCACATACATGGGCGCATAGAAAATAGAATGGGCTACTTCGTTAAGTACAACAGGGGTACCGGAAGGGAGAGGAACGTTATCGGTCTCCGTAGATGAAGTGCCGCAGCCACAGAGCAGAAATGCCATAGTGGTTACTGCAAGTAACAGACTAAAGATTCTTTTCATAATCCTCCTTGAATCGTCCGCAGACAATTCTAAAATACGCATTTACTATAGCGTATGCAGGAGAGGATAAAAGGTGCAAAAAATGAGACTGTTCCCAGTATCTCATCATAGTAAGTGAACTGCCAGTTGTTTGCATCCGGATGAGTACAGTTATACTTTTTGAGGGAATCCAGTATTCGTACTGGACTCAAAGCAAGTCTTTGTTACCCTGAAGGAATCCTCTATCTTCGCAAGTCCGCGGTATACTTTCCGTAGTTCTTCATCACGCATCCCAAGCTCACTTGTGACGATGGAGTAGTATCCGTCATACATGGCAGAGCCCTCCTTTACACCATCATACATAGTTCAGAAATCATAGGTTGATTACATCCTAATATCCGAGTATACTATAGATGGAAGGAAGCTTATTGTATGAACTCGGCGAACTGGAAAGCTACAAGAAGTTCCTGGGCGGATCTGCCAAGCCTTCTGAGCTGCTGAAGGTTGCAGGTGTAGCCCCCAACGAGACAGCCGGAATGGCTCATCAGCAGTTGCCCATATAAAGCAGAAAATGTTTATTGACTTGCATCAACAACGCGAGAAATTGATAAGCACATAAAAATATAAGATGAAAGGATGTGAAAAGTCGAGATACAGTCTGCTCGGCGTTAAAAATGGAAGAGAAAATCGAACAATATGCGTTGGAAGATGAAAAACTGAAGGATGTAACCGGCGGAATCGCGTATGATGAAATTTATGATGAAACACCCGGCGCGCAATTTCAATGTTTTGTCTGTAAGGCAATTTTTCCTGCAACGCCCGGTAATGCGAATTGCTGCCCAATATGCCACAGCAAATTCGTGGATCCGTATAACGAATAATAACGCAAGTCCATAAAAGTGTAGCCTCCTGTGTAGTGATGATCCTACACAGGGGGCTTTCTTTTTCTATGCAGCAGGAAAGGGACACGCGCAAGCATACATACCGAAAGAACTTTGGGGAAATGGATCAAAACCATTCCCTTTCCGTTCTCAATGTATTATAATGACAGCAATGAAGCAGATTATGAAATATACTTTGACAGAGAAGGAGATTTCCTGGCAAAACACAGATAGATAAATCAATAGGATGTGAAACATATGGCAACCAATACTATTTCAGAAAGCTTTTCCCTCAGCGCTTCCTCCATAGACACCATTTCGGAAATTGCCTACCGGTGCTGCACTGAACACAAGATGGAACGAAAAGACGCGCTTCGTATGCGTCTTTCCATCGAGGAAAGTCTGGGAATCTGGCTTGACACATTGGGCGAAAGTACTGCGATATCTTATAAAACGGGAACCCGGTTCTGGAAGCCCTATTTCCAGATTAGCGCCGAGGGAGAACCCTGCAATCCCTACAGCGCCAAAAGTGAGGACTTCGGTCACGGAAGCAAGAGTATGCTGGTCAGCATCGGATTGATTCCCGAGTATTCCTATGTGGAGGGTCAAAATATTCTGACCTTCCAGATGAAGAAAAAGGTTATGAATCCTGTGCTGTCGCTGTTACTGATGATTCTGTCGTCCATATTTGTGGGAATTCTCGGCAGGTTGTTGCTTGCCCCCGATGTACTTAATTTGATAAACGAAACCCTCATTTTACCCATCGAGGATGCAGCCTTCCGCATTCTGTCCTGCATTGCGGGTCCGATGATCTTCCTTTCGGTTGCCTGGGGCGTCTACGGCATCGGAGACGTTTACACGTTGGGAAGAATCGGCAAAAAGCTGATGCTCAGCTTCGTGTCCATTGTGTTTTTATTCAGCGCTGCGGGCACCCTGTTTTACCCGCTTCTGGGCGACGGCATTTCCGCCCATTCCTCCGTATCCTCCCAGTTCGGCACACTGTTTGAAATGATACTGGATATCTTCCCCGGCAACTTCTTCTCCCCCTTTGTGGAGGGCAATACCATGCAAATCATTTTCCTTGCTTTCGTCATCGGTCTGTCCATGATCTTTTTGGGTCAGAGAACTTCTTCGGTGGCAAGAGCCGTGGAACAGATCAACCACATCATTACCTTCCTGATGGGTACCATCTCCACCTGTGTTCCCTACTTTGTATTTATTGTGCTTTTGAAAATTATTTGGTCGGGCAGTTACAAGACCTTGCTGAATGTATGGAAATTTGCACTTGTCTTTTTCCTTGCCTGGTTGATATGTGCCTTTGTCCTCATCTGTGCGGTATCCCTGCTGAGAAAGGTCAGTCCCCTCTTTCTGGTTAAGGCCTGTCTACCGTCTTACCTGATTGCCCTTACCACGGCATCCTCCGCGGCTACCTACGAGTCCAATATGTCCGTTTGCGAGCGAAAGTTTGGCATTGACCCCTCCCTTTCCTCCTTCGGAATCCCTTTCGGAATGGTCCTGTTCAAGCCCTCCACCGCACTGTATTACATACTGGTTTGCTTCTATTTCAGCAAAGATTTTAATATTCCCGTTTCGGCAAGCTGGATTGTCATTGCGGTGATTATCACAGCCATTTCCGCAGTGTCCACGCCTCCGATTCCCGGAGGTTCGGCAGCAACCTACACAATGCTCTTTTTACAGCTGGGAATCCCCTCGGAGGCACTGGTCATCGTAATTACGCTGGATATGATTTTCGACTTTTTCCTTACCTCCGGTGATATGCTGCTGCTCCTGGTTTCGCTTTTCAATATCTCCTCCAAAATCGGTATGCAGGATCGGAATGTGGTAGACAGATGTCAGTGAAGACGGCTCTAATTGACAGCAAAGATGGTATGGTATTCCTGTCTCGTCCAGCCGCCTGAGACGCTGATATCCAAAAAGTTGTCCGGATTGCCTTCTTCTGCCTCACGTATACACAACTCATCTAAAACCGTCTGCAATTTCTTAAAACGAACATAGTTGAATAATTCGTCTATCTACTTTTGGAATCCCCTTTTTATCAGCATTGTGCTTATATATTTCGTGTTGCATTTGTTCGTTTTTCATTGCTTTTTTCGAAAATATATTTCTTTTTCATGCAATTCAATTACATATCAATATTACTGGAAAGTGCCGTAAAATAGGCAATTTCGCTGAACCACCATAGTTTACGGCACTTCTTATTTATGCATAAGAAAAAGCAGATAACGGGAATCGAACCCGCCTCTCCAGCTTGGGAAGCTGGCGTTCTACCGATGAACTATATCTGCATGCGTCTAGTATACCACCGGAAAAGAAAAAAGGAAAGAAAAAATTGCCTTATCAGAAAATGGTTTTGGAAATGGTACTTTCGAAAATGCTGACAGTGTGATATAAAAGAAGAGATCCTTATGCAGGAGGAAAGAAAGATGTGGATGTGGCTTGTGCTCCTATACGGAGTGTTCAAAGGATTCAGAGAAGTAGTAAAAAAGAAGGCTTTGGAGAAAAACTCTACCATAGAGGTATTGTTTATGTATACGCTGATAGCCTTCCTGATGGTTTTGCCGGATGCACGAAATGCCTTTGGAATGGAACCGAAATATTATGCATATATAGCATTGAAATCTTTTGTCATATTTCTGGCATGGATGTTTAGTTTTAAGGCGATTAAGAAAATGCCGATCAGCCTTTACGGCGTATTGGATCTGTCCAGGGTACTTTTTGCCACGCTTCTGGGGGTGGTGGTACTGCAGGAGGTGTTGGGTACTTTTCAGGTGATTGGCCTTATGCTCGTTTGTCTTGGCCTGCTTTTGCTGAAATATAAGCCCGGCGCGCTGAAGAAAGATAAGGATAAGGCAGACGGCGGAGAAGCTGTGGATGTCAAACTGGTGGTTCTGGCATTTGCTTCCTGTCTGCTCAATGCCGTATCGGGGCTGATGGACAAGATTCTGATGAAAGATATCAACAGTTCCCAGCTGCAGTTCTGGTATATGCTTTTTCTGGTGCTTATGTATCTGGCGTTCATCCTGGTTACAAGAACACCGGTGCATATAGGAAGCGTTGTGAAGAACTACTGGATTTGGATTCTGAGTATATTATTTGTTATTGCAGACAGAGCGCTTTTTGTGGCAAACGGTATGGCTGACAGCAGGATTACGGTTATGACCCTGATCAAGCAGTCCGGCTGTATCGTTACCATACTGGGCGGCCGGTTCCTTTTTCATGAGAAAAATACCGGGCATAAGCTTGTTTGCGCGGCTATCATCATCGCCGGTATCGTTCTTGGCGTGCTGTAAAAAAAGTTGTGTGAGGTAAAATATCTATGATATAATAATGAGCGCAAGAGAAAAACAAGCGACGCCGAAGGCGGCATTTGTTTTTCTTGCGCCATTAACGAGCAAACATTTGCGAAGCAAATAGGGAGCACGAAGTGCGGGTTTGCGAGTATAGGCTCAGCTCATTGCATTCGATGATTTAAACACAAAAGGGGGAAGTCTGATGGAAAGAGAAAGAAAGGAAATTAATAAGGCAGCAATTATCTGCCATATGGTAATTGTTGTTGTTCTGTTATTGGCATATGCGCTTGAAGTGGTGAAAGGCGCCAGAACCATTCTGTATTATGTCATATTTGCCGCATTGGCGGCGGGACCGGTTATCTGGGAATGGATTCTGTATCGCAGGAACCCGGATGACAGGAAGATTCAGCATATTTTGGGAATCGGTTACAGTATTTTCTATATATTTGTTATTTTTACAACGACGAATGAGGTAGCATTTACCTTTGCCATTCCTCTTTATATTGTTGTAACCCTGTATTCTGATTTTAAATATTGTCTGATGCTTTCGGCAGGCGGTTTTCTGGTCAATCTGGTTTATACGATTTGGATAGCGGTTACGGCAGGTATTCCGGGAGAACAGATGGCAACTTATGAAATCCGGGTTCTGCTGATGCTGATTGTGGCATTTTTCCTTTGCCTGTCTACTAAGGTCATGGCGCGAATTAACCAGATGAAAATGGATGATATTAATCAGGAGAAAGAGCATGTATCCTCGCTGCTGAATCATGTTATGGGAATTTCAGGGGAAATGTCGGACGGTATCGTCAATGTAACCGCACAGATGCAGGAACTTGGAACGGCTGTTTCCGAGACAAGGAATGCCATGCAGGAAGTATCCGAAGGTACGAATGAGACGGCAGAATCAGTACAGAATCAGTTGGAACAGACTGAGGCAATCCAAAGACACATCGAGAAAGTGGAAAAAGTGTCTGCAAGTATTACTGAGAGTATTGACACAGCCAATCAGGATATTTGCAATGGCAGGAACAGCCTGGACAGTCTTCTTGCGCAGGTAAAATCTTCTGAGGAAGCCGGACATGAGGTGTCAACGGATATCGGAGCTTTGGAAGAATATATGAAAAACATGCAGTCCATTATTGAACTGATCACCAGTGTTGCAAGTCAGACCAGCTTATTAGCCTTGAATGCAAGTATTGAGGCTGCACGAGCAGGAGAAGCGGGCAGAGGATTTGCTGTGGTGGCAAGTGAGATTTCCAATCTGGCAAACCAGACACAAGGGGCAACGGTCAATATTACGGAAGTGATTCAGAATGTTTCCAAGAAGCTTGAAATTGCTGTTAATGCTGTCAATCAGTTGATGGAGAATAATGTAAAACAGAGCGAGTCAGCTGCGACGGTAGCAGAAAGCTTTGAAAAAATCACAAACAGTACCCAGACTGTGGATGAACAGAGCAGGATGCTGGGAACGGTAATTTCCGATCTGGCGGCTGCCAATAGCGGCATTGTGGAAAGTGTGCAGACGATTTCTGCGATTATGGAAGAGGTTTCGGCACACTCCAGTGAAACATATAATATCAGTGATAAGAATACCGGTATCGTAAATCAGGTAACTGCGCTGGTAGAGGAACTGAGCAGACAGGCAGAGAGTCTGAATCGTGGCTAATAATAAATAAAATAAATGTATCTCAAGGAGGAAAACAAGATGGGAATTATGACAAGATTTAAGGATATTATGGCAGCTAACTTCAATGCACTGCTGGATCGTGCGGAGGATCCTGAGAAGATGATCGATCAGTATCTGCGGAACTTAGAACAGGATTTTGCCAAAGTAAAGGCTGAGACAGCATCTATCATGGCAGAAGAGAAGAGTGCCAAGAGAAAGCTGGATGAGTGTGACGAGGAAATCGCCAGAATGACAGAGTATGCCAAGAAGGCAGTAACGGCAGGCAATGACGGAGAGGCAAAGCAGTTTTTGACGAAGAAAGCAGAGCTGACAGAGAAGAGAACCGTTCTGGAGCAGAACTATACACTGGCCTGTGATAACTCTGCCAAGATGCGTCAGATGCATGATAAGCTGGCAGGAGATATTGCAACCTTAAAGAGCAAAAGAGATATGTTAAAGGCTAAAGTGAAGGTAGCAGAGACCCAGAAGAAGATCAATCAGATGGGTTCCGGTCTGGAAGATGCGGGAAGCAACATGGCTGCTTTTGACAGAATGGAAGATAAGGTTAACAAGATGCTGGATGAGGCCAATGCCATGAGCGAGTTGAATACATCCTCTGAGGGAAACAGCATTGAAGAACTGGCTAAAAAATATGATGCACAGTCCGGCAATTCTGCTGTAGATGATGAACTGGCAGCTTTGAAGGCAGAGATGGGCTTATAAGGAGAAGGAATTATAAAGCTTAGAAAGAATAGGGAAAGGTAAGGTTGGATAAATGGGTTTCTTTTCAAATCAGTTTTCCAATGTAATAGAATGGAATGAAACGAAGGAAGGGGTTCTGTTCTTTAAATGGCAGAACCAGGAGATCAAGAAAGGCTCAAAGCTGATCATCAGACCGGGACAGGATGCAATTTTCCTGTATAACGGTGTAGTGGAAGGTATCTTTGAAGATGAAGGAAGTTATGATGTGGAATCGGAGATTATTCCCTTCTTAACTACACTCAAGAGCTTCAGGTTTGGATTTAATACACCGCTTCGTGCGGAAGTTCTTTTTATCAATACAAAGGAACTGTTAGTCAGATGGGGCACCAAAAATGCCATCAATCTGCCGGCGCCCGGTTTGCCTGGCGGTATGCCGATCCGGGCATTTGGTACCTTTAACTGTAAGATTGTGGAACATAATGTAGTCATTGATAAACTGGCAGGCATCCGCCAGACCTATACCGTGGAAGATGTCAAAGAACGTATTATTGCAAGCCTTGACCAGCTTCTGATGAGCTGGATCAGCAAAGAAGGCAAGGATATGTTCAATCTGCAGGCAGATGCAAGAAACATTGCCAAGGGCATAGAGTCTGATCTGGATATGGATATGCGTAAGCTGGGCATCGGTATTACTGATTTCAAGATTGAGAGCTTCTCTTATCCGGAGGAAATCAAGCAGATGCAGGAGAAGGCAGCAGCCCAGTCCATGGTGGGTGATATGAATAAATATACCCAGATGGCAGCAGCAGACGGCATGGCTAAGGGCCGTAACGGCAGCGGTATTGCTTCCGATATGGTCGGCATACAGATGGGGATGGCAATGGGACAGCAGATGGTCAACCAGATGAACCAGAGCGGTGCCATGAATATGGGTACACAGTCTCAGCAGGCAGGAACGGCACAGGCAGGCGGAAACGGCACAGCACCGAAGTTCTGCCCCAACTGCGGAACGCCAACTAATGGCATGAAGTTCTGTGGAAACTGCGGGAATCAGTTGTATTAATGAAATAATTTTAGAAATATAGAGGATAGTCAGATGAGCATTTACGATACTTTGAATGAAGAGCAGAAGAAAGCGGTTTTTACCACGAAGGGTCCGGTACTGGTACTGGCCGGTGCAGGCAGTGGTAAAACCCGTGCACTGACCCATCGTATTGCCTATCTGATGGAGGATGGGGTGCAGCCATATAATATCATGGCGATTACCTTTACCAATAAGGCAGCAGGAGAGATGCGGGAGCGTGTCAACCAGCTTATCGGATACGGTTCCGAGCAGATCTGGGTGGCCACCTTCCATTCCACCTGTGTCCGTATCCTGCGAAGATATATCGACCGGATTGGCTTTGATAATAATTTTACGATCTATGATACGGATGATTCCAAGGGCATTATGAAGGAGGTCTGCAAAAAACTGCAGATTGATACAAAGATGCTGAAGGAGAGGACAATTCTCAGCGCCATTTCCTCTGCCAAGGACGAATTGATTTCTCCCATAGAGTATGAGATGCAGAACATGGGAGACTATAACGGCAGCAGGATTGCCAAAGCATACAAGGAATATCAGGCTGTGCTCCGCAAGAACAATGCCTTGGATTTTGATGATCTAATCGTTAAGACCGTGGAGCTTTTTAAAAGTTGCCCGGAGGTTCTGAATGATTACCAGAAGCGGTTTCAGTATATTATGGTGGATGAGTATCAGGATACCAATACGGCACAGTTTGAACTGATCCGGCTTTTGGCAGATAAGTACAGAAATCTGTGTGTAGTGGGTGATGATGACCAGTCCATCTATAAGTTCCGCGGCGCCAATATCCGCAATATTCTTGATTTTGAGAAGGTTTATCCTGAAGCCTGTGTTATCAAGCTGGAGCAGAATTACCGTTCTACCCAGAATGTACTGGATGCTGCCAATGCAGTGATTAAACATAATAGAGGACGTAAAGATAAGGCACTCTGGACAGAGAAGAAGGAAGGCAGCCTGATCCATTTTAAACAGTTTGATAATGCGTATGATGAAGCGGAGTATATTGCTGAGGATGTGCGCAGCAAGAATAGAAAGGGCGAAGCGGAATACGGAGATTGCGCGGTGCTTTACCGTACCAATGCCCAGTCCCGTATGCTGGAGGAGCGATTTATCATGAAAGGCATCCCCTATAACGTGGTAGGGGGTGTGAATTTCTATGCCCGAAAAGAGATTAAAGACATTCTCGCTTACCTGAAGACCATTGATAATGGCAGGGATGATGTGGCAGTCAAAAGAATTATCAATGTACCAAAGCGCGGTATCGGTGCGACTACCATTGTGAGAGTCCAGGAATATGCGGATGCCAGAGGTATCAGCTTCTATGATGCGCTTCGGGAAGCAGATCAGATTATGACGATTGGAAGAAGTGCTTCCAAGCTGCAGCCCTTTGTCAGCATGATGCAGGCATTTCGGAGTAAACAGGAATTTTTCAGTCTGGAAGAACTGGTTAAGGATATCCTGGAGACCACAGGCTATGTGAAGGAACTGGAGGAATCAGGCGAAGAGGATGCCGAAGACAGAATAGAAAATATAGATGAATTCATCAGTAAAGTGGTATCTTATGAGGAAACCCATGAGGAAGCCACATTGAGCGAATTTCTGGAAGAGGTTGCGCTTGTGGCAGATATTGACCAGGTATCGGAGGATAATAATAAAGTGCTTCTGATGACTTTGCACAGTGCAAAGGGCTTGGAATTCCCGCACGTATATCTGGCAGGTCTGGAGGACGGAGTTTTCCCCAGTTATATGACCATTACGGCAGACGACCCGATGGAGATTGAAGAAGAGAGAAGACTTGCCTATGTGGGAATTACAAGAGCGAAGGATGATCTGACCATTACCTGTGCCAGACAGCGTATGATACGCGGTGAGACGCAGTATAACCCGGTCAGTCGTTTTGTGAAAGAGATTCCGCCCTCTCTCTTAGACCATAAGGTGCCGGAAATAAAGCACAGGGACTATGACGATTATGAGGATGATTCCCATGAGAGAAGCCACTTTAAGGCAAAGCCTTTTGGCGTGACAGCAGGAACATCCTTATCCGGTGGAAGGACTTTCGGTGTGGGAAGAAACTTTATCCGGGATGAGACACAGTCCGGTGGCTTTCGCAGGAGTAAGGATGCCTATGCGGCGACCATAGAAGAGACTGCTTACAGCAGAACAGGGACGCCGGGAAGCTATCAGAGCAGATTTGGCAAGGATGCAGACACGGTTTTTGATAAACCAAAACCGAAAGCGATAGCAAGACCGAAGAAAACGGCATTGGAGAATCAGCCTTATATTACGAAGGCGGCACAGGGTATCGGTGCGGTATCCATAGAACCGGCAGGCTCTCAGACGCTTGGTTATGAAGTGGGCGACAGAGTACGCCATATGCGTTATGGCGAGGGCACGGTCATGAAGATTGAGCCCGGCCCCAGAGATTCCCAGGTAACGGTTGTGTTTGATGAGATGGGACAGAAGATCATGTATGCCGGTTTTGCGAAGCTGAAGAAGTGTTAAGGAATGGTGAAAGATGGCGTTAACTCCGGTACAGAATCTACAATTGCATAATCAGATCGAGCGTGTGCTCCATGTGCCGGGCAATTATCGTGGTGGCATTCTGGAGATGGCAATCGTTATCGATTGTGCCTATGATAAGGAACGGGTTCAGACTCTGTGCGCGGATATCATTACTTCCTGTAAAAAGCAGAGTGAGGTGTTCCGCAATATCCGCCTGAACGTGGTATCATGGAGAAGTGAGGAAATCCTGACTGAGACCGTGGCGGCTGCTTATCTGCAGATGGGGACATGGTTTGAACACTATCAGGAAGAGCAGGGAGCGAAAAAGTCTTTAGAGACAATTTTAGCATATCTTAAGGAGTTTCATGCCAGAAGTAAACTGATCCTTTTACTGACTCCGGATGCAGATGTGGTTCACACGATACAGGATAAAGAGGCTGCATTGGCAGCACTGAATCCCTTTCTGAAACATAAACTGATTCTGGTAACGCCGGAAGGATTGGAAGCATTTTATAAAAATTTTATCAGAAAATTTATATGAAAATATAGTAAAAAACACACGAAAGTGGTATATTATATAAATAATAGAGCCGAGAAATGCTTTGATTCGGAAATAACAGGAAAGAGAGGGTATTGTGATGAGTAAAAAGGAAATTTTAAATAAATTGGATGAAATATTAGATAATGCAGGGGTTAACGAGCTTCTTGGCAGAAAGAAAGAAGAAGAGAAATGCAATAAGGTATTGTGGGTGTTTGCCATTATTGGGGCTGTTGTAGCCGTAGCTGCTGTTGCTTATGCGGTATATCGTTATTTCACTCCGGACTATCTGGAAGATTTCGAGGATGATTTCGACGATGACTTTGAGGATGATTTCTTTGAGGATGAGGATGAAGAAGGCGAGGATAGCGCAGAATAAGGGAAGAGCGTTTTGCCTAATGAATAGGCATAGTAAATCATAAGGATAAGAGAATGTAAATTATGCAAAGCGGGATGTGTATGGTGCATCCCGCTTTTTTAGAATAAGGGAGCAAGCATGAAAAAAGGACAGGTCATAGAAGGAATTGTACAACGGGTTGATTTTCCAAACAAAGGTATTGTTGCGTGTGAGGAAGGAACCTGTGTTGTCAAAAACGCACTGCCCGGGCAGAAAGTAAAATGTGCAGTGAATAAGGTACGCAAAGGGAAAGCGGAGGGAAGACTTCTGGAAGTGACAGAAGCTTCGCCGTTGGAGACAGGCAGTCCCTGTCCTCATTTCGGCAGCTGTGGAGGCTGTACCTATATTTCCCTGCCCTATGAGGAGCAGCTTCGCATCAAGGAAGAACAGGTGAAGAAGCTGCTGGATTCTGTGCTGTGCAGTCAGGGCGATTATCAGTTTGAAGGAATTAAGGCAAGTCCGGTCTGCTTTGGCTATCGCAATAAGATGGAATTTTCCTTCGGCGATGAATGGAAAGACGGCCCCCTTTCTCTTGGAATGCATAAAAGGGGCAGCTTCTATGATGTGGTGTCTGTGACGGACTGTCAGATTGTGGATGAAGATTATCGGAAGATCCTTCGATGTGTGAGGGAGTATTTTACTGCTTTGCAGGAACAGGGCATTGATGTGAAATTCTATCACAGATTGCGCCATACCGGATATCTGCGTCATTTGCTGGTGCGTAAGGCGGCTAAGACAGGTGAGATATTGATTGCATTGGTAACTACCACTCAGCTGCCGGAACAAGTGCAGAAGATTGCAGAAGAAAGCTTGTTGACAGAAGACAAAGACCTGTTTACTGAGGTACAGATTCTGGAGGGCTTGAAACAGGCGTTATTGTCGCTGCCTTTGGACGGCAGAATCGTAGGCATTCTTCATACCAGGAATGATGCAGTGGCAGACGTTGTGAAAAGCGATGAAACCAACATCCTTTACGGGCAGGATTATTTCTATGAAGAACTGCTGGGATTGAAGTTCAAAATTTCCCAGTTCTCCTTTTTCCAGACCAATAGCAGGGGCGCCGAGGTACTGTATCAGACTGCAAGAGAATATATCTCCGGCTATATACAATCTTCGGATGGCGCGGATGCCGGAAAGACACCGGATAAGGTTGTGTTTGATCTGTACAGCGGTACCGGAACCATTGCACAATTGATGGCACCGGTGGCGAAGAAGGTGATCGGAGTGGAAATTGTAGAAGAAGCGGTAGAGGCTGCTCGGAAGAATACGGAGCTTAATGGTTTACATAACTGTGAATTCATAGCAGGCGACGTATTGAAGGTGCTGGATACTATAGAAGAGAAGCCGGATATCATTATCCTGGACCCGCCTCGTGACGGCATCCATCCCAAGGCGCTGGATAAGATCATCCGATACGGTGTAGACCACATCCTGTATATCTCCTGTAAGCCTACCAGTCTGGTGCGTGATCTGGAGGTGTTCTTAGACCGCGGTTACCGGGTGGACAGGGCTGTGGCTGTGGATCAGTTCCCCTGGACAGCGAATGTTGAGACGGTTGTTCTCTTAACCCAACAGGTACCAGACACTTTATTAATTGGCTAGCACGCGGCCTAATCGCGTGCACAATCTATTCACTCCCTTGGGAAGTGAACAATGGACAATGAAAAAGATATTTGCAATGATGCTTTCTTTGAAAGATTTGCAGATAGATGACTTATCGGACGAAAAGATGCAGAAGGAAAAAGATTTCGGTATGAGGCTTATGCAAGAAGATTTCTGAAGCGATTTGAGAAGACGGCATAAGGATTACCGGCATCCTACGAGAGCGGGATGTGACACATACGATAGAGCGTTCAAAAATTATGTAAAAACTGGAAAATACTTAAAATATATGAAGTATAAGTATAGAGTTAATATGAGAAATGATATTTAAGGGAATGTAGGTAAAAAATAAAAAAACACCTGCATTCCCTTAAAAATTCTTGACAATATTTAAATGTATGGTACAATTTGAGTAAATGTAGGTAAAACGAACCTTAATACTTACATTTACTTGAAAGAAGGTGAAAAAATGTTGCTGTCATATCAGGAATGTTTGGAAAAATATGGAACGGATTATAAAATTAAAAAATGTGTTCAAGAAGGGGAACTGTATGTAAAAGAAAAGGGAATCTATTCGGATAAGAGATATGTACCGGAGCTGGAGATTATTTCTAAGAAATATCCGAATGCAATTATAACTTTGAATAGTGCCTTTTATTACTATGGATTGACGGATACCATACCGGATTTTTATTATGTTGCGACACCGAAAAACACAAGAAAGATTAGTGATGAAAGAGTGAAGCAATTTTATGAAAACAGCGAAGCCTTTGATATGGGAAAAACCAGGATAAATTATGATGGTGTGGATATTGTGATTTATGATAAAGAGCGTCTTCTTGTGGAATTGATACGAAATAAAAGAAAATTTTCTTTTGAATTTTATAAAGAAATAATTGCGAGTTATAGAAGGATCGTTCATGAGCTGGATATGACTTTAGTTGCAGAATATGCGTATGAATTGCCGAAAACTAACATTGTTATGGAGACGTTAAGATTGGAGGTTTTATAATGGTTAATATACAGAAGCTGATTGAGGAAGCAAATGAAAATGGTTATCACGGAGATAATGCGTCTGCGAAAGTGTGTCAGGATATTGTGTTAAAAGCATTATCGATTGGACCGTTGAGTAGAAATGTAACCATTAAGGGTGGTGTGGTTATGCGTAGCAAGACCAATAATGTTCGGAGAGCTACGCAGGATTTGGACATTGATTTTATTAAGTATTCCTTGGCAGATGAATCGATTGATGCGTTTATAAGCAAGCTGAATTGTCTTGATGGAATCAAGATTAGCAGGTTGGGTAAGATTGAAGAGTTGAAACAACAGGATTATAGCGGAAAGCAGGTATTCATTTTGATTGAGGATACAGAGGGGAATCAAGTCAGAAGTAAGATAGATTTAGGTGTACATAATCGATTTGAATTGGAGCAGGAAGAGTATTGCTTTGATATTGCGTATGATGATGAAGGAGCAAGCTTGTTGATTAATTCTGATGAGCAGATGCTGGCAGAAAAACTGCGTTCGCTTCTTAAATTTGGTCCATTTTCAACAAGGTATAAGGATGTATATGATATGTATTACTTGAAGGATTCTGTTAATAGAGAAAAATTGCTGGTAGCTTTGGATACATACATATTCAATGACACAACAATGAAGGAAAATACAGGGGATGATATCGTCAGGAGATTAAAAATCGCTTTTAGTGATAAGAGTTACATTCATAGACTTGATACTTCAGATAAGAGATGGATTGATGAAGAAATTGATATTGTGACGGAGGGCCTTTTGGAGTTTGTAAGTAACATCTGATAGAGGGTGGATTTGGGTATGAATAACAAAACGGTCCCCGCAGGAACCGCTCGGGTTACGGGCTTCTCAAGTTTCCGTAACTCATTCACTAGAAAAATATAAGTTATAAAAGACAGAATGTCAAATGCTTTTATAATAATTTAATCTATAAAATCTCACTACAGCTATGGTTGCTATGGCTGATTTGGTGATTGACTGGAAAATGAATTCTTATCTTCATTAGGTTCTTTTTCCAAGGCTTTTGTTCTTTTCTTATAGATTGCTGCTGAAATGGTAAGTGCAGCAAAACACAGAACAAAGATAAAAATGCACATTATAACAAAAGTAGCAATGGCGCCTTCCAGTGCATTGTAGTTCAGGTAATTGACAATCGCAAATATCGCGGAAGAAAGGACTGCGGCAATAACACTGACTATAAAGTTGTTTTTCCCGTTTGCTTTCAGATGTCTGTCCCAAATACCGTTCTTAATGCAGGCGGCAGCAAGGTAGATTGCCAAAAGCATAAATATGATCCATTCACCGGCTATTATTTTGAAATCAGAAAACCCCCAAATGCCCTGTTGTACAAAAAGGGAAATCAATAATGCCCAGAATGCAAACCGGCAACCATTCCTTTCAATGTGTAACAATTGTTCTTCCTGACGTTCGTCTAAATTATTCTTCATTTTCTTCATCTGGTTTATCCTCCCAAAATAAATCATTTAATGTAAGATCAAGTGCCCAGCAGATTGCGAGACACAGTTTCAGTGACGGATTGAACTCCCCGGATTCTATCATGCCGATTGTTTGCCTGGTTACGCCTGCTTTCCTGGCAAGGTCTGCCTGCGACATGTTCAGTTCTATTCGTCGAAATTTGATTCTCAGATTTCTCATATAACCTGCCTCCTTGAAGATTATTATACGCACTTCTTTTTAAATGTCAACTATATTTTGCATGGGAAAAATATAATTTACTTTTGAACAATATTTTTAACTATTGACAATAGTATCGTACTGCGATATAGTATAAATGTATTGCAGTACGATATATCGAAGTGAGATAGTGGAGGAGCGAATATGGACGCACATATTAAGAAAGTGTATGTACCTATGACCGAAACGGGTTTCTATATTCTGTTATGTTTAAGGACACCCAATCATGGATACGGCATTGTTCAGACGGTTAAGGAACTTACAGATTCCGAGATAATATTAAGTCCCGGTACGATGTACGGCAGCCTTTCCAAGATGGAGAAGGATGGTCTCATTACATTTATTCGGGAAGAGGATAAGCGCAAGATTTATCAGATCACAGAGTTGGGTGAGGAAGTATTGAATCTGGAGTTGAGAAGAATAGGGCGCCTTTATCAGAATGCAAAGGAGATGACGAAATGAGTAATACTAAGAAACAATTTAAATGGTTTTCGATACCGGAATATGATAAAGAGCAGGAATATTTAAGGCAGATGCATAAGGAAGGCTGGAAACTGGTGCGAATAGGATTCCCGGGAACTTATCACTTTGAGGCATGCCAGCCGGAGGATGTGGTTTATCAGCTGGATTATAATCCGGAAGGAACAGACCATAAAACGGAATATGTGCAGATGTTTACAGACTGTGGCTGGGAATATTTATTTGATTTTGTAGGATACAGTTATTTCCGGAAAGCAGTGAAAGACATGAACGGAGAGGAAGAGATTTTCTGTGATGATGCCTCCAGGCTGGACATGATGAAACGTGTTTTCAGAGGACGCATTGTTCCGCTTATCCTTATTTTCATCGGTATTGTCTGGCAGTTGATCTTACAGTCGATGGATTTCTACGGAGACAGGGACCCGGTCCGGGTATTTTTGCTGGCATTCTTTGGCGTGACATTTGTGCTGTACAGTATCCTCTTTGTGCAATTTGCCGTGCAGTTTTATGCCTATAAGCAGAGGATGAAAAGCCGTTAGCGGGAAACAGTGATGCTGCCGGTTAATCATTGACTTCACAGAATCCTATATGATAGTATGGCAGTTAACGGGAGACTGTTATTTTAGGAGATACCACATATGAAGAATGTGTTGCGGAAAATAAAAGATAGAGGAATTACAATTAAGGCAATCGGTATTGGGATGCTGTTTCCCATACTGTTTGGGTGTGCACTTATTTTCTGTTTTAATATCAGGGTGCAGAGAATAGGTATCGTCATTATACTTCTGCTAATCGGCGTGGCAACGGTCCTTCTCTATACACAGGTTATCAGAATTTTACAGAGGCATGCCCGGTGTGTTGCCCGTGGCGAATTATTGGACTGCCAAGGAGTCAGGGAACTGCGATATCTGGCAGAGGCATATAATGACATGTGTGATAAGCAGTGTGAGAAAGCCGGGCAACTTCGCAATCATACTGAAAATGATACATTGACCAATGTGGTAAAACAGGGAACTTTTGAAAAGATAATTGGTAAAATACTGGATGGAGAAGAGGAACAGGGATGTCTTCTGCTGATCGATACTGATAAACTGGAAGAAATCAATGATTCTTACAGTCACGATATGGGAGACGCTGTATTGAAGAATATTGCAGTTACGTTGGAACGCAGCTTCAGAAGCTGTGACTGTATCGGAAGAATCGGTGATGATGAGTTTGCTGTCTGGCTGGGGGAGTTATCCCGGGACAGTGCGGAATATATCCGTAAAAGAATCGCGGCAATCAATGACAGACTGCTTCATCCTGAGGATGGTATACCACCTGTTACATTAAGTGTAGGCGTGGCTTTCAGTCGTCCCGGAGATAATTTCAAAAGTCTGTATAAGAGAGCAGAGAAAGCACTGTACCGGGTAAAAACAGGCGGAAGATGCGGCTGTGAGGTGCAGGAAGATTAGATTGTTAAGCGTAGCGTGATGATAATCCTATATTATAAATTTGCATATTGCCCTATGTCCGGCTTTTTACTATACTATATTTTAGGGAGTGGAACCCTGTAAATTGACAAATATAAGCTAAGGGAGACTGTTATGGGTGGATTTTTTGGTGTAGCTTCGAAGGAAGACTGTATTTTTGATCTGTTTTTCGGAACGGATTATCATTCTCATTTGGGAACAAGACGTGCGGGAATGGCGCTCTATAGTAAAGAGCAGGGCTTTGACAGAGCCATTCACAATATTGAGAATGCTCCTTTTCGTACCAAATTCGATAAGGATGCGAACACAATGCACGGGACATTAGGAATTGGGTGTATTTCCGATTACGAACCTCAGCCGCTGATTGTGCGATCTCATCACGGGACTTATGCCATTACGACGGTAGGTAAGATTAATAACAAGGATGAGATTTTAGAAGAATTATTTAAGAGTGGTCATGGACATTTTCTGGAAATGAGTGGCGGCGATATCAACTCAACGGAATTGGTAGCAGCTGTTATTAATCAGAGGGACAACCTGATTGAAGGCATTCAATATGCACAGGATCTGATTGACGGTTCTATGACCATGCTTCTGATGACGCCGAAGGGAATTTACGCTGCCAGAGACAAGCTGGGACGTACACCGGTTACGATTGGTAAGAAAGAAAATGCCTACTGTATCTCTTTTGAGAGTTTTGCCTATCTGAATCTGGGATATGTCCCGGAGAGAGAGCTTGGTCCCGGGGAAATTGCCATTGTAACACCTGAGGGGGCCAAAACATTAGTGGCTCCGGGCAAAGAGATGAAGATCTGTACTTTCTTATGGATTTATTATGGTTATCCGTCTTCTTCCTATGAAGGAATCAGTGTGGAGAAGATGCGTTATGACTGCGGTGCAATGCTAGCCAGGAGGGATGATGTTCGCCCTGATATTGTGGCAGGTGTGCCCGATTCCGGTACGGCGCATGCCATTGGTTATGCCAATGAATCCAGGATTCCCTTTTCCCGTCCGTTTATCAAATATACACCGACCTGGCCCAGATCTTTTATGCCTACCATTCAGAGCCAGCGTAATCTGATTGCCAAGATGAAACTGATTCCGGTACATGATCTGATCAAGGGCAGAAGCCTGTTGTTGATTGATGATTCCATTGTACGGGGAACCCAGCTTAGAGAGACAACAGAGTTCTTATATCAGAGCGGTGCAAAAGAGGTACATATCCGTCCGGCCTGTCCGCCGTTGCTTTACGGATGTAAATATCTGAATTTCTCCAGATCCACCTCGGAGATGGAACTGATTGCACGTCGTGTGATACAGGAGATGGAGGGTGAAAATAAATATCCGAATCTGAATGTTTATGCAGATCCGGATAGTACGGAATATCGAGATATGTTAGAGAAGATCAGAGAAAAACTGAACTTTACTTCTCTGCGTTATCATCGACTGGATGATATGATGGAGTCCGTCGGCATCGATAAGTGCAAGCTCTGCACCTATTGCTGGGATGGACGCGAATAGGGGTTGATGCGCTGTTGTTTCAGCCAGAAACCCATCATAAATTTTTGAGGTAATATTTTGGAAAAGATATGGCAGATGTTGACATAGAGGCTATAGATCGACAGATCTTTGCCGCGGTCGGCATCTGCTATTGCTTTTTGTGCCACTTTGGTGGCAGAAGACATACCAAAATATCTGGAGACAGTCTTGGCAGCTCCAATGTTGGCTCTGCTGAAGAAGTTTGTTTTCATCCAGCCGGGGCAGACAGCGGTGGCTGTAATTCCCCGGTCTTTGAGTTCTACGTGCAGTGACCTTGTATAATTGCGCACGAAGACTTTAGAGGCACTGTATAAATTCAGATAGGGCAGCGGCTGGAAAGCAGACTGGGAGGAGATGTTAATAATATGGGAGCCTCTGCACATATGCGGAATACATGTCAATCCTACAGCAACTACTGCGTTAATGTTGAGATTTAGCATGTTAATGGATTCCTCCACATCAAGATCTGCATAGGAACCGAATATGCCGTAGCCCGCATTGTTGATCAGATAGCAGACCTGTACATCCTCAGCAGACAGCATCTGACCGAGAAGCTTTATCTGTGACAAATCGGACAGATCCATAGAAATTGGTTTGATCTTAGTGCCAAATTCCTTTCTCAATGTGTCCAGTTTGTCCTGATTTCTGGCAATCGCCCAGATTTCCTGAATGTTTTTCTTTTGATTGATTATCTTGATAAATTCTTTGCCGAGCCCGGAACTGGCACCGGTTATTACTGCAATATTTTTCATATTAAAAATCATGCCTTTCTCTTAACCTGCAAACTTTGGGCCGTAGGCACAAATGATTGCGTAACACGAACAAGTTCGTGTGAAAAATCTTCCGCATATGGATTTTTCACACTATTATATCAAAACATACGTGGAAAGAAAAGATTGTATTCTTAATGGAAAAAATTATCAATTACCATTGACGAAAAAAGCTGTAATCTGTATAATGATTTTCATGTGAGGGAGTAATCGGCACTTATGTTACAGTGCGATATGCCAACATACTGAAAGAAGTTCGTATTTAAAGACTGCTTTCTGGTATATCTTAATTGATGAGACTCATGTATAGCGAGGAATGCTATGCGTGTGTCTTGAGAAAGAATGTAGAGGATAGATACCGTATAGTATCTATCCTTTTAATATGTGCGGAAAATTTACAACAGATAGGAGAAGAGACTATGATTATTTTTTTAACGGTGCTTGCAACAATTTTTATTGCGGAAATGGGAGACAAGACGCAGCTTCTGCTGGTGGCTATGGCGGGAAAATATAAGATTCCCCATATCCTTACAGGAATCTGGCTTGCGACGGTAGTTCTGAATGTATTGGCGGTCTGTGTGGGGGCTGCGCTCAGTAATTATCTGGATATGCGGCTTATTAAGATGATTGCGGGTCTTGCTTTCTTCTGGTTTGCATATGCTACATTAAAGGGAGAAGATGATGAAGAGGAAGAGAAGGAGATGAAGCACAACTGGGGACCGATATTTGCAATCTTCGGTTCTTTCTTTATCGGAGAGCTGGGCGACAAGACTCAGTTGACCGGTATTACGATGGCGGCAACTTATACGGATCACAGCATTATGAATGCGTTTTATGTATTTTTAGGATGTACTCTGGGTCTGATCTTAGCGGATCTGATCGGCCTGATTGTAGGTGTGGTATTAAAAAGTAAAATGCCCGCCGGAATCTTAAATACCATATCTTTTTTCATATTTGCTGTGTTTGGCATTGCCAGTATCAGGGAGGCAATGCGGTTGATCTGTGGCGCGGACAGTATCTGGGCGGTTGTAGGATATATTGCAATAACGGTCATTTTTGCGGCTATTTGCGGAATTACTTTTTACCGGCATAAAACAGAGAAGATGAAGTAAGAAAAAGATGTCATTTTACAACGTTTTCTGTTAGAATGGATAAAAAGCAGGTTGTGTAGGAGGAAAACCGGAATATGTTATTCAAATGTAAGAACTGTGGCGGTAATGTGGTATATGAACCGGGCAGGGGACAGATGTACTGTCCACATTGCGAAAGTATAGAAAGTCAGGATGTG
This sequence comes from Lachnospiraceae bacterium, assembly GCA_051878995.1. GTDB lineage: Bacteria > Bacillota > Clostridia > Lachnospirales > Lachnospiraceae > UBA3282. Next base: position 23,839 of record JBJELE010000016.1, on the reverse strand, counting down.
ATGAAAGGCAGTTCTATGACACAATGTGTCAACTGTGGAGCACCGGTTGAGGTGAAGGACTATCTTTCTGCCGGTAAATGCGAACACTGCGGCAGTTATCTGGTATTTGACGAGCGAGTGGAGGGTGTTTACGAGCCACATATGATTTTGCCTTTTCGGGTGAACAAAGATGCAGCGGTAGAAGCTATGAACCGCGAATTCAGCAAAAGACTTTTTACTCCGTCGGATTTTATGTCAACCAAAAGTCTGGAACAGATGGAAGGTATCTATGTGCCTTTCTGGCTTTATGATTATCAGGCAGAGTATGATTTTCAGGGCGAAGGCACTAAAGTAAGAAGATGGACCAGCGGCAATACGGAGTATGTGGAGACTTCCTATTATGAAGTGATTCGTAAGATGGATGTGGATTTCGATAAGATACCGGTGGATGCTTCCTATGCCATGGAGGACGGCATCATGGATCTGATGGAGCCATACAGTTATCAGGAGCTGACTGGCTTTGAACCGAAATATATGTCCGGCTTCTATGGTGAGATTTACAATCAGGGTGCGCCGGAACTGGAAGGAAGGGCGCAGGTCAAGGCGCGCAACGCATCTAAGGAGATGATGCAGGCCTCTTTGCGGGAATATGGAACGGTACGGCCCTACCGGGATGACTTAAAGCTTGCCAGGGATGGTGTGAATTATGCTTTAATGCCGGTATGGAAGTATGTGTATCAGTATAAAGGTCAGACCTATCAGTATCATGTGAACGGTCAGACCGGTAAAGTCATCGGTATTACGCCGATTTCTAAAGAAAAAGTGCTCTTGTACGGTGCTTCTGTATTTGCTGTTGTAACAGCAGCCTGTGCACTGGCAGTGAAAATACTGGAAATTTTATAAGGGGTAACGGGATATGAAAGAATATTTTCGCTATTTTAAATGGCTTTATGTGATTTTAGGATTGCTGTTGTTAATCCTGCTTATATTGAATGCAGGGCAGTGGGGCATTGCCAAAGCAGTCAATTATCAGAGAACGAATCAGCAATGCATGACGGAAGAGAGAGTGTTTGATTACGGGGATGTTCTGAGTGATAAAGAAGAAGAGAAGCTCCGTAAACTGATTGCTAAGAGAGAGAAGCAGACCGGCTGTGATATTGTGGTAATCACGCTGAATGAATCCTTGAAGGAATATGCCAGAGAGCTGGAACCGGGAGTGCGCTATGATGAGTTTGTCCGGGTTTATGCAGAGCGTTTCTGGGAAGACAATGGGATGGGATATGATGTGCCGGACGGTGATGGCGTTGTACTGGTAGATAACTGGTACCGGGAGGATGATGGTAATATATATACCTGGATGTGTACGACCGGCAGGGCAAAGAGCGCCTATTCCGATGTGGCAGTAGATCATATCCTGGATAACGTATACCGCTACATAGAAACGAATCCATACAAAGCATACAAGACCTTTGTCAATGATTTCTACCATGACATGATAGGCATACAGGTATTCCATACCTATGTGCCCGGATGTGTTCCATGGATTGCCGGAATCATCGCGGCTGTTATCTTTATAACTGCTAACTGGAGATCCAAGAAGGGAAAGAAGACTACCACGGCGACTACCTATGTGGCTGACAGGCAACCGCATTTTCAGATCCATGAGGATCGTTTCCTGCGCAAGTCGGTAGTGACTCATAAGATTCAGTCAAGCAGCGGTGGCGGCGGAGGCGGCGGTCATCACAGCAGTGGCGGCGGTGGCGGCCATCATGGCGGAGGCGGTCACCACAGATAGCACATAGATAGCATAAATAAAAAACACTTCGCATGACGGTACGAAGTGTTTTTTTATTATCATAATATTATGTTTATCTAATAAGCCGTGATATTGTGCTTATGCCATTTTGTTTACGGCAACACTAAGACGGGATACTTTTCTTGCAGAAGTATTTTTGTGATAAACACCTTTCTTAGTAGCCTTATCGATAGCAGATGTAGCAGCAAGAAGTGCGCTCTGAGCAGCTTCCTTATCATTAGCCTCAACAGCAGCATATACTTTCTTGATTGCTGTCTTAACGCCGGACTTGATTGCTTTGTTTCTGTCAGCTTTCGTCTTGTTTACTAAGATTCTTTTCTTTGCAGATTTGATATTAGCCATGATTACACCTCCGATTTAAATTTTCTTTATTTGGACGTGTCTCATTAAAGCCGGACACGGACGTTTTAATGGAAACACACGCATATTATTGTAGTTTATGGCAATCGCGATGTCAATACATATTTTATTTATTTTTGCAAAAAATAGGAAAGCGAATGAGCAACTGCAAAATATACGCATATAGTAAGATAAAATGCGGGAAATGCTCTGACATGGAGGGTTGTAGTATGGATAGCTGGTCGACTGTCAGGACTGACTTGGCGTTGGAAGCCAGAGAAAGTATCGATGAAAAAGACAATTCATTGCATGGAGTCACTGTAGAAGAGACATATGACGAGTCCGGTGATGTGCATATTACCAAGGTGATCATTGAGACCAGGAACGGTGCGAAAGCACTTGGTAAGCCCATGGGAACCTATATTACGCTGGAGGCACCCAATATGACGGAGCCGGAAGAGGACTTTCATCAGGAAATTTCGGATATTTTGGCAAGAGAGCTTAAGAGCATCCTGCCCAATCCTGATAAAGAGCAGTCTATTCTGGTAGTGGGACTTGGAAACCGTGAAGTGACAGCGGATTCTCTGGGGCCTAATGTGGTGGATAATCTCTTTGTGAACAGGCATATTGTGCTGGAATATGGAAAGGTGGCCTATAACTGTTCCAAAATGCACCTGGTGAGCAGTTTAATACCGGGTGTTATGGCTAAAACCGGTATGGAGTCAGCGGAGATCATCAAGGGCGTGATAGGAGAAACCGGACCGGATGTGGTGATAGCTATTGACGCATTGGCTGCCCGTTCCACGAAACGTTTGAATCGCACAATCCAGATTACCAACACAGGTATTCATCCGGGGTCCGGTGTAGGGAACCATCGGAATGCTATTACCCAGGAGAGCCTTCATATACCGGTACTGGCACTGGGTGTGCCGACTGTGGTAGATGCTGCAACCATTGTGGGTGATGCCATGGGAGAAAGACCGGCTACTCTGAAAGAACTCAATAATATGTACGTGACAACCAAGGACGTGGATCTGCAGATTAAGCAGATCAGCCATATTATATGTGACGGAATCAATAAGGCACTGAACTTCCAGTGACACTGGTATGAAGACATGTCCATACTGCATATAATGTTCTAGTATGGACATGAGACGAATAATTCTAAAAATATTTATAATAGCAATTGTTATGATATCTGCTTTCTTCATGTTATCTGAGGTGCTTGCAAAGCAGGAGAGTAAAAATGAGGATCAAAAGTCGGTCGTAAACCGGTTGCAGAATCTGATTATGGAACCTTATCTGCCCGGTGTTGGCAGATTGTATGCATGTGGGGAAAAAACCGGCAACAGCAGTATCTGGACAAAGGGTCTTCTCATGGAATATCCTGTCATTCTATATTGTATGACGCAGGAGGATGAGAACGTCAATATGACGGAGAGTGATTATGCCAGTCTGATGATGCTGGAGGGAACCGATGAAGAGCGTAAAGCAATTCAGGAGGAGGAACTGGAATACGGCGATGATGCCATGCATCTGGAGCAGAGTATAGAGGACGCACTCCTTGCAGAAAATGGCATGTATCTGGAAAATCAGGCGGCACAGCAGGTTGAGGAGGCAGGAGAGACGACGGATTCCGGGACATTGGCATTTGTGCCGGAAGAGGAGAAGCATTATCAGTATCGGTGGAATGATCTGCAGGATTATGAGTCGGTAGTCAAGGCGTTCTATGCGGTGGACAGTACAACCAGGGCAGATGCGGATCTTTTGGATGCAGATACTCTGTTATCTAAGGACATGCGTATTCAGAAGGACAGTGACGGTCCTCAGATATTGATTTATCACACTCATTCCCAGGAGGCATTTGTGGATTCCGTACAGGGTGACCTATCTACGGGAATCGTAGGTGCCGGGGAATATCTGGCGACGCTTCTTAGGGAAGAGTACGGATATGATGTGCTGCATCATACGGTAAGTTATGATGCGGAGTCGAGAGATTATGCATACAGTAATTCTCTGCCGGAGATTGAGAAGCTTCTGGAGGAAAATCCTTCTATAGAAGTTGTGATAGACTTACATAGAGATGAGATGCCGCAAGACAGGCATCTTGTAGCAGATATTCAGGGCAGACCCACCGCACAGTTCATGTTTTTCAATGGATTGAGTCGTACAACCAAAGGAAATATTGATACGTTGGAAAATCCCTATCTTCAGGATAATCTGGCGTTTTCTTTTCAGATGCAGGTGGCATGCAATGAATACTATCCGGGAATAGCCCGCAGAATCTATCTGAAAGCATATCGTTACAACATGCATGTCTGTCCAAAGACGCTGCTTATCGAGCTGGGAGCACAGAACAATACAAGAGAGGAGATATGGAATGCCTGCGAACCGCTGGCACATGTACTGGATCTGGTATTGAGCGGCAAAGAACCGGAAAGATAATACATAATAACAATCGTTACCATATGCCGGGTGTGGACATATTTTCTTCCTTTTGCTATACTTAATTCCGTATGGAAAAGATTCAGCCCAGGGCTTTCTTCGGGCTTTTGGAAATCTTATCCTGCTTTAACAAGGAGGAAACTTATGGCAGCCATAGATCAAAGTAAAATCAGAAATTTTTGTATCGTAGCCCACATCGACCACGGCAAGTCTACACTGGCAGACCGTATCATAGAGAAGACAGGACTTCTGACCAGCAGGGAGATGCAGGCACAGGTGCTTGATAATATGGAATTAGAGCGTGAGAGAGGCATTACGATTAAAGCGCAGGCGGTTCGTACTGTCTACACGGCGAAGGATGGAAATGAGTATATCTTTAACCTGATTGATACTCCGGGACATGTGGATTTTAATTATGAAGTAAGCCGTAGTCTGGCGGCTTGCGACGGTGCGATTCTGGTGGTGGATGCGGCCCAGGGAATTGAGGCGCAGACTCTGGCTAATGTCTATCTGGCGCTGGATCATGATCTGGATGTATTTCCGGTTATCAATAAGATTGATTTGCCCAGTGCGGAACCGGAACGTGTGAAGAATGAGATAGAGGATGTGATCGGTATCGAGGCGCAGGATGCACCTTTGATTTCTGCCAAGAACGGTATCGGTATTGAGGATGTGTTAGAGGCAATCGTGCATAAGATCCCGGCACCTAAGGGAGATCCCCACAATCCGCTGAAGGCGTTGATTTTTGATTCTGTATATGATTCTTATAAGGGAGTTATCGTATTTTGCAGGATTATGGAAGGTACGGTGAAGAAAGGGACAATCGTTAAGATGATGGCAACGGGCGCCACTGCGGATGTGGTGGAGGTCGGATATTTTGGTGCAGGACAGCTGATTCCCTGTGAAGAGCTTTCTGCCGGTATGGTAGGTTATCTGACTGCTTCCATTAAGAATGTAAAGGACACTGCTGTGGGTGACACGGTTACAGACCTGAATAATCCCTGTGCAGAGCCGCTGCCGGGTTATAAAAAGGTAAATTCCATGGTGTACTGCGGTATGTATCCGGCAGATGGAGCTAAATATCCGGATCTGAGAGATGCGCTGGAAAAGCTGCAGTTAAATGATGCTTCCCTGAATTTTGAACCGGAGACGTCAATTGCCCTTGGCTTTGGCTTTCGATGCGGCTTTTTGGGATTGTTGCATCTGGAAATTATACAGGAGCGTCTGGAAAGAGAGTATAACCTGGACCTGGTGACAACCGCACCGGGTGTTATTTACAGAGTGCATAAGACCAATGGTGAGATGATAGAGCTGACCAATCCTTCTAATCTGCCCGACCCTTCGGAGATTGATTACATGGAGGAACCGATTGTAAATGCGGAGATTATGGTCACCACCGAGTTTATCGGGCCTATCATGCAGTTGTGTCAGGAACGCAGAGGCAAATACCTCAGTACAGAATATATAGAGACTACCAGAGTGCTTTTGAAATATGAGCTGCCGCTTAATGAGATTATTTATGATTTCTTTGATGCCTTAAAATCCCGTTCCAGAGGATATGCATCTTTTGACTATGAGCTTAAGGGATATGAGCCGTCTAAACTGGTAAAACTGGATATTCTCATTAACCGTGAGGAGGTGGATGCGTTATCCTTTATCGTACATGCCGACGGGGCTTATGAAAGGGGCCGTAAGATGTGCGAGAAACTCAAGGAGGAGATCCCCAGGCATCTGTTCGAGATTCCGATTCAGGCGGCGGTTGGTGGTAAAGTTATTGCAAGAGAGACCGTTAAGGCGCTGCGCAAAGATGTACTGGCCAAGTGTTACGGCGGTGATATTACCCGTAAAAAGAAGCTGTTGGAGAAACAGAAGGAAGGTAAGAAGCGTATGCGCCAGATCGGTACCGTGGAGGTTCCGCAGAGTGCGTTCATGAGCGTTCTGAAGCTGGATGATGATTAAAGAACTGAGTATTTATATACACATTCCTTTCTGCGTCAGGAAGTGCCTGTATTGTGATTTCCTGTCTTTTCCGGAGAATGAGCAAAAAGAGAATTATGTAAACCAACTGATAAAAGAAATTAAAGAACAGTCGATATTATATAAAAACCATAGGGTAATCTCAGTTTTTATCGGCGGCGGAACGCCCTCCATATTGGCAGCCGGGCAGATCAGTATGATTATGGAGGCGGTATATGCCCATTATCAGGTGTCAGATTCGGCGGAACTCAGCATAGAGATGAATCCGGGAACAGTTACGCAGGCAAAACTGGGAGAATATATAACATGTGGTATTAATCGAATCAGCATAGGACTGCAGTCTGCAAATGACGAGGAACTTGTAAGAATCGGTCGTATTCATGACTATGAGACTTTTCTGGAAACCTATCACATGGCGCGTGCAGCCGGGTTCCGGAATATTAATATTGATCTGATGTCAGCGCTGCCGGACCAAAGTATGGAATCTTATCAGCATACTTTAGAGCGTGTGGTTGCACTTGAACCGGAGCATATCTCTGCCTACAGTCTGATTCTGGAGGAAGGCACACCGTTGTATGAACATCAGGACAGTTATACCTTTCCCTCTGAGGATGAGGACAGAGAGATGTATCTGTGGACCGGCCGTTATCTGGCGGAGCACGGATATCATCGATATGAGATTTCCAATTATGCCAGAGAAGGATATGAGTGCAGGCATAATAAGGTGTACTGGCAGAGAGGCGATTATGTAGGATTTGGCTTGGGTGCTGCTTCTATGGTGGAGGATTGCAGATGGAGTAATCCGTCCGAATGGGAGGAATATGCCGCATATGTGGGGCAGGCTCAGGCACAGCAGCATGATCAGAGCATATCGCCTGTAAAACCGGTCCGCCTGAAACAACAGAAATTGTCAGTTCCTGAACAAATGGAAGAATTCATGTTTCTGGGACTTCGAATGATGTGTGGTATTGAGAAGGAAGCATTTGGCAGGAAGTTCGGGCAACAGATAGAAGAGGTATACGGTTCTGTACTGCAGAATCTGGAGAAACAAGGGCTTTTAGCGCAGGATCAGAACAGAGTATGGCTGACTGAAAGGGGCATTGATATCAGTAACTATGTGATGGCGCAATTTCTATTTGAATGATAATAATAAAATATTCTCAAAAATGTCTAAATTATTGACTTTTTTTTAACATTCTGTGTTGAATTTTGAAAGTTGTCTTTGTATAATAAAACTTATGGAAACCAACTTTGTCATTTGAATAGGTAAGATTCCTGTGCAGGATATATTTTAGATGGAAAGGCACTTAAGCTGCCACCGGTTCATAGAATAAAGTAAATGGACTTTGGAGGCTTCTTTTGAAAACATTCAGCCAGCCATTAACTGCGAAGGAAGAGGCCGAATATCTTGAACTGCTTGGCGAAGGAAGTGAGGCAGAACGCAGAAGAGCCAAGGAAATCCTGGTAGAACGAAATTTGCGTCTGGTAGCACATATAGCCAAGAAGTATCAGAATGTCGATGAAGATATGGAGGATTTGATCTCCATCGGAACGATAGGGCTTATTAAGGCAATTGATTCCTTCGATGCCGGTAAAGGGAAACTAAGCACCTATGCATCCCGCTGTATTGATAATGAACTGTTGATGCTGCTTAGAACGAAGAAGAAAACTTCCAGAGAAGTATCTCTCTATGAACCTATTGGAACGGATCGGGAGGGCAATGAGATCCATCTGCTTGATGTGATAGAACAGGAGCAGATAGATGTGGTTGATAAGATGGAAGTAGAGGATAAGCTGAGTCATCTTACTGACATGATCCATGAGAAATTGAATGACAGAGAACAGGAAATCATTATGTTGCGTTATGGGCTGCCGGACCGGGAGGAGATAACGCAGAGAGAAATAGGACGTAAGCTGGGTATATCCAGAAGTTATGTATCAAGAATAGAGAAAAAGGCGCTTGAGAAGCTGAAAGCAGGTTACGATGCACTGTGAGTTTCGCAAAACGTGAGTGTACGAGGGAGGAAAGAAGAAATGCTTTTTGTGAAGAGGGAAGACCTGAAAACAGGAATGCGACTGGCAAGACCTATCTACAATAATAATGGCGTTTTACTGTTTGAAAGGAATTCCAAGCTGACCCAACAGGGTATAGAAAGTATTAAAAATTTCGGCTTGATTGGAATTTTTGTACTGGAACCGGCAGAACCTGCACCGCCTATGACGCAGGAAGATATTGAGTTTGAAAGATTCCAGACGATGTGTGTATTCTCTATTCAGGAAGAATTGGATAAGATCATACAGACCAAGCGTGCAAGCAAAATGCAGATGATCGCATCCAATATTATTAAGAATTATGGTCATCTGGATAAGAAGATTAATTTCGTACAGAATCTGCGCAGCAAGGAAGATTACATGTATAAGCATTCATTGAATGTGGCGATTTTGTCTGCGATGATGACTCATATATTGAATCTGAAGGTTGATGAACAACTGGAGACCGTGCAGGCAGCAATCATTCATGATATAGGCAAAATGATGATGCCTAAGAGTATCATGGAGAAGGATGAGTGGACGGAGGCAGATCAGGCAGCAGTCCGGACTGCCGAGATTGCCGGATTTGATCTGATAGATATCGTGTATTCTTCCAGCCCCAATATCAAACGTATCTGCGCACAGGCACAGAAGGCGTTGGAGAGCATGGAGACTGGGGAAGATATCTCTGCCATGAAGATGGTTAATGGTGCCAAGGTGCTTACGGTAGCTGAGAAATTTGATACCATGACAGCGATGCAGTTTGGTAAAGAACCGGTATCTGAGGTGGCCACATTGAGACATTTGCTGGAGAATCCCAAAGTATACGATAGTACAGTAGTTAATGCTCTTGTGCAGTCTATTAATATCCTGTCACCGGGAGTGAGTGTGGAGTTAAATACCGGAGAGAAAGCGCTGGTGATCGCTGCCAATGAGCGGAATATCCTGCAGCCGATGATACTGATGTTCAGAGATAACAGCATGATAGATCTGAGCAATGAAGCAATGTACGGAGATCTGGAAATCAAAGATGTTATGAAGACGATGGATAACAGATATGTTATGAACGAAGATATGTTACAGAAATCCGGTGTGCAGGTGGAAACACCGGAGTTTGTGGAGACTCCGCAAGAATAAGGATAAGAGGGGAGTATAAGGCAGTACGATGGAAGACAGAACTATGCCGACGATACAGGAAATTATGAAGGTAGCAACGGATGCGGGCGCATCTGATGTACATATTACGGTTGGAATACCGCCGAAGATGCGTGTGAATGGTAATCTGATCACTATGGATTATCCCCGTCTGCTGCCGGATGATACACAGAAGATTGCCTATTCTATTATGAACACGGTACAGAGAGAGCGATTTGAGGAACGTGGAGAGTATGATATGTCTTTCTCCATTCCGGAGCTGGGACGATACCGTGTGAATGCCTATAAACAGAGAGGTTCTGCGGCATTGGCTCTTCGTCTGGTAGGTACCCAGGTACCTGCACCGGAGAAATTGGGTGTGCCGGAATCTGTCATTAATCTGTATGAACGTAAGAGAGGGCTTATTCTTGTAACAGGTCCTACCGGAAGCGGTAAATCCACAACACTGGCGGCAATTATAGATAAGATTAACAATAATCGTGATGCCCATGTTATTACTCTGGAAGACCCGATCGAGTATCTGCATCAGCATAAGATGGCTATGGTAAACCAGAGAGAAATCGGGCTGGATACGCAGAGCTATGCTAATGCACTCCGTGCGGCACTTCGTGAAGATCCTGATGTAATCCTGGTAGGAGAGATGCGTGATTTTGAGACGATCAGTGTTGCAATCACAGCGGCAGAAACCGGACATCTGGTTCTGTCCACATTGCATACCATCGGTGCAGCCAGTACCGTAGACCGAGTTATTGACGTATTTCCACCCCATCAGCAGCAACAGATCCGTGTACAGTTTGCCAATGTTCTCGAGGCGGTTATTTCCCAGCAGCTGATTCCTACAGCAGATGGAGACGGACGTGTGGCAGCTTTTGAGGTGATGCATGCCAATCATGCGGTCAGAAATCTGATTCGTGAGGGAAAATCCCATCAGCTTGAAACGATTATGCAGACGAATCGTAAGCTGGGTATGATTACGATGGATGATGCCATCATTCAATTGTTTTATGAAGGTAAGATCGACCGGGAGATGGCGATTCAGTTCGCACAGGATCCGGATGGTATGAAGAATAAGGTTATGTAAAAGCAATAGAGTTACACCGGGGCTGACGGAATGCAGCCCCGGTGTGAATCACTTGACAAAGAGCAGTAATGCGGATATGATTATTTCATCTGAATTCTATATTTCTTATATTCAGGCAGTTCGCCGGAGATTTCAGATTTTATATTAGTTTGGGGAAAAGATTGATAATGGCAAAAAGGAGGAATGAGATTGCTTAGTACAATTACATCAGGGGCTGTTTATGGCATCCGAAGCTGTATGATTCAGGTGGAGGTGGATGTCTCCCCGGGACTGCCATGCTTTCAGATGGTGGGGCTGCCCGGTTCTGCGGTGCGGGAAGCCAGGGAAAGGGTCAAGGTTGCATTGAAAAACGTAGGAGTGAAGATACCGCCTATGTGTATCAATGTGAATCTGTCTCCGGCAGATCTGCCTAAGAGCGGCACTATGTTTGATCTGCCGGTGGCAGTTGGTATCATGACCGCATTATCACTGATACCGAAGGAGGCGGTACAGGATACGCTCCTTCTGGGTGAATTGGGATTATCCGGCGAACTGAAGCCTGTCAGGGGTGTATTGCCTATCTTACAGGAGGCCGCAAAGCATGGGGTTAAGAGATGTATTCTGCCGACGGAAAATGTATGGGAAGGCAGGCTGGTTGAAGCGGTAGAAAGTGTGGGAGCTGCCGGCCTTAATGAGGCAATTGCATATCTTATGGGAAAAGATGTAACGGAGGATAAAAGGGGCAGAGAACCCACGGCTGTGTTTGACACAGCTATGCAGCAATCCTGTAAAGATGACAGGCTGGACTTTGCAGACATTAATGGACAGGAGGGAATTAAGAGAGCAGCGGAGGTTGCGGCGGCGGGATTTCACCATCTGCTGATGATCGGTCCGCCCGGTTCCGGCAAGACTATGCTGGCAAGAAGAATACCGACAATCCTTCCGCCTCTTTCCCGGGAGGAAAGCTTAGAGGTGTCTGCCATTTACAGTATATCGGGACTGCTGCAGCAGACTCATTCCCTTACAACCAAGAGACCATACCAAAGTCCTCATCATACCATTACCGGACAGGCACTTGCAGGCAGCGGCAGGATTCCTACACCCGGCATTATCAGTCTGGCACACAGAGGGGTGCTTTTCTTAGATGAACTGACAGAATTTAAGAGGGAAACACTGGATATTTTAAGACAGCCTTTGGAGGATAAACAAATACAAATAGCAAGGAGTGGCGGAACCTATGTGTATCCGGCGGATTTTATGCTGGTCGGTGCCATGAACGAAAGGACAACGAAAATGATACAAGCATAAATGTAGAAATCCCTTGAAATAAGGCTTTTTCACGATTCGCAGCGTGGAATTATGCCTATCCAAGTTCTAATATCGCAACACAGGGCAAATATAGGTACTTGCATTTGAAACCCCATTAACGATATAATGTAGCTATCGTTAGTAAGTGCGATATCGTTAAAACATTTCAAAGCAGAGTAATTCTGCATCAATCGTGCCATTTCAGGCACAAGTATCCATGAAGGAAGAAAGTATAATAAAGGAGGACTAGCCTATTGTTTACTAGTAGCGAAAAGAAACTGCTCGGTGGTGGGTACTTTGCCATTATTCGAGAGGAAGAGAAATTCATTGAAGTCAAATCAAGAAACACAGGTCATTGTTGGATGATTTTCAAAAAGACTTATGACCAAGATAAGCCTGTGGTTCTTTATCATAAGCACGGAAAGACTGATGCTTGGTATCACGAGCATTGGAAAACAAGGACTGTAAAGAGTGCCGTATCTAATATCAAATCGCATGATGATTATGTTTTGAAAAATAAGGAGGCAGAGAAGAATGGCATATAAAGAGCATAGAGAATTAAAGGTATATGAGACGAGTGGAAGAAATTATAAATCTATCCCACAGATAAGACTGCAAGGAGACTGGCTTAAGGACTTTGATTTTGATATTGGAACTCCCATCAATGTTGAGTGCCGGGGCGGAGCAATTCTTATTACCAGGGCAGACATGATATGGGGGAAAGCAAAGGAATTATAAATGTATCCGCAAGAGGAAGTTGATGTAATAGTTGATATGCCGTGGTATAATATTTTTGTGATTTTTGATGACAGACAACGTTGGAGTCCGTTTTTTGGTACACATCATTTGAGATAATTCTATTGTAAAAAAGATGGAGAAGATGGAGGTGTTGTTATGAACGGATTTTTTGGAAATATGTTTGATTTTAATCATGATGGCAAATTGGACGGTTTTGAAAGGGCTGCTGATTTTGCTATGTTCACATCACTAATGGAAGATGAGGAAGAAAAAACAGAATTGGAAATGTCGGGACTAGACCCTGATGAGTTAGAATTTATGGATGCTGATGAAAGACGTGAGGCTTTAGAAGACGCTGGATTGGATCCTGATGATTACGATTTTTGACGGAGGAACAGAAGATGCCTAAAGGAGATAAGTTTATAGCTTTAACAGCATATTTGGAGAAATGTGGGAAGGATGAGATAAAGATGTCCTTTTCAGAAATAGAAAGAATAATCGGATTTAGACTATCGGATTCTGCATATACCTATCCAGCTCAATGGTCTAATTCTGAATCACAGTCTTTTGCCTTTGGATGGCTTAATGCAGGTTATTTGACACGACAGGTTAATATTCCAGAGCAGACAGTTGAATTTGTTAGAGAGGGAGTGGCTGTACCGCGTAAAGAATCTAACTCACCAAAGAAGGTGACACAATGCAAATCGGCAACTCTGCCTGTGGAGGAAGCTATACGCTGTATTCGTACATACTATAATGAAACGGTCGAGGACGCACATGGTCGGTATTTATCATGGCAGCATTGTTACAATGCATTTACTACGAACAGGGGTGGTTCGGATGAGAATACTTTTGACTACCTTGCACTTCATTTGGCGTTTTATCTTGCAAGCTGGGGAATGTATAGAGGTTCATCCTTTTTATTACAGAAAGATTATAAAGTGCATATCCCGGTTGTGAAAATTCTCATGGAAGAACAATACAATCCATTGGTAGGAATAACGGCTGAAGAACTTATCAAGGACGAGAATCTTACTTTGCTAGAGGACGTAAGTGCAAGAATCCGTCAGGCTTATGCGGATGAAAAACCATCAATCGAGGGGATAACAAACAATGCTACGGATACTTTAGTCACAAAGATATTATTGGGTACGCTTGGCTGTGTTCCAGCATATGACCGTTATTATGTTCAGGCAGTAAGGCAGTATGGAATTTCTGCGGGCGGATATGACAGAAGGTCTGTAAGGGATGTCGCTAAGTATTATTTGCAGCATAAGGATGAGTTTGAAAATGTAAGAGCAGAATTAAGTGCGTACGGCACTGAATATCCCGTGATGAAAATTATGGATATGTGTTTGTGGCAGGTGGCATTTGAGAACGATACCAAGGAAAATTAGAAAGAAATGGATGTGTGATTGATTTGGATATATTAACAAATGGAAAGAAGAATACTCATCTCAGTTGCTTGAAAAAGATGGCTGTAAAAGCGGATACCTTAATTATTGTGTCTCCGTTTGTTACAGGTGATGTTTCGAAGTTGATTGAGGGTATGACTACAATCAAGAATATTACGTTGTACACTACTTTGCAGAAATATGATGATACTGCTCAGAAGGCGGTTGCATTATATAAGTTTTATGAATATTGCAGGGGGAAGTCCATCGACTTATTAATAAAAATTGATGATAACCTTCATGGGAAAGTGTACTTATTTTATGATGGGGTAAAGCCGAAAGGTTTTGTGTTGACCTCTGGTAATTTTACGGAAAATGGATTGGCAAATAACCACGAGTATGGAATGTGCGTAGAAGATGCAGATAAGCAAAAGGAGATGGCAGATATCATAATGTCCATCAATACCTATGATTTATCGTACACACAGCTTTGTGAGATTTACGATGAGGCCGTGAAGTTTATTAAGAAACATCCGGCAGTTCAGCAGGAAAAATTCAAAGTACATAAGCTGATAAATAAAAAACCATCAGCAACGCAAAACGGAACCTTGAAGTACTATTTAAAGCCAGTGGGAACATCGCAAGAGCCATTTGTTAAGCCGATGGTTATTAAGGATGTGGATATGCTAGGATTTGGTAAGAACCCAAAGTCCATGCAAAAAGGTGATGTTCTCTTACTGCATAGTGTGGGACCAAGTAGTATTGTTGGCTATTATGTCGTAATCAGCGATGAGGCAGTGTTTGATAAGAAGGATGATAGCGACAGATGGCCGTGGAAAGTGCAGGCAGAGTGCCATTCTTCACAGTTTAGTTCTGTTTGGTGGAATTACGAGTTGAAAACACAGGAGTTGGTAGATGAGTTCCTTGAACAGAATCCAGGAAACCATATAACACTTGCTGGTGGAGATACTCTAGGTGCACTTCAGTGGGGAAGAGATAAGGTGCAAATCACAAAGGAATTTGCACAGTTTATAATAGATAAGATGCCAGGATAATAATGGAAATAAGAAAAGCGGTAGAATTATAAGGTAAAAAGAAGTAGAGGCTTGCCTCTCCCAGCACTCATAGAGTGGTACTTCCACAACCTTGTGGGATTGGGGGAAAGGTAGTGTCTCTACTTTTTTTTAATAATACATTAAATTTTGATGGAAGCACAATATTTTTCTATAAGTTCTATGGATTTTTTCTTCCATTTTGCGAGAGCGCTAGTTGTAACAAAGAGAGTTTTTGCTGTTGTTTCCCATGTCTCTTCTTCAATTATGATGAGTTGGATAAACTTTTGATAGCGTTCTGGGAGTTGCTTGATAGCGGATTCGATTAATGATAACTCTCTGTCGGTTTTGATTAATTTTTCATAGCATTCTCGGAGTTCAGTTTCATAACGCATACGATATTTTTCCCGGTAAGTAATGGCAATGTGCTGTGTCTGATTTGAGGGAATGCATTTGTGAATTTCTGCTTCGTCATAGAGGTTTTCGTAGTTCATGGAGAGGATTATATCCTCCTCGGTAAGTTCATCAAGACGAGCGAGCATCGACTTCAGCATATTGCGTTGTAGGTACAATTCTTTGTACCTTGTTAAAATATTATCTGTTTCTTTTTGCATAGAAGTACCTGCCTTTCTTTTTGTGTGAGTACAACATTAAAGCTTAAGCAAACAAATATCAACTATAAGGAGTAAAGGAATGTCAAAAGGTCAAAAAGGTCTAAGGGATACGATTTTATAGTCTTGAAACACTGAAACGCCTAAAATCTGCTAAAATCTGAAATCACCAAGTCCGTTTTATAGGACATGTTATTTGCTATTCTTATATCATCAGAAGAAAAACAGTGTACATAATAATGTGAAAAGATAAAGGAGGAAAGGACTATGGAAAAAATCTATTTTACAATTGCAGGTACTAAGCATCATTACGGACAGGAATACTTCGAGCCGAAGATGGAAGTAAAACTGGTAAAAGAGCCGGATAATGAATTTGACAAGGAAGCCATCAAGGTAGAGATGGATGGACTTGGTCTAGTGGGTTATGTGGCTAACAGCCCTTATACTGTACAGGGAGAGAGCATGAGCGCCGGAAGGCTTTATGACCGCATTGGCGACACGGCAAAGGGCATTGTAAAATATGTGTTACCACAGGGCATTTTGTGTGAGTTGGTAGAAACAGATGATTAATCAAAATGGAGGGAATAAATATGTTAATTAACAAAGTTTTAGAAGACGATACACAAAACTGTTATCCTGCAATGGCACAAGACCAAGAATTGCAGGAAATGGAAAAGGAATTTTATAATATTATTGATAGCCTGCCAAAACAGGAAAGGCTTGAAATGGAAGAAATTTTTAGCAGGTATACTGCTAGAATTACACGCATTGCTTATTTAAAAGGAATAAAAGATTTTGCCGAGCTTCATATTACTCTAAAAGATGATATTGATAATATCTTAAAAAGAGTGGAAGGGAAAATGTGACGATATCATAAAACTGTGGTTGATACATAGTATAGTCCTATAGTTGAGGAGGTGGTAAGATGCGTTGCAAAATCGAGTATGAGTTTGAATTCGATTTAGGAAAGGCCGAGGAGTACAATCAAGAAATATTGGACTGCATTGAAGAAGATGTGCCGGATGCTATGCAGAAGTGCATGGATAATATTTTTAAAGGAGCAAGATGCACAGGGTATAAAATAATTAAGCTATGGAATAATGAAAAGGTGCTGGTGGGAAAACCACCAGCACCTGAGGATAAATCAGATTTCGTATCTGAGTTTGATAATGACATCAAGGAGAGCCTGTGCCTCTGAACGATAATAATCATCATTCTTGGTTTTGTTGACATTGATGGAAACGTTTTCGATACCGTCTTTGAACATGGACACAATAATGCCATGAGCCTTATTCAGTGCCTTGTTGGCACCATTGTGCTGCAAACGCATCTTTTGCTCAAATTCCGCACGTTCTGTTCCGTACATTTTCAGAAGGGCTGCATAAGCAAGCTGAGGAGCCTTTTCAATCAAATGGTTCATGAGATCATTCAACAGGAGAAACTCGTCAGCAATGTCTGCAGCGCTTGGAGAAGAACCGTACTCCGGAAGTTCTCTTTCCTGTCTGTCTTCAATGGATTCGTCCTTCATACGGTGGCCATAATGACCGAGTTCTTCATTCTGCCAATAGTTGAATTGTGCTCTGGCAGTTGCTTCGTACTTTTTATCTACTGCTTCAAGTACTGCTCTGAAGCTACAACCTGCTACAGATATTGTGATAATGCTGTTGGGGTTAGTTACATTTTCTTTAATGAATAATTCGTCTTCGTACACTGGGACAAGTACCTCATTAGGCTTGAGGGGATGTCCATTGTAGTTAAGGACAGTAGGCACCGGTGTTGCTGTGGTTGTCGTTGCTTTTACATTGATTGCCATAATTATTCTCGCTTTCCGGGAGAAATCCTTATGGCAAACTGACTGTAAAAGGGTGCAGAAACTTAGCCAATACAAGGATTTTCCCTATGTGCTGGTTAAGCTGACAACCAATAAAGTCAGCAGTTCAATATTTAATTGCCCACGAGGGTAGTTCTATTGGTTGTTGGGGAACGTCTCCCCCGAACTAGCTCTATGGGTGAAAGCGGATATAGTGTTGCTTTCTATGGTTTAATCATACAAAAAATGGCAGGAATATGATAACGAGCGTTTCGACTGGAGATATTCTTGAAGTAATTGTTAAAAAGTGTGGAAGAATAATCCTATTCGTGATAGAATGTAATTATTCGAGAAGGAATATTGTATTCGTAATGTGAATATGGAGAATGAAACATGGCTTATGATAAGGATGTATTTGTAAAGCGATTCAGTGAAGTGGTTGGAAATGATTCTCAAGAAACAATTGCTAATAGACTTCATATGACCCAGGGAAATGTAAGCAAGATTATTACGGGAAGACAGATGCCCAAGTTGGATACGGTTTATCTGATTTCTGAAGAATATAATGTGTCAGTAGATTGGCTTTTGGGATTATCGGAAGAAAAACAAATTATTCGAATGTCATCGGATATGCTTTCTTATGCGACAGCAGTTGATACTGTGATGGCACTTGAGTGTCATGGAAGTGAAATACAGGAAATTCCTAGAGAAGATAAAATAATTGTTAATATTAAGGATCCTCTTTTTTTTACGTTGCTGAAAAAAAGCAGGTCTTTGCGCAAAACAGATTATGAAATGTATGATGCATGGAAGAAAGATAAACTCTCACAATTTGCGGATAAGCCGATTCTATGGCATAACTCATGGACTGAAGGAAAAGATTTTGATTTGTTAATAGGGGAAGCATCAACGGAAGCACATTGGCTGAAGGTCTACGAAATTGTAAAAGAGTATGAGGATGAAATGGCTGAAATTATGAGACCAGATCCAAGCATCTTTGATGATTAAGCATGCGAGGGGTGAAAACAATATATGGAAGATATTGCTAAAGTGATTTCAGAACGATTGAATGAAGCATTCGGAAATGATACCCAAGAAGTCACTGCTCGCAAGTTACATACTACGCAGGGAAATGTAAGTAAATGGATAAAAGGACAACAGGTTCCAACAACTGATTTTTTATTGGAAATATCTAAAGCCTATGGAGTTTCAGTCGATTGGATATTGGGACTTAGTGATGAACGAGATGTTGATGGTATATCCATTGAAAAATTAACATATGAGCAGGCAGCAAGAATAGTTGACTATTTGATAAAGATTGGGTGCATTGAAGTACCAAATGTAAGAGATATTTCTGTGCAGGATGAAGAAGAGTCTGAAGATGTTGAAGAAGAGGTGGAGGAAGAAGAACAACAAATAGAACCTCAACCGATTTATGACTCAGATTTGATAAAAATAAAGGACAGAGCATTATCTCATATTTTAAGACGTCGATTAAAAATGTATGAAATAGGGGAGGACTATGCTGATCTTTGGAGAGATAATACTCTTCCCATATTTAAAGGACTTAGAGTAGTAGTCAATTCTGAAAATATGCAAGCAGCTATTGATACTAAGAACTGGTCAGTTTTCAAAGATGGAGACTGGGCATCCACATTACAGGAATTGTCAAAATTGTCGGATGAAGAGCTGAGAATGATAGTAGAAGCCACAAAAAATAAGGAAAAGGATGGAAATAGAAATGAGTGAAAAGAATACTGCTGATATTGGCTTTGAAAAAGAAATATGGAATGCAGCATGTGTATTAAGAGGAAACATGGATGCATCAGAGTATAAGAGCGTTATTTTAGGGCTAATTTTTTTGAAATACATATCTGATAGTTTTGATGAAAAACATGAGGAACTTGTCAAAGAAAACCAGGGATTTGAGGAAGATAGAGATGAATATGAAGCAGAGAATATATTTTATGTTCCAGTAGGTGCGAGATGGAATGACATTGCAAAGAAAACACATGATCCCAGCATCGGAAAAGTGATTGATGATGCTATGGTGGCGATTGAATCGGAAAACAAAAAATTAAAAGGTATTTTACCTAAGAACTTCGCACGTCCTGAACTAGATAAAAGACGATTGGGAGAAGTTGTAGATCTTTTCACGAATGTAAAAATGAAAGAAGGCACAGATGAAAAGGATTTATTAGGTAGAACTTATGAGTATTGTTTGAAAAATTTTGCAGCACAAGAAGGAAAAAATGCTGGGCAATTCTATACCCCATCATGTGTTGTAAGAACCATAGTTGAGATACTTCAACCCTATAATGGTCGAGTTTATGACCCATGTTGTGGAGCAGGAGGAATGTTTGTACAGTCCGTAGATTTTATTAAAAATCATCAAGGAAAAATCAATGACATTTCCGTTTATGGACAAGAGTCCAATCCGACAACTTGGAAGATGGCTAAGATGAATCTTGCAATTAGGGGAATTGATTGTAACTTAGGAGAAATACCGGAGGATACATTCTTAAATGACCAGCATCCTACTATGCGTGCAGATTTTATCATGGCGAATCCACCGTTCAATCTTACACCTTGGGGGGCTGATAAACTTAAGGAAGATCAGAGATGGAAATATGGGATGCCACCCGCAAGTAATGCCAACTTTGCATGGATTCAACATATGATTTGGCATTTAGCACCAAATGGAAGAATGGGCATGGTGTTGGCTAATGGTTCGCTTTCATCACAGTCAGGTGGAGAAGGAGAAATAAGAAAGAATATTGTAGAGGAAGATTTGGTTGAATGTATAATCTCACTTCCGAGTCAACTTTTCTATACAACAGGAATTCCGGTTTGCTTGTGGTTCATTTCTAAGAACAAAAAGCAGAAGGGAAAAACCTTGTTCATTGATGCTCGAAAGATGGGAACAATGGTTACTCGTGCATTAAGAGAACTTACAGATGGAACAGATGATCCAGAGCAGAATGACATTGGAAAACTTGCTGATACATATAATGCATTTGTTGCAGGAAAATTGGAAGATGTACCGGGATTTTGTGCTGTTGTGACTACAGAGAAGATAGCTGAACAAGATTATATTCTTACCCCTGGAAGATATGTTGGAATTGAGGATAAAAAGGATGATGGGGAGCCCTTTGAAGAAAAGATGATAAAGCTAACTACAGAACTTGCGACCCTTTTTGAAGAGTCGAATAAATTGCAGGAAGATATTAAAAACAAGCTGTCGGCAATAGGTTATCCGTTACCAATACAGGAAAGATAGTCTTAAATACAGTATATTGAAAAAATATAGGGTAGGTGATTCGATGGAATTTACTAAGACGACTTTAGGAGAAATTTCAGTAGGAAAAGGGCAATATGGAATAGGTGCATCTGCGGTTGATTATTCGGAAGATTTATATACTTATTTGAGAATTACAGATATCAATGATGATGGGACACTAAATTATACAGATTTAAAATCTGTTGATGATGAAAAAGCAGGAAACTATATACTTCAGCCGAACGATATTGTATTTGCTAGAACAGGTAACAGTACAGGGAGAAATTATTTTTATGACGGCACTGATGGTACTTTAGTATATGCAGGATTCCTCATCAAGTTTAGTATAGATCCAGCGAAGGTTAATCCTAAATATGTCAAATATTATTGTTTGTCTGAAGAATATAAGGGATGGGTTCGAGGATTTTCAACGGGTAGTACCCGGGGGAATATTAATGCTCAAACATATGGAAATATGCCAATTACTCTTCCACCAAGGAAGCAGCAAGATAAAATGGTCAGGATTCTTGACGATTTAGAGCTAAAAAGGGCGAACAATGTTACGATAAATAGGAATTTGTTAGAGCAGGCAAGATTGTTATATAAGTCTTGGTTTATGGATTTTGATAACAATGGTGGTGTAATGCCAGACGACTGGCATATTGGTACTGTGTCAGAAATTATCGAACTGCATGATTCAAAAAGAAAACCTTTATCAGGTAATGAAAGAGACAAGCTTAAAAAAATATATCCATATTATGGAGCTACTTCTATTATGGATTATGTTGATGATTATTTATTTGATGGAATTTATTTGCTCTTAGGAGAGGATGGGTCTGTCATAGATGCAGAAGGCTATCCGATATTACAGTATGTTTTTGGAAAGTTTTGGTGCAATAATCATGCGCATATCATTACTGGCAAGAATGGATTTTCTGTAGAAGCTTTATATTTACTATTTAGTTTGACTCATGTAAACGATATTGTAACGGGTGCGGTTCAATTAAAGATTAGTCAGCAGAACTTAAATAAAGTAGAAGCAGTGATTCCTTCATTAGTTGCACTCAAGGAATTTGATGAGATAATTCAGCCTATGTTTGGCCAGATTCGTAAACTGCGATTAGAGAATGAAAATTTGACAAAGATAAGAGATAGGTTGCTTCCAAACCTCATGTCGGGAGAACTGGATGTCTCAGATTTGGATATATAACATAGTATGACAAATTTTTATTTGTATTCATGTAGATTCCTTTTAATAATATTTGAAAAGGGAACAAAGGAGGAATTACAACATGGATCAAGAAATAATAAACGAAGTATTGTGTCAAATGATGCCACATTTATCTAGTGATCAAGTGGTATTACTAAAGAATGTATTAGAAGGGGCAATGCTTAAAGTTAGTGCCAGTTCCGAACAATCAGATGAAATGTTGGTGGAAAGCTTTATTGCTGCAAAAAGGTTGGAAGGATGTTCCGAAAGAACGTTGGTGTTTTACAAAAACACAATTGAGAAGATGCTGTGTGTAATCGCAAAGAACATTAAAGCTATTACTACAGAAGATTTGCGGGGATAT
The DNA here is from genome assembly GCA_051878995.1 of Lachnospiraceae bacterium. Taxonomy (GTDB): domain Bacteria; phylum Bacillota; class Clostridia; order Lachnospirales; family Lachnospiraceae; genus UBA3282. The sequence goes on along the minus strand of JBJELE010000016.1, from coordinate 1,270 downwards.
CTTTCAGAGTATCAGAATAGTAATTCTGTAAGTAAGGTTACAATTGATAATATTCGCAGAAATTTATCTAGCTTCTTTTCATGGTTGGAGGATGAAAATTACATATTAAAGAGTCCGGTAAGGCGGATTCACCGGGTGAAGGCTACCACTTCAGTAAAGGAAACATATTCAGACGAAGATTTGGAACGCTTGAGAGATGGATGTACAGAACTACGAGATTTGGCTATGATTGATATTTTGGCTTCTACAGGAATGAGAGTTGGTGAATTGGTCAGGTTGAATCGAGCAGATATTAACTTCAATGAAAGAGAATGTGTTGTGTTTGGAAAAGGCGATAAAGAAAGAGTTGTCTATTTTGATGCAAGAACGAAGATACATCTTCAAAACTATTTAAATGAGAGAATAGATAATAACCCTGCATTGTTTGTTGGACTGAAATCACCTTTTGATAGATTGGAAATTGGCGGAGTAGAAACACGATTAAAAAAACTCGGGGCGGCTATTCAAATTGAAAAGGTCCATCCTCATAAATTTCGGCGAACGATGGCAACAACAGCAATCGATAAAGGAATGCCTATTGAACAGGTACAGAAACTTTTGGGACACGAAAAAATTGATACTACATTGAATTATGCAATGGTAAAGCAGAGCAATGTAAAGAATGCACACAGAAAGTATATAGGGTAGGTGATTCATATATGGCTAAATGGAATGAATATAGAATAGGAGATTTGTGTAGTACTGTTTCGGAGACATATAAAGGTAATGATGATGAGGTTATATTAATTAATACATCAGATGTGTTGGAAGGAAAAATTTTAAATAATGAAATGGTTCCTAATAAAGAGCTGAAAGGTCAGTTTAAGAAAACATTTAAAACGGATGATATTTTGTATTCTGAGATAAGGCCTGCGAATAAGCGATTTGCGTATGTTGATATTGAGGACACATCTTTATATATTGCATCGACAAAGTTGATGGTTCTAAGACCTAATATATTCATTGTAGAACCTAGATTCTTGTTTGCAATACTCTCATCACAAAGCATAATAGACGAATTGCAGGTAAGGGCAGAATCTAGATCTGGGACTTTTCCGCAAATTACATATGGTGCGGAACTTGCGCCAATTAAGGTCATGATTCCAGATAAGGGTACGCAGAAAAAAATTGTATCTTTTTTGGACTGTATTCAAGGTAAAATGGATATAAATGAGGCGATAAATAGGAATTTCGACGTGATAGCTGCGTAAAATAGGAATTTAGAAGAACA
>JBJELE010000015.1:0-2689 GCA_051878995.1 Lachnospiraceae bacterium | reverse complement strand
AACATTATGAATTCTTTGTTTCCTTTAAGCATTCCACTAATAGAATCCTGCAATTGTTTCGATGGTCTAATTTTTCCATGCTCAATTTTTACCAAGGTATCCTCATTGTCTCCAGTTATTATACTTTTCTTAATGAAGTTCCTTAATGCATCTCTCTGTCCATAAGTAAATGCCGGTGCATCGGCTAATACTTCTTTATACTGTTTCGCATCCAACGGATCATTCTCTACTCTTGGATAATTATGTAGATATGCACACGGATGTAGTTCAATATCTGCATCTTGAACATATTCATTATAATCTTTTATTAACGCAGCATAAGACCATGCCTGATAACTTGGATGTACTACTCTTCTATTTGCTCCTCCTGTAAAAGTTTCAACAATCGCTTCCTGTCCCTCGATAGCCTGCAATTTTTCCCATTGCTTCAGTTCCACAATAATAACATTTCCTTTATTATCTTTCCCATATCCGGAAATCAGGAAATCAACTCTCTTGGATGTTTGAGGAATATTGTATTCTATTGCAACCCCAACATCAGAAGGTATATTAGAATCATTCAAAGTAATGTACATTTCCTTTAGAGAATTTCTCCAGGAATTGAGTTCGCTTAATCCGGTGCTACGATTCATTTTATTCTTTATTGCATCATACAATTTTGTCTCCAAAACATCATTTTCTGTATCTGACATAAAGTCTGACTTTAATCCATTGTATATTAACATTCACTCATCTCCCTTTCCGCAATTTATATTATATGTACCTCAAATTACCCGTCTTCATTTCTTTAATTTTGCCGTCAAATATTTCATCAAACACCTGCTCGCAAGGTATCTTACACATTCTTTCTTTTGATGTATCTTGTACTCGAAAGGTCTTTTGGTCTTTTCCTAAACATCTGCTCATATAGGATTGGATATATGGCTCTGTATCTTCTCTTGAAAATCCGATTTCATTTTTCAGCCTCACAAAGGAAGACAATACACTAATGCATCTGGCACCGCCAATGTTACAAATTTATAAACAGTTTGTTTTTATTTTCCATTTCACGACAGTTCACTGCTGTATTCTAAATTTATCAACGGATTTTCCGTTTTTATTTTTGATATTCTATTTTAGTCTATTTTATTTCCCTACCCTGCTAGCTAATATCCTAAGTATAATCTTGAGATTTTTTCTGCGTCCATACTTACCATTCCTGCAGTTCTGCTTCAGAGCCAAATGTCATCTCAAGAAGCTCTGCTGCGATATCTTTACTGCATACCCGCATCAGATTGTCCTCAGCATCTTCCTTTGACAGCAGGTTCACACTTCCATACCAGACAATCTCATTATCGATTACGGCATAATGCTCACAAGATTCTTCCACAAGCCTGATCTCAAAACCTGCTTTACGAAGTCTCTCCATAAGCTCCATTCGGACATCATCTTTGCCATATTTATAGGCATCAGGATGCCATGTAACAATTGTAACCTTGACTCCCAACTCCCGCCGCTTTCCAAGCATGTTTATAATGCGATCCACTTTTTGATTATTTAACCTTGGACTTGATACAACGACCGCTGAATTTGCCTCCTCAAGATCCTTCCAATAAGTTTCTGCATAGTTTTCTATATCATAGATTGCATTTGCCTTCTGCTTTTCACCATCCATATTAACGCAAAGCTCATATCCGATCTTTTTATACGCCTTCAGCCTTGCTGCATACATTTTATCGAACTTCGGGATATGACTGTCCACATAGTCATAGACAATGACATTTTCTTTACCATCATAATCCCTGTTAAGTCGTCCGACATACTGCTCCACAACATTTTCTCCTGAAACAGGAGTCGCCATGAACAGGGTATCAAGTCTCGGAAAGTCGAAGCCCTCTCCAAGTAAAGAGCCCGTTCCCACAAGAATAAGACTGTCCGAATCATCAACTTCATTCAGTTCTTTCACCTGTGCCCTGCGCACTTTCGTTCCATTTGCCCCCGTTAGCAGAATCAATCGGTCAGCATATTTCTTAAGTCTTTCAGACAGCTTATTCGCATGATCAACATATTTCGTCAGTACTACCGGAGTTCTTCCAGCCTGCACACAGTCCGCCACATCCCTGATGATCTGTTCGTCACGAACATCATTATTCCTTATCAGTTCATAGGCATCATTACCATATGGTGTTTTTGACAAATGATGAGGCTTTACTGTTCGGGTAAATCGGGGATATACCAGATGATCGATATTCTGCTCCTCGGCTCTGTCTTTTGCTGTAAACCTATACCTGATAGGGCCGAGCAGAAATTCGTTTATCTTTTCCTTACCATCACCACGTTTCGGTGTTGCCGTCACGCCATACACATACTTTGCATTAATCTCCTGCAGCACTTCTATTGCACTATCTGATGCTGCATGATGGCATTCGTCAAAATATACTTGAGCATATTCCTTCAGCATCGGATGAAATCCATCTTTTTTCTTAAGAGAACGTATCATGGCCACATCCACTATTCCGGTCAGTGTATCATGCGCTCCTTGAAGATTTCCAATCAACGATTTTCTTTTTCGTGTACGCCCGGACTTTGTCTGATATTCAGGCAGTTCTTCATCAATATCCAGAAATTCGTCCAGACGTTTAATCCACTGGTTCATTAGATCCGCCCTGTCTACAAGTATTAAGGTACTTATGCCTCTTCTTGCGATCAT
>JBJELE010000014.1:0-400993 GCA_051878995.1 Lachnospiraceae bacterium | reverse complement strand
CAAATGGCTAAAATAAAGGCTTTTTTGTGCAAAATAAATAAGAAAGTATAGAGAGATTGAGGATGAATGATATAAGTTTAATAAATATTCTGATGTGGAGGTAGATATGAATATTTTGGTTACTAATTGTAGTCCGGTTAAAAATGGTGCAACCGCTGAAATTGTAAAATCAGTAGGTGAATGTGTAAATGAAGGAAATGAAGTCAGAACCATTTGCATAGATGATTATGATGTCAAGTTTTGTAAGGGATGTAGAAGATGCCATGAGACAGCAAAGTGTTTCCAAGAAGATGATGTAAATAAAATCATGGAGCAATATGAATGGGCAGATAAAATAGTTTCTGTTTCTCCGTCATATTGGGCTGATATTCCAGGACAATTTAAAGTTTTTATAGATAGATGTACTCCGTGGTGTAATACACACGAGCCTCACGCAACTATACCAAATGGTAAAAAAGGATATACTATTGCATTGAGAACAGGCCCAAGTATGCCAGAGTGTGAGAAGATAATTGGTAGTATAGAACACTTTTATGGACATTTAGAAATTAAAGCGAGTGGGCATCTAGGTTTATGTTCTGTTGAATGCAAAGAGGATGTTGCTGAAAGGATTGATGAAATAAAGACATTTTGCGATGAAATTAATAATTCATAAATTTCAATTATGATAACTCTAGGAGAAAAGAATAAAATGCCATTAGTTAGAATTGAAATGAAAAAAGGAAAAAGTACAGAATATAAGAAAACGATATTTTCTTGAAAACTGGGGCATGGGAGGACACCAAAAGGATAAGATGGTGTATCGGAATGGTATTTATAGATTAGGAGCTTATTTTGTATGGTAATAGAAACTGAAAGACTGAAAATAAGAGATGTTGCTCTGTCAGATGAAAAGACGTTTATCGAAATGGCTTCAGACGGGAGTTTGAACGATGTAGGTTTTGACAGGAATTGTAGTTCTTGGATGAGTGGGTGGATTATTGAGGCACAAAATCTGGCCCAAAAAGATGATCCGCGAACAGATTATCTTGCCTATGTGATTGAAGATAGAAGAACAGGAACTATCATAGGTTCTGTTGGATGTTCATTCTATGGAGACATGGGAAAAGTGGGTATTACGTATTTTGTAGGAGCAGATTTTCGCGATAAAGGAATTGCATCAGAAGCGGCAAATGCATATGTCCGCTATTATTTTGAACATTATGATGAAAACGAGATAATTGCCACAATCCGTGAGGATAATATTCCTTCTTGGAAAGTGATAGAAAAGGCCGGTTTTGTATTGACAGAAAAACGAATGTATAAAGATATCAATGATACTAACGAAGAACTATATCGTTTCTATTCTGTACAAAGAAGGTAACAAATTCCAATTTGCGGGGGTGATTAGAAGTGAGTACTTTATATGTTTCCGATTTAGATGGCACTTTATTGAGAAGTAATGAAGTAACGTCGGAATACACAAATAGTGTCATTAATAGTCTGACGGATAGAGGAATGATTTTTTCTTATGCTACAGCACGTTCACTAATTACAGCCAAGAAAGTAACCAAAGGAATAAATGCAAAAATTCCATTAATTGTTTATAATGGTGCATTTGTAATTGACAATGTTACAGAGGATATATTGATTGCAAATTATTTTGATGAGTCAGTGTATAAGGTGTTAGACGAATTGTTTGCAAACAAGATATATCCAATTGTTTACGCGTATATTGAGGGAAAAGAGAAATTTTCATTTATACCAGAGCTGTGCACAGTAGGTATGAATAAGTTTATTGATAGCAGAAGTGGTGATGCTAGAACTAATGTCGTGGAAACAACAGATGAGTTGAAATTGGGAAATATATTTTATATTACTTGTATAGATGAACCAAATAAACTTAGGACGTTTTATGATAAATATAAAGACATTTTTCATTGCGTTTACCAGACAGATATTTATACGAATGAACAATGGCTTGAAATTATGCCTTTAGCTGCTTCAAAATCAAACGCGATAAAGCAATTACAAGGATTGTTGAAATGCGAGAAGTTAATCGTTTTTGGTGATGGGCAAAATGATATTGATATGTTTGAACTGGCTGATGAAAGCTATGCTGTCCAAAATGCTCATGAGGATTTAAAAAAATATGCTACTGCAATTATTTCATCAAATGATGAAGATGGTGTTGCAAAGTGGCTTGATAGTACATTTAATTCATAAATCTCAAGTTGTAGAGATAGGAAAACAGGAATTTGACGGAGGTATGGCTACCTTTTGAGGATAGAATTGCAGGTGCAAGTGAAGCGCTTGTTTATCATGAGGAATATCCGTTAAAGGTGCATTTTACACGAGAAAGCTGGAATACACATGAACTAATTAAAAAGGATTGCGCCTGCTGAATTTGATATTTTACATTATGCGGCGATCGTTGAATTAAAGAAGAAAAATGTAATTTGGGACTTGGTGGAGAACATGAATTAAAATAAGGTGGAAGGAGTGTTACATAATGAATGAGAAAATTGCCGGAGCAGGTTCGCTTATTGTTTCCATAACAGTGGCTGTTTTTGCAGTTTGCATGCTGGTAGGTTTTAGTTTTGGCAGCTTTTTTATATGCATGATCCTGCCGATAGGATTTATTATGATGACTACCGGATTTTACAATGAAAGCGAGAAATGCAGAAAAGTGGCGGCTATGAATGGTGTGATATTTACAGCAGTTTATGCCGTATTGATTGTAATCGTTTATTTTGCACAGATAACTACTGTGCGGCTGGAGTCACTAACAGATCAGGCAGCACAGATACTTGATTTTAATAAGGGCGGATTGATTTTTAATTATGATTTGCTTGGATATGGATTTATGGCGCTGTCAACTTTTTTTACCGGACTGACAATAGAAGGTAAATCAAAAGTTGATAGGGTGCTTAAGTGGCTCATGTTGATTCACGGATTCTTCTTTATCGTATGTTTGATCATGCCGATTACAGAAGTTTTGAGACAAACTGCTGATGCTAATGCCGGTAAAGGAGGAGTCATTGCGCTTGAGTGCTGGTGTGCATATTTTATTCCTGTTGGTGTGTTATCTTATATCCATTTCGGGGATAAACACATAGGGGATAACCAAATACAAAGGATTAATTCTATACCGGAAAAGTAATTGAGAATGGTCATGTATATGAAAAAGCTTTTAGGCTGCGAAAATGTTATATCGTTTGGTGATGCTGCAAATGACATTGATATGGATCAATTATCAGAAAACAGGAGGATGAAATGTATACAGACAATATTATCATACGTTTAGAGAAAAAAGAAGAATATCGTGAAGTGGAAAATTTGGTAAGAGAAAGCTTTTGGAATGTATATCGTCCGGGATGCCTTGAGCATTATGTCCTGAATCAGCTTCGGAATGATTCGGCATTTGTACCGGAACTTGATTTTGTTATAGAACAGGAAGGCAAATTGATTGGTCAGAACATGTTTATGAGAGCAATTATCAAAGCTGACGATGGTAGAGATATTCCAATCATGACGATGGGACCGATCTGCATTATACCTGAACTAAAAAGAAAGGGATATGGAAAGATTTTATTAGATTACTCCCTGGAAAAAGCAAAGGAGCTTGGCTGCGGTGCTGTCTGTTTTGAAGGAAACATTGACTTTTATGGAAAGAGTGGATTTGCCTGCGCAAGTACCTTTGGTATTCGTTATCATGGCTTGCCGGAAGGAGAAGATGCATCATTCTTTTTGTGTAAGGAATTGATTAATGGATATTTAGATGGTATTACAGGTGAGTATGCAACACCACAGGGATATTTTGTGGATGAAGCAGAGGCTGAAATATTTGATAAGGAGTTTCCGGTTAAAGAAACATTGAAACTTCCGGGTCAATTATTCTAATTTTTTGCTGATGTAAAAGCTTGGAAAATAAGATTTGTGCATTTCATATTATCAAAATGTATCTTACCTGACTCTCTGTTGCGAATTGGCAGAGAGTCATTCATAATAATTCTAAATAAATACCCTGTGAATCAAATAATTATATAAGTAAGGCAAAAGGTTAAACAGTGAGGAAACAGATATGAATTGGGAACCATGGACGGGCTGCAGTCCATATAGTGAAGGCTGCAAATACTGTTATTATTATGGACCATATTCAAAGCGATATGGTCAGAATGAAGTAAAAAAGACTGATAAGTTTGACTGGCCGGTCAGGAAAAATGCGAAAGGCGAATTATGTATTAAGGGAGGAAAGACAGTTGCAACCTGTTTTGCTACTGACTTTTTCCTTCCGGAAGCCGATGAATGGAGAAAAGAAGTCTGGGCTATGATAAGGCAGAGGCAGGATTTGGATTTTCTGATTCTTACAAAAAGAATAGATCGATTTATGGAATCACTTCCTGAGGATTGGGGTGATGGATATGACAATGTGAATCTTGGTTGTACGGTGGAGACACAGGAAATCGCTGATTACAGACTGCCATTGTTTTTGTCTTATCCGATAAAGCGGCGCTTTATAGCATGCGGACCAATACTGGAGAGAATAGAACTGAGAAAGTATCTTCATGGAGTTGATCATGTTACTGTCGGTGGAGAGACAAGTAGAGAAGCTCGCTTATGCGATTATGATTGGGTTCTTGATATTAGGGAACAGTGTCTAAATGCCGGGAAAACTTTTTGGTTTAAGGAGACAGGATCACGTTTTAAAAAGGATGGAGTGATTAGCAAAGTGAATCCGTATAAGCAACACAGTATAGCAAAAGATTGTGGGATAGACATTATTGGTGAGGAAAAACTATTTTGATGAGACATAATAACCATCAAATATTACAACAGTCGGATTGTCGTATCGAGGGATAAATAATGGATATAAATATAGTAAAATGATTAATGGGAGATGAATAGTGATGAAAGAAAATATCATAGCAAAGTTGACCGCAAAAGATGATAAATATGCTTGTGGACTTGCTGATAAAATCATATCCGAAAGTCAAGAAACAGATGAATGGTACGAATATTTTGATGAATTCGCCTCGTTGCTTGAACACCCGAAATCACTGGTTAGAAATCGAGTGCTGTATATTCTTGCAGCAAATGCTCAGTGGGATGTGGAAAATCGTTTTGACAAGATCATATCTGATTTTCTTACACATATAACGGACGAAAAACCGATTACTGCCAGACAATGTGTTAAGGCACTTGCCCAGGTAGGCATGGCAAAGCCACAGTATATTCCAAGGATTTTATCATCCTTGCATAGTGCTGATTTGTCAAAGTACAAGGACAGTATGCGCCCGTTGATTGAAAAGGATATGGAAGAAACTGAAAAGATATTAATGTTAATGTGAATTTATGGAGGTTAATTATGATATCTATTATAGGAGCAGGAGCTTTTTCGATTGTAATTATTTTACAAATGGGAAATTTTATACCATTATGGTTTTCGTATAACGTAACGAAGATTATTGGCATTGTAATGGCTATATATCTTTCATTAAATACTGTTATGAACCTTATTTCCAAAAGTAAAAAGGAGAAATACATAATGACACCGCTTTCGTTTGTTACAGCGATTTGCTTTTGGATAACTGCTTTGCAAATGTAAGCGAATCCCGATCTTAAGAGGGTTCTTAAATAATCGGAGGATAAAATATATGGAATTCAGACAGTGGACATGCAGATTGGAGAAAAGGGCAATTTTGGTTGATGGAAAAGAAACTGTAAGAAGTCGATAACTTTGAATTTCGCGAGGAGAAAATTATGAGCAAGAAAAAAGAAGGAATTTGTTTAATAGTAGGATTATTGGGTGTTGCGTTAGGCTTGTATGGTGTCGTAGCGTTCAATCAGTGTGTATTAATGTCGTTACCTTTAGGGATAAGAATGATAAGCATGCTATTCATTTATTGGTTAATTGCATTGATACCGATAATTATAATGCTTGTTAATAAAGATAATTTAGTGAATTATGGTTTTAGCAAAGACAAAATAATATCTCAAATTATTGTGGGTGTTTTAATAGGTATTGCAATGTCTATTTTATTAACACTGATACCACATCTGTTTGGGTTTGGTGAATACGTCGATAATGGCAAAAGATATAAATATCTATGGCAGTTTATTTATGAATTTTTCTATTGCATATTTGCGATTGGTTTGGTTGAAGAATTTGTATTTCGAGGATTTGTTTATAAAAAAGTAAAAAGTATAAGTCAAAAGGATATAATAGCCATTATAGGTTCTTCCGTCCTTTTCGGTGTAATTCATTTATTCAGCGGTAATATTATTCAAATGTTAATGACAGTATGTATAGGAGTATTTTTCTGCTTCTGTAGATTAAAGGTTAAAAATTGCTCTACTTTATCCTTGATAATCAGCCATGGTATATATGATACTTTAATAACTGTTTGGGCGTCTACTTTACTGTAACAATTCAATCTTGTTGAATGGATTATAATTTGTTGAAAAGGAACATCGATATACGGATATGAGATATAAAATGCTTTTATATCATTATTATGATAAGACTATTGGGCCTTTTAAAAATTTATCAGACCTGCCTATAGAACAAGCAAACAGAGTGCTTCAAGAAATTGCAATTACAAAACCAAATGTGCAATGCGCAAAAAGAAATGCTGATTATATGCAAGCAAGGGCTTATTATGAAAATATTTTAAGAAATGAGTTTCAAAAGAAAGGTGGATTAATATGCAGACAGGTGCCGCATTATATGGTAGTAGAACACAGTCCCTGGTTAAGTACCTGGTATGAAAATTGTGCATATATAAAAATACCTGTTGAGGAGTTTGATTTAAGAACAATATCCTTTACATATGGGGATTCGCATCCAACCTTTAGTGACAGAATAAATGATGAAAAGGAGTATCGTAAGAGATTATATACTTATGATGAAATCTTAGAGGTTATAGAAAAGTATGGATTACCTCAGGATTGGAATGATGATGGAAGATATGGACCTGAAAGATATATAGAAGCACATATATGGAGTGATGATGTTATAGAGCAATACCTAATGTAATATCTTGGTACAGGCTTAATTAACAAATCGATAATTTGATAAGGAAAGTGAGATATGAACAAATGGGTATTGTAGGAGATGTAAGAAATCCAAGCCAGTCCGGAATTTTAAATGGTACTTGCAAAGGAGAATGTTGGATCAGTGACGATAAGATGCTGGGAGTAACATACTCCTATCAGGTAGGTGGCTGTGGCGTATTTGGAAAAATAGAGAGTAATGATAAGGCACAAAAGTTTTTTGATAGAGTATTCAGCAATTTAAAAGTATTAGATATTCATGAATTTGAGTTTTCTACAGAAGATGCAGCGTTGCAGGAACAATTGCTATCTTTATTTCAAAATAGAAAAATGGAACATGAATTAGAATATTCTTATGAAATAAATAAGGATACGAATGTGGAAATCGCCGTACCTAGTGGATATCAAGTTGAGCTGGTAACAAAACAGACATTACATAAAGGATATGAAAATGAAGTAATGCTTACCAAGCTATTAGAGGAATGTTGGAATTCTGAGGAAGATTTTTTTGAAAAGAGTCTTTCTTACATAGCAGTTAAGGATCAAGAAATTGTAGGAATTATTTTTTGCTCAGCAAGATATGAAAAATATATACCGATTGACATTGAAGTCTTAGAAGAGCATCGAAAAAAAGGAGTTGCGAAAGCACTTACAATTGCTTTTGTGAAACATTGTATGAAATGTGGTTTGGTGCCTCATTGGGATTGTGTAGAATCAAACAAGGGTTCTGTTAATTTAGCTGAGAGCGCAGGGTTTGTAAAAATTAAGGAAAGACCATTCTTTTGGTTTGATATTTAATGAATGAACTCCTAAATAATTTAATGTGTAGAGGGAAAAAGGGAATTAGAAGGATTCGACAAATTTTAATTTGTGGAGGCGCTGCATGGGAATAACAAAGAACAAACAGACAAAAGAAAATATTATTCGAATGGCTAAAGCAGCATTCCCTCAAAGAGGAATACCGCAAATAACGGAGTTGCCAGAGGGAATGTGTAATGCTGCATATGAGTTGGTCTATGAGGATGGCTTTAGGACAATTCTTAAAATTTCATCTCCGATAAAAGCGGGCTTTATGACAAATGAATGTAACCTGATGGAAGCAGAAGTAAAGGCCATGAAGATAGTAGCCGAAAAAACAGAAATAAAAGTGGCGACAGTTTATAAATACGATACGACGAAAGAATTATGCGATGGAGATTATTTCTTCATGGAAAGTTTGGAGGGTACAAGCTGGATATCTGTAATTGATAGTTTGGGTGACGAGATTAATTCTAAGCTTCGCATGGAAGTAGGAAAATTGCAAAAGAAGTTATCAGAAATTACCGGTGAAAAGTTTGGATTATTAGGAGATCATACTCATCAGTTCAGCAGCTTATATGAATTTGTCTATTTCCTGATTAATAATGTGTTAAGTGATGCAGCGAAAAGAGATGTTAAGATAGGAGTTCCCCAGGATGAAATCCTGGATAAACTTTCAAACGATAAAGGATTTTTTGAAGCTATCAGGACGCCGACATTAGTACATTGGGATATGTGGGAAGGAAACATATTTGTTAAGGAGGGGAATATTACAGGAATTATTGACTGGGAAAGAGCTATGTGGGGAGAGCCGTTTATGGATGATCGATTCCGATATCATAATCGACACGATGATTTCCTCGAAGGCTTCGGTATTAATGAATTCTCAGAGGATGAACTTAGAAGAATTTATTGGTATGATATACTATTGTATATAACGATGATGACGGAAGTCACATATCGTGAGTATGGAGATGACAGTCAATATCAATGGGTTAAGCCCATGTTTGATAAAATATGGAATATAATCAACTCTTAAAAATTTTATAAGGAGCATAGGAAATAGAAAACAATGCAAAGAATTGAAGTAAAACAGATTAATGATCATATCTGGCTGTTAAATGACGATGATGAGTCCACGGGATATCTGGTAACGGGAAGTGAGAGGGGACTTATCATCGATACCATGACCGGTTATGAGAATGTACGTGAAGTAGCAGAAAGGATTACCAGGCTTCCGCTCACAGTTGTCAATACACATGGGCATCCGGATCACATATATGGAAATATATATTTTGAGAAAGTACATATCCATCCCGATGACATTGCAGTTGCCATGAGTTATTATGAAGAACCTGCTTTTGTAGAGGCAATTAAGGAGGCAAACTTACAGCCGGCTGAGTTTGTACCGGTTACGGAAGGAGCAGTTCTTGATCTGGGAGGTCTTTCATTGGAAGTATATGAACTACCGGGACACACACCGGGTGGAATTGTACTTTTGGATCGGGAGGACAGAATTTTGTTTTCGGGTGACAGTATTCTGGAACAAACATGGATGCAGCTGCCGGAATGTCTCCCCATGAAGCAGTTCCTTTCATCTCTGGACAAAATACAGAAAATGAGGGGCGAATTTGACCATCTTCTAACCGGACATAATCAGGATTTGGTAGATGCCTCTTTTTGCGAGGTCCATCGAAAAGCGGTTTGGGAGGTCTGTGAGGGAATAAAGGATGGTGATGAGCTCTATACCTGGTTTGGCGGAACCTGTAAGGCCCATCCTTACGGAAAGAATCCGAGAAGAATCGTTTATCAGGAGTGAAATACTATCATTCCCTAATCGCTGGATGGTGTTAGAATCTGATTTTAGAAAATCTTATTTACATATTAAGCAAAGAGAGAATAAATATGGAAGATTATAAGAAGAGCTATAAAGGGTTTATAGTGTTAATGGCGGCATTTGTTATTTTATTATTCCTGTTGTCTTTCATTACAGATGTGGATGCAGATTTCATAACAATCATCATATGCAATTTAACTAATATATGGATGGTTCTTTTAACATGGATTATTTATAAAACAGAAAAAATATATTGGTATACTGGTATTGCTTATGAAGAGGCAGCAAGAACAAGTTCGGAGAATAGAAAAAGATATGCAATAAGGCATTTTCGCAGATTTGCCATTTATGCAGTAGTATTTATTCTGTACTCTGCCTTCGCTTTTTTGTGTAATATTTCGTTGATTGTAAGCATTATGATAGAAACAATAGGAATTGTTGCAGTAGCAATTAGCACAATGAATATAAAATTGATAGAGTAAAACGATGGAGATAAGAAGATGTGAAAAGGGAAAGTACATTTATGGGAGGAGATAAGCTATGAAAAAATTAGGTTTGGTTGGTGGAATGGGACCGGAATCAACAATTCCGTATTATCATGATATTGTATATGGAGTTCAAGAAGCATTGGGGGAATCGTTGTTTCCTGAATTGTCAATTGAAAGCGTAAATGTTTTTGAAGTATTAAGGCTTTGTGGGGAAAAGAAATATGACGAATTAACGGAATATCTAATAGAAGCAATTAACAATTTGGCTAAAAGCGGTGCTGATTTTGCGGCACTGTCAGCAAATACACCACATATCGTATTTGATAAGTTAAAAGAACAATCACCTATTCCGTTGATTAGTATCGTTGAAGCAACTTGTGAAGAAGCTAAACAGAGGGGATTAAAGAAAATTGGTTTATTAGGTACAATTTTTACCATGACAGGAGAATTCTTCAAAGCTCCTTTTGTAAAAAATGGGATTCAAGTTATTATTCCATCAGAAAAAGAGATGGAACTGATAAATGATAAAATTTCAACAGAATTAGAACTTGGAATTGTAAAAGAAGAAACATTATTCTCTTTTCAGAAAGTCATTTCGAGAATGAAGGATGAGGAGGGTATAGAAGCAATCGTGTTAGGTTGCACAGAGCTTCCGCTTTTGTTAAATGATGAAGTATGTTCAGTTCCCTGCTTAGATACAATGCAGATACATATTAGTTCTATAATCAAGACCATTTTGGAACCATAAATTTCAACCGATCAGATAATCGGAAAAGCTAAAGGAGAGAATAAATCATGGGAGAATTATCAAAAATGCCAAATATAGGACAAGCAGTTGAGGAACAACTTATAGCAGTTGGAATTAATACGCCTGATGACCTTATAAAGCTTGGAGCAAAAGCTGCGTGGCTGAAAATACAGGAGCTTGACGAATCGGCCTGTATTCATCGGCTGATGGCTCTGGAAGGTGCTATTCAAGGGGTGAAAAAAACGATGCTTTCAGATGAAATGAAAGCAGATCTTAAAGAATTCTATAAAGAACATAGAAAATAGAATGTGAAGTTCTCAGATATCATCCTACGGAGCGTAGGTTCCAATTCATGGTGTCAAATTATATGATTATATTGTTGGAAGTAGTAACCATATCATTTGACAGTATGAGAGGAGATAAGAAATGAATCAGATTAAAATAGGTAAATTTATAGCAGAGCGTAGAAAAGAGCGTGGTTTTTTACAAAAAGACATTGCGGCAAGACTAGGAATCAGTGTAAAGACGGTTTCTAAGTGGGAGTGTGGAAATGGACTTCCCGAAGTTGTTTATATGGAGCCTTTGTGCCGGATACTGGGTATTACAGTTAATGAGCTGTTGGCAGGGGAAAGGATACCGATTCTGGAATTAATGAACTTAATTGACATGTCCCGTTTGGAACTGGTGAAACAATTAGAATTTGAGCAGTTACGAATGCGCATATATAAACTCTATGACATTGAGATTGAAACAATGGAAACATCCGGGAATGGTGCAGGTGGAATAACTTATATAGTACAAGCAGATGACAAAAGATTTGTAGTCAAATATCCAAGTGACAATGAGATGAATAATCCCGATGTGGAAATCAGAGTATGTGAGAAACTTTTGAACCTGGGAATTCCTGCCTGCCGATTTATCCCTAATAAGCAGGGAAAAATGATTTCGACAGATGAGAATGGAAGACGATTTACCGTACAACATTTTTATGAGGGTATTACATATGGATATAATGAGGCTCCGGTTCATCTGCAGGCGAAATCTGCCTCATTTTTAGCAAAGATACATGAAGCAATAAAGGATATAGATCATATTCCGGTTGGTATAGGTGCAGATTTTTTGGCATATAGAAAACCGGAATACATGAAAGACGCTTATGCTGCCACCTTACAACAGGCCATAGAAAAGAAGGATACGGATATTGAAAGTCACATTCGTTCCAATATGAGAATCGTAGAGGCGATGCCGGTCTATCATTTTGACATAGATAAGTTCAGCTGCGGTAACACACATGGAGATTATATGATATCACAGTTGATCTGGCAGGACGAACAAATAAGTGGGATTATTGATTGGACTTGTATCTGTAGACATCCATACATATGGGAAATTGTTCGCTCCTATGTGTTTATGGCGCCGGAGGTAAAGCGGGGCGAAATCAATATAAAATCATTGATTGCCTATATTTCTGAATACATGGAATGTGGTTCATTAAATTCCTATGATATAGAAAATGCAGGAAAGCTGTTCTATTATTTCCTATCAGTGTGCAATTTTTATGAACAGTATTATGACTCTCTTTCTAACAACAGAAATATTTATCTAAAGCAGGCAGATATGGCGGCTGGACTTTTAAAATGGTTTGAAAGCCATATTGATGAACTGAATGATCAACTGTGTGAATTGAGTATGCAGGTTACTTATCAGAAGAAGATAGCTAATTATTATGATTCGCATGGACACTTGACACAGTACCCAACGAAGAAACCGATGAGGCTTATAGCATTAAAAAGGATTGCTGACTGTTTTGAATATGACAGGAAATATACCGAAAAAGAAGTAAATGAGATCATAAAGCAGAATCTATCCTTTTCGGATGTTGAACTTATACGCAGGGAGATGTTTCAATTGAAGTTAATTGGCAGATTAAGAGATGGCTCAGAATACTGGCGGGAAAAATATTATTGAAGAAATTGTTTTGGTATAAAAAGAGGAAAGAAATAAGAATAGGGCATACAAATTACCTCACTAAGGAGCATTGGGAAAGCATTCATTAGTATTGTTGAAAAGAGAGAACGGCGGTCAAATGACATAAGGAGGCATTGACCGCCGCTTTGTTGCGTGGTATATTATAAAAAACAAAGCGGCGGTGAAAAGATCAAAAACGATGTTCGCCGACCCTTATAAAGGAAATTGCAGATGATTGGAAGAAAACAGGAAGTTAAGAACTTGAATAGGCTGTATGACAGGAATCAAGCAGAATTGGTTGCTATCTATGGTAGGCGCCGTGTTGGAAAAACATATCTGGTAGATGAAACCTTTGCCGGTCGAATAACTTTTAGGCATGCAGGTCTATCTCCGGCAGAGGAGAATTCGAGAGGGCTTTTGAAATTACAATTGGATCATTTTTATAATTCATTAGAACTTCATGGCATGGAAAAATGTGAAAAACCGACAAATTGGCTTGATGCATTCTTGTTATTGGAAAAATTTTTGCAAAGCAAGGATGATGGAACCAGACAGGTTGTATTTCTTGATGAATTACCATG
This sequence comes from Lachnospiraceae bacterium, assembly GCA_051878995.1. Classification (GTDB taxonomy): domain Bacteria; phylum Bacillota; class Clostridia; order Lachnospirales; family Lachnospiraceae; genus UBA3282. Next base: position 387,538 of record JBJELE010000014.1, on the reverse strand, counting down.
GCTTGACACACCAAAATCCGGATTTATCAGGGCGTTTGAAGCTTTTTGGAATACATGGGGATGTCATCGCAAAAATTTGATGGTTATTGTCTGCGGAAGTGCAAATTCATGGATACAAGACAAATTGATTAATAATCATGGTGGATTATATAATCGTGTTACCTATGAGATAAAGTTATCTCCTTTTAATCTTTATGAATGCGAAGAATTATATAAGAGTAATGGTGTTAAACTTTCGAGGTATGATATAGTTCAGAGTTATATGATTTTTGGTGGAATTCCATACTATATGGGATATGTCAATGGAGAAATGAGTTTAGCACAGAATGTAGATAATCTGTTTTTTAAAAAGAATGCCATTTTTCGTGATGAATATAATAGGTTGTTTGCCTCTGTATTTGTAAATCCTGAAGCCGTGAAGACGATTGTACAGTTGTTATATACAAGAAACGCAGGATATACAAGAAAAGAAATCACAGAAAAGCTTGGGATAACAGATGGCGGAAGATTATCACGTAATTTGAATGCCCTAATATCCAGTGATTTTATTATCAAGTATGTTCCGTTTGGATATGGAAAGAGGGAGGAACATTACAAATTAATTGATCCATTCTGCATATTTTACTTACATTTCATTAGCAATCAAAAGAAGGTAAATGAAAAGTTTTGGCAGCAAAATGTATCTTCAGGAGTGGTTGCCGTTTGGCGTGGGTTTGCCTTTGAAAATGTCTGTTTTAACCATATAGAACAAATCAAGAGGGCCCTTGGAATCTCCGGTGTTATTTCCGAGAATTCGGCATGGTCAAAAAGAAGTGATAATGAAGAAGGAACACAAATTGATTTACTTATATCACGAAATGATAATGTGATTAATATGTGTGAGATAAAGTACTATAGTAGTGAATTTTCGGTAAATAAGGATTATTATCAACTTTTATTAAAAAGACAAACAATACTTTCTGAGAGCGTATCTCCCAAGATGGTAATTCATAGTACGCTTATTACAACCTTTGGGCTGTCACATAATGAATATAGTGGCGCATTTACAAATGTTATTGTTTTAGATGATTTATTTAAAGCAGAATGAAGTTGTATGGATATTCCCTAATATGAAGAAGTTAATAGAAAGCGATTTGAAAAGATATGGAGAATATGATATGAGGATTGAACATCTGGCTATGTATGTGAATGATCTGGAAGGAGAGAAGAAATTCTTCGAGACTTATTTTGATGCGAAGGCGGGAGAAAAATATGTGCATGAAGAAATCGGTTTTAGCTCATACTTTCTGAATTTTCGGGATGGTGCACGTTTAGAACTGATGCACAATACTGAGATGGATGACCCGGAGAAAAGCAGAAAGAGGACAGGCTTTATTCATATTGCTTTTGCAGTTGACGGAAAAGATGTTGTAGATGAGCTTACGGCAAAATTAAAGAATGATGGATATGAAGTGATCAGTGGACCACGGACAACCGGTGATGGCTATTACGAGAGCTGTGTGCTTGATCCGGAAGGAAATCAGATTGAGATTACGACGGATTAATTCTGATTAATACATAAGAAGGGAAAAGAATTATGGTAGAAAAGACATATTCCACATCCTGTGGGACAATACATTACTGGATAAGTGAACAGATCAATATAGAGCGGGAGACACTTGTTTTTTTGCCTGGGCTGACTGCTGACCACCGATTGTTTGACAAGCAGATAGCATATTTTGAAGGCAAAGAAAATATATTCGTATGGGATGCCCCCGGACATGCGGCTTCATGGCCTTTTACACTGAATTTTACCCTTATGGATAAAGCAGGATGGCTGAATGAAATCCTTGAAGCAGAAGGAATCATAAAGCCGATTATCATAGGACAGTCCATGGGCGGATATGTTGGGCAGGCCTATGCAGAACAGTTTCCGGAGAAACTTAAGGGGTTTATATCCATTGATTCGGCACCGTTACAGCGGCAGTATGTTACCGGCATAGAAATCTGGCTTTTAAAAAGAATGGAGCCTGTATATCGGCATTATCCATGGAAATCTCTCCTGAAGGCGGGGGCAAATGGTGTAGCAACATCTGCATACGGTAGAGCATTAATGCATGATATTATGATGGTATATGATGGTGATCAGGAAAGATATGCCAAGCTTGCAGGACATGGATATAGGATGCTGGCAGATGCTATGGAGGCCGATCTGCCATATAAGATTGAATGTCCGGCGCTTCTCATCTGCGGAGAGAAAGATCAGGCCGGTTCCTGTATCCGGTATAACAAAGCATGGCACAAGAATACCGGAATTCGTTTAGAATGGATACCGGGTGCAGGTCATAATTCCAATACTGATGCGCCTGAAAAGGTGAATCAGCTCATTGAAGAGTTGGTATCGCAGGTGAGGATGGTGTAAAAGGTGAAAAAGATAATGCTGCTTGAAGATGACATGATGATTGCCTCCGGTCTGGTTTATGCTTTAAACAATGAAGGATACGAGGTTCTGCATGTATGTTCAATAAAAGATGCATTGCAGGCAGTCAGGGAGACACAATTTGATTTAGGGATTCTTGATATGCAGTTACCCGATGGATCGGGATTTGAAGTGTGTGCAAAGTTAAAGAGAAAAGATACACCGGTTATTTTCCTTACAATAGTAGATGATGAGTCAGAAGTTGTCCGAGCTTTTGATGAAGGGGTAGATGACTATGTGGTAAAACCTTTCCGAATCAGAGAATTACTGGCTCGCGTAAAACGCAGGCTCAATGAACAGGATGAGGTGAACAGGGAAATCATCGTTCTGGGAGAGACCAGTATCAATACAACTTCAGGAAAAGTGTATATTGGAGAGAAGTCGGTTGAGTTAACAGCACTTGAGTACAGATTATTGCTTATCTTTGCCAGAAATCAATCAAAGCTTTTGACGAGAAGTCAGATTCTTGAGCAGATATGGGATGTTGATGGAAACTATGTCGAAGACAATACACTCACAGTCTATGTAAAACGTTTGCGGGAGAAACTGGGCGATGCTGTGAAGATTGAGACAGTCAGGGGGATTGGATATCGTGTGGATTCGTAAGAAAGATATCGAACTTCTATCGGAAGCTGTTAGGGGATATACAAGAGGGCAGAAAGAAGATATTAGGGATAATCAAGAAGGCGCTTTCAGTATTCTAAAGAATGATATATATGCACTGGCAGACAGGAAGGATGAACAACTGAAACAAATAGAAGCGGAGAGGGATATCCTAACAGAGTATATGGCAGATATATCCCATCAGCTAAAGACACCCATTACCTCCATGATGATTATGGCGGATCTTCTTGAGGAGGTAGAGCCGGAGAAACAGACAGAATTTGTACGAAATATTAAGATATCTCTTTCTAAAATGGAGTGGCTGGTATCCGGCTTGTTAAAAATGGCGAAGCTGGATTCCAAAGCGGTAACATTCCATAAAAGGAAAGTCAAGGTTTCAGATATGGTGCAGTCTGTTCTGATTTCGGTTGCCATCTTGCTGGATATTCATGATCAGACCATTAAGATAGTCAATGACCATGAGATCTGTTGTGATAGAAAATGGACGGAGGAGGCTTTGGTCAATCTTATTAAGAATGCGATAGAGTATTCTCCGAATGGTAGCGAAATTATTGTAGACTGTGGAGAGAATCCTATATATGAATGGATTTCTGTTACCGATTGCGGACAGGGAATGAAGAAGGAACAGTATGCTGCATTATTTAAAAGATTTGAGTATTCTACAAATGAGAACGGTTATGGAATAGGGATGCCTCTTGCACTATCTATTATGAAAGGACAGGATGGATATATTGATGTGGATTTTGGCGGTAATGGAAAGGGAGCCACTTTTACCATGAAATTGTATAAGTGAATAAATTGTCACATTATTTTTTGAAATAGTCACGGAACAGTCATTTTGATATGGTATTCTTAGGACAAAAGAAAGGAGAAACAAAATGGCTGTGTTGGAAATACATGATTTAACAAAGAGATATGGAGAAGACGAATCGGAAGTGATTGCAGTTAACCATGTTTCTTTTTCTGTTGAAAAAGGAGAATTTGTTGCGATTATTGGTGCTTCTGGTTCCGGAAAAACTACCTTGATGAATCTGATTGGCGGAATTGATATTCCCACTTCCGGTTCCATTATAATAGACGGACAGGAAATTGCAAAAATGAACGGGGATGAGCTTGCTATTTTCAGACGAAGAAATATAGGAATGGTATATCAGTTTTATAATCTGATCCCAACCCTGACTGCGGAGGAGAACATTATGCTTCCGTGGATGCTTGATAATCGTAAGGAGAACAGGGAGAGATTGGAGGAACTTCTTGTATTGTTAAAGCTTGAGAAAAGAGAAAAGCATCTCCCGGGACAAATGTCAGGAGGCCAACAGCAGAGAGTCTCTATCGGAAGGGCATTGATCAATAATCCGGCGTTTGTTCTGGCAGATGAGCCGACCGGAAACCTTGACAGTAAAACCGGTCAGGAAATAATAGACCTATTAAAAGTTTCAAATCAGAAATATAATCAGACAATTCTGCTCATTACGCATGATGATAAAATTGCGCTGCAGGCGGATCGCATTATTACCATTGGGGATGGTAGTATCATAAGTGATGAGGTGATGAAAGCATGAAGATTACAGCGAGATTAGCATTAAATCAGATTAAAAGAAATCGTCACAGAACATGTGGTACAGTAGCGGCAATTGTTATTTCGACTGCGTTATTGACTGCAACATCCTGCTTTGTTTCAAGCGGAAATCAGATGCTTCAGAATTTCCTTGGTGAAGATTATGGCACATATGGCGGTGCATATAAAGCGTTATTGTTCATTCCGGCAATGATTTTGGGACTGCTCATATTTTTGATGTCAATAACAGTAATATCTAATGCGTTTAGAACCAGTGCCGAGCAGAGGATAAAGGAGTTTGGCATATTAAAGTGTGTGGGTGGGACTACCGGTCAGATAAGGGAAACAGTCATTTATGAGAGTATTTGGCTGAGTATGCTAGGGATTCCCATGGGGTTGCTGCTGGGTGCTTTGCTGGGTAATCTGAGTATAACTACAGCAGGGGTGTATGTTGATAAACTGAACAGACTGCAGCAAAGCATTATTATGCGGCCAATCAGTATTTCATTAAAATTTGCAGTTACACCTGCTACGTTTATATTTGCAACTGTTTTCTCTTTTATTACGGTACTATGTTCTGCATATTGGCCTGCCAAAAGAGTCGGGGAAAGAACTGCCCTGGAATGCGTGAGAGGAACCACGGATATCAAAATGGGAGAGGTCAGGATTGATAGAGACAACATTGTCGGGAAAATGCTGGGATTTGAAGGTTTGCTGGCCAATCGGAATATGTATAGAAATAAACGAAGCTATAAGCCTGCTATCCGTGCACTTTCTATTGGAATTATGCTGATTCTCAGCACGGTCAGCCTTGCAAGACAGGCGAAGGGAATAGAAGATTTCATGGATCCTGGAACAGATGAGATGATGATAGACTATTGCTCGAATCATAGCCGGGTAGAAGATGAGGTATCAGGACTTTCATTAGATATTTATGATAAACCAATCAATAATGCATTAGCAGAGGAAGTTACTGCTGAATTAAGGAAATATGATGACACGTTGGAGATTATAGGAGTAGGTGCCGATAATGGAACAAGCTATGTGATTTTAGACGGAGACTGCCTTTCGGATGAAATGAAGGAGGCGATAGAACCGGTAGAGAGTAATCAATATATATTACGGGTAGAAACGGTATGTGTAGATCGTTCCCATTATGAACTGTTGTGTCATACGGCCGGGGTGCCTGTTGGAAGCAATATTCTTTTGAATTATTATGCCTATAATGATAATGGGCGAATGAAGGAAGTAGTACCTTTTAAAGAATTAGCGGAAGTAAATCTGAGGAAAGCAGATGGAGACACCATTCCTTTGGACATTCAGGGAGTACTTAGGAAAGATGAAGTGCTTCCGGAAATGAACGGACTTAACAATTATCCATTACGGATTCTTGTACCTGATTGTGAGGTAAGATTTTATGACTGGTATGCCAGCCCTGAGAATGAGGAAGAATATATAGAGTATGCCAGAAGCATTACTGACAGTTTTTTTCCAAGATTAACAGAAGATTCTTATGCAGAGGAAGGATTTGTCGTTCGAATCAGCAGGACCGATGTTATGATTAAGGTTCTGAACATTGCCATTATCATTGCAGAGGTAATTGTCTATGGGTTTGTTATTTTACTTTTGATGATCGGTATTGCAGGTGTAATCAGTACATTGTCAACCAATATAATGGCAAGGAAAAGAGAATTTGCGGTGCTTATGAGTGTCGGAATGACCTCAACAGGACTTAATAAGATGCTTCTGGCAGAGAGTATCCTTTGTACGTTAAAGGCCATATTGGTTGGAGTGCCCCTGGGAATCTGTATTCCATGGCTCATAAATTTATCACTTCGTAAAGTTTTTCCGGTAGTCTATACTTTACCTGTTGGTATGGTACTTCTGAGTATTGTACTCATATTCGCGCTTGTGACATGTATAACATTTAGGAGTATAGGCAGATTTAAAAAGCAGAATCTGATAGAGACGATTCGAATGGAGACGATGTAAGTTTCGGTATGGATACCATGAAGGGGCAATACATTTTATGTTGCAGATATCTTGACAAGATATGGCAGTTAGAGTAGACTAACATGTGATAAAAAAATATCAATAAGAAAGCTGGAAGCTGCCATATGACTTTAGATAAGATAGCAATCGGTAAAGAAGTTAAGATTATAAAAGTAGGCGGAGAAGGAGAACTTAGAAACCGTTTGTTGGATATGGGGATTATTCCCAAAACGGTTGTCAAGGTTCAGAAAGTAGCGCCCATGGGAGATCCCATAGAGATTCACTTGAGAGGCTATGAGCTTACCATACGTAAAGAGGATGCCGGGAAGATTGAGGTGACAGAATTATGATATATGCACTGGTAGGTAATCAGAATTGTGGTAAAACAACCTTATTTAACCAGCTTACAGGTTCCAATCAGCATGTGGGCAATTTCCCCGGGGTAACAGTGGATTCCAAGATGGGTGAGATCCGCGGAGAGAAAGGTGACGCGGTGGTGGATCTTCCGGGCATCTATTCCATCAGGCCCTATACCAATGAAGAAATTGTGACCCGAAGCTTTATCCTGCAGCAAAAGCCGGACGGCATCATAAACATTGTGGATGCTACTAATATTGAGAGAAATTTATATCTGACATTACAACTTTTGGAGATGCGGATTCCGATGGTTATTGCCCTGAATATGATGGATGAAGTGCGGGGCAATGGCGGTACTATCGATCTTGAGAAGATGGAAACACTGCTGGGGGTACCCGTGATAGCGATCAGTGCCGTGAAGAATGAGGGAATCGATGATTTGATCCGGACAATGCGTGAAACAGCAAGAAAGCGCTGTTATCCGAAGGTAATGGACTTTTGCGAAAAGGGACCGGTACATAGATGTATTCATGCTGTCAGCCATCAGGTGGAAGATCATGCAGAGCGGATTGGCATGTCTCCAAGATTTGTGGCAACAAAGATCGTGGAAGGTGATAAGGATATTATTGACAGACTGGATCTGTCCGAGAATGAGATGGATCTGATGGAACATAGTATTGTCGAGATGGAACGGGACAGCGAACTTGACCGTAATGCAGCTCTGGCAGATATGCGTTATACGTTTATTGAGCGGGTATGTGCGCAGGCTGTTATTAAGTGCAAGGAGAGTAAAGAGCATAGAAGAAGTGTACAGATGGACAACGTTTTGACGAATAAATATTTGGCCATTCCTGTATTTCTTCTGATTATGCTACTGGTGTTCTGGCTGACATTTGGTGTCATCGGCAGTGCGTTGAGTGATTTGATGAGTATGGGAATTGATGCATTATCCGGCATCACCGAGAAGGCACTCATTCAATATGGCATCAATCCGGTAGTGGAGAGCCTCGTGATAGACGGCATTTTTGCCGGTGTGGGAAGCGTACTCAGTTTCCTTCCTATTATTGTTGTATTGTTCTTTTTCCTGTCTATTTTGGAGGATTCAGGGTATATGGCGAGAATCGCCTTTGTCATGGACAGACCACTTCGTAAGATTGGACTATCGGGGAAGAGTTTTGTGTCCATGCTGATTGGTTTTGGTTGCAGCGTGCCTGCGGTTATGTCCACGAGAACTTTATCCTCAGAGAGAGATAAGCGAATGACGATTATGCTGATTCCTTTTATCAGTTGTTCTGCGAAGATTCCGATTTATGCCTTGTTTACGGCTGCATTCTTTCAGAAGCATCAGGCCCTTGTAATGATGGGGATGTATCTGCTTGGATTACTGGTCGGGCTGGTATGTGCACTGATTTTAAATAAGACGCTGTTTCACGGAAAGCCTATGCCTTTTGTGATGGAACTTCCCAATTACCGATTCCCGTCAGCTAAGAGTGTACTTTTACTTATGTGGGATAAGGCTAAGGATTTCATTCAGAGGGCCTTTACGGTGATTTTCTTAGCCACATTGATTATCTGGTTTTTACAGACCTTTGATACTAGATTAAATGTGGTAACAGATTCCGCAGAAAGTCTGCTTGCCATGATCGGTAAGCTGATAGCACCTGTCTTTACTCCGCTTGGATTTAATGACTGGAGGGTGGCAACTGCTCTGATCAGCGGTTTTACGGCGAAGGAAGCGGTAGTCAGTACGCTCAGTGTATTGACCGGTACAACCATGTCTAACTTAGGGGAGACCCTTGGAACGATCTTTACTCCGCTTACTGCATTCAGCTTTCTGGTATTTACTTTGTTGTATACGCCTTGTGTAGCAGCAGTGGCAACGATCAAACGTGAGATGAATTCTGTCTGGAAGACAATCGGTATCGTCCTGATGCAGTGTGGTGTGGCATGGCTTGTGGCCTGCCTGTTCTATCAGATCGGCAGAATGATTCTGTAGGAATAATCAAGTGGAAATCAGCATAGAAATATGAATTTCCACTTGATTTTTTATTTTGATAATAGTATGATGAATAAAAGGAAAACGTTTTCCTAGCAATTAGGGCAAACTTATGGGAGGTATCTTATGGATTTTAATGCAGTATATCACAGAGCAAATGACAACTATTGTTATCCGTTGGATGAAGATCAGCTGATCATTAACATTAAGACGGGATATGATGTAAAATATGTGAATCTGATTCAGGGAGATCCGTTTAAGGCAGGTATTCTGGGCGGTGGCGAAAACTGGAGCGGTGATGCAATCAATATTCCTTTTAAGAAGAGATTAAAGAACCAGCTCTGGTGGACTACTACGGTAAAACCGGAGTTTAAGAGACTGAAATACTATTTTGAGTTACAGACAGAGGATGAGAAGTGGTTTTATTTTGAGGATGGATTTGTATCGGAAGCACAGATGCAGTTAGAAGGAAGAAGCCGTCAGTGCTTTGTTTTTCCATGGATGAATCCTGCAGATATACCTGTGACACCGTCATGGGTAAATGATACAATCTGGTATCAGATTTTTCCGGAAAGATTCTGTAACGGAGATCCTTCAATCAATCCGAAGGGAACCCTTCCCTGGCGTAACAGAGGTTCGGTAACCAATGAGGAGTTTTTCGGCGGTGATTTGCAGGGAATTATCAATAAGCTGGATTATATTAAAGATCTTGGTGTGTCAGGTCTGTATCTGACGCCAATCAATGAGGCACCCTCATCCCATAAATATGATACCACAGATTATATGAAGATCGATCCTCATTTCGGTTCAGAGGAAACCATGATCCGGCTTGTTAAGGAAGCCCATAACAGAGGAATCAGAGTGATGCTTGACGGTGTGTTCAACCATTCCGGAAGATTGTTTGCGCCATGGCTGGATGTGAAGGAGAAGGGACCGCAGTCCGAATACTGGGACTGGTTTATGATAAATGAATGGCCCTTTAAGCCGGAGGGCGGGTGTGCTCATGCCAAGCAGTATTATACCTTTGCATTCTTTGACAGCATGCCGAAATTAAATACTAATAATCCGAAAGTACGGGAATATCTGATCGGCGTATGTGAGAATTGGGTCAGAAATTATGATGTGGACGGTATCAGACTGGATGTGGCGAATGAGATATCCCATGCTTTCTGTAAAGAGCTTCGTTCTCATCTTAAAGCGATTAAGCCGGATATCTATATTCTGGGAGAAATCTGGCATGATGCGATGCCATGGCTTAGAGGAGATGAATTTGACGCAGTCATGAACTATCCGCTCGGAGAGAGCATCAAGGATTTCTGGATTGATAAGAGCCTGAGAAATGAGGATTTTGAATATACGATCAACCGGTGCTATACAGGATATATGCAGCAGACAAATGATGTATTATTTAATCTTTTGGATTCTCATGATACGAAGAGATTACGTACAGATGTCAAAAATCTGGATGAATATTTCCAGCAGTTAGCAGTACTGTTTACCATGCCGGGTTCGCCTTGCATTTATTATGGTACGGAGATTGCCATGGAAGGAGGTCATGATCCGGATTGTCGGCGGTGTATGCCCTGGGAGGATATTGATAACGGTGTCTATGATGAACGGATTGAGATTATCAAGAGCCTTTTGCATCTGCGCATGGAGGAGCCGCTTCTTCGTAACCGTAATTTCCACTTCCCTAATAAAATCAATAAACCCAGAGTTATCGAGTTTAATAAGATGGGCTGGGTAGACAATTATGTGGAGGTTATCATCAACTGTGAGGAAGAAGATATTGAGATAGAGAGAGAAGGAACGATTCTTTTCTCCAGACATTATATTGATAATACGCTGCTACGTAATGGTATTCTGATCCGGAAGATTTCTTCATAACAGTAGCGAAAGAGGAAATAATAGGGTATACTTGAGGAAAACGGATGAAATATGAGGGACAGAAGTATGAACCAATTCAGTTTACCGTATTGTTTAGTGATTGAGGAAGGTGCCTGTGAGAGATTAAATGAGATTCTGGCAGATTGTATTCCCGGCATTGAGAGGAAGAAAGTACTGATTGTTACAGAACCGTCATTAATTCAGATTATGCAGGGATATTTAGAAGAAATGAAGCGAGATCTGCCTGCCGGTGAGACTTATCTGATCGATGAGAATTCTTTTGACCAGGCAATGGAATTGGCAAAGCATATCTGCATGGAGGATTTCGAGGTTGTTATTGGCGTAGGTGGCGGAAGAGTATTGGATGTAGCCAAATATGCCGGGTTTGTAGGCAAAATCCCATATATCTGCGTGCCTACAACCTTGAGCAACGACAGTCTGGCATCTCCGGTAGCGGTACTTGGTACTGTGGGAGATGAGAGAAAGACTTTGAAATGCAAGATTCCCACCGGGATAGTGGTAGATGTGAATGTGATCATGGGGGCACCCGTGGAACAGTTGCAATCTGGCATCGGAGATACGATCAGTAAATATACGGCATTGTTTGACTGGAAATTAGATGCCGCACACAGAAACGATAAGGTGGATGACTTCGCTTATCTGCTTTCCGATATGGCTTTGACTTCGCTATGCTACCACGAAGATAAATCGTTGAAAAGTAAGGAATTTATTAAGGTGTTGACCCAGTCTCTCGTACTGGGTGGACTGGCTATGGAGATAGCAGGTAATTCCAGACCAAGCAGCGGATCGGAGCATTTGTTTTGTCATTCGCTGGAGGAGCATCATAAGGAGATCAGGATATCTCATGGTATGGCGGTTGCGTTGGGAAGTCTGGTCAGTTGCCGGTTGCAGGGACGGGATGCCGGACATCTGGAGAAGATACTTCTTTCATATGGCATGGACATGAATCCTATGAACTGGGGAATTACGAGAGAGATTTTTATTGATGCATGGATGAAAGCGCCGGGTACCCGGAAAGACAGATATACGATTTTGAACCAGATTTCTATGACAGAACAGCTTTTTGGAGATTTATATGATGAACTATTTGGGACTGTACAAATTTCCTGAATTGGCATAATATATTTGATGAGGGAATTCATGCCGATTTGTTAAGACAGCAAGTAAAGTCAGAAGAGGAGAGGCGTGAGCAGAATGAAGAGTTATACTTTGGATTTAAATTCTATTGATAAAGTAAAAGGATTTGTGAAGGCAATAGAAGGATTTGACGGATATTTTGATCTGGCATCCGGCAGATATGTGATAGATGCCAAGTCTATTATGGGTATTTTTTCCATGGATCTGTCCAAAAAAGTGGAATTCAGAGTCCTGGAGACTAATCAGAATATCGCTGAAGTGGAAGCAGCGATAGCTCCATATATTGCACGGTCATAGGAAGCATGCAGCCTGCATTATGAAAACAGCATGTGCCTGATTGAACAGAAGGAAGAGTGCCGATGTGTGAGAAGATCATATATCGGCAATTTTTGCGTAACAGGAAGGATAGGACGGATATGAGATTCATGCATTTGGCAGATCTGCATATAGGCAAGAAAGTAAATGAGTTTTCTATGTTGGAGGATCAGAGATATATATTGGATCAGGTACTTGATCTGGCACATGGACAGAAAGTGGATGGCATATTGATCGCAGGAGACATTTATGACAAGACGGTGCCTTCCGTGGAGGCAGTTACTTTGTTTGATTCATTTCTGACTAAACTGTCGGAGGACGATATTCCGGTTTATATGATCAGTGGTAATCATGATTCGGTGGAAAGAGTATCTTTTGGCGCCAGACTTATGAGAAAGAGTCAGGTTTACATGGCATCGGAATATAACGGGACAGTGGAGATGGTAAGTGTACAGGATGGCTATGGGGTGATAGACATTTATCTGCTCCCGTTTTTAAAGCCGGCATATGTGAGAGCTGCATTAGGAGAAGAAGCGGAAGAAATCAAAACCTATCAGGAAGCGGTTGCTTACGTGATGGGAAAGGTTAAGTTAAACCAGACGCATAGGAATCTGCTGGTAGCGCATCAGTTTGTTACAGGTGCGGTTACCTGTGATTCAGAGGAACATTCTGTGGGCGGACTGGATCAGGTGGAGGTGTCCTGCTTTGCAGGATTTGATTATGTGGCACTCGGACATCTTCATGGTGCGCAGACAGTGGGCAGCGATACGGTACGATACGCAGGTACTTTACTGAAATATTCTTCCTCGGAGGTAAATCATAAAAAAGGTGTAACCATTGTAGAGTTGAAGGAAAAGGGGAATACCACTGTTGAAACCTATCCTTTAAGGCCCCTTCATGATATGCGCAAACTTCGGGGAAGTTATGAAGAACTGACCCAAAAGGTGAATTATGACGGGACAGATACAGAAGATTATGTGCAGATTACACTGACAGATGAAGAGGATATTTTCGATGCGGTCGGGAAACTGAGGACTATTTATCCTAATCTGATGAAGCTGGAGTATGATAATACCAGAACCAGGCAGAACAAGCAGATGCAGTTTGTAAATACGACAGAAGAAAAAGCACCGATAGAGCTTGCAGAGGAGCTTTTTGAATTGCAGAATAATCAGCCCATGCGAGACACACAGAGGGAGTATCTGCAGGCTGTCATGGCAGAAATCTGGGAGAAAGAGGGAACGATATGAGACCATTGAAACTGACTTTATCTGCCTTTGGGCCATATGCCGGAGTTACTCAGATTCCCTTTGATAAGCTGGGGAAAAAGGGATTATATCTGATCACAGGAGATACCGGAGCAGGAAAGACTTTTCTCTTTGATGCGATTGTTTTCGCATTGTATGGAGAGGCCAGCGGCAGCACCAGAGAGTCGTCCATGTTTCGCTCCAAATATGCTAAGCAGGATACAGCTACCTATGTGACACTTCGTTTTCAATATCATGAGCAGGAATATGAGATTACAAGAAGTCCAGAATATATGCGTCCGGCAAAACGTGGTGAGGGAATGACTTTAAGCCGCGCGGAATCCACATTGACCTATCCTGATGGACATGTGGTAACCAAAAGCAAGGACGTAACCAGAGCGGTTACGGAACTATTAGGAATTGATAAGAATCAGTTTACGCAGATTGCAATGCTGGCACAGGGAGATTTCTTGCGTTTACTGTATGCCAAAACAGAAGAACGAAGTAAGATTTTTCGGGAGATTTTCCATACGAAGGCATATATGGCTTTGCAGGAGCGGCTGAAGAGTGAAGCAAATGCGCTTCACCAGAAATGTGAAGAAAACAGCAAAAGTATAGAACAGTACAGAAATGGAATACTTTGGGAGAAGGAGCAATTGTCCGGGCAGGAAGATGTGTTGATGACGGAAGAACTTCTGCTGGAACTGGACAAAACAATTGACCAAGAAAGTCATAAAATGCAGTCGGTATCACTGTCCATTGGTAAAACAGAAAGTGTGATAGAAAAAAACAATCAGTTACTGGGCAGAATACAGACCCATGAAAAGCTGAAGGCAGAACTGGAGAAGGCTGTGGAGGAGGCTGAGAGGCTGGAGCCGGAATTGAAGCCGCTTCAGGATAAGCTTAACGGACTGCAGCAACAAAAAGAGCAGATAGATGTATTAAAAACACAGATACACATAGAAGAGGAGAAATTAAAGGTCTATGATGAAGCCGACAGTCTGAGGCAAAAAGGAAAACAGATGGAGCAGAAGCTTTTGCGTTTGGAACAGGAACGCAGGGAGGAGGAAGAGAAGCTTACACTGCTGCAGAAACAATATACAGATTCTAAAACGGAGATCGATCTTTTGCAAAATGATGGTCTGGAACTGGTTAAACTGGAACAGCAGCTGCAGCAGGAAAGACAGCGAAAGGCCATCCGGCAGGAAATGCTTTCCCAACAACAGGAAATAGTTGTGTTGCAAAAGGAATTGATACAGAAGCAGGAAAGCTATCGGAAGGCTTCTGATGTGCAGAACGAGAAGAGAAAGGTCTATGAACAACTTCAACAGAGATATTTGGACGGGCAGGCAGGAGTACTGGCACAAACACTGAAAGAGGGAAGTCCCTGTCCTGTTTGCGGTTCAATACATCATCCTTTGCCGGCAACTGAGGATGAAGAGGCACCGGATAAGGAGCGGGTAGCGCTGGCAAAAAGCGATTGGGAGACGAGCAATCATGCAATGCAGGAGGCAAGTGCTGTGGCAGGACGCGCGAAAGGAGCTTTGGACAGCGCAGGACGCGCTTTGATAGTCCGTTTGGATACGGAAGACATTGTCTGGCATAAAGAAAAGTCTGATATAGTGGTGGAGCATCTTCTGGCACATCAGAACGATATTGAGTTGCAACTGCGTGAAAAACTGAATGCCGGCACGGAAAAGATAGGGATACTGGAGAAAAGTATATCTGAGATGAACCGGAAACAGCAGAAAACCAGGCAACTGCAACAGAAACTTCCATGGTTGGAGAAGTGTATTCAGGAAGCCCAGCTAAGTCATAAAGAGACAGAGGATGCTATTACCGGACTGAAAATTGAGAAAGAAGTCTTGCAACAGCAGTTACAGGAATTGCTGAATTCTCTTGCTTATGAGAATAAGGAGCAGGCCAAAGCACAGATTGCAGGGCAAATTTGTGCCGTTACAGAGTATGAAGAGACTTTCAGACAGGCAGAACATGCTTATCATAAAAAAGAACGTTCTTATCAGAATGCAGTACAAAAGCAGGAAACACTGCGAGGCCAATTGGCGGATGAGCCGGATACAGTGGATGAAAAGAGCCTTACGGAAGAACAGAATATACTGTTGGATAGCAAGAAAACTCTGCAAAAGGAGCAACAGGAGATTGCTTATCGATATGAAACGAATAAAAAGATCAGAGCAGATATTGAGCAGAGAAGCAAAGTGCTGAGAGATTTGGAGAAGCAGTGGAATCTGGTCAAAGAATTATCTGATACTTTTAATGGGAATATATCCGGAAAAGATAAGATTATGTTGGAAACTTATGTGCAGACACAGTATTTTGACCGTATCATCAGGCGTGCTAACACCAGATTTATGGTGATGTCAGCCGGACAATATGAGATGGAACGTTCCAAACAAGCGGAAAATATGAGGAGTCAAAGTGGATTAGAGTTGGATGTGATAGATCATTACAATGGCACCACGCGTAGTGTCAAGACCTTATCCGGTGGTGAAGCTTTTCTGGCGTCCTTGTCACTTGCACTGGGACTATCCGATGAAATTCAGTCGGTATCGGGCGGTATAGCACTGGACACGATGTTTGTGGATGAAGGATTTGGTTCTCTGGACGAAGCAGCATTGGAACAGGCGATTTATGCACTTCAAAACCTGACAGAAGGTAACAGACTGGTTGGAATCATTTCTCATGTAAGCGAATTACAGGGAAAGATAGATAAAAGAATTATCGTGACCAAGGATGCGGCAAATACAAGTCAGGTTAGGCTTGTAACAGATATCTGATGGCAGACGGTGCGGGTTGAAACTGGTTCTGGATTTGCTATACAAGGTATTTTATGGTATGATAATTTAATATGGGATTGTGTATAAACAGTTGTCCCAGCCGCATTTTGCGGCAGAATGAGAGGAACTATGCTTGAATTAAGGAATATTTCTTTCGCGGCAGAAGATAACAGTAAAGAGACAGAGATATTAAAAAATGTCAGTGTCAAAATAGAAGAGCGCTTTGTTGCGGTAACGGGCCCAAACGGCAGTGGGAAATCGACCCTTGCCAAGATCATTGCGGGTATTATTCAGCCCACCTCCGGTCAGATTATATTGGATGGTGTGGATATTACAAATCTATCGATCACAGAACGGGCAAATATGGGAATCAGCTTTGCTTTTCAACAGCCGGTTCGGTTTAAAGGGATTACGGTCAAGGATCTTTTGTCGATTGCGGCGGGTAAAGATGCAACCATGACAGAGATATGTGAGATGCTTTCGGAAGTCGGACTTTGTGCAAGAGATTATGTGAATCGGGAAGTAAACGGAAGTCTGTCAGGTGGTGAACTGAAGCGGATTGAGATTGCCATGATTATGGCACGTAAAACAAAAGTATCTATTTTTGATGAACCGGAAGCTGGAATTGATTTATGGAGTTTTCAGAATTTGATCCGTGTGTTTGAGAAAATGTATGAGGCTACAAATGGTTCTATTCTGATCATATCCCATCAGGAACGTATCCTGAATATTGCGGATAAGATTATTTTGCTGGCAGATGGAGAAATCAGGCAGGTTGGCACGAAAGAAGAGATTATGCCGGCACTGCTTGGTTCGGGAAAGCCATGTAAGACTTTAACGGATAAATTATAGGAACAGAGGTGATATCATCGATGGATGCAATACAACAGAACTTGCTGGAGCAGGTAGCAGGGCTGCATGAGATACCGGAAGGTGCATACAATATCCGTGCCAACGGACAGATGGCAGGCAGAAATACAACGGCGCATATAGATATCATCAGTAAGGAGGACAAATCCGGTATTGATATCCATATTAAGCCAGGTACAAAATCAGAGAGTGTACACATACCCGTAGTATTGAGCCAGAGTGGCTTAAAGGAAAGTGTGTATAACGATTTCTTCGTGGGAGCAGACAGTGATGTTACCATTATTGCCGGCTGCGGAATTCATAACGGTGGTGATGCGGCTTCAGAGCATTCAGGTATTCACAGATTTTTTGTGGACAAGAATGCCAAGGTCAGATATGTAGAGAAGCATTATGGTTCCGGGGACGGTAACGGAGAACGAATCATGAATCCCACAACCGAGATTCATCTGGCAGAAGGTGCATCTTTAGAAATGGAAACGGTACAGATTAAAGGGATAGATTCTACCAGAAGAGTGACCAGGGCCGAGGTAGCAGAGGGCGCTTCTTTGGTAATCCATGAGAAAATCATGACCCATGGAAAGCAGTATGCCGAGACCGATTTTACAGTGAATATGATGGGTGATGGTTCCAGCGTTAATCTGGTGTCTCGTTCTGTGGCCAAGGAAAATTCAAGACAGTTATTCAAGAGCCAGATTATCGGTAACAGCAGATGTCAGGGGCACAGTGAATGTGATGCTATTATTATGGATGATGCCAGTGTCAGCGCCATACCGGAGTTGACGGCAAATAATATTGATGCCAATTTGATCCATGAGGCGGCTATCGGAAAGATTGCCGGAGAACAGCTGATCAAACTTATGACGCTTGGACTGACAGAGAAGGAAGCAGAAGAACAGATAGTAAACGGATTTTTGAAATGAGAAAGATATTACATTATGCATTTAACAGAGTAGTCATTACAGCAATTCTGGTTTTGCTGCAGGTGGGCTTCTTTTTGTTAGAAATATTGAGATGGGGCAATTATTATGTTGAGATTGCCTTTCTGCTGCGTCTGATTACGTTCGGAGCAGTGATTCACATTATATGGAAACAGAATAATCCGGCGGTAAAACTAGCATGGATTGTACCGATTCTGATGTTCCCGCTTTTGGGTGGTGTGTTGTACCTGGCTTTTGGACATGTATTTATCCCCAGAAAGCTCAGAGACAGCATGAACAGAACGGATGAACTTGTGAAAAAGAATCTTTTACAGGATGAGCAGGTACTGAAGGAATTGGAACAGATTAATCCCGAAGTAGCAAATCAGAGTAAGTATTTGCGTGATTATGCAGATACGCCCGTATGGAAGAATACCGCCACAATGTATTTCCCGGACGGCGAGCCATATTGGGAGCAGCTTCTTCTTGATCTGGAACAGGCGAAGGATTTTATTTTTCTGGAATATTTTATTTTGGGAGAAGGTAAAATGTGGAATGCGGTTCTGGATATACTGGAGCGCAAAGTTGAAGAAGGCGTAGAAGTAAGACTCATCTATGATGATGTGGGAAGTGTATTTATTTTACCCAAGAATTATCATGTTATGTTGGAAAAGAAGGGAATCAAGTGTGAGGCCTTTAATAAACTGATTCCGTTTATGTCGTTGATTTTAAACAACAGAGATCACAGAAAAATTGTGGTAATAGACGGTAAGATCGGATATACCGGTGGCATTAATATGGCCGATGAGTATATTAATGAAACTCATCCGTATGGAGAACGCTGGAAGGATGCGGGAATCCGCATTGAGGGAGAGGCCGTGTGGAACTTCACAGTCATGTTTCTGCAGATGTGGAATATGTCCCGCTATACGGAAGAGGACTACAGCAGATTTTATTATCATTTTGAACAAAAGCCTGTGGCAAGAGGATATGTGCAGCCTTATCGGGATACCCCCTTTGATGATGAGATTGTGGGTGAAAATGTTTATCTGAATATTTTGGGATATGCGAAACGTTATGTGTACATTTTTACCCCTTATCTGGTTATGGGTTACGAGATGCAGACGGCACTGAAACTGGCTGCAAAGCGGGGCGTAGATGTCCGCATTGTGCTTCCGGGAGTGCCGGATAAGAAAATGATCTATTGGCTGACGCAGTCGAATTATCAGACAATGATCCAGGCAGGTGTCAAGATTTATCAGTATACACCGGGCTTCCTTCATTCCAAGTGTGTACTGTGTGATGATGAACTGGCTACTGTTGGCACTATTAATTTTGATTACAGAAGTTTTTATCATCATTTTGAATGTGGGGTTTTGATGTATCAGGTGGATGCTATTGAGGATCTGAAAAAGGATATGGAAGAGACTTTTGAGGTATCCGAACGGATTACCCTGGAATGGTGCAGGGATAAATTCGTTAAGACCAATATTATCGGACCTATTTTGAAGTTGTTTTCACCATTGTTATAGTAGGAGGAGTTATGTTACGGTTTATACAGGTCATAGCATGTAATCTGCCAAGAATCTATATGATTCCCAAGATGGCATATAAGGCGAAACATGCGGAAAAGTATTCGGAAGAAGAGTGCTATGAGTATGCCAGACTGGCAATTCGTAGAATGATGAAAGCAGGTCATATTACAACGAAACGGTTTGGTGTGGAGAATCTGCCAAAAGAGGGTGGATATATGATGTTTCCCAATCATCAGGGTAAATATGATGCCTTGGGGATTATGTATGCTCATGATGCCCCCTGTTCCGTTGTGATGGATGATGCAAAATCCCATCAGCTTCTTGTTTCACAGTTTGTGGATCTTGTACATGGCAAAAGACTTGTCAAGAATGATTTAAGACAGTCTGTCAGTATTATCAAGGAATTGGCTGAGGACACCAGAAATGGTCGCAAATTCATTATCTTTCCGGAGGGAGGATACTGTCATAATCATAATACCTTAGGAGAATTTAAGCCCGGATGCTTTAAGAGTGCCATGAAGGCTAAGGTGCCTATTATACCGGTCGCCTTAATTGATTCTTATAAGGTATTTGAGGAATGGAGTTTAAAAAGGGTTGAGACGCAGGTGCATTTTCTGAAGGCGATTCCTTTTGAAGAATATAAGGAAATGACAACAGTAGAAATTGCAGCCCTTGTCAAAGAGAGAATTAACAATAAAATCAGTGAAGTCTTAAGTTTTGCATAGAACATGGGAGAGGCGATATGCAGGGAATCTGGTTAGGAATCCATATTATAGGTGTGATAGTATGCTTTGTACTGATGAATTACGTGTTGCATACGAAAGATACATCATATAAGAGCAGTCTGGTGCTGACGGTTGCCTGCGGCATCATTATTTTCGTTGCCAGATGTTTGTATATCCAGGCAGACAGTCTGGATGAACTTCTGGCATATAGCGGGATGGAATATCTTGGAAAGTGTTATGCGGACTTCTGGTTACTTGTTTTTATTGCAGAGTACCGTACCGGAAAAGTCCCCAAGAGGTTTCTGGGGGTACTGGGTGGAATCAATACGGTTATGCTGGTAATCGTTTTGACCTGCAAATATCATCATCTGTATTATACTTCCATAGCAATGAAGGATACCCCGTTCGGATATATATTGGTATTGGGGAAAGCTCCGCTTTATTATGCGTATATGGCATTTAGCCTGTTTCAGCTTCTGCTTTTTCTGTTTTACTGTATCAGACCGATGGAGAAACAATTCCTTTTCAAGAATGCTAAAATGTTGAGGATATTGTTGTGTACTGCCGGTATTGCACCGATTTTCATGATTTCACTTTCCATATCAGGAATTACTAAAAGTGTTGATACAACACCACTTGGTGCGCTGCTTACGACAGCAATCCTGGTATTGGCAATCAAGTATTATGGTCTTCTTGATACAGTCAGTGATGCCAAAGATCTGCTGGTGGAAAGTATGGATGAAGGCATTATTGTATCTGATAATAATATGAATTTTCTCTATGCTAATAAGACTGCATGCGAGTTACTTCCTGAGATGGGGTGTGCGGAAGGAAGGACAAGCGCTTCCGAAATCCAGGCGCTTTATGAACAGTCAGGTACAGTTATTGACTTGAATGATAAAAATTATGAGGTCAGAAACACAGAGATTCGTGATAATGTACAGGTGAGGGGGTATATGATCTCAATCGTGGATGTGACTGATCTGATGTCGCAGGCTAAGACCATGAAGGAACTGAAAGAGAAGGCAGAGCATGCAGTAGCAGTGAAATCAGCCTTTCTGGCGAATATGAGTCACGAGATCAGGACACCCATGAATGCTATTCTGGGAATGGCAGAGATGGCACTTCGTGGGAATTTGGATGCAGAGGAAAAGGATTACATAGAACAGATTCAGGCTGCCAGTGAGGGGTTGCTTACAATCATTAATGATATTCTGGATTTCTCTAAGATGGAATCCGGTAAATTGCAGATCATAGAAAGTGAGTATGAAGCACTTACTATGATCAAGGATGTGGCAAGTCTTGTGCAGGGTAAGGTCAAGGACAAAGGGCTTACATTGGTGGTCAGGGTAAATTCCAATATTCCGCGGGTTTTGTACGGAGATGAAATAAGGATTAAACAGGTTCTGATTAATTTGGTTAATAATGCGGTTAAGTTTACGGATGAAGGAACAATAACTATTGAGGCCGATTATGAAACTGACCGGGAAAACGCCTTGCTTAAAATATCTGTCAAGGATACCGGAATGGGAATCAAGGAGGAAGATCTGGAACGAATTTTCAATTCCTTTGAACAGTCTGATACATTCCGTAATCGTAAGAAAGAGGGAAGCGGGCTTGGATTAACCATATCCAAACAGTTGTTACAGTTAATGGGGGGCAGTATTCATGTGGAGAGTGTGTATCAGGAAGGAAGTTGTTTTTCTTTTGTTATCCCACAGCGGATTATAGATTCTGCTCCCTGTGGTGATTATGATGGTCCTGGACATAGACGGGTCAGAAAGCAGGAGTATAGCAGGTTCCGTGCACCGGAAGCCCAGGTGCTGATTGTGGATGATAATCTGGTAAATCTCCGGGTGGCTGCCGGTTTGATGAAGCCTTTTGATATGCAGGTTGATACAGCTAAAAGCGGAATGGAGGCTCTTGCTAAAGTGCAGGAGAAGAAATACAATCTTATTTTTATGGATCATATGATGCCTGAGATGGATGGTATCGAGACTGCCAACAGGATACGAAATCTGGAGGATGGTTATTATAAAGATGTGCCGATTATAGCACTGACGGCTAATGCCATAAATGGTGCTAGGGAAATGTTTATAGAAGAGGGTATGAACGATTTTATTGCCAAACCCATCAATATGAAAGAGTTGAGTGACAAAATATTAGAGTGGCTGCCTTTTGAACTTTTACAGGAGTAAATAAAAATCCGTGTCTGGATAGTTTTCAGACACGGACTATTTGTTTTCTGTATTCGCTTATTTCGGAAGGCTCTTCGGTATGAAATTTTTGTCGGGTAATCATTTCATAGATATGACTTGCATAAATATCTTTGGCTAACATCTGACTTCCCAGTGGAGCTAAGACAGAGTCGGCATCGGCAAGCTTGGAGATTAAAGGTATTGAACTCTTTTCCTTGATGGCTGACAGAAGCGGCTGAGCATTCTTTCGAAAACCGAGCATCCTGGCATATAGAATATAGTCTGTACTACAGTAAACAGCAAATTCTTTTCTGGTAATATGAAGTAATATATGCATCAGGCTGCGGGAAATCCTGGTATAAGTACGGTTCTTGGTTTTGAGCAGTTCACAGAACGAAGTATAATTGCGATATTGAGGGAGCATGTGAGAGATACGATCTGAAAAATCCGGATCAATATCCGGATGATCGGTATAACCTGTGGCCTGCTCTGATAAAAGCTGGTAGTGCAGTAGAAAGGACAGATCATCGGGCAGAATCGGATAATCTATTCCGCAGTGTTCTTCTAACAATGTATATACGGAGGCTGGGACCTGATCCCGTATGGAATCTAAAGAACCGTTATCAGTTAATGCACTTCGGATAGCAAGGGCAGAACTGTAGCATGCGTCCAAACTTGCATCATGATAAGAAGAACCTGCACGGCAAATGGTGTGAGGTACCATAGAACTTGAGCGTTTATAGAGTGCCTTGCAGTATTCGATGCCCAGAATGTTATTGGGATTAGTCAATATTTCCATATGGGAAGACAGGTGTGGAGCGGAAGCCTCAATGGCAGCATTTCTTGCAGCAGGAAAAGACAGGCCGCATTTAAGCTGTCTGTTCAGGACTTCTTTGAATTGATCGCTTTCCGATAATAACTGTGATGCGAATTCTGATAAAAGTGAGATGTCGCCACATTCACTGCCAAAGCACAGAGTATCGGTTACGCCTAATTTATCTAATAAGGCAACGGCACCGGACGCAAAATATTCCGCACTGCTAAGTGCGTAATGAACCGGCAGCTCCAAAACAATGTCCGCACCGTTTTTAAGAGCACATTCTGCTCGCAAATATTTATTCAGGAACGCAGGAGCTCCTCTTTGAACAAAATCCCCGCTCATAACTACGATGCAATAATCAGCACCTGTTATTTCTTTTGCTTTGGCAATCTGGTAAGCATGTCCGTTGTGAAAAGGATTATATTCTGCAATAATTCCGACTGTTTTCATGGAAATCTCTCTTTCAAGTATTATTAGACAATAGTCTAACATAAAAAAGCCTGTTTTGTACTGATATTAGCACAAAAAATTCAAGAAAAGTATCTTGTATACAAAGAGCTAATTTTGTAAAATAAGGAAAGAGATTACAGACAAAAAATTATTGGATATATAGGAGGGTGAGGTATGTCTTACATTGATTTGATGAAAGAAAAAGCAAGGGCAGACAAGAAGACGATTGTTCTGCCGGAAACAAACGATAAGAGAACGCTTATCGCTGCAGCCAATATTCTCAAGGAAGGTATTGCCAATATAATTATGGTTGGTAATGAAGAAAAGATTATGGATGGTGCAGGTTGGCTGGAGGTTGAGCTGGATGGTGTTACGATCATTGATCCGGAGACAACAGACAAGCTGGACGAGTATGTGAATCTGCTCTATGAGACCAGAAAGAATAAAGGCATGACACCGGAGAAAGCAAGGGAAATCCTGTTAAAAGACTATTTGACTTTTGGTGTTATTATGGTTAAGGCCAATGATGCGGACGGTATGGTGGCAGGAGCCTGCCATGCAACAGCAGATACATTAAGACCGGCATTGCAGATTTTGAAAACAGCGCCCGGTGTAAAACTGGTATCCGGTTTCTTTATTCTGGATGTACCGGATTGCGAGTATGGAGAGAACGGCACCTTCCTGTTTGCAGATTGTGGTCTGAATCAGGACCCTACCCCGGAAGAACTGGCAGCCATTGCAGATACTTCAGCTAAGAGCTTTAAGAGCCTCATAGGTGCAAAACCCATTATTGCTATGTTGTCTCATTCCACCAAAGGCAGTGCGAAACATCCGCTTGTAGATAAGATGGTGGAAGCTACCAGAATTGCTCATGAACAGTATCCGAATCTGTGCATTGATGGTGAACTACAGACAGATGCCGCATTGGTTCCTTCAGTAGCAAAATCAAAGGCACCGGGCAGTGAAGTTGCCGGTAAAGCAAATGTATTGATCTTCCCGAATCTTGACTGTGGTAATATTGGCTATAAGCTTGTGCAGAGACTCGGTAAAGCAGAAGCCTACGGACCGATGCTTCAGGGGATTGCAAAACCGGTTAATGACCTTTCTCGTGGCTGCTCCTGGGAAGACATCGTGGGTGTTGTAGCCCTTACTGCTGTTCAAGCACAGCTTGCGTGATAAGCAGATTTGCAGCGGCAGAAGGAATAAATGGATGACATCATGCTTGCATGAATGAACAGACATTTATTTCTTCTGATATTGCGAAGTGCAACACGAGCCGCAGGATAAATTCTGCGGCTGCAAATCTGTAAAAGAACATATATATTGTAGCAGAAAGAAGGAAATAGAAATGAACATTTTAGTCATTAACTGCGGCAGTTCTTCTTTAAAATTCCAGTTAATAGATGCTGTGACAGAGAAGCTGATTGCCAAAGGCTTATGTGAGCGTATCGGTATTGAAGGGAGCCAGCTTGTTTATCAACCGGCAGGCAAAGGCAAGCTGAAAACCGTTACACCGATGGAAGACCATACACAGGCCATTAAGCTGGTATTGGAGGCTTTAACGGATAAAGAAAACGGTGTTGTAAAAGACTTATCCGAGATTGGTGCAGTGGGGCACCGTATTGTACATGGTGGAGAGAAATTTGCTGCATCTACGTTGATTACCGAAGAAGTCATTGCGGCAATTACCGAATGCAACGAACTGGCACCGCTGCATAATCCGGCTAACTTAATCGGTATCGCAGCATGTAAGGAATTGATGCCGGATACTCCTATGGTAGCGGTTTTTGACACTGCATTCCATCAGACGATGCCACAGGAAGCATATTTATATGGAATTCCCTATGAATATTATGAGAAGTATAAGATAAGAAGATATGGCTTCCACGGAACCAGCCATTCCTATGTATCTAAGAAAGCGGCTGAGGTGTTGGAACAGAAATATGAGGATTTGAAGCTGATTGTTTGCCATCTTGGAAATGGTGCCAGCGTATCTGCAGTGCAGAACGGCAAATGTATTGATACCTCCATGGGTCTGACCCCGTTGGAAGGCTTGATCATGGGAACCCGTTCCGGTGATATTGATCCGGCGATTATCGAATTCCTGGCACATAAAGAGGGGAAATCTATTGATGAGATTATGACGATCCTGAACAAGAAGTCAGGTGTGCTTGGATTGTCCGACAACTTTTCTTCCGATTTCAGGGATCTGGAGGATGCTTATCTGGAAGGACAGGAAGCAAGTGTACGTACAATGGAAGCCTTTGCATACCGTGTGGCAAAATATATCGGAGCATATGTGGCGGCTATGAATGGAGTGGATGGTATCTGTTTTACCGCCGGACTTGGTGAGAACAGTCCTTTGATCAGAAATCTGATCTGTAAACGACTCGGATATCTGGACATTACACTGGATGAAGACCAGAACGGAAAGCGCGGAGAGGATTTGGTTATTACTACACCGGATTCCAAAACAAAAGTGCTTGTGATTCCCACTAACGAGGAACTTGCCATTGCCAGAGAAACTTATGCAATTGTAAAGTAGTCATAAAGAGACTGATACAGATGCTGATATGATGCAATGTATTGGTCTCTTTTTCTGCAACTTATCTATATGTTTTGCATCATACTGTTTTAATTTAGCATCTTATGTTTATTTCGTTGTAACTCCAAAGTAAATAGGATATGATAAAATCTATCATGACAGAATAATGATAATACATATATAAATCTGAGGAGGATAGATAGGTGGAAAAAGTAGCGGAGAAAAATAAGATACTGAATGCGAACCATATCAAGCTGATTGCTATTATTGCCATGACGATAGATCATGCATCGGATTTGTTCTTTCCGGGATTTCCGATAGAACCGGCAGCAATAGGATTACATCTGATCGGACGAGTAACTGCGCCGATCATGTGGTTCTTTGTTTGTGAAGGTTTTTACTATACAAAGAATATTAAGAAATACATGCAGAGAATGCTTCTATTTGCTGTGATATCTCATTTTGCCTATTGCTTTGCGTTTGGGATTAATCCAATCCCTTTATCGACGGGCATATTTAATCAAACCAGCGTTATGTGGCCGCTGTTTCTGGCTGTTGTTGTTCTGTGGATTCAATATAAAGCTGAAAATATCAAACAGTGGCAGAAGACATTGGCCATTACAGGATTGATACTGCTTGCTTTTCCGGCAGATTGGAGCTGTATTGCGGTTTTAGCAATTGTAGATATGTATGCAAGACGAGGCAACCTTAAAGAACAGATGAAATCAATCATTGTATATGTAGTGTGTTATGCAGTGGTTTCCTTCTTTTTTGTGAGCAAAGGATATGCACTGGTTCAGATTGGAGTACTTCTGATATATCCTATACTGAAACAATATAATGGACAACGTGGCAAAGCCGGATGGATGAAGTGGTTCTTTTATCTGTATTATCCTGCACATTTGTTGTTGATTGGCCTGATCAGAATTCTTTACTTGGGGAATGTATCACTTTTGTTCTAAATGACCTTTTTAAGTTTCACCTTTTTAAGTTTCCTGAAATTCCTTTTTAAGTTTCCTGAAATTCCTGGTTGACAAACCGTATTACGCTATGTATAATTGTTTGAGTGTGGATAGGAGTCAACTATGTTCGTGAACTTAACTGATGTGTTAACCAACGAGGATAAAGTGATCTCAAAGCAGATAGAAGCAGAATTGACACAGATATCTATCGGCGGAGAAGTATTTCCGGTAGTTCGCAAAACGCCAATCCAATTTACCTTTACCAATCTTGGCAAAGGACGAGCACGGATTGACGGAACCGGAGAGCTGGCTTTTGCCATGAGCTGTGACCGATGCTTAAAGCCTGTGGAAGAGGAACTGAAACTTGCATTTAGCAGAGAAGTGTTCGCACCGGACAGAATTGCTGAGACATCAGATGAAAGTGATGATCAGAGATTTATGGACGGTTATGAATTAGATGTAGAAGACTTACTAGCAAATGAAATCGTAATTAACTGGCCTATGAAGGTTCTTTGTAAGCCTGACTGTAAAGGAATTTGCCGTCAGTGCGGAAAGGATCTGAATACGGGAACATGCGAATGTGATACTTTTGTTCCTGATCCAAGGATGGCAGTAATAAAAGATATCTTTAACGCAAATAAGGAGGTGTAACGATGTCTATTTGTCCTAAGAACAAATCTTCTAAAGGTAGAAGAGATAAGAGAAGAGCAAACTGGAAGATGACTGCTCCTACATTAGTAAAATGTAGCAAATGTGGTGCTTTAATGGTACCTCACAGAGTATGTAAGAAATGTGGAACATACAACAAAAAAGAAATTATTGCAGTTGATTAATCACTGTACATCAAAGGCTTTCCGGATTTTCCGGGAAGCCTTGATTTTTATATGTTTTTTTAGTATATTAATATATGATGTTCATTTTACAGATTTGACAGACATCGGAAACGGAAGGTAACTTATGAGTGAATATGTTAAAGTGGCAGTGGATGCAATGGGGGGAGATAATGCACCGGTAGAGATTGTCAAAGGTGCAGTAGAGGCCATCAATGAAAGCAACCAGGTAAAAATTTACCTGGTTGGACCGGAAGATGTTCTTAAGAAAGAACTGGCAGGCTATACATATCCTCAGGAGCAGATGGAAATTGTCCATGCTTCGGAAATTATTGAGACAGCAGAGCCGCCGGTTATGGCAATTCGTAAGAAGAAGGATTCTTCTCTTGTGAAGGCATTGAATCTGGTTAAAGACGGAACCTGTGATGCCTATGTATCTGCGGGAAGTACGGGCGCAACTCTGGTTGGCGGACAAGTTATCGTAGGGCGTATCAAAGGTGTGGAAAGGCCGCCTCTGGCACCGCTAATTCCGACTGCTACAGGCTGTTCCCTGTTGATTGACTGTGGAGCCAATGTGGATGCAAGACCATCTCATCTGGTACAGTTTGCTAAGATGGGATCTGTATATATGGAAAATGTTATGGGCATACCGAATCCGAAGGTCGGTATCGTAAATATCGGTGCCGAGGAGGAGAAAGGGAATGCGTTGGTAAAAGAGACGTTCCCGTTGCTTAAGAATTGTCCTGATATTAATTTTATCGGTAGTGTAGAGGCGAGAGATATTCCGGCAGGCGCGGCAGATGTAGTAGTCTGCGAGGCGTTTGTGGGAAATGTGGTGCTGAAGACTTATGAAGGTGTTGGACTGACTTTGATTAAGAAGGTTAAGGAAGGCATGATGACCTCCCTTAGAAGTAAGATTGGCGCTCTTTTAGTGAAGCCGGCTCTTAAACAGACATTAAAGGCATTTGATCTGGAACAGTATGGCGGAGCACCCATGCTTGGTCTGAAAGGACTGGTTGTAAAGACACATGGCAGTTCCAAGGCGAATGAGATTAGAAATTCAATTTTACAGTGCATTACTTTTACAGAGCAGAAAATCAATGAGAAAATCAAAGAGAAGATTATGACGGAAGAAGTTGTATCTGCACAGGAGAACTAGACAATAGAAAAATCGGAAAGGTTGGCTGTTGTGATGGAACTTGAGAAGTTACAAGAAGTGATAGCAGGAGTGTTAAATGTAGATCCTAATGAGATTACATTGGAAACCACTTTTTTAGAAGATCTTGGTGCGGATTCTCTGGATATATATCAGATTATCATGAAGATTGAAGAGGCATTTGAGATTGAAATCACGCCTGAACAGGCAGAACATATTGTTACCGTTGGAGAAGCGGTTGACTTGATTAAAAATTCTAGGGAATAACAAAGTAGAAGCCCTTTCTGGAATGAAGGGGCTTTTCCATGTAAAGAAAGGCATGATATTTTTATGTTGGAAGAGAAAATGTCACAGCTGGAGCAGAAAATAGGGTATCAATTTCAGAATAGAAGTCTGCTGAAGCAGGCGCTTACTCACAGTTCCTATGCCAATGAACAGAAAATTAATAAGACAGGGGATTATGAGCGTCTGGAGTTTTTGGGAGATGCGGTACTGGAACTGGTCAGCAGCGATTTCCTCTTTAAAGAGCATCCGGACCTACCGGAAGGACAACTGACGAGAAAACGTTCTTCCATGGTGTGTGAACCGGCGTTGGCTTTTTGCGCGAAAGAGATTTCCTTAGAGCAATACATTCTTTTGGGAAAGGGAGAGGAAGCAACCGGAGGAAGAACGAGGGATTCCATTATTTCGGATGTGATGGAGGCAACCATCGGTGCCATTTATTTGGACAGTGGGATTGAAGAGGCGAAGAAGTTCATTCATCGGTTTATTTTGTCAGACCTGGAGAATAAGGTTTTATTCTATGATGCCAAGACAATTCTACAGGAACTTGTGCAGCGCGATAATCAAGGGGCGCTTCGCTATGAATTACGGAAAGAAGAAGGACCCGAGCATGCTAAAATATTTACGGTGGAGGCTTATGTAGGTGATGTGATGGTTGGATGCGGTAAAGGGCATTCCAAGAAATCAGCAGAACAACAGGCAGCCTATGAGGCATTGTTGCAGAGAAAAGAAGCTGGTGAAATACACGGTTAAGTTTTAGATGAGAGGTACATATGTATTTAAAAAGTATTGAGGTACATGGATTTAAGTCCTTTGCCAATAAGATTAATTTTAAGTTCCATAACGGTATCACGGGAATCGTGGGACCAAACGGTTCCGGTAAAAGTAATGTTGCAGATGCGGTCAGATGGGTACTGGGTGAACAGCGCATCAAGCAGCTTCGTGGCGCTTCCATGCAGGATGTTATTTTCTCCGGCACGGAGATGCGTAAGCCGTTAGGATATGCCTATGTGGCGATTACACTGGATAATTCCGACCATCAGCTTGCCATTGATTATGATGAGGTAACTGTTTCCAGGCGTTTGTATCGCTCCGGTGAAAGTGAGTATATGATTAATGGTACGCCCTGTCGTCTGAAAGATGTGAATGAGTTATTCTATGATACCGGTATCGGTAAAGAGGGATATTCTATTATCGGACAGGGTCAGATTGATAAAATCTTAAGCGGTAAGCCGGAAGAGAGAAGAGAACTTTTCGATGAAGCGGCAGGCATTGTGAAATTCAAGCGCAGGAAGTATGCTGCTCAGAAGAAATTAGAGAATGAGAAGCAGAACCTTCTTCGTGTCAATGACATTCTGGCAGAACTGGAGAAGCAGACAGGGCCTTTGGAGAGACAATCCGAGAAGGCTAAGATTTATCTGAAGAAAAAAGAAGAGTTAAAGACACTGGATGTAAATGTATTCTTGCTGGAAAATGTGCGTATCAGAGAGCAGCTTTCCGATGTGGACGGCAAACTTCACATTGCAACCGGTGATTTGGAAGACACTACAACAAAATATGAAAATATTAAGGCTGAGTATGAGCAGATCGAGAGCCAGATTGAATTGTTGGATCAGGCAATCGAGACTGCCAGAGCCACATTGACGGATACCGGTGTGATGCGCTCCAAACTTGAGGGAGAAATTAATGTTTTAAAAGAGCAGATTCATTCCGCAGAAGGAAATGAGGAGCATTTACAGAATCGAATCCATAGTATTCAGGAACAGATAGATGAGAGGAATCAGGAAAAAGCGGGCATTGTAACAGAGAAAAAAGATATTGATGATAAGCTGGAACAGTTAGAACAGGCAAGAACGGAAGCCAGACAGCTTCTGGAAGCAACCCAGAGTAAGATAGAGGAATTAAATAATAATATAGAAAGTGGTAAGAATACCATTATTGATGCCCTGAATAACCGTGCCACCATTAAATCCAAAATGGGACGTTTTGATACCATGCTGGAGCAGATTAATATTCGTAAGGCAGAGTTAAATTCCAGATTGCTTCGTGCCAAGTCGGATGAGGCAGAGCAGACCGAGACAATCAAGAAACTGGAAGAAGAGTTTGAAGCTGTTAATGTGGTAATTCGTGAATTGAATGAGAAGCAGGAGAGCATGGAGGAACAGCTTTCCGGTATTCGTGAGGAACTTTCGGGCAAGGATCAGAAACTGCGGGATACCCAGGTTCTGTATCATCAGGAGAAGTCCAAGTTAGAAGCTTTGTCCAATCTGACTGAGCGTTATGAGGGCTACGGCGGCAGTGTCAAGGCTGTTATGGAACAGAAGGACAGCGAGAAGGGAATCATTGGTGTTGTGGCGGATATCATTCAGGCAGAGGAGAAGTATGAGACTGCCATTGAAACAGCATTGGGCGGCAATATTCAGAATATTGTCACAGAAGATGAGGAGACTGCTAAACGAATGATCGGCTTTCTTAAGAAAGCCAGAGCAGGACGGGCAACATTCCTGCCGCTCACCAGTATTACCCATCCCCAGGAATTCAAGAATCCGGAGGCACTTAAGGAAAAAGGCGTCATCGGAATGGCAGATGAACTGGTTAAGATTGACAAGAAATATAAGAATGTGGCCAAAGCCATGTTGGGGCGTATCATGGTCGTGGATAACGTGGATAATGCCGTGAAGATTGCCCGGAAATTCGATTATGGTATCCGTATGGTTACACTGGAAGGAGAACTTCTCGTTCCGGGTGGTGCCATCAGTGGTGGTGCATTTAAGAATAATTCCAATCTCTTAGGACGCCGTCGTGAGATGGAAGAACTGGAGAAAAAGGTAAAGCAGTATGTCATTGATATTGATCAGATTCTGAATGATATCGAAGAGACTAAGAAGAACCGTAATAAGCTGCGTATGGAATTAGAGGATGTCAAAGGACAATTACAGCGCAAGTTTATTGAGCAGAATACGGCCAGGATGAATGTCCTTCAGGCTCAGGATAAGAAGAGCGAGACGGAGGAAGGCTTTGGAGAATTAAAGTCTGAGGAACAGGATATTGAACTGCAGATTAAGGAAATCCAGGTTGGCAAAGACGAGATTGTCAGAGAACTGGAAGATTCCGAAAAGCTGGAGAAAACAGTTGAGGTTCAGATCGCAGAATTCCAGAAGGAGTTGGAAGCTAAACGGACTGAGGAGTCTGCACAGTCTTCCAAAGTGTCTGAATGGGATGTTGAAGTAGAGAAAATGCGCCAGAGTGCAGATTTCCAAAGACAGAATCTGGAACGTGTGGAAGCTGAGATTGCCAGACACAGTGCTGAACTGGAGGAAATACAGCAGGGATTGCATCTGGGCAAAGAAGAGGTTGAACGCAAGAAAGCCAGTATCCTGGAAATTGAGAAAACAATTGCGGCTTCGCACACGACCCAGACAGATGCTGAGAAGAAGTTAAAGGAAGATATTGAGAGTAAAGAGCAGCTGTCGACAAAACAGAAGAATTTCTTTACTACCAGAGAGGAATTGTCCGAGCGTATGGCGGCGCTGGATAAGGAAGTCTATCGTCTGAACAGTCAGAAGGAGCGTATGGAAGAGTCCATAGAATCCCAGATCAACTATATGTGGGATGAATATGAGATTACCCTTTCCGATGCAGAGTCTCTTAAGAATGAGGAGATGACGGATCTGCCTTCCTTGAAAAAGGATATCAGCGTTTTAAAAGATGAGATTAAGAAACTGGGAGATGTCAATGTAAACGCAATTGAGGATTATAAGAATCTGATGGAGCGATATACCTTCTTAAAGACCCAGCACGATGATCTGGTAGAAGCTGAGAAAACGCTGGAAGGCATTATTGAAGAGCTGGATACCTCTATGCGTAAACAGTTTAATGAGAAGTTTGCGGAAATCAACAGAGAATTTGACAAAGTATTTAAAGAGTTATTCGGTGGTGGTAAAGGAACTCTGGAACTGATTGAAGATGAAGATATTCTGGAGGCAGGCATTCGCATCATTGCACAGCCGCCGGGAAAGAAACTCGTCAACATGATGCAGATGTCCGGTGGAGAGAAATCACTGACCGCTATCTGTCTGTTGTTTGCCATTCAGAATCTGAAGCCTTCGCCGTTCTGCCTCCTCGATGAGATTGAGGCGGCACTTGACGAGAACAATGTAACACGTTTTGCCAAATATTTACATAAACTGACGAAGAACACCCAGTTTATCGTTATTACACATAGACGTGGTACGATGGAGAAGGCAGACCGCCTGTACGGTATTACCATGCAGGAGAAGGGCGTGTCGACGTTAGTCAGTGTAAATTTGATTGATAAGGAATTGGATGATTAATGAGTGAAGAGAAGAAAGGCTTTTTCAGCCGCCTGAAAGCAGGCTTAACCAAGACAAGAAATAATATTGTACACGGAATTGATTCTGTGTTTAGCGGTTTCTCCAATATAGATGATGATTTCTATGAGGAACTGGAAGAAATCCTGATCATGGGAGATATCGGTGTTAGCGCTACGGAAGAAATTCTGGACAAATTAAGAGAACAGGTAAAAGAGAATCATATTAAGGAACCTGCAGCCTGTAAAGAGTTTCTGATTCAGAACATTAAGGAGCAGATGCAGGTGGGAGAAACTGCCTATGATTTTGAACATGAGCAGTCGGTTGTCTTGGTGATCGGTGTCAACGGCGTCGGCAAAACTACCACAGTTGGTAAGCTTGCCGGAAAATTAAAAGGACAGGGACGCAAAGTATTGATTGCTGCGGCGGATACCTTCCGGGCAGCGGCCGGAGAACAGCTTGGTGAGTGGGCTAATCGTGCCGGAGTAGATATGATTGGCGGTGCAGAAGGATCTGATCCTGCCAGCGTGATTTTTGATGCCGTACATGCAGCCAAAGCCCGTAATGTGGATGTACTTTTATGTGATACCGCAGGAAGGCTTCATAATAAGAAGAACCTGATGGAAGAGCTTAAAAAGATCAATCGGATTATTGAGAAAGAATTCCCGGGCGTGCACAGAGAGAATCTTGTAGTGCTTGATGGTACAACGGGGCAGAATGCCTTACAGCAGGCGAAAGAGTTCGGAGAAGTGGCAGATCTTACCGGCATAATCCTGACTAAGATGGACGGAACAGCCAAGGGTGGCATTGCGGTGGCAATCCAGTCAGAATTGCAAATACCTGTAAAATATATTGGTGTGGGTGAATCAATAGAAGATTTACAGAAATTTGATGCAGATCAATTTGTAGATGCACTCTTTGATGTAAAACAGGATGATTCTGAGCAGGAAGAGTTACAGGAGTAACCAGCGTAAGATAATAATTAACAAAGCAGAAGAAAGGCGTGGAAACTGACATGGGGAAGAATGAATTATCTTTGGATAAATTTGAGGAAGCATATGAAGTTGTCAAACAGGTTACCTCTGAGACAAAGCTGGTGTACAGTGATTATTTCAGTGCCCAGACGGGTAACAAGGTATATCTGAAACCGGAGAATATGCAGCTTACGGGAGCTTATAAGCTCAGAGGTGCTTATTATAAGATCAGTACGCTGTCTGAGGAGGAGAGAGCCAAAGGGCTGATAACTGCTTCTGCCGGAAATCATGCGCAGGGTGTTGCCTATGCAGCAAAATGCTATGGCGTTAAGGCGGTGATTGTAATGCCTACTACCACGCCTCTTATCAAAGTGAACCGTACAAAAGGCTATGGTGCGGAAGTGGTGCTGCACGGGGATGTGTATGATGAAGCATGTGCATATGCCTATCAGTTGGCAGAAGAGAAAGGATATACTTTTGTACATCCCTTTGATGATCTGGATGTGGCTACCGGTCAGGGGACTATTGCCATGGAGATCATCAAGGAACTTCCGCTTGTAGATTACATATTGGTTCCTATCGGCGGTGGCGGCCTTGCCACAGGGGTATCCACGCTGGCTAAGCTCCTGAATCCGAAGATCAAGGTGATCGGGGTGGAACCGGCAGGTGCTAACTGTATGCAGGAATCTATCCGGGCCGGCAAGGTGCTTACGCTGGATCATGTGAGTACGATTGCGGACGGTACGGCAGTTAAAACACCGGGATCGACTATTTTCCCCTATGTCAGCAAAAATCTGGATGATATCATTACCATAGAGGATGAGGAACTGGTTGTTTCTTTCCTGGATATGGTAGAAAATCATAAGATGATCGTAGAGAATTCCGGACTGCTTACCGTAGCTGCTTTGAAGCATCTGGATGTGAAGAATAAGAAAATCGTATCTATCTTAAGCGGCGGCAACATGGACGTGATTACCATGTCCTCTGTAGTACAGCAGGGTCTGGTGCTTAGAGACAGAATCTTTACTGTGTCGGTGCTTCTGCCGGATAAGCCGGGTGAACTTTCCAGAGTGGCCGATGTGATTGCCAAACAGAACGGTAATGTCATTAAACTGGAGCATAATCAGTTCGTATCAATCAATAGGAGTGCGGCAGTGGAGCTTCGTATTACGCTGGAGGCATACGGAACCGACCATAAGAACCAGATTATTGATGCTTTGCATGAAAACGGATATCAGCCGAAGCTGGTAAGGGCAAGTATATAGAGGTAGTTGTTTTAAGCCGTAACGCAAAGGTTTTGAAACTTTAGAATCAGGACAGTCATAAACTATTTGTTTATGGCTGTCTTTTATGTTCAATCATAAAAGTCATACTGTTATCCAATCAAACAGTAATGAAATCACAAAAAAGGGAGATGATAAAGATAACGGTAATGTCATAAGATTCCTGTGAAAAGATATGACAGAGCCAATGAAAGAAAAGTCAGGATAAATGATAAAATGAAAAAATATATTAAAAATAAAAAAAAGAGCAAGACAGAATGGCTAAAGAAATATATTATAATAACAGCGGCAGCATTACTATATGCAGTCGGTGTCAGTCTGTTTATCGATCCGAATCATATGGCACCCGGTGGGATAACCGGTATTTCCATTATATTAAACCGTTTTTTGCCGGTCGGTACCGGAACGTGGATTTTTCTTTTGAATATCCCGATTCTTCTTTTTGCGGTTTGGAGATTCGGACTTGGATTAACGGTATCGTCTATTTATGCGATTGTCCTGATATCGTTTTTTACCAATATTTTGACTGTTTTTGATGCGGCTACACATGATATACTATTGGCAGCGCTGGCAGGTGGTGTCTTGTCAGCGGTATCGATTGGTGTTATCTTTAAAGTAGGTGCGACGACCGGTGGAATTGATATCATTGTGAAGGCAATCAGGCTTAAAATGCCCCATATCAGAACCGGCAGGATTTACTTTATATGCGATGCTGTTGTTGTGGCATTGTCGGGATTTCTTTTTCGGGATATGAATGCAGCCTTATATGCGGCAATTTCTGCGTCCTGTGCATCTATGGTTATGGATATTGTGCTGTATGGCAGGGATGAAGCAAAATTGCTGTATATTATCAGCAATAAACCGGAGCAGATTACGGAACGTATTCTGGAGGATCTGGATATTGGTGTAACATATATAAACGGGCAGGGCGCATATAGCGGAAAGGATAAGAAAGTGATTATGTGCGCTATGAAGAAAACGGTATTTCCGCGGGTAGAAGAAATTGTTAAGGCTGAAGATCCGGATTCTTTTATGATTGTTACCGGTGCAAATGAAATTTTTGGCGAAGGATATAAAAGTTACTTTAGTGAAAAGATGTAGAACGAGATAGGAGAGCGTATGAGGGATATTAGTTTCCAGGGAAAAAGACGAAAGAAAAAGCATAGGAGAAGTGAGAACAGTACACTGGTTGGTTCCATTATTTTGTGCCTTGTAACACTGGCATCCATTACAATTTGTCTGATCATGGTATTTAAATGCCGGGCTGTTCAGATGGAAAATACAGTGGTTATGAATGAATTAGAGGCAATCCGTATGGATGAGGAAATGACCTATACACAGGGAGAGGTTGATGCGTTAATTGCCAATGCGGTAGAAACGGCAAAGGAAGAGACCGGCCAACAGGTATCGGATGAATTTTTAGGGGAATTGAAGGAAAAGATGTCTTCAGGCGAGAGCACTACCGAAATGCTCCGATATTTTTTCCCGGATGAGATTGTAGTGGCGGATGCGGGACAGTATTCTTTCTTTCCCATTTCTGATGAGCTTGCTCATCATACATATGATCTTAATCAGTTTGCGCTAGATGATGATATGATCATGCAATATTATGAAGATGGCAATGTCGTATCCCATAAAGGTATTGATGTGTCCAAGTATCAGGGAAAGATTGAATGGGATAAGGTTGCAAAGGATGAGGTAGAGTATGCTTTTATCAGATTAGGAATCCGGGGGTATACGGAAGGTGAAATCATCGAAGATGATAATTTTGAGGATAATATCAAAGGGGCACTGGATAACGATATTGATGTAGGTGTGTATTTTTTTACCCAGGCTACCAGTGTGGAGGAAGCCGAAGAAGAGGCTGAATATGTTCTGGATGCCATAGAGCCCTATTTGGTAAACTATCCGATAGTGCTTGATGTTGAGGCAGTGTCGAATGCCAAAGCGAGAACCCATGAGCTGACGAAGGAAGAAAGAACCGAGTACTGCATTGCTTTCTGCGAGAAGATCAGGGAGGCCGGGTATACGCCGATCATTTATGGCAATCTTAAGACGTTTATGATGCTGCTGGATCTGGAAAAGTTGGAAGAATATGATAAATGGATTGCTTATTATGATGACACGATTTATTATCCCTATGCGTTTAAGGTATGGCAGTACTCGGATACCGGTACTGTGAAAGGCATTACTGGCAATGTGGATTTGAATATCAGTTTTGAGGATTTGGCGGATGAATGACAGAAAACCGGAGCAGTATGAGAAAGCAGGATATCTGACAGAGCCTTTCAGAGTGTTTCATTTAAGGGATTGTAAGAAGCAGGAGTTTGCTTTTCATTATCATGAATTTTACAAAATTATTTATTTTGTGGAAGGTAAAGTTGACTACAAGATTGAGGGTAAGACTTATCATCTGAAACCTCACGATTTTGTTCTTGTGGGAGCCAATGTGATCCATAAGCCGGAGATTGACAGCAGTGTACCGTATAACCGCTATATTATTTATCTGTCGGAAGCATTTTTGGCAGAGGAGAATGAGCGGGGGGAGAGCCTGAAAAGATGTTTTGAAGAGGCACAACAGTCGCAAAACAGGGTGGTTCATTTTACGGCAGAGAGTTATGAAGAAATTGTTGGATGTCTTCTGAGGATGACCCGGATTGAGAAACAGAGTGGAGAGTATCTGGGGGATTTGCTACTAAAGGCTGCTTTTTTGGAATTTATGGTTTTGTTTAACAGAAAATGTATAGAACAGCCAAAGGCATATCTTACAACTGCGGTTTATCATGAGAAGGTAGTGGATGCCATTACCTATATTCAGGAACATTTGGCAGAAGAAATTAATGTCGATATTCTGGCGGGGCAGTTTTACATCAGCAAATACTATCTGATGAGGCAGTTTAAGGAAGCTACAGGGTATTCTATTCATCAGTATATTAATGAGAAAAGAATTCAGATGGCGCGGCGTATGATCCTGTCCGGCATGCCGGCCTCTGTAGCCTGCTATGAATGCGGATTTCATGATTATTCAACTTTTGCCAGAAGATTTAAAGAGATTGTGGGAGAAGCACCATCAAAATTAATGTTCTAAATAAGGTGCACAGGTTGTCTGGCAACAATTGTTCATGTTACAATAGCCATATCAGTTGATAAATGTAAATCGGGATGACGTAAGATAAGAAAGGTGTGGTGGATGAGATGAAATATGAATTTGAAGGTACGGTGGAATTCAGGGAAAACGAGAATACGATTGCTGTGCCGTTTAATGTATGGGAAGTGTGTGAAAAGGTAGGAGACGCTCCGGTCAGAGTGTGTTTTGACGATGTTTGCTTTATCTGCGACCTGGTACCGAGAGGACAGGGCTATTATGACATTCCTGTAAATCAGGATACACTGTCCAAGGTTCAGATGGGAAAGAAGTATCTGATTTCCATTGAAATCGTAGGAAATGTAGCAGGTGTAGGAGGTAACAGTCCATACAGTATTGAGCATCCTATCCGTAAGATAGATGGAATTGATCTCGTTACCCAGCCATGGGACGGTTTGTGCGGACAATCCTGTATCGCAATGATTGCCGGAACTACATTGGATGAGGCAAGCGATATTATGAAGTGCAGAGAGTGGCAGGCCAATATGAGTAAGATGATTGTCACACTGGATTACCTGGGTATCCGTCATGCTGACAAGATTGTTTATACATTGGGAAAAGAAGTTACATTGCCACACTGCTGTATCATCATGGAGAGAATGGGAAGATACAGTCATTATCTGGTAGGATATAACGGACAGTATTATGATCCGAATCTTGGGATTCTGAAAGAATTTGATTTGTCAAAGGTAGTTGGATATTTGGAAATTATTATTGAATAGCATTGGGTTTTCTGACGGATAACTTGTTATCCGTCAGAATTTTTTTATAACGTTTAATCTTTGACATATATCGTACTCCTTCTTAACGTGATAAGAAATACTGCGATAGGATAGGGGTATTATAATATTATCAATGCCAGAAAGATATTTGGCTAGTTTACTATTTTGCCTTAATTATGTATAATATTACAGAATAGGAAAAATAATCTGCCTCAGAATACATAACCTGGAGACCGGAGACTGTTTTAACATATTTAGAAATAATGAGCGTACTTGGAGAGAAATATTAAGAATGGAGAGCTATGGAGACAATATTAGTTGTAGATGATGATGAAATGAACTTAAAGATGGCGAAATTTATTTTGGAGGAAAATGGGTATATCGTTATAACCGCATCGTCCGGTATGGAGTGCTTGACAATACTGAAAAGTAAATCGGTAGACCTGATTCTGTTAGACGTTGAGATGCCGATTATGAATGGAATAAAGACATTGGAGCATATCAGGGAAAATAAAGAATTTATCCAAATTCCGGTCATGTTCTTAACAGCAGATGCGAATGAAGATACAGTCATTAAGGCAGGAAAGCTTGACGCTGCTGGATATGTGAAGAAACCCTATATGCCTCAGGATTTTTTGGAAAGGGTAGAGAAGGTTATTAATGCCCGCCAATAATGATTTTCGGAAGTAGTAAATTTCACCTCAGGTTGTTATGACTGTGTGAAATTACAAACTTCCGATATACATTAGTTTTTCATGCATGGTTTACTTCATACCTAAGCATTATTCATCTTAACGATGGAATCGGAAATCTTATTCGCATCCTCTGTAATCTGTTTATAAATCTCGGCAGACTGCTTGGAGAATTCACCCATCTGTTTGGCGATAATGCCAAAGCCTGCACCGGCAGCACCCACTCTTGCGGTTTCGATAGAAGCGTTTAAGGCCATGATAGTCTGCTTGGAGGCAATGGATTCCAGTTCCTTGGTGTTTTTCTTGATAGCGGCAACCGTAGAGGTGGCTTTCTCGATTTCTTCTTCCCAAACATGAATCTTCTTGTATTCTGTGGCGTTCATATATTCCTGCAGAACAACACGATTTACAACATTCTCTAATAATTCTGCTGCAGCGCGAATAGATTTCTCAGGACGCACGGGAACCTTTCTTACAGCATTAATATAAGCCTTAGAATCAATATGAAGATCTTCTGCAATAGCGGCAAATTTATCTTCATCCGGTTCTGTTGGGAGAACTTGTCCGCCGATAACAGAGCCAAGCTTCTCCCCATTTAATACAATATCAATAGAGAAATCCATAAGACCTGCGTGACATTCATACGTCCCCTGTCCTGTAGCATCACATTTCTGGCATCGCTTGGCACCTTCGGGACATCCCCGTGTAAGCTTCATACAAAAATCTGTAAAATTACTTCCTTTCGTTATGTAGTTTCCGTCATTATCAACGGCGATTGCAGCAAGTCCTGTTGCATCGGAAAAAGAATCCTGAATTTTTTGTAACTGACCTATGTCCATAAAATCTGTTAGTTTCACGATTAACCCTCCTGCATATAACTAGAAATATTTCACATATTATATCATTTTTTTGTTGCAAAATATACACATTTTCTAAAAAAACAGTATTTTTTTGTCAGAACGAAATACTGTAATGAAAATATAAAGTAAGAGCACAATAAAGGTGTCAAGAAAAAATACTTGACACCATATTTCCGATATAGTAAAATAGCAAAGGTTGAGTACCGGGAAAAAATCTGATGGGAGTGAAATCATGGAGAAAATCGTGAAACAAGGTTTGCTGTATGATTTTTATGGAGAATTGTTGACAGAGCATCAGAGACAGGTATATGAAGCCGTTGTATATGAGAATCTTTCGTTGGCAGAGATTGCTGCAGAACAGGGCATCAGCAGACAGGGTGTACATGACATTGTGAAGCGGTGCGATAAGATGCTTTTGGAATATGAAGAGAAGCTGAAGCTTGTTGCCAAATTTATGAAAATCCAGAAGCAGGTTCAGGAGATTGACCGGATATCTGAGGCTTACGAGCAGAATGGGTCAGAAGATAAGTCGGAGTATTGCCGGAAGGTGCGGCAGTTGTCGGCAGAGATTTTAGAAGAGTTATAGAGAAGGACAGGCTATTTATGGCATTTGAAAGCTTGACGGATAAACTGCAGAATGTATTTAAAAACCTGAGAAGCAAGGGGCGTTTAACCGAAGAAGATGTCAAGGCTGCGCTGAAAGAAGTTAAAATGGCTTTGCTTGAGGCCGATGTTAACTTTAAGGTTGTAAAACAGTTCGTTAAATCGGTAGAGGAGCGCGCCATCGGAGCGGATGTTTTAAACGGTCTGAATCCCGGACAGATGGTCATTAAGATTGTAAATGACGAGATGGTCCGGCTTATGGGCTCTGATACGACAGAGATTCAACTACAGCCGGGTAAAGCGATTACAGTCATAATGATGTGTGGTCTGCAGGGTGCCGGTAAAACAACAACCACGGCTAAAATTGCCGGTAAATTGAAATTAAAGGGTAAGAAGCCGTTATTAGTAGCCTGTGATGTATATCGTCCGGCAGCAATCAAGCAGTTACAGATAAATGGGGAAAAACAGCAGGTAGATGTTTTCTCCATGGGAGAGAATCATAAACCTGTTAATATCGCTAAAGCAGCTATTGAGCATGCAGAAAAGAACGGTCATAATATTGTGATCCTGGATACAGCAGGACGTCTTCATATTGATGAAGAGATGATGACGGAATTACAGGAGATTAAAGATAATGTAGCGGTTCATCAGACACTTCTTGTAGTAGATGCAATGACCGGTCAGGATGCGGTTAACGTGGCAAAGGAATTTGATGAGAAGGTAGGCATTGATGGTGTTATCTTATCTAAGATGGATGGCGATTCCAGAGGTGGTGCTGCACTTTCTGTCAAAGCAGTAACCGGTAAACCGATTCTGTATATCGGTATGGGAGAAAAGCTTTCCGATCTGGAACAGTTTTATCCGGATCGTATGGCTAACCGAATTCTTGGTATGGGCGATGTGCTGACATTGATTGAAAAGGCACAGCAGAACATAGATATTGATGAAACAAAAGAAAAACAGATGGCAGAGCGCATGAAGAAGGGTAAATTTGATTTCAATGATTACCTGGAAAGCATGAAGCAGATGCGCAATATGGGAGGCATCTCCAGTATTTTAAGCATGATTCCCGGCATGGGTAAGCAGATGGGAGATCTGGAGGCTGCCGTTGACGAGAAACAACTGGCCCGTATGGAGGCAATTGTCTTAAGTATGACACCGGCTGAACGTCAGAATCCCAAACTGTTAAATCCCAGCAGAAAACACCGCATTGCAAAAGGTGCAGGTGTGGACATTGCAGTTGTCAATCGTTTCATCAAACAGTTTGAACAGTCACAGAAAATGATGAAACAGCTTCCGGGCATGATGGGCGGTAAGAGAGGCCGTGGAATGTTTGGAGGTATGGGCGGTATGAAATTCCCATTTTAGGGTTTCAAATAAACAATAATATTTTACACATGGAGGCAAAGAAAAATGGCAGTTAAAATCAGATTAAGAAGAATGGGAGAGAAAAAACATCCTTTCTACAGAATTATTGTAGCAGATTCCAGATCTCCCAGAGATGGAAGATGTATCGATGAAATCGGAACCTATGATCCGAATACAGATCCCAGTACCTACAAAGTAAACGAAGAGGCAGCTAAGAAGTGGTTAGCTAACGGTGCCCAGCCTACAGAAGTTGTTAACAGAATTTTCAAGAGTGCAGGTATTGTTAAATAAGATACTGTTAATTTGTTGTTACAAGGCTTTTGGAGGTGTACTATGAAGGAATTGGTTGAAGTGATCGCAAAAGCTCTTGTCGAGAACCCGGATGAAGTAGTAGTGACACAGAAAGAAGAGGGTAAAAATATTACCGTTGAGCTTCATGTTGCAGCATCAGATATGGGTAAGGTGATCGGCAAACAGGGACGTATTGCCAAGGCAATCCGTTCTGTTGTAAAAGCAGCGTCATCCAAAGACAATAAGAGAGTGGATGTAGAAATCATCTAATCGTCAGCCTCACAGTTATTTCTGTGGGGCTGTCTTAGTAAGCAGATATGCACAAAGAGAAAGACAGAGATAATGGTTCTGATCTTTAGAGAAAGAAAGGCATGGTATCAATATGCTGCAGGAATTACAGGTGGGTGTGATCACCCAGACACATGGAATCAGGGGAGAAGTAAAAGTTTTTCCCACTACAGATGATGTAAATCGCTTTA
Source organism: Lachnospiraceae bacterium (assembly GCA_051878995.1). GTDB lineage: Bacteria > Bacillota > Clostridia > Lachnospirales > Lachnospiraceae > UBA3282. The sequence goes on along the minus strand of JBJELE010000014.1, from coordinate 343,110 downwards.
AAAAGCTGAAAGAAGTGATACTGGATACGGGAAAAGAGCGTCTGATGATGGAGATAGAAAGTGTCAAATTCTTCAAACAGTACGTAATCCTTAAATTCAGAGGTTATGATTCTATTAATGACATAGAGAAATATAAGCGGGCAAAACTGCTTGTTACCAGAGATAAGGCGGTAAAGCTGAAAAAGGATGAGTATTTTATAGCTGATTTGATCGGGCTTAAAGTGGTAACTGAGGATGGAGAGTCATTCGGTACGCTGAAGGATGTACTGGCAACAGGAGCCAATGATGTCTATGTGGTAGAACGGCCGGATGCATCAGAGGTACTTCTTCCGGCTATCAGAGAGTGTATCCTTAATGTAGATATGGAGCAGGGATGCATCAGTGTTCATATTATGGACGGACTGCTGGATTAGGCTGAAGTTAATCTGATTGTTCAGGAGGAACCGTAGGCAGAAATCAACAGAGTAAAGGATAAAGACAGATTATGATGGATTTTCATATTCTCACACTGTTTCCGGAGATGGTAATGCAGGGACTGCATACCAGTATCCTGAAAAGAGCAGTGGAAAAAGAATATATTCATATAGAAGCGGTTAATATCAGGGATTATACACTGGATAAGCATGGCAAGGTGGATGATTATACGTATGGAGGCGGCGCGGGCATGTTAATGCAGGCCCAGCCGGTTTATGATGCCTATAAAGCGGTAGAGGAGAAAATTCTTTCAAAAAAGCCGGGCATCCCCATGTCAGAAGGGAAAGAACAAAAGGCTTGCAGAGTAATTTATGTGACCCCTCAGGGGAAGACTTTTAATCAGACAATGGCACAGGAATTTGCAAAAGAAGAGGACCTTATATTCCTATGTGGACATTATGAGGGAGTTGATGAGAGGGTTTTGGAGGAAATTGTGACGGATTATGTTTCCATTGGAGATTATGTCCTGACCGGTGGAGAACTTCCGGCCATGGTAATGATAGATGCGATATCCAGGCTGGTGCCGGGAGTATTGCATAATGAGGAATCGGCAACAACGGAATCTTTTCATAATAATCTGCTGGAATATCCCCAATATTCCAGACCGGAGGTATGGCGGGATAAGAGAGTGCCGGAAATCCTTTTGTCAGGCAATCATGCCAAGGTGGAGGAATGGCGTATGGAACAGTCCATAGAACGGACTAAGAGGTTACGCCCGGATCTATACGAGAAGTGGGCAGAGGAAAATGGAAAAGCTGTAAAATAGTGCTTGCATTTATAGGCTTCATATGGTAAATTATTAATGTTGTGAAAAAAGATGGTCCTCTGTTACAGAATGTATTAAGAACATCCAAGTCATATAGGAGGCAGATTATGAACGAAATTATTAAAGAAATTGAAGCAGCACAGTTAAAAGAAGGCGTTGGCGGATTTGAGGTTGGTGATACCGTTAAAGTATACGGTAAGATCAAAGAGGGTAACCGTGAAAGAATCCAGGTTTTTGAAGGTACTGTATTAAAGATTCAGGGTGGAAGCAACAGAGAGACTTTCACTGTCAGAAAAGTATCTAACGGTGTTGGTGTAGAGAAAACATGGCCTATGCATTCTCCTAATGTAGAGAAAGTAGAAGTAGTAAGAAAAGGTAAAGTAAGACGTGCAAAACTGAACTACTTAAGAGACCGTGTTGGTAAGAAGGCTAAGGTTAAAGAATTAGTAAAATAATCTAAGAGATGTTAGGCAGATACCTCGAAGTGATTTGAGGTATCTGCTTTTTCTTAGTTGAATAATATACTTTACTCATGCTATACTGTTTAAGGCAAAAGGGAACGAGACTTTTTAAGACAAGGATTGAACAAGAAGGAAGAGGCCATGGCAAGACATAAGGGCTTGACTTTTTATCAGAAAAAGAAAAGATTAAATGCTAAAGTCGTTACGGATATTGTGGAAATAATCACAGGCAGCCTGGCAGCTATTTTTCTGGCATTTGTGATTGTGTTTTCCATAGGGATGCGCACCAGTGTGATCGGTGATTCCATGGAACCTGCATTGTATAATGGGCAGGAGATTTTGATGAATCGGGTAGTCTATAAGTTATCATCGCCTAAACGGAATGATGTTGTGGTTTTTCTGCCCAATGGTAATGAAAATTCACACTATTATGTGAAGAGAGTGATAGGACTTCCGGGAGAGACAATTCAGATAAAGGATGGAAAAGTATATATCAATGGTGTTCTCCTTAATGAGGACGATGCATTGGATCAGATGATTGATGCGGGAATTGCACAGAATGAACTGACACTTGCTGCGGATGAATACTTTGTTCTGGGAGATAATCGTAATAGCAGTGAAGACAGCCGTTCCGGTAATATCGGTGCAGTAAAAAAGGATAATATTATTGGTAAGGCATGGTTCCATATGGCATCAGAGAATGAAAGTATGGGGCTGATTGAGTAGAAAAGATGGTGATAAGCTTTTCTGACAGGAAAGGATCAGGTAGATAGATGAATTATCAATGGTATCCCGGTCATATGACGAAAGCAAAACGTATGATGCAGGAAAATATCGGATTGATCGATCTGGTAATAGAATTGGTGGATGCAAGGATTCCATTTAGCAGCAGGAACCCGGATATTGATGAACTGGGAAAGAATAAGGCTCGGTTAATTCTGCTTAATAAATCGGATCTGGCAGATCCCAAGGCCAATCAGATCTGGATGGATTATTTTAAGAATAAAGGTTTTCATGTACTGGAGATCAATGCCAAGACCGGACAGGGACTTAAGGCAATCCAAGGCATGGTAAAGGAAGCGTGCAGGGAGAAGATTGAGCGTGACAGAAAGCGGGGAATCAAGAACAGACCCGTCAGGGCAATCGTTGTGGGTATTCCCAATGTAGGAAAGTCAACCTTTATCAATTCCTTTGCGGGTAAAGCGTGTACAAAGACCGGTAATAAGCCGGGTGTTACGAAAGGTAAACAGTGGATACGTTTAAATAAGGAGCTGGAATTATTGGATACACCCGGTATCCTATGGCCTAAATTCGAAAGTGAGGAAGTTGGCAGGAATCTTGCTTTTATTGGTTCCATGAATGATGAAATACTCCAAATGACGGAATTGGCCATGGATCTGACAGAATATCTGTTGCAACATTATCAGACGCAGTTGTTTACCAGATATCAGGTGGAAGATGAAGGGCAAAGCCGGACTCCGGCATTGATGCTTGAGCATATATGTGAAAACCGCAAATGCTATAAAAAGGGACAAGAGCCGGATTATGAGAAAGCGGCATCTGTTCTCGTGGATGATTTCAGAAGCGGCAGAATAGGCAGAATCACTCTGGAAATGCCTGAGGATATTGTATCAGAGTGATTAAGACAGAATCGAGGAAGATAGTCATGAAGAAAGTTTTAAAAGAGATCCTGAGCACCAGTCTGTATATATTGGGTGTTTTATGTATTACTTATCTGGTAATTCATTATGTAGGTCAAAGAACACAGGTACAGGGCAGTTCCATGGAGCCTAAACTCAGCAATGAAGATAATCTGATTGTGGATAAGATCAGCTACAGATTTCATGATCCGGAGCGGTTTGATATTATTGTTTTTCCTTTTCAGTATGAGGAGAATACATATTATATCAAGAGAATCATTGGGTTGCCGGGAGAAACCGTACAGATTGATGAAGAAGGTAACATATGGATCGACGGAGAGATACTGGAGGAAAATTACGGTAAGGAAGTGATTCAGAATCCGGGAAGGGCCTATGAACCGGTTACTTTGGGAGAAGACGAATATTTTGTTATGGGTGATAATCGTAATAACAGTACAGACAGTCGTGATCCTTCCGTGGCGAATGTGAAGAGAAAAGATATTATCGGAAGGGCATGGCTACGCATATTGCCGCTTAACAAATTTGGTTTCATTAAGCACAGATAGAAAGGCATGATAAGATGGCAGAAGCAATCGGAGTGATCAAAGAAAAATTACAGGCAGCTACTTTGGAAGAGCTGCCTTCTTTATTTATGCAGTATGGACAGGATGAACGGGCAGGTGTGCAGGCACTGCTTGCAAAAGGGCGTAAAAGGATAGAGGCATACGAAAAAGAGGTGACGCGATGCGAAAACCTTAAGAAATACGAGCGGGAGTATGCTGCTTATGCTAATATATGCGGTATCGATGAAGCGGGAAGAGGGCCGCTTGCAGGGCCGGTTGTGGCAGGTGCGGTGATTCTTCCGAAAGATTGTGACATTTTATATATCAATGATTCTAAGAAACTGTCCGAAAAAAAGAGAGAAGAGTTGTATGATGTCATTATGGAGAAGGCGGTAGCTGTTGGGATTGGCTACAGCACACCGGCCAGAATTGATGAGATCAATATATTACAGGCGACCTATGAGGCAATGCGGGAAGCGATAGCAAAGCTTACCGTGAAGCCTGATTTATTATTGAATGATGCCGTAACAATTCCCCGGGTGGATATCAGGCAGGTCCCCATTATCAAAGGAGATGCCAAGAGCATTTCAATCGGCGCTGCCAGTATTGTGGCCAAGGTGACAAGAGACCGATTGATGGTGCAATATGATCAGGTTTATCCTGAGTATGGATTTGCTTCCAATAAAGGTTATGGAGCGCAGGTACATATTGATGCATTGAAGAAATATGGCCCGTGTCCTATCCACCGGAGATCGTTCATTACACATTTCATATAAAAGGTGTGGAGGAAGACGTGAATCTTGGAAATATACTAAAAAAGGACAGCCGGACAGTCAGAGAAACTGAAAATGTTAAAGTGTCTGATTCCATGACAAAAGGCGAGAGACTATATAAACTGCAGAATGAAATCCGTAATTTAAAACCGGGACAGACTTTACAGGGAACGGTAGTCAGCAGAAATGGAAATACGGTGCAAATTGCGTTAACGCAGGAATTCAGTATTAATGCAAAAATTGATCAAAATATTCAGTTGACACTTGGACAGTTGATGAGCTTTGAGATTAAAACTAACAACGGTTCTTTGCTTTCACTGTCTCCTTTATATACGAATACCGCTAATGTTGAGACGATTTTGAGAGCGCTTTCTGCTGCAGGTCTGCCGGAGACGGCAGGTAACATAGAGATGGTGGCAGCTATGATGGAGGAGGGAATGCCTATCGATAGGGAGTCTATTCTCAATATGAGCAGGCAGCTTCTGGAATTCCCGGGACAGGACCCGACTTCCATTATCCAGATGACAAGGCTTGGTCTTCCAATATCAGAAGCCGATATCCGGCAATTTGAACAGTATAAGAATTTGAATTATCAGCTCCTTGACAGTGCGGAAACGATTATGGATGAACTTCCGAAAGTGTTTACGGAACTAATAAGTGAGGGGAAGCCTCAGGAGGCACAAATTTTCTGCCAAAATGTTCTGGATATCTTTGCATCTATGGAAGAAGATAATGTCGTGGTGCAGGCAGATGTTGAGCAGCAAAATGCCGGGCAGACAGTAACAGAGATGGAAATCCTGTTAAAGAATAAGGAAAATGAGCCGGCCGGGAAAGAACAGGGTGTTCTTCCGAAAAAGGTTTTGGAACAGATACAGCAGGCAGCCCAGGAAGGCGATGCAATTAAAGGCAATGAGGCTCTTTTTAATCAGGAAGGCAGTGTTACGAAGTCTTCCGTACTGACGAGACAGCAATGGAATAACCTGGCGGATATGTTGAAGGGAATGAGAATAGAGAGTACTTTGACGGAGCAGATTCGAAACGGAGAGATGTCGTCCCGGGAGTTATTGAATCTGATCAAGGGTTTTCTGGGGAAAGACAATGCCGGTGGTATAATGCCACGTGAACTGGAACAGGTACTAAATAGCAGGGAATTTCATACACTCCTAAAATCCGAAATAGAGAAGCAGTGGCTGATTGAGCCGAAAAATGTGGCAGATCCGGATAAAGTGGAAAAATTGTATGAAAGGATCAGACAGCAATCTGCAAAGCTATTGGAAGCCCTGCAGACTGCAGATAAGGGAAATACTTCTGCAGCCAGAACAGTGCAGAATTTACAGAATAATGTTGATTTTATGAATAAAATGAATCAGGTGTTTACCTATATTCAGCTTCCGCTTAAGATGACAGGCAGTAAAGCGCACGGGGATTTATATGTCTATACCAATAAGAAGAATCTGGCGGCAAAAGATGGCAATGTAAGTGCGTTACTTCACCTGGATATGGAACATTTGGGACCGCTGGATGTGTATGTAGCCATGCAGAACCAGAAAGTAAGTACTAACTTTACCTTGAGCGATGAGAGTTCTTTGGATTTGATTGAACAATATATTGGGTTACTGGATGAGCGCCTGGCGAAGCGCGGTTATGATCTGAAGGCTCAGTTTCAGATGAAAGAAACTGAGGATGTGAAGGATGGAGAAGGAATCATGCAGACCATTCTGAAACAGGATAAAAATATATCCGTGTTAAGCAGGACATCCTTTGATATGAGAGCGTAAGGAGGAAGGATACATGGTGCAGGATGAGAAAAATAGGAAGCCTAAGCAGGCCATAGCACTGGAGTATGATCCTTCCGAGGAAGCACCGAGAGTTATTGCGTCCGGTAAAGGAGCACTGGCAGAACGGATTGTTGAGAAAGCGAAAGAGGCGGATGTGCCGGTTCACAGGGATGATAAGCTGGCAGAAACATTGTCCCGCTTGGAAATCGGAGATATGATACCGCCGGAATTATATGAAGTGGTGGCGGAAATCCTCATCTTTGTAGATTCCATGGATAAGATCAAAGCCAAGATGGCAAAAGCAGAATAGGTGGTAACAGATGAATAAGCGACAAACAGGGGCACAGAAGGAACAGCAGGTCTGTGCCTATTTGATATCAAAAGGTATCTGCATCAAGGAACAGAATTTTCGGTGCAGACAGGGAGAAATCGATCTGATCGGATATGATGGAGAATATCTGGTATTCTTTGAAGTGAAATACAGGAGTAGTGGCAGGAAAGGCAGTGCAGCACAGGCAGTCGGGTTAACGAAACAAAGGAAGATATGCCGGGTGGCGGATTATTACAGAATGCTGCATCATTGTGCAGAGGATACACCGATACGTTTTGATGTGGTTGCGGTTGAGAACGGGCGATTGGAATGGATTAGGGATGCGTTTGGCTATATTGGTTTGGGATAATATTAAGGGATATCATTGAAGGAGAATATGATAAGTGATGGAAGTATACAGACATAACAGCAGAATGCAGGTAAAACAGAACAGGACAGGAGAAGTGGAATATCTGACATTTCCCCTGTTAGAACAGACAGGACTGGTGCGACATCTCTTTTCGACCAGAATTGGAGGTGTCAGCGAAGGAATTTACAGCAGTATGAATCTAAGTTATACAAGAGGAGACCGGAAAGAGGCTGTGGATGAGAATTTCAGACGGATTGCCGGTGTACTTGGATGTAAAGCGGAGGATATCGTCTGTTCTGACCAGACGCATACCACAAACCTCAGAGTGGTAAGTCGTGAAGATGGAGGGAAAGGAATCGTCATCCCAAAGGATTACAGAGATGTGGATGGTTTACTGACAGACGAGCCCGGAATGGTGTTGGCAACCTTCTATGCAGATTGTGTTCCATTGTATTTCGTGGATACGAAGAACAGGGCTGTTGCTCTGGCGCATTCCGGCTGGCGGGGAACGGTGGCCCGTATGGGCCGCTGTGTGATTGAAAAGATGCAGGAAGTTTACGGCACAAAGGCTGAGGATGTTGTGGCGGCCATAGGACCTTCTATCTGTCAGGACTGTTACGAAGTCAGCGAGGATGTGGCAGAGGCTTTCCTGGCGGAATTTTGTAAGCCCGGTCAGGGACAGGAAATTCTGATTTCCAAAGGAAACGGAAATTATCAGCTGGATTTGTGGCGCGCCAATGAAATTATTCTGACAGAGGCGGGAGTACCACGTGAACAGATTCAGGTGACAGATCTTTGTACCTGTCATAATAGTGAATATCTCTTTTCCCATCGGGCAAGTCAGGGAAAGAGAGGAAATCTTGGAGCATTTATAGGATTATTATAAGAAAGGGCTTGGAACAAAACAGAGGAAACTTAAGAAAACATTAAATATTTTCCCATCTTTTCCTTTAGGTTTCTTTGTTTTAATGGTAGTATCCAAGTTACGAAAGAGGTGAAACAATGGCGAATATACTGGTATGTGATGATGACAGGGAAATTGTTGATGCGATTGAGATTTATCTGCTGCAGGAGGGATATACCATCTATAAGGCATATGACGGAGAGCAGGCAATCAGGATTCTTAAGGAACAGCAGATCCATCTGCTTTTGATAGATATTATGATGCCGAAGCTGGATGGAATCCATGCTACACTGAAGATAAGGGAGTATTCCAGCATTCCGATTATTTTCCTGTCAGCCAAGTCGGAGGACAGTGATAAGATCCTTGGGCTGAATATCGGTGCGGATGATTATATTACAAAGCCTTTTAATCCGTTGGAACTGGTGGCAAGAGTGAAATCCAATCTGCGCAGATATACTACGCTGGGTAATCTGAATACGGAGAATAATGCACTTTTTCAGGTGGGCGGTTTGTGTATCAATGATGATACGAAGGAAGTAACGGTAGATGGAGAGAGCGTGAAGCTGACCCCGATCGAATATAATATTTTGCTGTTGCTTGTGAAAAACTGCGGCAGGGTATTTTCAATCGATCAGATTTATGAGAGCATCTGGAATGAGGAGGCTATCGGCGCTGATAATACGGTGGCGGTACATATCAGGCATATCCGTGAGAAGATTGAGATTAACCCGAAGGAACCCAGATATCTTAAGGTAGTGTGGGGAGTAGGTTATAAGATTGAAAAGCAGTAAACAGACAGCTATATGAAGTATAAGTGCTTCAGGATGGAGAAAAGATGGGAAAAGAAGGAAAAGATAAAGAGCATAAAAAGAGCAAAAAGGGATTCCGCACGGTTTTGCGTATTTTACAACATGCATCGTTGGCTGTAATGGTGTTGTCCATATTTGTAGTTGTTATTGGCTCTACGGTACGTATTCAGAGCTTCAGAAACCATGGCAGTTATATGCTGGATTCCTCTGAACAGAATAAGGAGTATGAGGAATCGGATTTATTTGGCACCATCTTTGGGTATGCGGTGGCAGATATTATTCGTTACGGTGTGGTAAGCAGTCAGCTGGAGACCGACGGAGCCTTTGATGGCAGCAAGATTGTAGATGTTACAGCTTATAATTATCGTGATATAGGGCTGCCGGAGCAATATGTGACTGCAGAGTATCATTTGGAGGATCTTCTGAAATGGGCTAATTATGGGTTTGAATATACAACCATGGAGATGACTGATCAGCAGGTAAGTCAGTTCCTTTCTGACAGAACAAGAGTGACGGTCATTGATCCTCAGAGTAAATATTATAATACTTCCGATGCTAATTACTTGAAGTCTGATATCGGAAGTTACACCTTTGTTAATGATGTGTCGGCTAATCAGTTGTGGGTGGAGAATTATGATGATCCTGAAGAAAAGGGAGAATATGACGATGAGTATTCTTATGATGTCTTAGTGAACCGTTACAAGACGGTGGAAGGCAAAAATCTGGAGGAATATGTATCTGACTGGGATTTGTATTACAATCTGTGCGAGAACGTACAAAATGCTGCTCACAGTCTTTCGTATAACTATAATGAGTATCTGGAATATGAGGATTATTACAGTGAAGATAATTCCAATGTGAGATTTCTGATCGCCAAAACGGTAGGGGACAATACACAGTTCTATACCAATATGGACGAGAAGGGAAAAGAAAATATCTTAGATGCGATGCAGACCAAAGAAGGAATAACGGATACGGAATATGCATCGGATAAGTATATCTATTACAGTCCTGCGGAAATGGTATACAGAACCAACACTTCTATTGAAGAGGAAACGATCCGTAAAATATTGCAGGAATATGATTATGCGTATCCGGAGACGATTAAGATATGGATTGGTGTGGATACTACCTATCCCGTCAGCGATGCCTTTACACAAGGTGCTGCAGGGTTCCGCAATTATCTGCCTTATTTCTGGCAGTGGGTGATTGTCGCAATTGTGACGGGTGTTTTATATCTGGGGTTGTTCCTCTATCAGACGATACAAACGGGCAGAGACGTGGATGATGAGGGCAAAGAATATATCCGTCTGAATTCTTTTGACAGGATTCCTACGGAAGCAGCAGTGGCCATTGCATTTGGTACAGCGGTTCTTGCCGTGTGGATATTGATTGTCGTGCTGGAGCTGGCGGATATTCATCTTACTACTATGTCATATGGGGAAGTGGTATATGAGAAATGGTTCAAGATGTTGCTGGCCGCAGGCGTGTTTGCGGCAGATGCGGCAGCCATGTTCTTCTTCTACAGTCTGGTTAGAAGGATTAAGGCTAAGACACTTTGGAACAACAGTTATCTGGGCAGGTTGTGCAGAAAACTGAAGAAGTTTGCATGGAAGGTGTATGATAACGGAACGATTGTTATCCGCACATGGATTCCGTATGGTATTTTCCTGCTGTTCAATATCCTGATGATCATATGGGCCATGGATGCAGAACATGTTTCGTGGCTTCCGGTTATTATTATGCTTCTGGCAGATGTAGCAATCGGTATCCTGATTTATAGAGATGCTAAAGAAAGACAGGGAATCGTAGAGGGAATTGAGACGATTGCTGCCGGAGAATTGGAGCATCAGGTAGAAACGACAGAACTGCATGGAGATAACCTTACGTTGGCAAATTCAGTTAACAGTATCGGTAAGGGTATTAAGGATGCAGTGGAGATCAGCATGAAGGATGAGCGTATGAAGGCTGATCTGATTACAAATGTTTCTCATGACATTAAGACACCGCTTACCTCTATTATCAATTATGTGGATCTTATTAAAAGGGAGCATGTTGAGAATGTAAAGGTTCAGAATTATATCAAAGTTCTGGATGAGAAGTCCCAGCGTTTGAAGCAGCTTACGGACGATCTGGTAGAAGCAAGTAAGATCTCTTCCGGCAACATCAGTCTGAATTTTGAACGCATTAATCTGACTGAACTAATGAATCAGACGATCGGGGAATTTTCTGAGAAATTTGAAGAGAAGAATCTGACTACAGTCATGAATGTCAATGTGCAGAATGCCGTGATTGAAGCGGACAGCCGCAGAATTTGGCGCGTTATGGAGAATTTGTTTAATAATATTTATAAATATGCCATGACGGGTACGAGAGTCTATGTGACTATTGACAGTTTGAAAGAGAATGAACAGTATGTTGAGATATCTATTAAGAATATTTCAGCATCTGCGTTGAACTGCAATCCGGATGAACTGACAGAACGGTTTATCAGGGGAGATGTATCAAGAACCACGGAGGGAAGCGGACTGGGCCTTTCCATTGCCAAGAATCTGACACAGGCTCAGAAAGGAACCTTCGAAATCAGGCTGGACGGAGATCTGTTTAAGGTATACCTGACATTTCCGCTTGCAGCAGAATAAATAGAAGCTATGCAAAGAAATCAGAAAGCCTCGGTTCGCGGAACCGGGGCTTTCGTTATAGTTAAATGATAGAAAATACTAAAATGTTGGGCTATATATCCAGACTGCTCATTTCTCGGTTATTATATTTGGCAAGTACCTGATGGATCTTATCGGTAGGAGTATAAATATTGGCCATAGACGCATCATGATTCATAAAGTCAATGATAGATGCGATAAATTTACTCATATCGGCTTCCACATAATAAGGTTTCTCGCGAAGCATGGGCGGCTGATAACAAAGATTGGTAGTTACGATCTTATCAAAATAGCATTTCTCGTAAGCTTCATCAAAGGCCTTGAGACCATCCGTAAAAAGACCGAAAGTGCAGCAGATAAAGACCCGTTTGGCATTCATTTTCTTAAGCTGCATGGCTGTATCAATCATGCTGCCGCCTGAGGAAATCATATCATCGATAACGATTACATCTTTACCGTCTATGTTATCACCTAAGAATTCGTGTGCCACGATAGGATTTTTGCCGTTTACAATGGTAGAGTAATCCCGACGTTTATAAAACATGCCGGTGTCTACACCCAGTACATTGGCAAAATAAACTGCCCGATCCAACGCACCCTCATCAGGACTGATAACGATGGTGTGGTCTTTGTCGATGATCAGATCCTTTTCATTGCGAAGCAGAGAGCGGATGAACTGATAAGGAGGTGTGAAATTATCAAAACCTTTGATCGGAACAGAATTCTGGACTCTTGGATCATGGGCATCAAAGGTAATGAAGTTGGATACTCCCATATCCATCAGTTCTTTGATTGCATAGGCACAGTCTAAAGACTCCCTTCCGTTTCTTTTATGTTGTCTGCCTTCATACAGGAAAGGCATGATGACATTGATTCGGTGCGCTTTGCCGTTGATTGCAGAGATGATTCTTTTTAAATCCTGATAATGGTCATCGGGAGACATATGGTTGGTGTAGCCGTTCAACGTGTAGGTGATGCTATGGTTACAGACATCTACCAGAATGAAAATATCTTTACCTCTGACGGAATCATGCAGAACTGCTTTGGCTTCACCACTTCCGAATCTGGGGCAGTCCACTTCCATTAAATAATTGTCTTCCATATATCCATGAAAAGCGGGATCTGATTTTACATTGTTGTTAAGAGTTTTACGGAAATCTACAAGATAACTGTTGACTTTGTCTGCCAAAGGAAGTGCAGAGCGGGTAGTCAGCAGCTTGATAGGTGCTACCGGCATAGCATGTTCCAGCTGTTCTGTATTAGGCATAGTGACTTCTCCTTATGATTGACGACCTGATTTGTTTGATCAACAGACTGTGCGTCTGCGTCATATATTTTATATCATTATGCTAGTGACACGTCAAGAAATTTCTAGTAAAATAGAAACGTAACGCTGTACGTTATGTAAAAGACTTTACAAGTTTAAATGGATATTGTAAAATCAAGCGGACATAACTATTATGATAAGTAACAGTGCCTGTAACTCAAAGCTTGCAGGCTGTGAGAAAGGCGTGGACACAGAGATGAGTAAGAGAAAAACCAAGCCAATCGTAGCAGTGGTAGGGCGGCCTAATGTGGGTAAATCAACGCTGTTTAATGCATTGGCAGGTGAAAATATATCTATTGTAAAGGATACCCCGGGGATTACAAGGGACCGGATCTATGCGGATGTCACCTGGCTTGATATGAATTTTACCCTGATTGATACCGGTGGTATTGAACCGGAGAGCAAGGATATTATACTTTCCCAGATGAGGGAACAGGCTCAGATTGCCATTGACACGGCGGATGTTATTATATTCCTTGTGGATGTGAAGCAGGGACTGGTGGATGCGGATTCCAAGGTAGCAGATATGCTGCGTCGTTCTAATAAGCCGGTCGTTCTTGCTGTCAATAAAGTAGACAGCTTTAGTAAGTATCAGGCAGATGTATATGAGTTCTATAATCTGGGCATCGGAGAGCCATTTCCAATCTCCTCCGTGAACCGTCTGGGCTTTGGGGAACTGCTTGACGAGGTGTCTTCTTATTTTGATAAAGAGGCGGCAGCGGAGGAAGAGGATGACAGGATCAAGGTTGCGATTGTAGGAAAACCCAATGTGGGTAAATCCTCTATTATTAATAAACTGATTGGCGAGAACCGTGTGATCGTATCGGATATTGCCGGTACGACCAGAGATGCCATTGATACGGAGATCCGTCACAATGGCAAGGATTATGTTTTCATTGATACGGCAGGACTCCGCAGAAAGAATAAGATTAAGGAAGAATTGGAACGGTATATGATCATCCGTACGGTTGCTGCCGTGGAACGGGCGGATATTGTGGTGCTTGTCATTGATGCCACGGAGGGTGTAACGGAACAGGATGCCAAGATAGCGGGAATCGCTCATGACAGAGGCAAGGCAATCATTATTGCGGTCAACAAATGGGATGCCATTGAGAAGAATGATAAGACCGTCAAGGAATTTACACAGAAAGTAAGACAAGTATTATCTTTTATGAGTTATGCAGAAATCATGTTTATCTCAGCACTGACAGGTCAGCGCCTTCCCAAACTGTATGATATGATTGATGCGGTGTATGAGAATCATTCCATGCGCGTGGCAACCGGTGTACTGAATGAAATCATGACAGAGGCAGTAGCAATGCAGCAGCCTCCTTCGGACAAAGGTAAGAGACTGCGGCTCTATTATATTACGCAGGTTGCGGTTAAGCCACCAACCTTTGTTATTTTTGTTAATGATAAGGAACTGATGCATTTTTCTTATACCAGATATCTGGAAAATCAGATCAGGGATACCTTTGGATTTGTGGGAACACCACTGAAATTTATTATCAGAGAGAGAAAGGAAAATAAGTAACGTGGAACGAATAATATGTCTTGTGATTGGTTATGTGTTTGGAATGTTTCAAACTGCCTATATTTACGGAAGGTTACACGGAATAGATATTAGAAATTATGGGAGTGGCAATGCCGGAACTACTAATACCATGCGCGTTTTGGGCACAAAAGCCGGGTTGCTGGTACTTGTAGGAGATATCCTGAAGTGTATTCTGGCAGTGGTAGTTACAAATCTGTTGTTCCGTAATTCGCATCCGGATATGGTATATCTGCTTAAGATGTATGCGGCTGCCGGAGCTATTTTGGGACATAATTTTCCTTTTTATCTAAAATTTAAGGGAGGAAAAGGAATTGCAGCCACGGCAGGTCTGATTCTATCTTTTCATCCCTACCTGATACCGGTAGGTGTGGTTCTGTTCTTTGGTGCGTTCTTTACGACCCATTATGTGTCATTAGGTTCTCTGCTGGTGTATGCAGGTTTCCTGATTGAACTGATCGTTCTGGGACAGAACGGTGTGTTCGGGATGTCGCAGAATATGCTGATTGAAATGTACATAGTTGCAGGATTTCTGACGATTATGGCATTCTATAAGCATAGAGAGAATATCAAACGACTGTTGAGCGGTACGGAGAGAAAGACTTATCTGACTCATAAGAGTGATGAATCCAAGGAAGCGGAACAGAAATAAGGGTATGATTTTATCATGAAAATGGCAGAAAGGAAAAGAAAATAATATGGCTAAAATCAGCGTGATCGGAGCAGGAAGCTGGGGAACGGCGTTAGCCTTGCTGTTACATAAAAATGGACATCAGGTTACCGTGTGGTCTGTAATTGAATCAGAGATAGAGATGCTTAAGACAGAGCATGAGCATAAGGATAAACTGCCGGGAGTGAAGCTGCCGGAAGATATGGAATTTACTACGGATTTGGAAGCTTCTGTCAGGGATAGGGATATTCTTGTGCTGGCGGTACCCTCACCATATACCAGAAGTACTTCCCATAACATGTCACAGTATGTAAAAGATGGGCAGATCATAGTCAATGTGGCAAAGGGTGTGGAAGAGAACACACTAATGACTCTTTCGCAGATTATAGAGGAAGAAGTTCCTCAGGCAGAAGTGGCTGTGTTGTCCGGCCCGTCGCATGCAGAGGAAGTAGGACGGGGGATTCCTACCACAATTGTTGTGGGAGCCAAGAGAAAAGCTACCGCAGAATATCTGCAGAATATTTTTATGAATGAAGTATTCCGTGTTTATATCAGTCCGGATGTTTTGGGTATTGAACTTGGTGCCGCTCTTAAGAATGTGGTAGCACTTGCCGCCGGTATTGCAGACGGATTGGGATTCGGTGATAATACCAAAGCTGCTTTGATCACAAGAGGTATTTCGGAAATCGCCAGACTGGGTATTGCTATGGGAGGTAAATTCGAGACTTTCTGTGGGCTGACAGGTATCGGTGATTTGATTGTTACCTGTGCATCCATGCATTCCCGCAATAGACGTGCCGGTATTCTGATAGGTCAAGGGTATACAATGGAGCAGGCAATGGATGAAGTGAAGATGGTGGTGGAGGGCGTATATTCTGCCAAGGCTGCCATGGGCCTTGCTAAGAAATATGATGTGCAGCTGCCGATCATAGAGCAGGTAAATGCGGTATTGTTTGAAGGACAGCCCGCAAGACAGGCAGTAGAGAATCTGATGCTTCGTGATAAGAAGATTGAAAATCCGCTTCTGCCTTGGGATGAAGAGTAGAAAGGTTCGCTGCAAAGCGAACCTTTTTTATGTGATAGAAAATTGTCGAGCGAACCTTTTTTATATCTGACTGCATATTTCCGTAGTTGTCTTTAATTTGTTCATGGAATAAATATGGATACCGTCTACGCCATGCTCCTTCAGATCGCGTATCTGGTTGACGGCATAATTGATTCCTGCCTTGCGCATATCGTCTTTATCTTCTCCGTAGGTAGCAATGATGTCGGCCAGTTTCTTCGGAACGGAAGAGCCGGAGAGGGAGACGGTAGTTCCAAGCTGCTTGGCAGTGGTGATCGGCATGATCCCAGCATGAACCGGAACATGTATACCCATCCCACGAATTTTATCCAGAAAACGATAGAAGTATGTATTATCAAAAAACATCTGGGTTACAAGCGAAGTAACGCCTGCCTCCACTTTTTCTTTCAGATGCTGTAAATCTTCTTCCAGACTGGGAGCTTCGAAATGTTTCTCAGGATAACATGCACCGGAAATCTGCAAATCAGTATGTTCCTTCAGGTAGTGGACCAGATCGGATGCATAGAAGAACTCACGGCTGTTGAACTGTTCGTCGGTCATGGACTGCGGTCTGTCGCCTCGAAGGGCTAAGACATGGTTTACCCCCGCTTCCTTCAGAGCGGCACAGTTCCTTGCAAGATCTTCCTTGGTAAATCCTACACAGGTAATATGTGCGATGGCATCAATCTGCAGTTCCTTCTGAATGAATGAAGCAATCTCGATTGTTTTGCCGGCCCTGGAGCCGCCGGCACCGTAGGTGCAGCTGATGAAATCCGGATTCAGTTCCTTAAAACCTCGTAAAAGAGTAAAGACATTATCAAATTCGTCTTCCTTTTTCGGTGGAAATACCTCAAAAGACAGACCTGTTTTGTGAGTGCTTGATGTAACCTGTGACATATTGTAAAATCCTTTCCGTCAGTTGGTATTCTGCTATGTTTTCCACATGGCAGAAACATAATATATTTGTAACAAAATCTTGCTTTTATACTTGAAATATCGTAACATAAATTTATACGATAGGCAAGAAATGAAATAATTTAAAAAGATAAAATTGGGAAGGAATAGTGTATGGACGGACAGGCAGCAAAATTTAACAGTACGGCAGATTACGTGGCATCAGAGCAGTTGTTGGCAAGCGTAAATGTGGCAATTGCATTACAGAAACCGTTGCTTATTAAAGGAGAGCCGGGAACCGGCAAGACAATGCTTGCGCAGGCTGTGGCGCAGTCTCTTGGCAAGAAACTGATTATCTGGAATATTAAATCTACGACGAAGGCACAGGATGGACTGTATATGTATGATACCATCCAGAGATTATATGACGGACAATTCGGGGAAGAAGGGGTAGATGATATTGCCCACTATATTAAGTTGGGCAAATTGGGAGAAGCTTTTGAATCAGATGAGCAGGTAATCCTGCTGATTGATGAGATTGACAAAGCAGATCTGGAATTTCCAAATGATCTTTTGTGGGAATTAGACCAGATGGAATTCTATATTCATGAGACGAAGAGAACGGTAAAGGCTAAACACAGACCGATTGTAATCATTACCTCCAATGCGGAGAAGGAACTGCCGGATGCATTTCTTAGAAGATGTATTTTCCATTACATTGACTTTCCGGAGCCGGCATTAATGGAGGAAATTGTCAGGACACATTATCCGGATGTGGAGGACAAGCTGCTGCATGATGCGATGGATGTTTTTTACTGGATTCGCTCTATGAAGGATGTTCGCAAGAAACCAAGTACCTCTGAATTGATTGACTGGATTAATGCTTTACAAATCGGTGGTATTCCGACTGATAAGCTGAAGCAGGAATTACCGTTTATCGGTGTTGTTGTGAAGAAGGATGAGGATTTGGAGACCGTTAAACATAAAACAGATTTCTAAGAGGATAATCTATGTTTAGTAAATTTTTCTATACGTTAAGGGAAAAAGGGCTGGACGTATCCCTTAGTGAATGGCTGACATTTCAGAATGCGCTGCAACAGGGGTTATGCCATAGCAGTCTGACGGAATTTTATTATGTGGCACGAATGATTCTGGTCAAAACAGAGACTGAGTATGATAAATTTGATATGGCCTTTGAGGAAGTGTTTAAGGGCATACAATCCGAGAATGAGATAAGCAAGAATATGCTTCGTTGGCTTGACAAACCGGAGATGCAGGATGTATTTGAGGAAATGCGTCATGAGATGAATCAGGAAGTGATTAATCTTGATAAGGAAGACGTAGAGAACAAATTCAAAGACAGACTGCGTGATCAGAATGAGGAGCATAATGGAGGCAGTTACTGGATCGGAACTATGGGTAAAACCTCCTTTGGTAATATGGGCGGCAATATGGGCGGTATCCGAGTGGGTGGTTCTACCGGTTATCAATCAGCATTTCAGGTTGTAGGTGCCAGAAAATATCGCGATTTCAGAAATGATAAAGTGTTGGATAACCGGCAGTTCCAAATGGCTCTTCGTAAACTGCGCCAGTTTTCGACGAAGCTGGATATTCCCAAAACAGAACTTGATATTAACGGCACTGTAGATGCAACATGTAACAATGGAGGATGCCTTCAGATTGTTATGGAGAAGCCCAGAAAGAATGCAGTGAAGTTATTGCTTCTGATGGATTCCGGCGGAACGATGATTCCCTATACGACACTGCTGAATGAGTTGTTTCATTCCGTGCATAAATCAAATCATTATAAGGATGTTAAGACATATTTCTTTCATAATTGTATTTATGCAAATCTGTATAATACACCTGAGTGTGAGAATGGAGACTGGATAGAGACAGAGTGGATGTTCCGTAATCTTGATAGTGACTATAAGGTGATTATCGTGGGAGATGCGGCAATGGCACCGGAAGAGTTGTATTCTGTTACGGGAAACTACAGGGGGCCCAACGGTGGATTGTCCGGTATGGACTGGCTGCTTTTGATGAAACGGCATTACAAGAAGATTGTATGGCTGAATCCAAAGATGGCTCCGGGACATGCACCATGGCGGGAAGCCGAAACAGCCGTAAAAGAGTTGTTCCCAATGTATAAATTGACGGTAGATGGACTGAATCAGGCTATGATTAAGCTTATGACAAATCGATAAACAGTATTATAGTGGGTAAAACAAAAGAGAAATGGGAGGATAAAGTTATGTATCGAGTAATGGTTGTAGATGACAATATGGCCAATTTGATTATGGCAAGGAAAACACTGGAGGATGATTATGAGGTAATTCCCGTTTCGTCAGGCATTTCAGCATTAGAGTGTCTAAATGATATGCCTGAACTGCCGGATCTTGTACTTTTGGATGTGGATATGCCAAATGTGAACGGTTTTCAGGTAATTTCTGAAATGAAGAACATTCCGAAGCTTGTGAATATTCCGATTATTTTCCTGACGGCCCAGGATGATGACACTACGGAGCTTGAAAGCTATAATCTTGGTGCAATGGATTACATTAGAAAGCCCTACTCGGCTAACCTTCTGAGAAAACGTGTTGATATTCAGATTCAGCTTCTTTCACAGCAGCGCAAACTGGAAGATATGAATAATTCCCTGAATGGGTTGGTGCAGGATAAGAATAAGAAAAATTTGGAACTGCAGTATTCTATTGTGGAAATGTTCGTAGAATTAATGGCAAAGCGCGACGGGTTCTGCGGTGATCATGCTAAGAGGGTAGAAAAATATATGGATATCCTGATCAGTGCAATGATTCGTTCCAATAAATATGGGTTGACGGCAGATGATGGTATTACAATTTGTTTTGCTTCCAAGATTCATGATATAGGCAAGCTTTGTATTGCTGATCAATATCTGAATAATGTGAAAATCAGCAGTGAAAGCGAATTTGAGAGGGAAGCTGTTAAGACTCATACGACTTTGGGGGCAGATATATTGTCTAAGGTGACCCAGCTTAATGCAAGTGGCAACAATTTTATGAATTATGCTTATAATATGTGTCGCAGCCATCATGAGCGTTGGGATGGCAGTGGGTATCCCGATAAGCTGGCCGGAGAAAAGATACCGGTTGAGGCCAGGGCATTAGCTATTGTCAATGCTTATGATAATTTCCGTAATATTGCGGTGGGTGGTAAGGTACTGAGTCATCAGGAAGCATGTATGAAAATCAAGTTCATGAAATTTACTTGTTTTGATGCAGGTATGGTTGATATTTTCTTATCTGTAGAAAACGATATTAAGAATGTTGCAGGTTAACGGAGTGGCGGTATGTTTATGATAAAGCAATGGAAACAGTTTGAGAATGAAGATATTCCGGCAGATGATCAGCTTTTTGTTATGGCGGTAGGTTTATGTGGGGCAGAGTTTCTGATTGCTATGCTGATGTCGATTCTGCTTCGAGGAAGCATTCCGACCACGCTGCTGTTACTGTTTGGTTTTTTCTTTTCATTAGGGATGTTTAGACTCTATAATACGTGGCATGAACGGAAGGTTTTACCAATCGTATATTCCTTTGTGGTGTTTGCAGTACTGCTTCCGGTGTTGGGATATCTGAATCATAGTGCGGTATATGATTTCCCGATTTACTTTATAGAAGGAATTACCTTTACTGCTATCATTCTGGGTGGCAGGCAGGCTCTTGTTATGATAGGTGTTGAGTTGGTTGTTGACCTGTACAGTATCTATATCATGACGGAGCAGATTGCATATGAGATTTCAACACAGGGAGAGGAGATGATATATTTTCCTGTTATGTATTGCCGGATTATCGCAGCAATCAGTATGACAGGAATTGCCTGTGGTATGTTAATTGCATACCGCAACAGAATCCTGCGGGATGAGATACGCAAGTGTACGGAAATGGAAGAACAGGTGGAAAAGGTAAATTATGCCAAGGATATGTTTCTTGTTAATGTATCACATGAGATCAGAACACCTTTAAACGCGATTCTCGGAACTTCTGAATTGTTATTGGATCTGGATGCGGATGATAAAGTCAAGGAGAATGCCTTCGATATTACCAATTCCAGTAAAGCACTTCTGTCGATCACAAATGATTTGATGGACTTTTCAAAGATTGACTATAGCAATATCCGTGTAGAGGAAGATTACTATTACATCGGGGAGTTGTTTAATGAACTGATTAATATGTTGTCTGTGCGTCTTGCTGATTATAATGCGGAACTATTTGTTGATATTTCTCCCAATATACCGGAAAAAATATGGGGAGATGGTGCGAAATTCAGACAGATCCTCTCAACGCTTCTGATTAGTATTGTCAAGTCCATGGAAAGCGGAGAGGTACATTTTGCGGTTAATTGCCATGAACTGACTCAAAAACAGCTGGGTATTCAGGTATCTATATGTGCAAAAGGTACTTTTAAATATTCATATATGGAGCAACTGCAACAAGAGGATGAGAGAAATCTTACATATGGTGATCACAACGGCGCATTGATAAAACAATTTATTAAGGTACTTGGCGGAAACCTTAATATCGAAGAAAAGATTAATGATCGTGCTTACAACTTTGAAATTATGCAGGGCTTTGAGAATATGAAAGCTGTTGTAGAGACGAACCGGGAAGATGTTAATATACT
The DNA here is from genome assembly GCA_051878995.1 of Lachnospiraceae bacterium. Lineage (GTDB taxonomy): Bacteria > Bacillota > Clostridia > Lachnospirales > Lachnospiraceae > UBA3282. The sequence goes on along the minus strand of JBJELE010000014.1, from coordinate 321,434 downwards.
GTTTTATGAAAACAGTATTATGCAGGGCAGTGCATTTGCCAAAGTTCTCCGGAATATGGGATTGCATTTTTGCCAGGCTTCTAATAATGAGTTTTTCTATGAGGAGTGCGTAAAGCAATGTTATACACACATTATGATAGCAGCCGAACGATATGATGGGATGAAAGACAAGCTGACCGAATTACTGCCACCACAGTCTCTGATTCTGGTAGCATCGGGAATCGCTACATATGATGATGCTCTGATCAGAACAACCTTTGCCAGACCTGTTAATTGTCTGAGTATGGATGCTTTACTGTCCGGCAGAAAGAACAGCTCTATCAGACATGTTGATTACCAGGGTGGATTTATCTGTCCGGATGCCAAAATTATGGTAGTAGACGATAACATGATTAATCTGGAAGTAGCATCCGGTATTCTGAAGAAGTATGAAGCACAGGTTGTTTTGGTAACAAGCGGTAAGGAATGTCTGAATTATTTGCAGGATGAGAGTGTTGATTACATTTTCCTTGATTATATGATGCCTGAGATGGATGGTATTGATACTTTGAAGAATATCAGAGCACTTCCGAATCCGGAATTCAAGCAGGTTCCGATTGTGGCATTAACTGCCAATGCGGTCAGTGGTGCCCGGGAAATGTTTCTGGAGGCAGGATTTGATGAATACATATCCAAACCGATTGAATTAAATACATTTGAGAGAGTACTTAGGGAATTGTTGAATAAGGACAAAATTATATACACAGCAGACAAAGAGGCGGCAAATGAAGAATAAAATTATGCAATATCTGAAAAATGAATTAGAGAAGATGGATTTTGCGGAATTCCTGACAAATCTTTTCCTTATGCTGGTAGCAATTGAAGCCTCAGCTTCTCTTTTGATTGCCATATTTGATAACAGGAGTCGCAGCTTTTTTCTACTATTGGTTGTTATGGCCCTTGGAGCGATAGGGACTTTATGGTTTAATCTGAAACGGAAAAAGTTCATTCGGGTAGCGGTTGTCTTTATGTTTGCGCTGTATTTATTTGTTTTTCCGGCACTGCTTCTGTCGGACAGCATATATTACGCGGTTGCTGTTATGTCATTTGTAACAGGTTTGATTGCGGCTTTTGCAATCTTTGAAGGGACTATACGCTATGTGATGCTGGTTGTTCTTATATTTGAATATTGCTATATGTACAGTCATGTTTTGTTTGATGGAGCAGCGATGAAAGCTTCCAAAGAACAGGCCCCTGATTTTTTCAACGTTGTGATTACATTTCTTGGAACGCTGGTATTTTTGCTGATTATCCTGTACATACAGAAAACCTATTATTACTATAAAAATAACAGAATTGTAGTAAGCAGTCAGAGAATTAAACGCGCAGGAACGGCTAAAAGCCAGTTCCTTACAAATATGTCCTATGAGATCAGAACACCGATGAATTCAATCATCAATATATCTGAGATTATGATGAAGGAAGAATTGGATGGAGAGATTAAGACTGAGGTAAACACTATCAGGGAAGCATCCTATGATCTTCTGTCTATTATTGATGATGTGCTTACTTATTCCAAGCTGGATTCCGGTGATATGCATTTGTTCGAGGAAGCATATAGCTTTGAAACATTGACCAAAGGTATTCTGCGTGCTATATCAGAGGATTTGCAGAAGAAGGATCTATATCTGGATGTCAAAATTAATCATAATATTCCAAAATCCCTTATGGGAGACAGTGTAGTTATCCGTCAGATTTTCCTATATCTGTTGTTTATTTCCATAGACTGTACCGACAGTGGACGTATTGCTCTGGAAATAAACTGTGAGAATGATTATGAGAATCATAAAGCTATTCTTCATTGTAAAGTGGCTGATACAGGTAAGGGCTTGTCCGAGATTGACATTCAGTCTCTGTTTGGTATGTATGATACTTATGATTCCAGACAGTCCAGTAATTTGAAGGGTATTGGCCTAAAGTTTTCCATCTGTAAAGAGCTCCTGGCGATGATGCAGGGTGATATCAGAGTAGAGAGTATTGAAGGAATCGGTTTATGTACCTACTTTAGTTTTTGCAATGATATTATTGATCCGGCACCTATGATTGCGCTGGAAGGAGATACAAAGCCCAGTGTTCTGATCTATGCGTCGGAAGAGAGGCAGATCAATAAATGGCAATATATTATGGAAGGCTTTGGAGTCAGAGCCACATATAGCCGTAACTATTATGGATTTGACCGGGCAATACAGAATAAGCATTATGACTTTATTTTCGTGCCTTATGAGGCATATGAGAATTTGGCTAATATCATATCTTTGTATCAGTGTGAGGAAGATACCTATGTTGTTGCGGAATATAGTGCGATTTATGGTGATTACGGCAAATGCCGTTTGATTCACAAACCATTTTCCTGCATCAGTATAGCTGAAGTGTTGAATCATAAATGGAACAAAGAGGATTATAAGAAGAGCGCTACGGCAGAAACCTTTACTGCACAAAATGCAAGGGTTCTGGTGGTGGATGATAATGTAGTCAATTTGAAAGTGACAGCCGGAATCTTTAGCAAATACGGAATCGATATTTCTGTGGCTACTTGTGGAAAGGACAGCCTTAAGAAAATTGAAAATGAACGGTACGACCTGATCTTAATGGATATGGTTATGCCGGATATGAGCGGAAGCGATGTGCTTAAGCAGATTAGGGAGAAAGATGATAAATATTATAAGGAAGTACCGGTTGTGGCTCTGACAGCACAGAACGGAGCGAATGTCAGGGAAGAAATGCTTGAACTTGGTTTCCAGGAATATCTGACCAAACCGATTAAGAGACGTTATTTGGAACGCTGCTTGTTAGAATTCTTGCCTGAGGAACTGATCAAGAAGGTCAAGATAGAAGATAACAAGGAAGGAGCAAAAGGCGGAGCAGAACAGATCGTGGCAGGTCAAAAGGTAGAAAGCGGCCTGAATACAGGAAAAGGCTTACAGAATATCGGCTTTAACCAGGATGCCTATGCTGCAATTCTGAATACCTATTATTCCGAAGGTATAAAATATCTGGATACGCTTCCACAATTATTAGAGGTAGGAAATATTCAGTTGTTTACAACGAATGTGCATGGTATCAAGAGCTCCAGTGCAAGTATAGGTGCTATGGAAGTTTCTGCACTCTTCAAGGAGTTAGAATTTGCCGGTAAAGATGGAAAAGTGGATGAAATCAATCAGAAATTCACTGGATATATGGAGAAATTTAAGGAAATTTTGGAGATCGTGAAGGAATATCTGATCAGTATCGGCAAGATGCAGGAAACAGTACAGGAAGATAATCTTGAGGAAAAAGAAGTAGAAGAACTGACCGTGGAAATGTTGACAGATCTCAAGGCTGAGTTGGATAGAATGAATCTGAAGGTAACTGATGAGAGAGTGCCGGAGCTTGCTTCTAAGAACTTCGGAGCGCAGGCCAATGAACAGATCAAGAAGCTGAGAACAGCATATGATATGTTTGATTTCCATCAGGTGAAGGCAATCCTGAATGATATGATCAGCTCCATGCAATCCTGAAATTAGTGGTTGACAAACCCCGAAATTTCATATAAATTATAATAAATAAACAAATTACAGGCGTTGATAAGAACAAGTAGTAGACTATGGAACGTACAGAAAGCAGCCGGTTGATGAGAGGCGCACGGGAAGTTTTCTATGAATACATCTTGGAGCTTCATGACAGAATGGATATCCTAGTAGGTTATGACGTGTGCTGCACGTTACAGCAGATAAGTATCATTGATGGATTCTCTGGAATCGTTTCAATCGTACTTCATGAGACAGATAATGTGAGTTATTTGTGAATTTAGGTGGTAACACGGGATTTAAGCCTCGTCCTATAATTGGACGAGGCTTTTTGCGCGCATAAGCAGAGTCAGAAGGCATGCAATGCAGAGTCAGAAGAAAAGTATATATAAGCAGAAAGGAAAAGATAAGATGGAAATTTATGAAGAACTTCAGGCAAGAGGATTATTGGCACAGTTGACAGATGCGGATGAAATACGTGATCTGATTAATAACGGAAAGGCAACCTTTTATATTGGTTTTGATCCGACAGCAGACAGTTTGCATGTAGGACATTTTATGGCATTGTGCCTGATGAAGAGATTGCAGGAAGCCGGAAATAAACCGATTGCATTGATCGGTGGAGGGACTGCTATGATCGGTGATCCTTCCGGCAGGAGTGATATGCGTACTATGATGACGAAGGAGACGATTGAACATAACTGCGAATGCTTTAAGAAACAAATGAGCAGATTTATTGATTTCTCTGATGGCAAGGCATTGATGGTTAATAATGCAGACTGGCTTTTAGGGCTGAATTATGTAGAATTTATCCGTGATATCGGAGCATGTTTCAGCGTTAACAATATGCTTCGTGCAGAGTGCTACAAGCAGAGAATGGAAAAGGGCCTCAGTTTCCTGGAATTCAACTATATGATTATGCAGAGCTACGATTTCCTGCAGTTATATGAGAGATATGGCTGCAACATGCAGTTTGGCGGAGATGATCAGTGGAGTAATATGCTGGGCGGAACTGACCTGATTCGTCGTAAACTGGGTAAAGATGCTTATGCCATGACGATTACACTTCTGATGAATTCCGAAGGCAAGAAGATGGGCAAAACCCAGAAGGGTGCTGTATGGCTTGATCCGAATAAGACTTCACCCTTTGAATTCTATCAGTATTGGCGAAACGTGGATGATGCAGATGTCCTGAAATGTTTGAGAATGCTTACTTTTCTGCCTCTTGAGCAGATTAATGAGATGGATAAGTGGGAAGGCAGCCAATTGAATCAGGCAAAAGAGATTCTGGCTTATGAACTTACCAATCTGGTACATGGACAGGAAGAAGCTGAGAAAGCAAAAGAGGCAGCCAAAGCACTCTTTGCAGGGGGTGGAAGCTCTGAAAATATGCCAACAGCAACCCTTACTGATGATCAGTTTACGGACAACAGGATAGATATTCTGGGTGTATTGGTAGCCTGTGGCCTTGCTTCCTCGCGTTCTGATGCCCGTCGGGCAGTAGAGCAGGGAGGTGTAACAGTAAAAGGTGATAAAGTGACAGATATCAAGACTGTTTACACAAAGGATGAAATTGCTTCCGAAGAGTTTATTGTGAAAAAAGGAAAGAAGAACTTTAAAAAGATAGTAGTTGAATAAGCAATACAGGAAGAAATTCTCAAGACTGTACAAAAATAATGTAAGTAGAAAGTGACCATAAGAAAAGGAGCAGATTATGAGAGCAGAAGGAAGAACATTGATGTCATATGCACCGGACATAAAGGTACTTGATTGTACGATGCGTGATGGTGGGCTAGTAAATGACTTTTTCTTTACGGATGAGTTTGTCAAAGCACTATATCAGGCCAATATCAAGGCCGGAGTAGATTATATGGAATTTGGATATAAAGCATCAAAAGAGATGTTTGATGTCAACAAATTCGGCAAGTGGAAATTCTGTAATGACAAGGATATCAGAGAGATTGTAGGAGATAATAAGTCGGATATGAAAATCTCTGTCATGGCAGATGTAGGACGTTGTGATTTTAAGAAAGATATCTTGAATAAAAAGGATAGTCCGATTGATTTGATTAGAATTGCAACTTATATTAATACCATTCCGGCGGCAGTCGAAATGATAGAAGATTGTACGAAAAAAGGTTATGAGACAACGGTTAATATCATGGCTATCTCTAAATCTAATGATGTGGATATCGATGCAGCGTTGGAGCTTCTGTGCAGGAGCAGTGTGGGGACGATTTATCTGGTAGACAGTTATGGTTCCCTTTATCCGGAACAGGTTAGTTCTCTGGCACAGAGATATCTGGAAATAGCTAATAAGTATGGCAAAAAAGTCGGAATCCATGCCCATAATAATCAGCAGCTGGCATTTGCGAATACGATAGAGGCTGTAATCGGTGGTGTCTGTTATCTGGATGCCACGGTAAGCGGTATGGGAAGAGGTTGTGGTAACTGCCCGAGCGAAATGCTGCTTGGTTTTTTGAAGAATCCAAAATATAGAATCAATCCGCTTTTACAGTTTATTGAAAACTATATTGTTCCGCTTAGAGAGTCAGGTGTTATATGGGGATATGATATACCATATTTATTGACCGGTATTCTGAATCAGCATCCTAAGACGGCGATTCAGTTTGAGAAAGAGAAAAGGAAAGATTATAACAATTTTTACCTGGAATTGCTGGATAATTTCTAATGGGAACATTACGATGAAATATGTTTTATATCATTGAGGTGTACGTGAATGAAGAAAAAAATCCTATTAATAGTAACCGGTTTGTTTATGATAGGGATGATGTCAGGATGCTCTGACAGTAAACAGCAGGAATCTGTATCGAAGGATGAACAGAAGCCGATAGAGGAAGAAATAGAAGTAACAGAAGATACTGAAACCACGGAGAAGGAAGCTGAGTCGACAGAGGAACAGAAAACGAATCCTCTGGTGGAACTATTGCAGGATCCCTATGGAAACTATCAATCCGAAGGCGGGGAAATTGCTTTTGTGGTTGGGGGAACGGTAATGGACGGAAGCTTTAACGGGGCTATCTATGATGGCGTCCGAATCTATGCTTCTTCGGCCGGAATTTCTTTTTCCTATTACGTTGCAGAAGATGACAGTCCTGCTGCATATCGTGAAAGTATTGAACATGCAGTTGAAAGCCGGGCTAAGATTATTGTCGGTGCCGGTATGTCAATGGAGGAGGCAGTAGGAGAATTGCAGAATAAATATCCTGATATAGCCTTTTTGCTGGTGGATGGAGTCCCAATCGATGAAGAGGGAAATGATGTAGAGATTGCAGATAATGTACATTGTGTATCTTTCAGGGAAGAGGAATCCGGTTATCTGGCAGGGTATATGACTGTTTTAGAGGGATATCACAAGCTTGGATTTGTTGGTGGCAAAGAGGTGCCTTCCGTTATGCGATATGGATATGGTTATCTGCAGGGAATTGATGATGCAGTGCAGGATACAGGTGCGGAAGATGTGACAGTAGAGTATTGGTATAGCAATTCTTATGAGCCGGATGATGCAATTACCGAGGTGGCAATGGGGTGGTATACAGAAGGCACGGAAGTGATTTTTGCTTGTGGAGGTCATTTGTACGAATCTGTATGTATGGCTGCTGAGCAGAAGGAAGGCTGGATGATCGGCGTGGATGTGGATCAGAGCAGATTGTCTGACAGGATTTTAACAAGTGCAATCAAGAATACCTCCAATGCGGTAATTATTTCTTTAGATGATTTCTATGCTGCCGGAATGCGGTGGCCGGCAGATTTGGCAGGCCAGGAAAGCATATACGGTATAGAAGATAACTGTACGGGAATTCCGTTATACAATACAGAGTGGAGATTTCAGCATGTTACAATGGACGATCTCTATAAAGTATACAAGAGAATTAAGGCAGGCGAAATAGAGATATCCGATGATATCTCAAAACTGCCACAGGTATCGTATACTGTGAATGTTTATGAGTCAGGAGAATGATGGTGTATAGTAAGGAAACAGTAATAAAAAGACTGGGGCTGTGTCTGATTACGGGGGTAATGATACCGGCAACTATATTATCAGGATGTGGGCGTAGATCGCTGACGGATAAGGAAGTAGCCGAGACAGTGGCAACAGTGGAAACGGCAGAAGAGATTGTAGAACTGCAGCAGGAGAAGCTGGAGGAACTTGCTCGTGGAGAGGTTCATATTGGTAAAAAGAAACTGGCAGAGTATGCCTCTGATATTTTTTTGTCTTATGAAAAGACAACCAATCAAATGAACTATTCTCTTAAAATGCCCAAAATACCGGAAAGTGATGATGCATATCTGTATTTGTTCACGTTGGAATGCTATGAGGAAGAAGATGAATTGCCAAAAGAGCCGGTTGCATTAGGATTGAAAGGAACAGAGTGTGAGATTTCATTTACTTATGAAGAGGAATTTCTCTTTGAACAGTTTATTCCTGCACTCCTTGTAGATGGCGAATATGTACCGGTTGCCACGGGAATTTATCTTTCTAATCCCGAGGCACTTGCACAGAATACTGAAGAATATCCCCAGATGGAGTCCAAGAAAGGTCTTTTGCTTGATCCGACTATGCTGGGGACAGAAGAACTGACGGATCTTGGAGTGAAGCATGCTATTTATAATATTCCTTTGTCGGCTATTATGGGTGAAACATCAAATGAAGCTTTTCCAACGATTGTATATAACTATCAAGGGAAAGAATACCATTTTAACGGGGCTGCAATCAACGGATATGACGGATTGTTTACTTATCTGACAGAACTTGGGATGTGTTCTACGGCAATTATCTTAAATGACTGGAACGATAACTATATTGAGATGATCCATCCACAGGCCAGAAATGAAAATAGTAGGGCTTATTACTATATGTTTAATACGGCTGAAGAGGAAGGGGTTAAAGAGTTTGAAGCGGTAGCCTGTTTCCTTACGGAGCGATATTCAAGCGGTGAACATGGAATGGTATATAACTGGGTAGTTGCCAATGAGATCAATCATTTTTCAACCTGGAACTATATGGATACACAGGATGTGCTATATTATACCCGGGAATTTGAGAAAGCCTTTCGAATTTTTTATCAGGCAGCTAAAAGCAACTATGCCAATGCAAAAGTATATTACAGTATCGATCATGACTGGAATAGCAATAATGGTAGCAGTGATAAATATTTTGATGCGAGAGATCTCGTCACGGTATTTAACGATACGGCAATTATGCATGGCAATTATGATTGGGGAATTGCAATACATCCATATCCTTCACCGCTGACCCGTGTGAACTATTGGTCACAGAAATATGAAAAGACACAGGATGCACCGGTTGTTTCAATTATGAACCTTGGGGTAATCACGGATTTTCTTAAGCAGGAGGCATATCTGAATACTAAGGGGGAGGTAAGAAGCATAACCATTACAGAGCTTGGATTTACCTCCATGTCAGGAGAGAGACTTCAAGCGGCAGCTTTTGCATATTGTTACTATATTGTTGATGCAAATCCTTACATAGATGCATTTATCATGAACCGCCAGACAGATGCACCGGAAGAACTTGCCCAAGGATTGGCTTTTGGCATTTATGAATATGATCACAGTGCAAAATACATAAAAGATGTTTTTCAATATATTGACACGGATGAGGCATCCCGATATACGGACTTTATGCTGAATATTTTGGGGGCAGAGAGCTTGGAAGAGGCGCTAAGCTGGGCAGAATAAACAGAAAAACAGTATTCCCGGAACCATAGAAGTGTTCTGGGAATACTGTTTTTTTTGATAAAAGTTTACCCGGTAGCGCACGTTTATTTTGCGTAGATTTTCTTAAGATAATCTAATCTTGAACCGGCATTTAACAATAAGGCATCCAGAATAGTTAATGCGGCCATGGATTCTACGACAACAACCGCTCTTGGAACAATGACGGGATCATGTCTTCCTTTGATGGCAATCTCAATGTTCTCCCCATTCTTATTCACTGTTTGCTGTGGAGAGAAGATAGAGGGGGTAGGCTTGATATAGGCACGTAATATTATAGGAGAACCATCACTGATTCCACCCAGGATTCCCCCGGCATGATTGGTTGTTTTTGTTATTTGTCCATCCTGCATATGGAAAGAATCGTTATTTTCAGATCCACGTCGTGCAGCAACTTCTATACCATCGCCGATTTCCACAGCTTTGACAGCACCGATAGACATCATTGCTTTGGAAAGGTTAGCATCTAATTTGTTGAATACGGGGTCTCCAAGTCCTGCCGGAACACCTTCAATGACACATTCAATTACGCCTCCTACAGAGTCATATTCTTTCATACAGTCGGCAAGATATTGTTCAGCCTGCAATGAAGCCTTTCTGTCCGGCATACAAGTGGGAGTTTCCAATATTGCATTTTTATCAAATGATAACATATCAATGCTGACAGGCCCGATAGACTTTGTATAAGCAGTCAGTGTAATTCCAAATTGTGACAGCAGCTTAGATGCAACGGCACCGGCAGCTACACGACCAATTGTTTCTCTTCCGGAGGAACGACCGCCGCCGCGATAGTCGCGAAAGCCGTATTTCGCATCAAAGGTATAATCTGCATGTCCCGGACGGTAATAGCTTGCAATTTCACTGTAATCCGAAGAATGCTGGGAAGTGTTTCGTACCAGCATGGATATAGGAGTACCGGTAGTTTTGCCCTCGAATAATCCGGAGAGAATTTCTACCTCATCAGCTTCTTTGCGAGGAGTGGAAATCTTAGTCTGACCGGGTTTGCGTCTGTTTAAAAAGATCTGGATATCCTCCGGACTAAGAGGAAGTCCTGAAGGACAACCGTCGATAACAACACCAAGTGCAGCACCATGAGATTCTCCCCAGGTAGTGATCTGAAAAATGTTTCCAAATGATGAACCAGCCATTTGTGTGTTCCTTTCTTGATAAATTATGAAATATTCTGTTAATAATATGCAGGATAACTTGCAAAATATAAATAACATGTGAAATATATAATTTTGATTTAATAAATCCACATGAAAAATTTATTAATTGTAGTATATCATATTAATGAATAGAAATAAAACAGAAATAAAACAGAAATAAAATAGTGTACAAATATATTTAATATGTTATCATATGAATAGCTAGTCACAGTCAAAGGGAAAACTACAGAAAAGATATAGTAAAACACACGAAAGTAACAGGGTTGGAGATACAAATGAGAAAAACATTTAAGGAGAAAGTGATATCCAAATTTACCGGTATTGCTAAAAAGCATAAAATACTTAAATATCCGTGTCTGGCATTGCTTTCTATGATTCTGGGTGTATATTATATCGTCAGACATTTTGCAACAAACGGAAAAAGATATGCAAGTATTGCTTTTGTGCTTGCTTTTTTCATGAATAGTTGTAGTTTCTCTTTTGCGGTGTTTGCGGAACGAACAGGATTTATCAATGCACAGGAAACATACAGCGCTGTTGTAGAGGATTCAGATGTTACCCTGGCCGTTGAGAAAGAAGTGAACCCGGAGGAACAGATGCTGATTGATGATGAGGATATTGATGTCGGGTATGATGTAACCGAAGATATTGAAGGAATCGATACCTATACGATAGACGATATTTTGGAGAATACAGATGAGTATCAGATGCAGGATTCCCAGGTATATAATGAGGGACAGGAATATGTGTTTGATTCTTCTGATTGGAGATTGGTGCTTATTAATAAGCAGCATCCGATTCCGGAGAGCTATCAGTTTACTTTGGGAACAATTAAAGGGAGCATGCAGTGTGATGAACGCATTATTAGCGACTTGCTTGCTATGCTGCAGGCAGCTAAGGATGATGGAGTTAATCTGGCTATTTGTTCTCCCTATCGTGATCTCAACAGACAGGAAGTACTATTTAATAAGAAGATAAAGATTTATATGGGACAGGGCATGTCTTATATGGAAGCATATAAACTTGCATCGCAGACTGTTACGGTGCCGGGAGCCAGTGAACATCAGATTGGTCTTGCGTTGGATATTTTTTGCGATACATATACTTCGCTGGATGAAGGTTTTGCGGATACGGAGGCCGGGAAATGGCTGGCAGAACATAGCTGTGAATATGGATTTGTATTGCGTTACCCATCGGGTAAAGAGTATATCACCGGCATAGAATTTGAACCCTGGCATTTCAGATATGTGGGGAAGGACGCAGCGACCATTATGAAGGACGAAGATATTTGTCTGGAAGAATTTTGGGATAAATATCTATAGGATGACAGCATAGGACAGAAAGGTTAAAATAGATATGTATAGAGTATTGAAACAGGAGGGCCGTGCAAAACGTGCCGAGTTAGAGACGGTTCATGGAACCATACAGACTCCTGTGTTTATGAATGTGGGAACGGTTGCAGCAATTAAAGGAGCTGTGTCTACGGAAGATCTGGAAGGAATTAAGACGCAGGTGGAATTGTCCAATACGTATCACTTACATGTACGTCCCGGTGATCAGATTATCAAACAGCTTGGCGGTTTGCACAAATTTATGTCGTGGAACAAACCGATTCTGACAGATTCCGGTGGATTTCAGGTGTTTTCTCTGGCAGGGCTTCGTAAGATTAAAGAAGAAGGCGTCTATTTTCACTCCCACATAGATGGGCGCAAGATTTTTATGGGACCGGAAGAAAGTATGCAGATTCAGTCGAATCTGGCATCAACAATTGCTATGGCATTTGATGAATGTCCCTCCAGTGTTGCAGAACGAAAATACGTAGAGGATTCCGTGGCTCGTACAACCAGATGGCTGGAAAGATGTCAAAAAGAGATGAAGAGACTGAACGGTCTGGAAGATACCATTAATAGGAATCAGTTGCTTTTTGGAATCAATCAGGGAGCAGTTTATGCTGATATCCGCATTGAACATGCCAAGCGGATTTCGGAACTTAATTGCGATGGTTATGCAATTGGCGGACTTGCCGTTGGAGAAAGTCATGAGCAGATGTACCATGTTATTGAGGAGACAGTTCCGTATCTGCCTCAGGATAAACCTACTTATCTGATGGGTGTCGGAACGCCTGCCAATATATTGGAAGCAGTGGAGCGGGGCGTGGATTTCTTTGACTGTGTTTATCCGACCAGAAACGGCCGCCATGGACATCTGTATACGAATCATGGAAAAATTAATCTCTTCAATGCGCAGTATGAACTGGATGAGCGGCCTATTGAAGAAGGATGTCAGTGTCCGGCATGCAGAAGATATTCCAGAGCATATATCAGACACTTACTTAAGGCAAAGGAAATGCTTGGAATGAGACTTTGTGTCCTTCATAATTTGTATTTTTATAATACAATGATGGAAGAAATCAGAGATGCATTGGATCAGGGAAACTTTTCTTCTTATAAAAAACAGAAGCTTGAAGGAATGCAGAATTCATAAAATTTCTGTAAAAAAGGCAAATTCAATACAAAAAGGCTTGTCTTTCCAGGCTGATTTGTGTATGATATGCTTTAGATTTCATGAATAGATAACGGAGGAAAAATATATGGGACTTTTATTAACGGGTGATCAGGCTGCTGCTACAGGAGGCGGAATTGTCTTGATTCTGTATATTGTGATCATTGTAGCATTTATGTATTTTATCATGATTCGTCCGCAGAAGAAAGAACAGAAAAGAATGGCAGCCATGCTTGCAGAGATGGCAGTAGGTGACTGTGTGCTGACAACCAGTGGCTTCTATGGAGTGGTAATTGATATTACAGATGATACGATTATTGTAGAGTTCGGCAGCAACAAGAACTGCCGTATCCCGATGCAGAAATCGGCAGTTGCCCAGATTGAGAAAGCAGATGCAGAGTAAAAATAGATAAAAAATTTGGAAAAATCAAACGATTTTTATGATATTACACAAAATCTATTAATATATGTTGACAATGGCCACTATATCATGTAGAATCCTTCCTCGTGTAAAAACATTGTACTCAAAATGAGTCAGGGAGGAGATAATTATGAAAAAAAGATTTGTAAAGGTATTTGCATGTATGGCAGTTACGGCTATGATGTTATCCGTAACAGCATGTGGCTCCAAGGAGGCTGCTGCTGAGACTGCAGAAGCAGTGGAAGAGACAGCAACCGAAGAGACAGAAGCAGAAGTTGAAGAAGAGGTAGAAGCTGAAGCAGAAGAAGTTGAAGAGGCAACAGAAGAGGTTGCTGAAGAAGCAGCTACAACCGATGCAACAACTTTAGAGGATTATTACAATGATCCTACTGTAAAAGCTGCAATGGATGCTGCATTTGCAAGCTTTGCAGAAGATGGTATGTCTGCCGCTGTTGAGATGAAAGAGAATACAATGACAGCTATTATCAAGATTGAAGATGAATCTTATATTGTAGATGGCATTGGTGATATGTTACAGGCAGCTTTGGAAGAGAATGCTGCAACATTTGAAGAGCAGGCTGCTGAATTTGATGAGGTTATCGGCGAGAGCGGAGCATGTACTGTTGTTATGCGTTATGTTGATCCTCAGGATAATGTACTTGCTGAGAAAGCTTTCACAGCAAAGTAAGAAAAGAACAAATTTTATTAATGAAAGAAGAAAAGCTGAACCATATCAAAATGGTTCGGCTTTTTTGTTCTGCATTTGTATTGAAATTTATACAAGAATAGTCTATGATAAAAAGTGATATTTTGCGGTTATGTTAACATAAGAAAGGTATGGATACTGATATGGAATTGAAAATCACTTGTATACCGGGAGATGGAATCGGCCCGGAGATTGTAACAGAAGCAAAGAAGGTTCTTGATGCCGTAGCAAAGAAATACGGTCACACCATGAACTATACAGATATACTAATGGGAGGTGCTTCCATAGATGCCTATGGTGTACCACTTACCGATGAAGCAATTCAGACAGCGCGGGATGCAGATGCGGTTCTGATGGGTTCTATCGGTGGTAATACAACTACCTCTCCGTGGTATAAGCTTCCGCCGAATTTAAGACCGGAAGCAGGACTTCTGGCTCTTCGAAAGGCTTTGAACCTGTTTGCAAATTTAAGACCTGCAGTTTTATATGAAGAACTGGCAGAAGCCTGCCCGTTAAAAGAGGAGATTTCCTCGGCGGGATTTGATATGCTGATTATGCGTGAACTTACCGGTGGATTATATTTCGGCGAGCGTAAGACTATAGAAGAAAATGGCGTGCTGAAGGCAATTGACACACTGACATATGATGAAAACGAAATCAGAAGAATTGCAATCAAAGGCTTTGACATTGCCATGAAGCGTAGAAAGAAAGTGACAAGTGTTGATAAAGCCAATGTTCTGGATTCTTCCAGATTGTGGCGTAAGGTGGTAGAAGAAGTGGCAAAGGACTATCCTGAAGTAACACTGGAGCATATGCTGGTAGATAACTGTGCGATGCAGCTTGTGAAGGACCCGGCACAGTTTGATGTGATCTTAACGGAAAATATGTTTGGGGATATTCTGTCTGATGAAGCCAGTATGGTAACAGGCTCTATCGGTATGCTGGCATCCGCCTCCCTGAATGATACTAAGTTTGGTCTTTATGAGCCAAGCCACGGTTCCGCACCGGATATAGCCGGAAAGGATATTGCCAATCCGATTGCAACTATTTTGTCTGCAGCTATGATGCTTCGATACAGCTTCGATCTGGACAGAGAGGCCGATGCGATTGAAGCGGCTGTCAAGAAAGTACTTCAGGACGGCTACCGTACGGTGGATATTATGTCTGAGGGATGTACACAGGTGGGATGTAAGCAGATGGGTAATTTGCTTGCTGAGAGAATTGGTTAATAGTTTCGGCAAATTTACATATTTTATATAGAAGGCATGGTTATAAATATGAAACAAAGTGATGCACAGAAAAAGCCGGATATGGAGACCATACTTTTTCTTGTTTTTTTGAATGCCATGGCAATTTATTATGGCTGGAGGATGTTTGCACTGACTCCCTGGTATGATGAATTGTATACATATTATTATTTTATAAGCAGAGGGCCGGTTTATGCGGCAATTCACTGGCCGCTTCCCAATAATCATGTGGGGTATTCCGTATTGTCCGGCTTTCTGAATCTGTTCGGTAATTCTGCGATCAGTCTTCGGGGTATCTCGTGGATCAGCAGTCTGGTTAGCATTAATATGTTATTCGCCATTGGGAAAAAGCTTTTACCGAAGGGTTTTGCAATGATTCCGGTGTTCCTTTTCAGTGCCATGGGGTTAGTCAATCAGTTGGCGGTACAAGGACGCGGCTATGCACTTGCAACCTGCCTTTATCTGATAGCATTGTATGAACTGATACTGATATGTCAGGATGGTGTCAAAGAAAAGAAACATTATGTGATATTTGCCATTGCGCTGGTGTGGGCACTTTATACCCTGCCAAGCAGTGTGTATTTTGTGATACCGCTTTGTGTAACCGGTGGTATGCTGCTTCTGATACAGAAACGTAACCGGGAACTATGGCAGCTTGTAATAACGGCAGCAATCAGTGCAGTCTGTACGATAGCGCTTTATGCAGTTATCTGGCTGGCAATTGGTTCCAATCTGCTTTCTAAAACAGAGGGAAGCAGTTGGTATGGTCAGGGACATGTTTCCATTATTCTGCATTCAACCTTTCAGGCGCTGGAAACCGGCATCAGTTATATGCTGGCAACTCCTTATATACAGAGCGTTGGAAGAAAAGGGTATCTATCAGCTTTGGGCGGGTGGATTCGCAATCTGTTGAATTATTATTATAGTGGCTTAGACGTTGCTTTGATCATTGTGATTGTCTGTGGTATAGGGCTACTTATTTACAAACTGATTTCTCACAAGGAAATCAGGAAAAGCGGAATGCTTGAATGGTTCTTGTTGTTATCTTTGCTAATAACACCGGCTATGCTGATCGTACAGGCTTCCCTTCCTTATTATCGTGTATTTTCCTATTTTGGTATTCCTGTGGCACTGCTCATAACCTGGCTGTTGGTACAGTTGTTTAACCTGAGTAAAAAAGTGCAGATTGCTTATACAGCTACATTTCTGGCAGGTGGATTGTGCGTGGTAATTCTGGCATTACCGGGAAGCCGGGCGCAGTATGGTGACAGAGAGGCGGCAATAGTGGATGCACTCTCGCATATGGAGCCGGAAGAAGGGACGCATATATGTGTGACTGACTGTGATCAGGAGTATCTGTTGAAATATATGTATAATATGGAGACAGTCCAACAGGAAGTGAATGGAGCGGATTATGCACTGTTTGATAAGACATTGGTATCAGTGTCAGACAATTGTGATCAGCTTGATTCGCCCGATGCATGGAAATATTATCTGACACCGGATGATATTTCTGTGGAAGAAATTGAGAAGACAATGACGGTCTGTTATGAAAATGACAGTTTCGTCCTTTATAAAAGAAAATAAAATATATATAACAAACGGAGGAATAATCATGAGAAGTGATAATGTGAAAACGGGTGTACAGCAGGCACCTCACAGAAGCCTGTTTAACGCGTTGGGATTTACGGAAGAAGAAATGAAAAAGCCGATGATCGGTATCGTCAGCTCTTATAATGAAATCGTACCCGGACATATGAATCTGGATAAGATTGTCAATGCGGTAAAGCTGGGTGTTGCAGAAGCCGGTGGCGTGCCGGTAGTATTTCCGGCGATTGCGGTGTGTGACGGTATCGCCATGGGACATATCGGAATGAAGTATTCCCTTGTAACGAGAGATCTGATTGCAGATTCCACAGAGTGTATGGCTCTTGCCCATCAGTTTGACGGACTTGTAATGGTACCGAACTGTGATAAGAATGTACCGGGGCTTCTGATGGCGGCAGCACGTATTAATGTGCCTACCGTATTCGTTTCCGGCGGTCCTATGCTGGCAGGGCATGTACACGGACAGAAGAGAAGCCTGTCTTCCATGTTTGAAGCGGTAGGATCTCATGCTGCCGGTACGATGACCGACGAGGAGTTGCGCGAATTTGAGGAGAAGGTATGTCCGACCTGTGGTTCCTGCTCCGGTATGTATACTGCCAATTCCATGAACTGTCTGACAGAGGCTCTCGGTATGGGGCTTTGCGGTAACGGAACCATTCCGGCAGTCTATTCGGAGAGAATCAAGCTGGCAAAGCATGCCGGTATGGCAGTAATGGAACTTCTGAAGAAAGATATCCGTCCGAGGGATATTATGACAAAGGATGCCATCCTAAATGCCTTGACAGTGGATATGGCACTTGGATGCTCTACCAATTCCATGCTGCATCTTCCTGCGATTGCCCATGAAGTAGGATTTGATTTTGATATTTCTTTTGCCAATGAGATCAGCGAGAAGACACCGAATGTATGTCATCTGGCACCGGCAGGTCCTACCTATATGGAGGATCTGAATGAAGCAGGCGGCGTATATGCGGTAATGAAAGAGCTGGCAGATATCGGACTTCTACATACGGAATGTATGACGGTAACAGGAACAACGATCGGGGAAAACATTAAAGATGCAGTCAATAAGAATACGGAAGTCATCAGAACGGTAGATAACCCATATAGTAAAACAGGTGGTCTTGCAGTATTAAAAGGAAATCTGGCACCAGACGGCAGTGTGGTAAAACGTTCTGCCGTTGTGGAAGAAATGATGGTACATGAAGGCCCGGCAAGAGTCTTTGATTGTGAAGAGGATGCTATTGCCGCAATCAAAGGCGGCAAAATTGTGGCAGGTGACGTGGTTGTCATTCGTTATGAAGGCCCGAAAGGCGGACCCGGTATGCGGGAAATGCTGAATCCTACCTCTGCAATTGCCGGAATGGGACTTGGCTCCAGTGTGGCGTTGATTACGGACGGTCGTTTCTCAGGGGCATCCCGTGGGGCATCCATCGGTCATGTATCTCCAGAAGCAGCTGTGGGCGGTCCGATTGCTCTGGTGGAAGAAGGCGATATTATCAGTATTGATATCCCGAATATGAAGCTGGATGTCAAAGTATCTGATGAAGAACTGGCAGCGCGTAAGGCGAAGTGGCAGCCGAGAGAGCCTAAGGTAACAAGCGGTTATCTGGCAAGATACCGTGAGATGGTAACAAGCGGTAACAGAGGCGCTATATTAGAGATTCCGAAGAATAACTAAGGGTATACAGGAGGATGAAAACATGTTATTGACAGGTGCAGAAATCGTAGTGGAATGCTTGAAGGAGCAGGGCGTGGATACTGTGTTCGGATATCCCGGAGGAACGATTCTGAATGTATATGATGCGTTATATAAACATAGTAATGAAATAAACCATATTTTAACATCCCATGAGCAGGGTGCAGCTCATGCGGCAGACGGTTATGCCAGGGCTACCGGTAAGGTTGGGGTCTGTCTGGCAACCAGCGGCCCCGGTGCAACCAATCTGGTAACAGGTATTGCTACTGCCTACATGGATTCTGTACCCATGGTAGCCATTACCTGTAATGTGAATCTGCCTGCATTGGGGAAGGATTCCTTTCAGGAGGTTGATATTGCCGGTGTTACCATGCCGATTACCAAACACAATTATATTGTAAAGGATGTCAATATTCTCGCGCAAACACTTCGCAAGGCATTTGCGATTGCAGGAAGCGGCAGACCGGGACCGGTACTTGTGGATATTACTAAGGATGTGACAGCCAATACCTGCGAATATGAAAAACAGGAGCCGGCAGCCAAAGAGAAGAAGGAACACTATACAGAGAATGATATTCAAAATGCAATTGATTTAATCCAAAATGCCTCAAAGCCTTTTATCTATGTAGGCGGCGGAGCTGTGATTTCCGGTGCCTATAAAGAGGTGAGAGAATTTGCACAGAAGGTAGATGCTCCGGTATGTGATACCTTGATGGGCAAGGGTGTCTATGACGGACATGATGACAGATATACCGGCATGATCGGTATGCATGGTACAAAGACTTCTAATTTTGGGGTCAGTGAATGTGATCTTCTGATTGCCCTGGGCGCCAGATTCTCGGATCGTGTTGTCGGTAATCCTAAGAAGTTTGCAGAGAATGCCAAGGTGTTACATATCGATATAGATGCGGCAGAGATTAATAAGAATATTAAGACGGATGTCTCCATCGTGGGCGATTTGCAGGAAGTATTGACTAAATTGAACGCACAGCTTGCACAGCAGAATCATCAGGAGTGGATGAAGCATATTGCAGAAATGAAGGAGAAATACCCTCTTAGTTATGACCATTCCGTATTATCCTGTCCTTATATCATGGAAGAAATTGATCGTGTGACCAATGGAGAGGCGCTTATTACCACAGATGTTGGACAGCATCAGATGTGGGCAGCACAGTATTATAAATATTCCATGCCCCGAACATTCCTTTCTTCCGGTGGTCTGGGAACGATGGGATATGGTCTCGGAGCCTGTATTGGAGCTAAGATGGGTCAGCCCGAAAAAATATGCATTAATATAGCCGGTGACGGTTGTTTCCGTATGAATATGAATGAGCTTGCTACAGCCAGCCGTTATAATATACCAATCATTCAGGTGGTCATCAACAATCATGTTCTCGGTATGGTAAGACAGTGGCAGACATTATTCTATGAGAAACGTTATTCACAGACGGTATTGGATGATGGTGTTGATTTCTGTAAAGTGGCAGAAGGCTTAGGATGTGAAGCAATCCGTGTCACAAAGAAGGAAGAGGTGGCGCCTGCTATCGAGAAAGCGATTGCTTTGAAGAAACCGGTACTTTTAGACTGTATGATACCCGAGGATGATAAAGTATTTCCTATGGTTCCGGCAGGGGCACCGATCAGCGAGGCCTTTGATGCAGGAGATTTAGAGAAACAATAATGTTTCATGATAGAAATTCCTATCGGATAAAATGACAGAAGATGAATTGAATTTAAGATGACAGGAAGCGTCCAATGAGGAAAAAAATAGCAAAACATTTGATGATTCTGTTTAGTATCATCATGGTCAGTCTGATGGGAACCTACATCGGACTGGCCGTTTATTATCACAATGCATTTGAATACGGTACATGGATCAATGGCGTTTATTGCACGGGAAAAAGTATTGAGGAAGTGAATGAGGAACTTGTGAAGGATTTTACATACGAGGGGGTTACCGTTCGCGATAAGGAAGGAAATTCCTATACTATTTCCGCTCAGGATATAGCATACCAGTTTGATTTTGAAAAAGCGCTGGAAATCTATCTGCAAAGACAGAATTCCTGGATGTGGGTTGAAAGTCTGATACACGGAGAGGATACAAAGCTTACACCGGTGGTCTCTTATGATCAGAAGCTTCTGGAAGCATCTATGGATACAATTCCCTTTCTGGCTGAAAAACAAGAGAAAGAGGACGATCTGAATGTAGCCATTATCAAGACAAATCAGGGATATGAACTTCTGAATGAGCGTACTTCTGTACTGAATGTCGAGGAAGCGAGAAATGCTGTTGTGGCGGCTATTGAAGAGTCGCGAAACGAAGTTTCGCTGGAGAATGAGGGGTGCTATCATGACCTGGAACTTACGGCACAGATGCGGGAAACCCTGGCGCTTTGGGATAAACTGGATGATTTTCAACAATGTGGGATTGTTTATCAGATGGGAGAAGAAAAGGTCCCGATTGATGCCTCTATCGTCTGCGACTGGATTGAGACAGATGCGGATGGCAGTTTTCTGTTAGATGACAATGGGGATCTGCAGCTTAAGGAAGGGGCAGTGGAAGAATATATCTCCGGGCTTGCCGAAGAGTATGATACTGTTGGAAAGGCTCGGACTTTCCGGGCAACCAGAGGAGAGGATGTTATCGTAGAAGGCGGTATCTATGGCAATCAACTGGATCAGCAGGCTGAGATTACTTATCTGACGGAAGCCTTTCTTGCAAAGAAAAAAGAAGTGCATGAACCTGCCTATAAACAGAAAGCATGGGTTCAGGGAAAAGATGATATAGGAACAACCTATATCGAAATAGATATGAAAGAGCAGAAACTGTATTACTATGTAAATGGAAATCTGCAGATAGAAACTCCTGTTGTGACCGGGAATACTTCCCGCAAAATGGGAACTCCTACGGGAGTTAACTATGTATACCTGAAACAGAAAAACAGGATTTTACGTGGACCCAATTATGCTTCTCATGTAGATTTCTGGATGCCTGTCAAGGGTAATATCGGAATTCATGATGCGGCATGGCGAAGTAATTATGGAGGTACGATCTACCAGACCAACGGTTCTCACGGATGCATTAATACACCGAGAGCTGCAATGGAACAGCTCTATGATATGGTGGAAGTAGGGACTCCGGTGGTTATGTTTTATTAGAAAATCCCTGTGGGCATTAGAGATATGGCATATGTTTCCTAAAAAGTTTGGCGTAGTAATTGACTAAAGTATTTGAAAAAGGTAAAATGGTTGTTGATTTATAAATTTTATATATAAACTGGAGGAGAAAAAAGTGGCTAGAGTATACAATTTTTCAGCAGGACCTGCTGTACTACCGGAAGAGGTGTTGAAAGAAGCAGCAGATGAGATGTTAGATTACAAAGGAACAGGAATGTCTGTTATGGAAATGAGCCATCGATCTAAGGCTTATGATACTATTATCAAAGAGGCTGAGGCCGACCTTAGAACATTGCTGAATATTCCTGATAACTATAAAGTGTTATTCTTACAGGGTGGTGCCAGTCTGATATTTGCATCTGTACCGATGAACCTGATGAAAAATCGTAAAGCCGGATATATTCTGACAGGCCAGTGGGCTAAGAAGGCCTTTGCAGAAGCTAAGATTTACGGTGAAGCCGTTGAACTGGCTTCTTCTGCTGATAAGACATTTTCTTATATTCCGGATTGCTCGGATTTGCCGATCACGGATGATATGGATTATGTATATATCTGTGAGAACAACACCATTTACGGAACAAAGTTCCATACACTACCGAATACAAAAGGAAAGATTCTTGTATCCGACGTATCTTCCTGTTTCCTGTCAGAGCCCATGGATGTAACGAAGTACGGTATGATTTATGCCGGTGTACAGAAGAATGTAGGACCGGCGGGCACACAGGTAGTTATCATCAGGGAAGATCTGCTTACAGATGATGTGCTTCCGGGTACTCCTACCATGATGAAATATAAGATTCATGCAGATAATGATTCCTTATATAATACACCTCCATGCTACGGTATTTATATTTGCGGCAAGGTATTCAAGTGGCTTCTTAAGAATGGCGGTCTTGAGGCTATGAAGGCTACCAATGAGAAGAAGGCTAAGATTTTATATGATTTCCTGGATGAAAGCGAATTGTTTAAGGGAACCGTCAGAAAAGAAGACAGATCACTTATGAATGTGCCTTTTGTAACAGGTAATGAGGAAATGGATGCTAAGTTCATTAAGGAAGCAACAGCAGCCGGATTTGTGAACCTGAAAGGTCACAGAACTGTAGGCGGTATGAGAGCAAGTATTTATAATGCTATGCCGACAGAGGGTGTAGAGAAACTGGTTGCTTTCATGAAAGAATTTGAGAAAAACAATAAATAGGAAAAGAGGCATACATATGTTTAAGTATCATTGTTTAAATCCGATCGCTGAAGTGGGACTTGAGAAATTCAGCGATCAGTATGTGAAGACGGAAGATGTTAATGAGGCAGACGGTATTCTTGTCAGAAGTGCAGCTATGCATGATATGGAGCTGCCGGATAGTCTGCTTGCGATTGCAAGGGCAGGAGCCGGTGTCAATAATATTCCGTTGGACAAATGCGCAGAGAAGGGCATTGTAGTCTTTAATACGCCGGGAGCGAATGCAAACGGTGTTAAGGAACTGGTAATTGCCGGTATGCTGCTTGCTTCCCGTGATATCGTAGGCGGTATCGAGTGGGTGAAAGAGAATCAGGCAGATGAAAATATCAGCAAGACTGCTGAGAAAGCAAAGAAGAATTTTGCCGGTACAGAGATTCAGAATAAGAAGCTTGGTATTATCGGACTTGGTGCAATCGGCGTTAAGGTTGCCAATGTGGCAAAGCATCTGGGTATGGAAGTATATGGCTATGATCCTTATGTATCGGTAGATGCAGCATGGAATTTAAGCCGTGATGTCAAGCATGTGCTCAATGTGGAAGAGATTTATGAGCAGTGTGATATCATTACGATCCATGTACCGCTGATGGATGCAACCAAAGGTATGATCAATAAAGAAGCCATCGATAAGATGAAAGACGGCGTTATCCTTCTGAACTTTGCAAGAGATCTTCTGATGGATGAAAAGGCAGTGCTGGATGGTATCAAATCCGGTAAAGTACGTAAATATGTATCCGATTTCCCCAATCCGACTACGGCAGGACAGGACGGATGTATTGTCATTCCGCATCTGGGTGCTTCCACAGAAGAATCCGAAGATAACTGTGCGGTCATGGCAGTGAAAGAAATGAAGGATTACTTGGAGAATGGTAATATCATCAATAGTGTCAACTATCCGAAATGTGATATGGGTGTCTGCTCTCAGGCAGGCCGTGTGGCAATCTTCCACAAGAACATTGCCAACATGATCACGAAGTTTACGGCATGCTTTGGTGACAATGGCATTAATATTTCTGATATGACCAATAAGTCTAAAGGAGAAGTTGCCTATACCATGCTGGATATTGAGACAGCGGCTTCAGAGGATATTATTAAGAAATTACAGTCTATCGACGGAGTGTTCCGGGTAAGAGTAGTAAAATAAAAAAACGGCGTAAGCCGTTTTTTTATTTTGAAAAGAATCAGATATTCTAACTGATCCGGTTTGCGATAGAAGAGAAGTCAGCATCCTCATCTTCATTTAAGGTTGCCTGAAGATTTTCTTCTGCCTTGACGGATGCTTCACTTGCCAGATCCATATACAGGATGAAAATATCTTCAATGGACTGACCGGTTTCATCGGCAATTTCCTGCATAACAGGCTTCAAAGCTTCTAACTGAAAAGAGATTCTTGTCTTCTGGGGATCAATATCGGCCAGAACCTCTTCGGCATAGGCATTGATCCGATCTAATATTTTTTTGTTTTCAGGTGTCATAGTTATTACACTTCCTTTTTGATGATGAATATATCATATCACTTCGCGCTTGTACTGTATAGGTTAAAATGATAAAATATTTATAACTAATTTGATAAAGGCAGGAGAATATATGGCTAAAATCATTCCATTTTGTGCAGTCAGACCGAGGGCGGATCTGGCAGATCAAATTGCAGCGCTGCCCTATGATGTGTATAGCAGAGAAGAAGCATATCAGAAGGTGAAGGGGGATTCGATGACCTTCCTGAGAATAGACAGACCGGAGACACAGTTCCCGGCAGATTATGATATGTATGCCCCGGAGGTTTATGAGAAAGCCCGCGATATGTTGAAGGATATGATCCGGGATGGTTATTTCGTGCAGGAAGAGAGAAGAGCATACTATGTATATGAACTTGTAATGAACGGACGGTCTCAGGTGGGAATCGCTGCCTGTGCTTCGGTGGATGACTATGAGAATCAGGTCATCAAGAAACATGAGAATACAAGAGCAGATAAGGAAGCAGACCGTATCAGGCATGTGGATGTCTGCAGTGCGCAGACCGGACCGATTTTTCTGGCCTACCGCAGTCGTGAGGGTATAGAGAAAGAGGTAAGCAAAGCAAGGATGACACCGCCTGTTTATGATTTTACGGCTGACGACGGTATTACACACAGACTGTGGATTATTGATGATACAGACAGCGTGGAGCGGATCAGGCAGGAATTTGAACAAGTGCAGTCGGTCTATATTGCGGATGGACACCACAGATGTGCTTCGGCGGTACGGGTATCTCAGATGCGGAGAGAAGTTCATCCGGATTATACCGGTGAGGAAGAATTCAATTATTTCTTATCAGTGCTGTTTCCCGATGATCAGTTAATGATTATGGATTATAATCGGGTAGTTAAGTCATTAAATGGATATTCTGAGATGGAATTTCTTGAGAAAGTACGGGAAATATTTGAAGTGGAGAATATGGGAAAGACTCCTTATCATCCGCAATGTAAGGGAGAGATCGGTATGTATCTGGATGATATCTGGTATCGCCTTACAGTAAAAGCAGAGCGATATACAGGTGATCCGGTGGAGGATCTGGATGTGGCAATCCTGCAAAAAGATCTGCTTGAGCCTGTTCTTGGAATTCTTGACCCTAAAGTAGATAATAGAATTGATTTTGTGGGAGGTATCAGGGGACTTGAGGAACTGGTACGTCGTGTACATACAGATGCGAAAGCAGCTTTTGCAATGTATCCGACAGATATCCATGAATTATTTGCAGTGTCGGATGCAGGAAAATTAATGCCGCCTAAGTCCACCTGGTTTGAGCCGAAGCTTCGCAGCGGCATTTTGATCCATAAGATTGAAGAATAGAAAGGTATGGTATTGGTATGAATAAGAAACTGTATAAATTAATGAATTGGCCGGAGATAGAAAGTATCGTTTATTCCGAATCGGATAATCCGCATGCTATGTTGGGAGCACATGTGGTCGGTAATTCTGTTCTGGTACAGACATTTCAGCCGGGGGCGAAAGAGGTACGCTTACAGATTCTGGACGGAGACAAAAGCTATAAGATGGAGATGGCGGATGAGTCAGGCTATTTTGCAGTGCTTCTTCCGGGGAAAACGATACCGGCTTACGAATATATCGTAGAGAAGGAAGACGGCAGCCTTAAAAAATTGAAGGATGCGTATAATTTTGAGCCCCAGATTACCAGACAGGATACGGAGAAATTTAATGCCGGTATCCATTATATGATCTATGAGAAGCTGGGAGCCCATCCCATGAAACTGGATGGCGTGGAAGGCGTTTATTTTGCTGTCTGGGCGCCCAATGCGCAGCGTGTCAGTGTAGTAGGAGATTTCAATGGCTGGGACGGCAGAACCCACCAGATGAGAAGATTATGGGATTCGGGTATCTTTGAACTGTTTGTTCCTGATGTTAAGACGGGCGAATGTTATAAGTATGAGATAAAGGCTAGAGGCGGGCTGACTTTCATGAAAGCAGATCCCTATGCTTTTGGTGCCCAGTTACGTCCTGACAATGCATCTATTGTCAGGGATATCAGCGGATTTGCATGGGAAGATAATAAATGGATGAAAAACCGTGCATCGGTACAGGCAGAAGATGAACCAATGAATGTATATGAAATGTATCTGGGTTCTTTTGCAAAACCTGATGACGGAAGAGAATACTATAACTATCGTGAATTGGCACCGATGGTAATTGAGTATGTAAAGAGAATGGGATATACCCATATTGAGCTGATGCCTGTCATGGAACATCCGCTGGATGCCTCCTGGGGCTATCAGGTTATTGGCTACTATGCACCCACAGCCCGTTACGGTACGGCTGAAGACTTTATGTATTTCATGAATGAAATGCATAAAGCCGGTATTGGTGTTATCTTAGACTGGGTACCTGCTCATTTCCCGAGAGACACATATGGATTATCCGGTTTTGACGGTACCTGTCTGTATGAACATCAGGATCCGAGACAGGGCTTTCATCCTCATTGGGGAACGTTGATCTATAATTACGGCAGACCGGAGGTTACGAATTACCTGATTGCCAATGCGTTATACTGGGTAGAGCAGTATCATGCGGACGGTATCCGAATTGATGCTGTGGCATCCATGCTATATCTGGATTATGGTAAGCAGGATGGGCAGTGGGTTGCCAACATCTATGGAGGCAATGAAAATCTGGAAGCCGTAGAATTCATGAAGCATCTGAATTCCATTATGAAGAAGCGTAATGCAGGGGTGTTGATGATCGCGGAAGAATCTACAGCCTGGCCTAAAGTTACGGGTGCGCTGGATGATGATGGTCTTGGCTTTGATCTGAAGTGGAATATGGGATTCATGAATGATTATCTGGATTATATTAAGACAGATCCATATTTTAGATCCGGCCGTCATAATGAATTAACATTTAGCATGATCTATGCTTACAGTGAGAAGTTTATGCTGGTATTTTCTCATGATGAGGTTGTTCATGGTAAAGCCACTCTGATTGGGAAAATGCCCGGGGGAAGACCGGAACAGTTTGCCAATCTGCGCCTGACCTATGCTTATCACATGACACATCCCGGTAAGAAACTGTTCTTTATGGGGCAGGATATCGGAGAATATGACGAGTTTAACGAAAACAGATCCGTGGAATGGGAACTGCTTGAGTATGAGGAACACAAGAAACTGAATCAGATGATTGCAGATATGAATCATTTATATACTTCTAAACCTGCATTATATGCCAAAGACACTTCATGGGAAGGTTTTGAGTGGATCAACTGCATAACACCTGACCGCTGTATGCTTTCTTATCTGCGTAAAACTGAAAAGGAGAAAGATACGCTTGTTGTTGTGGCCAATTTTGCCAATGTGAAGCAGGAATTCCGTGTGGGCGTTCCCTATGAAGGAAAGTATAAAGAAATTTTTAATACAGATGATAAGAAATATGGTGGTGCCAATATTGTAAATCGTGGTGTTTGCAATTCTATTGAGACTGAATGGGACGGCAAACCATATGCGATTGATATGGTCAGTGCACCGCTCAGCATAAGTATTTTCTCCTATACACCTTTTACGAAAGAAGAAAAAATCGAAATAGAGAAAAAACGTGCAGAAGAGCTTCGCAGAGAACAGGAAGCCAGGGAAAGGAAATTGGCCGAGGAAGAGGCAGAACGCACAGCCCGGCTGGCTGCTGAAGCCAAAGAGATGGCGAAACGTGCCGTGAAGGAAGCGAAAGAATTGGCAAAGCGTGCGGCTGAGGAGGCTGAAGAACGTACCAAGGCGGCAGAGGAATTAGTCAGGAAAGCAGAAGAGGCGGCGAAGAATCTGCAGAAGATCACGGAAGCCCAGAATAAGGCAGAAATGATGCGAAATGCACAGGAGAAGACCGGACGGGAGAATAAGAAAAATAAGTGATGTTGACGGAGAATATAAGATATGGAAAGTGAAATCATGAATTTCGAAACGGAAACTATTGATCCGGGCGTGATTCAGAAGTATCTGCAGGAACTCCCGGATAAGGCATTGCGCTTTGGCATGAAAGTGCTTTTAGCCGTTATTTTCCTGATTATCGGTATCCAGATTATCAAGCTGATTCGCAGGATCGTGCGGAAATCCATGAAAAGAGCCAATGCGGATACAGGTGCCATACAGTTTATGGATTCCTTTATCAAGGTGGTTTTGTATATATTACTGTTTTTTATGACAGCTTCCGGATTTGGGCTGAATACTGCCAGTGTAGTAGCACTGCTTGGCTCGGCAGGTGTGGCGATCGGTCTTGCCGTACAGGGAAGTCTTTCCAATTTTGCAGGCGGTGTGCTGATTCTCTTGCTAAAACCTTTTAAGGTTGATGATTATATTATAGTCAGCGGTGGGACAAATGAAGGAACCGTAATGGAAATACAGTTGTTTTATACGAAACTGGTGACTCTAGATAATCATGTAGTGATTATTCCAAACGGAGAACTGACGACTTCTGACATTGTAAATCTAAGTATGCTGGCAGAACGAAGAATTAACATTCCGGTAAGCATTGCTTATGATGAAGATATCCGGACGGCAAAAGAAGTGATTCAGTCCGTGTTGGAGAAAGAACAGGCGGTACTTAAGGAGAAAGAACATTTTGTGTTTGTGAATGAACTGGCTGACAGCGGTGTGAATCTGAATGTGCGGTGTTGGACTAAAAATGAAGATTATTGGGAGACGAAGTGGCGTCTTACCGAGAACATCAAATATGCACTCGATGAAGCAGGTATTTCCATTCCCTTCCCGCAAATGGATGTCCATCTGGAGCAGAAAACAAACCCGCAGAATACGAGTGAAAAATAATTTTTTACAGGTAAATGAATTTCCTCCTTGCAAAAAAGGCTATGAGCCAGTATAATAGTCCTTGTTGCAAGGAATATGCTGGAATAGCGCAGTCGGTAGCGCAACTGATTCGTAATCAGTAGGTCGAGGGTTCAAGTCCCTTTTCCAGCTTATAGAACGGAAACAGCACTTGTGCCGGCGCATGGGTGCTGTTTTTGCGTGTGAGAGAAATAGGTAGCAATTCGATCTGCGTAGAGAGAGAAGGAGGTATCAGTATGTGGCTTGCATGTCTCAGTGGCACTGAGCACAACAAGGAAGAACTGGAAAGGGAATATAAAGACGCGGCACGGTATGGAGAAGTCAGACTGGGAACAACATGCCTGTTCTACCGGTATTTTATCAAGGTTCGCTTTGTCGCTTATGAGCAGATTGCAAAAGCGTATCTGCGGGAAGAAAGCGGAGAGAGCGGCGAGTTTCTGCTTAAAGAATTTTATCTTATGCTGGAGACAAAAGACGGTGTACTGCATAAACTGCGCCTGGAAAGAGAGGTAAACGTGAAAGCAGTCCTGGCTTATCTTGAGAATCATTATAAAGATATAACAATAGGTTTTAACCGACCAAGTCGGTCAATATAATCCCTGCATAATTTCATAAAAATGTAGGCACAATACCTTGACAGTAAATCTAACAGTGATACAATATATGGTGTACGCAAGAAAAAACATCATACATGATGTAGTATAGCAGAAAATATATTGGCGGGTGTTGTGAGATGAAGATTATTAAAAGAAGCGGTGCGGAAGTGACCTTTGATCTGAAGAAGATCATTGCGGCTATCAGTAAGGCAAATGACAGTGTAAAAGAAGAGGAAAAGCTGACAGAGAACGAGATTGATGAGATTGCTGAGATTGTGGCAGATCACTGTGCACAGATGAAGCGTTCACCGAGTGTGGAAGAAATCCAGGATATGGTTGAGAATCAGTTGATGAAGCATCGTGCTTACACAATATCCAGAAACTATATCACATATCGTTATAAAAGAGCACTGGTCAGAAAATCCAATTCTACGGATGAACAGATTTTGAGTCTGTTAGAGTGTAATAATGAAGAAGTAAAGCAGGAAAACTCTAATAAGAATCCGACTGTAAACAGTGTACAAAGAGACTATATGGCCGGAGAGGTCAGTAAGGATATCACGAAGAGATTCCTGCTGCCGCCGGATATTGTGGATGCACATGAACAGGGAATCATTCATTTCCATGATGCGGATTATTTTGCCCAGCATATGCATAACTGCTGCCTGGTTAATCTTGAAGATATGTTGCAGAACGGTACAGTAGTCAGCGAGACGATGATTGATACGCCTAAGAGTTTTTCAACGGCATGTAATATTGCAACCCAGAGCATCGCACAGATTGCCAGTTCACAGTATGGCGGACAGAGTATCTCCCTGTCACATCTGGCGCCTTTTGTACAGGTAAGCCGTGAAAAATTCAGACGTGAGATCAGACAGGAGATGGAAGCGGCAGGGATTGAAGCCTCTGATGAACAGATTAATCAGATTGCTGAGAAAAGAGTGAAGGATGAGATCAAGCGCGGCGTTCAGATCATACAGTATCAGGTCATTACATTGATGACTACTAACGGACAGGCACCTTTTATTACTGTATTTATGTATATTGATGAGGTGCCGGAAGGACAGCTTAGAGATGATCTGGCCATGATTATTGAAGAAATGCTCAACCAGCGCATTGTAGGCGTGAAGAACGAAAAAGGTGTTTATATAACACCTGCATTTCCGAAGCTGATTTATGTGCTGGAAGAAGATAATATACACGAGGACAGTAAATACTGGTATCTAACAAGACTGGCCGCTAAATGTACTGCAAAGAGAATGGTACCGGATTATATTTCCGAAAAGATCATGAAAAAGCTTAAGGATGGTAATTGCTATCCCTGTATGGGATGCCGTTCTTTCCTGACTGTTTATCATGATGATGAAGATAAACCGAAATTCTATGGAAGGTTTAATCAGGGTGTTGTTACCCTGAATCTGGTGGATGTGGCATGTTCTTCCGGTAAGGATATGGATAAATTCTGGAAGATTATGGATGAACGTCTGGATCTGTGCAAGCGTGCATTGATGTGCCGCCATAACAGACTGAAAGGTACACCCTCCGATGTGGCGCCGATCCTGTGGCAGAACGGAGCATTGGCAAGACTTAAGAAGGGCGAGAAAATAGATAAGCTGCTATATGGAGGCTATTCCACCATTTCTCTCGGCTATGCCGGTTTATGTGAATGTGTCAGATATATGACGGGTAAGAGTCATACCGATCCGGAAGCAACTCCTTTTGCACTTAAGGTGATGCAGTATCTGAACAATGCATGTAAGGAGTGGAGAGAGGAGACGAATATTGATTTCAGTCTGTATGGAACGCCTCTTGAGTCTACTACTTATAAGTTTGCCAAATGTCTTCAGAAACGTTTCGGAGTTATTGAGGGCGTAACTGATAAGAATTATATTACGAACAGCTATCATGTCCATGTAACAGAAGACATTAATGCCTTTGATAAATTAAAATTTGAAGCTCAGTTTCAGGAGCTTTCTCCGGGTGGCGCCATCAGCTATGTGGAAGTGCCGAATATGGAGAATAATCTGGATGCCGTGTTATCCGTAATGCAGTATATTTATGATAATATCATGTATGCTGAGTTGAACACGAAGAGCGATTACTGCCAGGCATGTGATTACCATGGGGAGATTGAAATCGTAGAAGATCCTCACGGCAAGCTGATATGGAGATGTCCTAATTGCGGTAATACGGATCAGGATAAAATGAATGTTGCCAGACGTACCTGCGGCTATATCGGAACACAGTTCTGGAATCAGGGACGTACCCAGGAGATCAAGGAACGGGTATTGCATCTATAGAAAAATGATATGTACATTAATGAAACAGCCGTGCAAGCGGCTGTTTTTTGATATGTAATCATAGGACTTTACAGGAGATAAATATATGGCTATAATATAAATGAACATTTACTTAATGTTTACGAAGGAGTGACATTTATTGAGAACAGTAAATAACGAAGCCCGCAATGCAAAGAAAATCGCTATCATGGAAAAGTGTTTTGACTGCTATGCGGAGAATGGACTTAACAGCGTTGGCGTAAGTGCCATTGCAGAAGAATGTGGTGTAAACGTGGCAAGCATATATCAGTATTTTGATAATCTGGATGACCTTATTATTCAGGCAACAGAATACTGTATGAGTAAAGTGGAAGATGACTTTATGGAGAAAGCCCCTAAAAATGTAGAGGACTTGTGGCGTTTCATTGATGAGATTCCATACTGGACTGCCCAAAAGCATGGAAAGAAGTACCGCCTGATGTATCAGGTGTATACCCACCCGAAATACAGACAATACGGGCAGCAATTCTTCAAAGGAGTGGATGAACGTTATACGGAATATGCAAAATCTTTGGAAGGTAAAGTCGGTATTCCCTACCAAAAACTGACGCCCCTGATTTTTATCTTAGTCAGGGCCTGCGTTCATTACGCATTGTTTGAGGATGAGTTCTACTTAAAATCCCAGATAGAGGTTCTGAAAGAAAGTCTGGAGCTTTTTATTATGAAATATAACCCTAAATACAAGGAGGAAACGATATGAGTAAAGTGATCAAGCGTATTTTATTTGTTTTATTTGCGGCTGTTGTTCTGGTTATCGCTGCATTTGGAGGAATCTATTTTACCCGAATATTGACGATCGGCAGCATTGAGCAGCTTACAGATTACGGGGATGGATACAATCTCTACAGCATGGATATCAAATACGATTACAGTCTTGATGACATCATTGATTACGGCATTACGGATGATCAATCGATGATTGACGCAATTCTGAAAGAATCCCTCCCGCTGATCCCTGCGAAGATCAACGTACCTGACTACGGTTGCACGTCTTTTACATTGACTGATACAGACGGAGATGTTCATATGGGACGAAATTACGATTTCAGGAAAGATACCTCCGCCATGATGGTCTACTGCGCTCCGAAGGATGGCTATCAATCTGTTGCGTTTGCTGCGCTCGACAACGTTTCGGCAAATGTGCCGGATGAGAGTACGGCCAAAAAGCTTGCGACTCTGACCGCACCGTTCATATGTCTTGACGGCATGAATGAAAAGGGCGTGTCCATCGCCGTGCTGACACTGGACAGCGAGCCGGTGCGCCAGAATACCGGCAAGCCTGTCATAGCTACCACCCTTGCAATACGTCTTGTTCTTGACAGGGCGGCGACTACAGAGGAAGCGGTAGAACTTCTGCAAAGCTATGATATGTTTTCGTCCAGCGGCAGAGACTATCACTTCTATATTACCGATGCATCGGGTGACGGAAGAGTTGTGGAATATGACCCTGACAGTGAGAACAGAGAGCTTATCGCGACACCCACCGAGGCAGTCACGAATTTCTTTATCCGTTATAAGGATAAGGTGCTTCCCAATCAGAAGAACGGTATCTACGGTCACGGCAGAGAGCGCTATGACGCAGTGTTGAAGGTGCTGGATGAGGAGAAAGGTAATTACACCAACGATACCGTGTGGAATGCAATGAAGGCGGCGGCTCAGGATCCTGACCCGGATGCTATCACAAGCAACACCCAGTGGTCAGTATCGTATAATAATACTGATCTTACAGCCGAGATTGCCATTCGCCGCAATTGGGAAGATGTAACGCAATTCGAGATTCATAAATAGGTGGAAAGATAAGCCTTGTAAAAGGAAAAAGCTTATTCTCTTTTCCCTGTGAGTGGGAGCAACAAAGGATAAGAGGAAATAGATAAAGGGGGTTTTCTTTTAGGAGGCCCCAAGGTAAAAAAATAAGAAAGTATAGAGAGGAAACAATATGAACATTAAGAAAAAACTGCAAAGATTTTTAACAGGAATTCTTACCTTATGCATGGTTATGTCAATGGCATATATACCTATGCAGGTAAGAGCACAAGATGATAATTTGGAACTGATATGGTCAGGAGCAACGGTTTCAGGTGGAGTCTTTACGGGAGCCAATGGCACCGCAACATTGACCATTGACGGTACACAGTACAGCGGTAATTCATCAAGAGTGGGAATTGGCTCTCTAGATACTGTGATTGTGGTGAAGCTTACAGCAAATGAAGAAGGCAAAAAGGGTGTGCTCAGAACAGAGGGAGGCAGCGGTCTTTCTTTCCCTGATGATGCAGCGGTGACAGTAGGAAAGGTGACAACCTATACTTTTACGCTTAGAAGTCTTGGCGTGGCGAATTTAGATACATTTGTAGCTTTAAATGTTGATTTTGAGGATAATAATCCCGGTGGAGGCAACACAGAGGCACCGACTGACGCAATCTCTGTTGAACTGTGGGATAATTCCGGTAATCTGTTAGATTACGGGAAATATAGCAGTACGGAGGTTCCCGAAGGTTTACCGGTTATAGGGGCTAAGATTCAATATTCCTATGATGGAAATACATGGAATGAGTTGGCTAATCTCAATGATACAAATAATTTATCTTATGTTGGTTCCAGATATGTTTTAATGCTTCTATAGCGACTGTCTATTTAAAGGTTATAAGTGTCGAGAGAGGCTTCCTGA
Source organism: Lachnospiraceae bacterium (assembly GCA_051878995.1). Taxonomy (GTDB): domain Bacteria; phylum Bacillota; class Clostridia; order Lachnospirales; family Lachnospiraceae; genus UBA3282. The sequence goes on along the minus strand of JBJELE010000014.1, from coordinate 286,449 downwards.
CTTCTGCCGCATTAGAGGGAATAGCTAAGGTTATAAGGTATGGGAAGGTATATACCTTAAATGAGCAGAAGCCATATGATTTAAAATTTGATGATGGAAATACACCAAGCACTGATCCTGTAAAGGAGCCAACTAAAATAGAAGAAACAACATATAAGGAAGTAACACATAAAAATGAACCGGTACATGAGCATTCCTATTCATGGGTAACGGTGCAGGAAGCCGGAATAGGTCAGGATGGTGTAGAAGAATTAAAGTGTAGTTGTGGAGATGTAAAGGAAAGAAGCGTAATCCCTGCAACACAGGCATATGTAAATGAGTTAATGGATAGCATTGACCATGCTCCTGCTAATGGAAAGAACGTACTTGATACGGGCAGATTCTATACTATGTCAGATACCATCGTCAAGAAACTTGCAGAGAGAAGTGATGTGACTGTAGAGATAACTTTTGAGTATGATAGAAAGCACTATAAGATGATAATTCCTGCGGGAGCTGATTATTCGGCATTGCTTGATGATGAAGAGAACTTCTATGGATATTTCTACTTTGCTAAGGTAGTAGGAGCAAGGATAGAAGAGGAATAAAAAGTACAGGAGAATTGTAATTTGAACACAAAACCGCTATACTAAGGTTAAGAAACTTGGTATGGCGGTTTTTGGTGAATGGAGGTTAGGTGGTACAAGTCCACGTTCAAGACCAATCCCGGCAGGAACGCGCCATCATGACAGGCATTACAAGAGTCAGTAAAGAGTCGATATTCTCCGATTTGAATAATTTGAAAGTGGTTACTACCACTTCTGAAGAATATGCCACGTCATTTGGGTTTACGGAGGAGGAAGTTGCAGGGCAGATACGTCATCACCTCCAATAGGGAGAGCGGCTTCGGAAGATATGATGTGATGCTGGAGCCCAAAAATCCGAAAGAGGATGATGCAATCATTCTGGAATTCAAGGTTATCAATCCGAGAAAAGAGAACAGTCTGGAGGACACTGTACAGGCAGCATTGGCACAGATTGAGGAGAAGCAGTATGCGGCGCAGCTTACCGCCCGCGGCATTCCGGCGGAGCGCATCCGCAGCTACGGCTTTGCCTTTGAGGGGAAAAAGGTACTGATTGGGTAATTAGAATAAGGTGCTTGACCAAAACACGGCGGACGATTGCTTTTCTGGAGATGGACAGAAATTCCCCTTCCGGCAGGAATTCCAGTAAATCCTGCATGCGGACAGTGGAGGATGCTATCTCCCCGGACTTTGAACAAATCACAGTTTTTCCACTATTACGGTATATATAAAGAATGTTATCCGGTTCTATATGGTTTCTTTTGAAACTTTACGAACTTAATAAAACTGCGGAAACTCAAGAAAAATGTATTGCTATTGTGCGCACGGATTGGTATAATGAGGCTGGAAAAGGAGACACTAAGATTTTTGAAAGGAGTGTTATACTATGGCAACAAAATCAGCTAATTTGTACGCAAGAATAGAGCCAGATGTGAAAGAGCAGGCAGAAAGTATCTTGTCAACACTTGGTATTCCGGCATCCAATGCTATCAATATGTTCTATAAACAGATTATTCTAAACAGGGGACTTCCTTTTGAAGTGAAAATACCTACGGCAAAACCTGTTAATGTGGCAGAACTGACCGAAGCAGAATTGAATGCGGAACTGGAGAAAGGATATGCGGATATGGTTGCAGGCAGAACAAAACCTGCAAGGCAGGCATTTGCTGATATTCGCAAAGATTACGATATATGATTTATGAGGTAATTACCACCGATCAAGCCGATGCCGATTTAAGAGGAATATATGAGTATATTGCTTTTGAATTGCTTTCGCCGGATAATGCGGCAGGACAGCTTGAACGGTTAGAAGAATACATCATAGGGCTTGAGGAATTTCCAGAGAAATTCAGACCTTATGAAAAAGAACCGTGGAACAGCAGAGGGCTAAGGGCAATGCCTGTTGACAATTATCTGGTATTTTATATTCCGAATAAGGATATAGGAATTGTGACAGTCATCCGTGTTATGTATGTGGGCAGGGATGTTGATAACCAGCTAAATAATTACACGGTAATGTAAAAACAAAATAATTTTAACAGCGTAAAGGCGTATGAGATGTAACCGTTCCATGCGTCTTTTTGTGTTTTATGAGGGTGGAGGATACGAATATGATTTACTCTGGCACCAGAACACAGGCGCAGTATCCCGGCTGTGGTTGATAGCAGTAGATGGTCAGGTTTTTGTCAATTTCCGGGCTGTAATCGTAAAGTGTGCGCTGCACTCCGTTTAAGGCAACATCTGCGTAAGAGATCAGCCATTTTCTGTCTCCGTTTTTGAACACCTCATAAAAAGAACGGTTTAACATTCCTTCCACGGGGATACCTTCTACGGCTTCCATGTGTTTGTTGCAGTAGCGGAAAACAAAGTCCACACCGTGACCGTCCTCATTAAATACCAGTTCAATCACGCAGTACGCAACGGGCATATCGTCCAGAATACTGCATTTTTCAAAAAAGCTTAAGGGCGGAACAAATTCTGTCTGGGGCATGGGTACATTAAAATGCATCTCTTTCCGCAGACGACGGTGGGTACTTAAGTATCTTGTCCTGCCCTGCAGGGTTTTCCCGTCCGGCATGGTGTAAACACCATCTTTGCTTATATTTAATATCTTGTCACGGCGGACGATTGCACTTCTGGAGATGGACAGAAATTCCCCTTCCGGCAGGAATTCCAGTAAATCCTGCATGCGGACAGTGGAGGATGCTATCTCCCCGGACTTTGAACAAATCACAGTTTTTCCACTATTACGGTATATATAAAGAATGTTATCCGGTTCTATATGGTTTCTTTTGAAATATCTTTCCAGAACGGGCATTTGTGTTCCTCCCTGCCATTATGATAGGTCGATTATAGCACAAAATGCAGTGAAATACAATGAAAGCTTGCTGAAATACAATTTTGGAATTGTATTTCAGCAAATATTATTTTCTGCACCTAAAAATATGAATAAATCGGATATCAATAAACGGAACAAAATCATAAAACCTTTGTAATTTAAGACGAAATATGATACAATTCAAAAATAAAATGGGATTAATTTTGACAGACAGATAAGCTTTTTTATTTCTACTATTTCACTGGTAACGGTGATTTGAGCTACATTTTAGTGAAAGAGAAAACATAATGTCGGGCTTTGCACGAAAAGCCCCTATGAATGGAGGAGACCAGCAATGAAAGAATTTTGCAGGAAAGGACATATGACAAGAGGCGGGAAGCGGTGGCTTGCCATTCTTATGAGCATCTGCCTGATTGGAACGATGCTTCCGATTTCGGCAAGGGCAGAGAACGGCACCACAAATACCGGACTATGTGAACATCACACAGAGCATACGGCAGAGTGCGGTTATGCGGCACCTGTATAGGGACATGCGTGCGAACATGAACATGACGATAGTTGCGGCTATCAGGAAGCCGGCGATTGTAACCATGTGCATACAGAAGAATGTGGAGAAGATGGCGAGAACTGTACTCATGTGCATGATGACGAGTGTGGCTATGCCGAAGGATATGAGTGTGAGCATGTGCATGACGATGAGTGCGGTTATGTAGAAGCTTCTGAAGGAAGTCCATGCACATTTGTATGTGACATCTGCGGAAATGGAACGGAGCCGGGGGAAAATAATTTATCAGATGAAACCTTGATGCAGACCCTGGAGCAGATAGAGGGGAAACTCATTGCCGCGGAACCGGATAGAGTTGTTAGTTCAAATATATTATCTGATTATAATACCAGCTTTGAAGGGGGAGATGATTCTGGACGCCTTTACTGGTGGAATGACGCATCATGGGGAACGGTCAATATCCCCAGAAGAGCATACGGAGAAGCAGCAAAGCCTGCTGCTGACTGCGGAGATTACTATGTACAGGCAAATCCGACAAACATAGGCGATAAGGCGCAGTGCCAGATTGCGGGCGAAGGGATAGCAACTCTGATAAAAGGCGGAAAGACATATGAGTATTCATATTATGCAAAGCTTGCAGAGGGAGAGCCGGCAGGGGGTGTAACCCTGAGCGTGATAGGTGACTGGAGTACCGGTGCAGTGATAACACCGGATAAGGAAGTGACCCTGAATGCAGATGAATGGCAGAAGGTGACGGGAACATTTACCCTTGCGAGTGATGCTTCAAACGTGGTAGTCAGATTTGAAGGAACCGCAAATGTGTCCTTCTGTCTGGATGACCTTAGAGTGGCAGAAGTAGTAGAGGACCCCACACCGGAACCTGAACCGGACCCAACACCGAAACCAACACCGGACCCAACACCGAAACCAACACCGGACCCCATACCGGACCCCATACCGGACCCCATACCGGACCCAACACCGGACCCCACATCGGACCCAACACCGGACCCCACACCGGAACCTGAACCGGACCTCATACCGAACCCCTCACCGGGAAATGAAAACGGCAACAAGCCGGGCAGTAAACCGGTTACGAATACTGAGGTAACTACCGAGGCGCCCTTTATCAAGGGCGAAAACGGCAAAGAAGGCTGGGATGCGATCCGGGATGAAGTGAACCAAACGCAGGAAGGTAAAACAGTTACTGTGGATATGAACGGTTCCACCGTTGTACCGGGTAATGTACTGGATGAGATCAAAGGAAAAGACATTACCATTGTGTTTGATATGGGTAATGGTATCACATGGAGCGTAAACGGACAGAGCATCACGGCTGACAGGGTCAGTGACATCGACTTCACCGTAAAGACCGGCACCAATACCATTCCGGTAGACATTATCAATAACGTAACAGGCGAGCGCTACAGCACGCAGATCAGTCTGGCTTATGAAGGTGAGTTCGGCTTTACGGCAGTGCTTTCCATCAACATGGAAGCAGAGAACGCCGGACTTTATGCAAACCTGTTCTACTATAACGAAAAGACCGGAGAATTGGAGTTTATCTGCGCAGACGAGATCGCAGCGGACGGCACGGCAGAATTGACCTTTACCCACGCATCCGATTACGCCATTGTAATAGATACCGAGCCGATGGACAAAGGTGCGGATGAAGCAGATGGTGACAAGGCAGATGTTACCGAGACCGGCAATGACAGCACACAGTCCGGCGATGGTAGTACGCAGAACGATACAGAAGCAACGGACAGCACATGGAATCCTTTATGGTTGTTGCTGATCGGCGCTGTAGTAATCGTAATCGGGCTTGGCGTGTTCCTTACAGTGAAGAAAAAGAAACCGGAAGATAAAGAGAGATAATCATTTCAGAGGGGGTTCATTTGAACCCCCTTTTTGCTGTCTAAAGGGTTCATCGTTGAATTGTATCATTTTTATTGTCCTAATGACCCCATGTCCGTGTGGCTATTATCCGGACAGAAATAAGTGCCCCTTTACGCCATAAGAGTTTAAACGATATCCAGGAATAATATCGATGCCTATTTTGGATAAAGTTCATATCTGTTTTTTAGAGATTTTTTGACATCAATAATCCTTTGGTTTTCGGAACCGCGAAATTGCAATGCAATATTTTTCTGTTCTTCCACAAATTCGCCATCTACAAGCACATCAATCAATTCCAATAGCTTCCGGCATTCTTCGCGCTCCACCAGCTCTTCAAACAAGTAGCCGGAGTAGCACCATACATTTTTGGAAGGATATGTCTCACGAACACGCTTTACAAAGGGATATAATCTTTTGGCATTTTCACTCTCCATCGGTTCACCGCCTAAGAGTGTGAGCCCGGCTATATAATCAGGTTCAAGCGCTTTCATAATTTCATCTTCGACTGTTTCATCGAATGGCTTACCATAATCAAAACTCCAGGTTTCAGGCTGAAAACATCCCTTGCAGTGGTGGGTGCAGCCGGATACGAACAGAGAGACCCTGACACCTTCTCCATCTGCAATATCATATTTTTTAATTGCTGCGTAATTCATTCAGATACCATTCCTTTCCTGATTTTTAAACATACCGTTTCTTAAAACACTTTCAAGATAAGTTCTATTTTATTCTAAGTATCTTGTTAATTCAACTCCTTCATTTTTTCTTGCGGTAATAATGTTCGGCACTCTGGATCAGTTTATAGAATACCATGGCAATAAAGCACAGGATCAGGATGGATGTAATCACCATATTTAACTGGAACACCTGGGAACCATAGATAATCAGATATCCAAGACCACGTCTTGCAGCAAGAAATTCACCGATAATTACGCCCACAAGTGATAGTCCGATATTTACCTTCATATTACTTAAAATAAGAGGAACTGAGCTCGGAAGGATTACCTTACATAAAGCATCCTTACGTGTGCCTCCAAGTGTATAGATCAACTTAAGTGTTTCGGGATCTGCCTGGCAGAAGCCGGTATACAGGCTGATGATGGAACCAAAGACGGCTACGGAGATACCGGCAACGATAATTGTGTTGGTTCCGGTACCGAGCCATACGATAAGAAGCGGTGCCAGTGCAGATTTCGGAAGCGAGTTTAAGACTACCAGATAAGGCTCTAAAACTTCTGATAGGCTGTTGTGATACCAGAGAAGAGTTGCTAAAGCAAGACTGAAAACGGTAACCAAAAGAAAACTTATGATGGTCTCCAGCAATGTTATTCCGGTGTGTTGAAAAATAGAGTGATCCAGAAACATTTGATACAGATATCGTATGATACCGGATGGACTGCTGAAGAAAAATGTGTCGATCCAGTCCATTCCGACCGATAATTCCCAGGCACCGAGAAAGATAATAAGTATAAGAAGTCTTGTCAGACTGATAAAATGATGATGCTTATGGTGGGCAAGAAGAAACTGTTTCTGCCGGTCGGAAACCGTCGCATCTTTTTTAACAACAAATTGACTGTCCATCTGTCAACACCTCCCATAATTGATTAAAGTAATCCTGATATTCTTTGGTGCATCTGATGGCAAGAGGATCACTGCGGTCAATCGGATAGGAAATCGGCATCTCACATTTGATGGAGGCCGGACGTCTGGAAAGAACGATCACACGGTCTGCCAGCGTAATTGCTTCAGACAGATCGTGCGTGATTAAGAGTGCGGTTTTGCCGGTTTTACGGATAATCTGCGCGATATCTGCCGAGACACTTAATCGGGTCTGAAAATCCAGGGCGCTGAAGGGCTCATCTAAGAGCAGCAGCTCGGGATGGATAGCCATGGTACGGATCAGGGCGGCACGCTGCCGCATTCCGCCGGATAATTCCGAAGGCCTTTTATCTTTAAAGGCATATAATTCATAATCTTTTAGCAGAGTTTCCACATAAGCAATGTTATCCGGTGTCAGTGTATGATTTAACTCCAGACCGAGAATCACATTCTGATAAATCGTGCGCCATTCAAACAGGTGATCATGCTGCAGCATATAGCCGATTTTGAGGACGGAGTCCTGCCGATATTCGGTAGATGCAAGTCCCCGGTAGCAGATTGTACCCGATTCCGGAACAAGCAGTCCGGCGATGATGGACAGAAGTGTTGATTTTCCGCATCCGCTGGGGCCGACGATCGCCAGAAATTCTCCTTCTGACACCTGCATGGATATATTGGAAAGAGCAGGCGTCTCACCTTTGAGGTTATGGTATGCGTAGGAGATGTCCTGTAGAGATAATAATGGGTGCATAGATTACCAACTCCTTATGATTATAAGATATTTTATGTTTTATGAGAAAATATGTGTTATGATTGAAAAGAAAAGTGTTTTGTGGTATCATCAAATTTAGATTTAATATTGTGGAGGACTATCGCATGGCACAGCTGTGGGGCGGCCGTTTCACCAAGGAAACGGACAAGCTTGTATATAATTTTAATGCATCCATTTCTTTTGATCAGAAATTTTTTAAACAGGATATCGAGGGCAGTATTGCACATGTGGTTATGCTGTCTAAACAGGGGATTCTGACAAAGGAAGAGAAGGATGCAATCTTAAAGGGGCTGACAGGCATCCGACAGGATGTTGAGGAAGGCCGGTTAGAAATAACAGAAGAATATGAGGATATTCACAGCTTTGTAGAAGCCAATCTGATTGAACGGATCGGAGAGGCAGGCAAGAAACTGCATACCGGCAGAAGCCGTAATGATCAGGTTGCACTGGATATGAGGCTGTATACCAGACTGGAAGTGCTGCAGGTGGATGAACTGGTCAAGGAGCTGCTCGGTACTCTGCTTCATATTATGGAGGAGAATGTAGAGACATATATGCCGGGCTTTACCCATCTACAGAAGGCACAGCCGGTTACTCTGGCGCATCATATCGGTGCGTATTTTGAGATGTTTAAGCGTGACAGATCCAGATTAAAGGATATTTACCACCGGATGAATTACTGTCCGTTGGGAGCCGGTGCCCTTGCAGGGACGACTTATCCGTTAGACCGGAATTATACGGCATCATTGCTTGGATTTGAGGGGCCTACTTTAAACAGCATGGATTCGGTATCGGACAGAGATTATGTGATTGAATTTTTGTCGGCGCTTTCCACGATCATGATGCACTTAAGCCGTTTTTGTGAAGAGATTATTATCTGGAATTCCAATGAATACCGGTTTGTGGAGATCGATGATGCTTATTCTACCGGAAGCAGCATCATGCCCCAGAAGAAGAATCCTGATATTGCGGAGCTGGTACGCGGTAAGACCGGACGGGTTTATGGTGCGTTGATGTCTATCCTGACTACGATGAAGGGAATTCCCCTTGCCTATAATAAGGATATGCAGGAGGATAAGGAACTGACCTTTGATGCCATCGATACAGTGAAAGGATGTCTGGCTTTATTTGAGGGAATGATCCGTACCATGAAGTTCAATAAGGATGTGATGGAGAAGAGCGCCATGATGGGCTTTACCAATGCCACGGATGCGGCAGATTATCTGGTAGGGCATGGAGTGCCTTTCAGGGATGCTCATAGTATAATCGGAAAGCTGGTGCTTTATTGCATTGATAAGCATTGCAGTATTGAGGAACTTTCTTTGGAGGAACTGAAAGAGATCAGTCCTGTATTTGAAGCGGATATCTATGATGCCATCAGTCTTAAGACCTGTGTGGAGAAGCGTCTTACAGTCGGTGCACCGGGACCGGATGCAATACGTAAGGTGATTGAGACACAGAAGGAATACCTGGCAAGAAACTGGCAGGATGAGGATGCCATCGATATTCCGAGATAAAGTTCATTAGAGATGCCAAGATGCAATCTAAGAGATAGAAAAAATGATGAGGAGAGAAACAATGAGTGAAAAATTGAAAGTCGGTATTTTAGGTGGAACAGGTATGGTGGGACAGAGATTTATTTCTCTGTTAGAGAACCATCCATGGTTTGAGGTAACAACAATCGCAGCAAGCCCGAGATCTGCGGGCAAGACCTATGCAGAAGCAGTTGGCGACAGGTGGAAGATGACAACTCCTATGCCGGAGGGCGTTAAGAATATTGTTGTGAAAAATGTCAATGAAGTAGAGAAGGTTGCTGCAGAGGTTGATTTCGTATTTTCCGCAGTGGATATGACCAAGGAAGAGATTAAGAAGATTGAGGAAGAATACGCTAAGACAGAGACACCTGTGGTATCCAATAACAGTGCACACCGCTGGACACCGGATGTGCCGATGGTAGTGCCGGAGATCAATCCGGAGCACTTTGATGTGATTGAGGCACAGAAGAAACGTCTGGGTACAACTAGAGGTTTCATTGCCGTAAAACCGAACTGCTCCATTCAGAGTTACGCACCGGTGCTTACCGCATGGAAAGAATTTGAGCCATATGAGGTGGTTGCAACAACTTACCAGGCAATTTCCGGAGCGGGCAAGACCTTTAAGGACTGGCCTGAGATGGTTGAAAATGTGATTCCCTATATTGGCGGAGAAGAGGAAAAGAGTGAGAAAGAGCCTCTTAGAATCTGGGGCAAGGTTGAGAACGGAGAAATCGTTCCTGCTACCAGCCCGGTCATTACCTGTCAGTGTATCAGAGTACCGGTTTTAAACGGACATACAGCAGCTGTGTTTGTAAAATTTAAGAAGAAACCAACCAAAGAACAGTTGATTGAAAAGCTGGTTAACTTCAAAGGGCTTCCGCAGGAGTTGAATCTTCCCAGCGCACCGAAGCAGTTTATTCAGGTTATGGAAGAAGATAACCGTCCACAGGTTAAGCTGGATGTTGACTTTGAGAATGGCATGGGAATCAGTGTAGGCCGTATCCGCGAGGATCATGTATACGACTGGAAATTTGTGGGACTGTCTCATAATACGGTACGTGGTGCAGCAGGGGGTGCTGTTCTGTGTGCAGAGACATTAAAGGCTAAGGGTTACATTACTAAGAAATAAGAGAACTAAGAGAAGGTATATTTGGGAACATAAAAATTGGGAATGCTACCCGGAATGCTTCATTCCGGGTGGCAAAGGGGTACAGCATATGGAAGAACTGAAATATCAAGTTGATTTACTAAGTGCGATGAATCGTAAGCTGAGCAGAGATGAGAAAATGCTTCGGCTGATTTGTGAGACGTCGAATAATGCAGTTCTGTATTATAATTACGAAGAAGACCGCGTGCAGACAATTGCAAATTGGGGTCATTTTTTCCCTTTTACAATCACAGACCTGAAAGATCTGACAAAGCTATATGAATGTGTGGAGGAAAAAGATATTATTCCGCTCCAGAAGGTTCTTTTTATAGAAGAACAGGGTATTAAAAGCCAATCTATCGAGATAAAACTTAAGGAGAGGCGGATCTGTATTGAGGTTGAGGTTAATATTGTATATGATGCAATGAATCATCCGACGGATAAGATTATCCGTTTTAAGGATGTAACCAAATTTAATTCCCAGAATGATGAATTAACTTATATGGCGTATTACGACCTTTTAACCGGTCTGTATAATCGTAACTATTTTGTAAGATTGCTGGGAGAATTTGTCAGACGTGCCCAGGAGGAAAATGAAACTGTAGCTGTCATGTTTATCGATCTGGATGATTTTCGCAGAATCAATGACGGTATGGGCATTATTGTTGGTGATGAACTGGTTCAGGTTGTGGGACAGTTTTTACTTGAGCTGATGAATGATAATATTGTTATTTCCCATTTTAACAGTGATATTTATTGCATTGCAATTTATAATCCCTGTGGTGCAAGAAGTGTGGAGACGATTTATCGGATCATCCGGGAACGGTTTAAGAAGCCGTTCTTATTGACCGGTGGGCAGGAAATCTATATTACCGCAAGTGTAGGCGTGGCTGAGTATCCGGAGGCTGCAACTGCAACATTAGAACTGATTAATTGTGCGGAAATTGTTATGTTTAAGGCCAAAAGTCTTGGCAAAGATAAGATCCAGTATTTTGACGGTGCGATTCTGGATGATTTCCTGAATAATGTAACAATAGAGAATAAGCTGAAAGAGGCTGTGTTTGCACAAAACTTTACCATGAACTTTCAACCGCAGTTCCGCACTGCGGATAGAGCACTGCGCGGTGTGGAAGCATTGATCAGATGGAAAGATGATAATGGTAAGATGATAAGTCCGGCAGTATTCATACCGATTGCAGAGAAAAACGGCACAATTATCCCTATTGGAACCTGGGTGATTGAAGAAAGCCTGAAGGCCTATGCGGAATGGAAACGCAAATATAACTACTCAATGATCATGTCGCTTAATATTTCAGCAATTCAGTATAAACAGGCTGATTTTATAGATAATGTATTACATCTTCTCAATAAATATGATATTTCACCAAATGAGATTGAACTGGAGATAACGGAATCCATTTTGATTGACGATTTTGAAGAGATAACGGAGAAACTTGTTAAGCTCCGGGATATTGGTATGAAGATATCATTGGATGACTTTGGGACAGGATATTCTTCGCTGTCTTATTTGAAGGGATTACCTATTGATACTCTCAAAATAGATAAATCCTTTATTGATACGGTAATTTCGGATGAAAATACCCAGATTATTACTGAGTCGATTATCTATATGGTTAAAAAATTAGGCTTTGAGACCATTGCAGAGGGTGTTGAAACAGAAGAGCAATTCCGTTATCTGAATGAAATTGATTGTGATAATATTCAGGGATTTTATCTTGGAAAACCCATGCCGTCAAAGGATATAGAAAATCTGTTGGCCAATATGACTGCATAGCAGTAGTAGAACTATAAGAAAACATCGAGAGGTAATGTATGCTGCTTGGAAGGGCATCAGAACTTAATTATCTGAATAATTATTACGATAAGGATGGAAGTCAGATTCTGATCGTATATGGTCAGAAGCATATCGGGAAGACTGCTCTTGTCAGAGAGTTTATGAAGGATAAGCCCAATTATTATTATCTTGCCCGAGCCTGCTCGGAAAGAGAACAGGTGTATCAGTGGGGATGCCAGCTTACTGTTGATGGCTACAACGTGGATGATTTCCCTTCTTTTCATGATATTCTCGCTAAAATAGCACATCGCAACAATGGTAAGACAGTGATTGTGATTGATGAATTTCAGCACATTGTCAAGGTGAGTGACGGATTCATGAAGGAACTCATTGCTTTCGTATACAGTCAGTGGAATCAGGATGATGTGATGGTTCTTCTATGCAGTTCTTCTATAGGATGGATTGAGAACAGCATGATTACCAGAATCGGAGAAGCAGCCTATGAACTGTCCGGATTTCTTAAGATACGGGAGTTGTCTTTTGAAGATATTGTACATAGATTTCCTAATTTCCGGATTGAGGAATGTGTGGAAGCGTATGCCATTCTAGGCGGCATTCCGGGATTATGGAATCAGTTCGATGACAGACTGACGATACAACAGAATATATGTCGAAATATTCTGGATGCCAACAGTTTTCTGTTTGAAGAAGGGGAACGGATGTTGACAGAACAGTTGCGGGAGCCGAGCGTTTATAATACAATCATGGCATCTATTGCTGCCGGCAACCATAAGCTGAATGACTTGTATCTTCATACGGAATTTTCCAGGGCAAAAATCAGTGTATATCTGAAAAACCTGATTGAGCTGGAACTGGTTGAAAAAGTGTTTTCTTATGATACGGCAGGAAAAGAAAACGTACAAAAAGGAATTTACAGGATTAGTCATCCTTTTGTAGAGTTTTATTATACGTATATGTATCCGCATCTGAGCGACTTACAAGCGCTTTCTGTCGGAGAATTTTATAATCGTTATGTGGCGCCGGATTTCAGAAAATATGTGACTAGATATTTCAAAATAGTGTGCAGACAGCATCTTGCCAGAATGAATGAACGTCACAGACTTCCTATCGTATTAGAGTCCATAGGAGAGTGGATCGGCAAGAACGGTTCATTGGATATCATTGCACAGGATCAGGAGGGACACACACTGATCGGATTATGTAATTGGGAAAAGCCTATGACATATGAAGATTATGAAACTCTTCTTGCCTGCGCAAAGAAGGCGAGAATCCATGCAGATTACATTTACATGTATACTGCATTTCGGTATGATGAGAGATTAAATCTGGAAGCTAAAATGAAAACAAATTTGAAACTGGTGCAAATTACGGATATATAAGCTATATAGAAATGTGAAGCGTATGGAATCCGGGTATGTAGGAAATTATGGGAAAAAATTTATTTATTGCGGAAAAACCCAGTGTTGCAAAGGAATTTGCCAAAGCTTTAAAATATAATATGAAAAATAAAGACGGTTATATGGAATCTGAAGAAGCTGTTGTAACCTGGTGTGTAGGCCATCTGGTGACTATGAGTTATCCGGAGGCTTATGATGAGAAATACAAGCGATGGTCTCTGGAGACGATACCTTTTATACCGAAGGAATTTAAGTATGAAGTGATAGACAGTGTGAAGAAACAGTTTGGAATTGTCAGCGGTCTTTTGAAAAGGGAGGACGTGGAGACAATTTATGTATGTACTGACTCCGGTCGGGAAGGAGAGTACATATACAGACTGGTGGAACAGCAGGCTCATGTGGAGGGTAAGACCAGAAAACGTGTATGGATTGATTCTCAGACTGAGGAAGAGATCATGCGCGGTATCCGGGAGGCTAAAGATTTGTCAGCTTACGATAATCTGGCACATGCCGCATATCTGAGAGCAAAAGAAGACTATTTGATGGGAATCAATTTTTCCCGTGTGTTGACGTTGAAGTACAGTAATCCTATCAAATCCTATCTGAAAGCAGATAGGGCAGTGGTATCTGTTGGACGTGTGATGACTTGTGTTCTCGGAATGGTTGTGAACAGAGAACGGGAGATCAGGGAGTTTGTCAAGATTCCGTTTTACCGTGTACTGGCAGGAGTCAGCATAGAAGATCATGAGTGCAGTTGTGAATGGAAGGCAGTGGAAGGCTCGAAATATTATCAGTCACCGCTCCTGTATAAGGATAACGGTTTCTTAAAGGAACAGGATGCAGATGCTTTTATAACGAAACTGTCAGAGGGCAGTCCGATTCCTGTAGTTGATAAGATTGAAAAAAAGAAGGAGACTAAAAATCCTCCTTTATTATATAATCTGGCGGAACTTCAGAATGACTGCTCCAAGTTGTTTAAGATCAGTCCGGATGAGACACTTCGGATTGCACAGGAGCTGTATGAAAAGAAGCTGACGACTTATCCTCGTACGGATGCAAGAGTATTATCCAGCGCCGTAGCGAAAGAAATCCATAAGAATATCGGTGGACTTAAGAATTATAGTATTGCAGCTGAATATGCTGCAGAAATTTTGGAAAACGGCAGTTATAAGGGAATCGTCAAGAGCAGATATGTTAATGATAAACAGATTACGGATCACTATGCGATTATTCCTACCGGGCAGGGATTTGGCAGTCTGAACGGACTCCATCCTACATCGGCCAAGGTGTATGAGATTATAGTCAGAAGGTTTTTAAGCATTTTCTATCCGGCGGCGATTTATCAGAAAATCAGTCTGGGTGTGAAGATTAAAGAGGAGGCTTTCTTTTCCTCCTTTAAAGTTCTGGCGCAGCCGGGATATCTTAAGGTAGCGACCAATTCTTTTGCCAAGAAGAAGGCTGAGGAAGATACAGGCGAGGATAAGGAAGATAAGAAGGAAGAGCAGGAACAGGCCTGTGATCAATCTTTTCTGGAACTTTTGCAGACCCTGAAAAAAGGAACAGAACTTGGTCTGAAGGGGTTGGAGAAAAAAGAGGGGGAGACCTCTCCACCAAAACGATATAATTCAGGAACCATGATTCTGACTATGGAGAATGCCGGGCAGTTCATAGAGGATGAAGAGCTTCGTGCCCAGATCAAGGGAAGCGGTATCGGCACTTCGGCGACAAGAGCAGAGATTCTTAAAAAGCTTGTTAATATCAAATATCTGGACTTGAATAAAAAGACCCAGATCATAACACCGACTTTACTGGGTGAGATGATTTATGAGGTTGTGGCAGGCTCTATCAAACCGTTGCTGGACCCAAGGCTGACGGCCAGCTGGGAGAAAGGGCTTACTCTGGTTGCAGAGGGTGAGATCACGGAAGAAGAATATATGGTTAAACTGGATGATTTCATAACAAGGCGGACCAATGCCGTGAAACAGCTGAATAATCAGGCAGCCTTGTATCATAGATTTCATTATGCATCGCAGTTCTATAAGAAATAGAGAATAGATTTAGGAAAAGAGGAAAGTAAAATGGCAGGATTGCAGGATACAACAATAAGCGCTCTTTATACATTAGAGGAGACAATTGCAGGGGATATTTTTCAGGGGGTAACATACCCATGGGAAGTATTGCCGAAGATCGGTGAGTTTATCATAGCGTTAGGAAAGAGTCTTCCGGAAGATAAATACGAGAAAAAGGGCGAAAATGTCTGGATAGCCAGATCTGCGAAGGTATTTCCGAGTGCCTATATCAATGGTCCGGCAATCATTGATGAAGATGCAGAGATTAGGCACTGTGCTTTTATCAGGGGAAATGCTATTGTCGGGAAAGGTGCTGTTGTAGGCAATTCCACAGAACTTAAGAATGTGATTCTGTTCAATAAGGTTCAGGTGCCTCATTACAATTATGTGGGCGATAGTATTCTGGGTTATAAGGCACATATGGGGGCAGGCTCCATTACTTCAAATGTGAAGAGCGATAAAACGCTTGTGATAGTTAGAGCAGGTGATGAACAGTATGAGACAGGACTCAAGAAATTCGGAGCCATGCTGGGTGATCAGGTAGAAGTAGGGTGCAATTCCGTATTAAATCCGGGTACTGTGATCGGAAGACAGTCCAATGTATATCCGACTTCTATGGTAAGAGGATTCATTCCGGCAAACAGTATTTACAAAAAAATGGGAGAAATTGCACAAAAGTATTAGACAGAATGAGCCTCATATGAGAAAATAGAGATAGAAAAGTACGTTGGGGTAAGTAAATGGAAATGGAATTGAATATGGAATCTTTTGGTTCCATGATTGATAACATAATAGCCGGTATTTGCTTCTTTGAATATGAGAACGGGCAGTTGACACCTGTTTTTACCAATGAAGGATTATTCCGTATGCTCGGGTATTCCAGAACAGAAGGTATGAAATATTTAAAGAAAATTGAGATGAGTATCATTCCGGAGGATCTTCCTATTTTCCGTCAGGCCATTGCGGATGTGCTGAAGGATGACGGTGCGGTTGAAGTGGAATTTCGTACTGTAACGGGAAGTGGTGGTTTACGATGGCTTCAGGCAAGAGGTAATCTTTACGCGAGAGAAGGAAGCAAATATATCATCGTTGCAGTAATTCAGGATATTTCCGAACGCAAGAGTGTGGAGGAAGAACTGAGACAGCAGGCAGAACGACTGCATATCCTGTCCGAGGCCGAAGGCGAGAAGATCATCGATTATAATGCCAAAACAGATGTTATGGTGATCAAAAATTCCGGAGAATACGGAATGGCAGGAGAAACCATTCAGAATAAATATATGGAACACTTTGATACATCACATTTATATGAAGAGGATGCAGAGTGTTACAGATCTGTATTTGAAGGACTGCTCAAGTCTCCGAAACATGATACGATTGAATTCAGGACGAAAAGATTCGATCAGGATTTTACATGGTATCAGGCTAATCTGACATCTCTTCTGGGAGCTGAGGGCTATGTCACCAGAGTGGTGGGCCGTCTGATCAATATACATGAGAAGAAATTAAAAGAACTTGATCTTTTGCTCAGGGCAGAAAAAGATGCACTGACCGGTTTGTATAATAAGGGGGCTACGGTGCAGCTTATTCAAAATTCCATTGCGGAGAGTGGTAAGGGTGCTTTAAATGCCTTGATGATTATTGATCTGGATAACTTCAAGGAAGTGAATGACCTTTTGGGACATTCCCAGGGTGATAAGGTGCTTGTTGAAACTGCGAATGCTTTGAATGATATTTTCAAAGGCGGCGATATTGTTGGTCGTATCGGTGGAGATGAGTTCGTTGTTTACATGAAGAACTTAAATACTATCTCCAATGCGGATATTCTGGCCGGTAAAGTCGTTAAAAAGGTAGATTATACCTTAGAACATACGGATCATCCCATTCATGTAACCTGTAGTGTGGGAGTTGCCGTATTCCCATATCACGGAACTGACTATGAGGAGCTTTTCAATAAGGCGGATAAGGCTGTATACACTGCCAAGGCGAATGGTAAGTGTGGTTACAGAATCTATGATGCGGCAACAACTATGGTGTATCATGCCACCAGAAAGAATACGGAATATAATCCTGAGAAGGGTATGGAAATGAACCGGGAAATTGAAGATCTGGTGATGCAGGTATTGTTTGAGGACAAAGATCTGGAATCTGCGTTGAAATCTTCAATTGAACTGATGACCGGAAAGTATCATTTCCATAGAGGATATATATGCGGAAATGATACACTTCCTATTTCCAAAACTGTTCAGTTTTCTGCATCAGGATATGAGATAGGAAAAGAGTCTGAAGAACACTATGAACTGAAGAGGATTGTCAGTGAAACCTTATATGAGTTTTATCATAAGGCGACTGTTATACATGAATATGATCTGACGGTAGAGGAACTGCAGAAGTACTTTAGATCCGAAGGCATCAAGAGTATGCTTTATTATCCGATTACTTCCAAAGGACATTTTCAGGGGGCTATTGTATTTGAGAATCATGAGGATGTGCAGCTTGAATTTAATGACAGTCAAATGGAAGAAATCCGGTCATTGTTCCGTATATTGGAGGCTCATATTCTTCAGATCGGTCTGATGGATCGTCTGCAGGATTTTGTAACACAAATAGCAATATTTGACAATTTAGACAGCTTTGTTTATATTGTGAATCCGGATACATATGAGTTAAGCTTTATAAATAAGAAAGTATTAATGAAGAGTCCGGAGGTTAAGATTGGAGATACCTGTTTCAAGGCCTTGCAGAACAGGGATACGCCTTGTGAGAACTGTATTCTTAAGAAAATGAAGAAAGAGGATGCTCATTGCAGGTGTACCGAGGAGCTTTTCAACTATTCCCTGCGTTGCTGGACAAGAGCAAGTGCAAGCTGGCTGGAATGCAAAGAGAAGAACGGTCTGGCATTGCTCAACTGCATAGATATCTCAGAATATTTTATTGGATAGGTACATATTGTAAATATTTACTGAAAATGGCAGATTAAAGTTGACTAATCTGCCATTTTCGTGTATATTTTCATAGATAGCAGTACACTTCAACGCGTTGAAGTGCGTGAGTACTTTTTAGGAGGAGAATATTATGAAAAAGAAAGCATTAGCATTACTTATGGTAACAGCGATGTCTGCTTCCATGATTGTAGGCTGTGGTTCCGGCGAAAGTGCAGCACCGGCTGAGACAACTACAGAGACAGAAGAGACAACTGAAGAAACTGCTGAGCCGGCAGAGGATGCCGCAACAGAGGAGGCAGAAGCTCCTGCAGCCGATAAGGTTTACAATATCGGTATCTGCCAGTTATTAGAGCACCCAGCACTGGACGCAGCTACACAGGGATTTGAAGATGCCCTGACTGAGCTTCTTGGTGAGGGTAATGTCAACTTTGATTTCCAGAATGCACAGGGTGAGCAGACCAACTGTGCTACTATCTGTACACAGTTTGTTACAGATGGAGATGATCTGATTCTTGCCAACGCAACAGCTCCTTTACAGGCCGCTGCTGCAGCAACCAACACCATCCCGATTCTTGGCACATCCATTACTGATTATGCAACAGCACTTGATATTGCTGATTGGACAGGTGCAACAGGAACCAATGTGTCCGGTACATCCGATCTTGCTCCGTTGGAGGAGCAGGAGAATATGCTTGTTGAGTTATTCCCGGATGCAAAGAAGGTTGGTATCCTTTATTGTTCCGCAGAGGCTAACTCTGTATATCAGGCACAGGTATTTGAGAAGTATCTTGAGGAAGATGGTATTGAGTACGAAGAGTTTACTGCAGCAGATTCCAATGAGATCCAGGCAGTTGTAACAAGTGCATGTGAGTCCTGTGATGTACTTTACATTCCTACAGATAACACTATGGCAGCTAACACAGAGACAGTTAATAACGTAGCACTTCCTGCAGGTGTTCCGATCATCGCAGGTGAGGAAGGTATCTGCTCCGGATGTGGTGTGGCTACTTTATCCATCAGCTACTATGATATCGGATATACAGCCGGTGAGATGGCATATGATGTTCTGGTAAACGGTGCAGATATTTCCACAATGGAAGTTAAATTTGCTCCTCAGGTTACGAAAGAGTATAATGCATCTATCTGTGAGACTCTTGGTGTTACCATTCCGGATGATTATGTAGCAATCGAGCAGTAATTGTTGATTATCATAAGAGAATGAAGTAGAATATCTATGGGGATGACATCTCTGCCATCCCCATATCTATTTATGTAATAAAGTGGGAGGTTTCAAAGGATGATTTTATTATCTCTGAACCCTATGTCCTTGCTTCGCGCTATGCCGGGAGCATGTGCACAAGGATTAATCTGGGGCGTTATGGCATTGGGAGTGTATATTACATTCCGTTTACTTGATTTTGCGGATCTGACAGTAGACGGGTCTCTTGCAACAGGCGGAGCGACGGCTGTTATGCTGATCCGTATGGGAGTAAATCCGTGGGTCGCATTATTAGCTGCATTTGCGGTTGGTATGTTAGCCGGCATGGTAACCGGTCTGTTACATACAGCGTTGGGAATTCCGGGTATCTTATCCAGTATACTGACGCAGATATCTTTGTATTCCATTAATCTGAATATTATGGGAAAATCCAATCAGGCAATTAATGTGGATCAGTATGCGCTGGTTGTTTCCCTTCGTTATATATCGGGAGATGCACTGACTAAGTTTAAATTCTATGGTGGTGTTATCCTTGGTTGTATTGTTTTAGTAGCTATTTTATATTTCTATTTCGGAACAGAACAGGGACAGGCCATCCGTGCTACAGGATGTAATCAGAGGATGGCGAAGGCACAGGGAATCAATACGAAGTTCCATACGGTTCTTGCATTGATGATTTCTAACGGACTGGTTGGTCTGTGCGGCGGTCTGTATGCCCAGTATCAGGGCGCGGCAGATGTCAATATGGGACGTGGTGCAATCGTAATCGGTCTGGCTGCTGTTATTATCGGCGAGGTACTGTTTGGAAAACTATGTGCCGGAAGAAAAATGGCATTTGCCTATACAATGTTTGCGGTAATAGCAGGGGCTGTAATCTATTACATTGTTATTGCTTTTGTATTGTGGCTGAAGATGCCTTCAGACGATATGAAACTGTTCTCGGCGATTGTCGTAACCATATTCCTGGCAATCCCTTATCTGAAAGATAAGTATATTAAGAAAGGGGTGGCTTAACAATGGCATATGCACTAGAAATTAAAGATATCCATAAGACTTTTGATAAAGGAACCATTAATGAGAAAGTCGCATTGGACGGTGTGAATCTGCAGTTGAATGAAGGCGATTTCGTAACCATTATCGGTGGTAACGGAGCCGGTAAGTCTACCACATTGAATGCAATAGCAGGTGTATGGCCTGTGGATTCCGGTTCCATTATCATAGGTGGTAATAATGTAACAGGACTGCCGGAGCATAAGAGAGCTAAATTTCTGGGACGTGTATTCCAGGACCCGATGACCGGTACGGCTGCTACCATGTCTATTGATGAAAATATGGCTCTTGCGGCAAGACGAGGTAAGAAAAGGACTCTGAAATGGGGTGTAACGAAGGAAGAGAGAGAGTACTTTAAAGAAAAGCTGAGTGAACTGGATCTTGGTCTGGAAGACAGACTTACCACTAAGGCAGGACTTCTGTCCGGTGGACAGCGTCAGGCGGTAACACTCTTGATGGCATCTCTGCAGAAACCTGATCTGTTGCTTTTAGATGAACATACAGCAGCACTTGATCCGAAGACTGCAGCTAAGGTTCTGGAGCTGTCCGACAAGATTATAGAAGAAAATCATTTGACAGCCATGATGGTTACGCACAACATGAAAGATGCAATCGCCCATGGCAATCGTCTGATCATGATGCATGAGGGCAAGGTCATCTATGATGTATCGGGCGAAGAGAAGAAGAATCTTCATGTATCCGATCTGCTTGCTAAGTTTGAGGAAGCCAGCGGCGGAGAGTTTGCAAACGACAGAATGATGTTAGGTTAAAAAATGCAAAATATGACTGGATTTTTTAGATATAATATGAGACAATAGGACTAGCGGTTATGACAGGTTAAGAGCCTGTTATGAAATAATTTATACATAATCGAAAGGAGTTATCACATGATTTATTCAAAAGAAGTTGAAGAAATGTGTACAGTAGCACAGGGCGTTCATCATGGCTGTGCTCCTATCCCAGAAGAAGCAAAATGGGTTCAGGCAAAAGAAGTAAAAGATATTTCCGGTTTAACACACGGTGTAGGTTGGTGTGCTCCTCAGCAGGGTGCATGTAAGCTTACATTAAATGTAAAAGAGGGTATCATCCAGGAAGCTCTGGTTGAGACAATCGGCTGCTCCGGTATGACACACTCCGCTGCTATGGCATCTGAGATTTTACCGGGCTTAACAGTTATGGAAGCTCTTAACACAGACCTTGTATGTGATGCTATTAATACAGCAATGAGAGAACTGTTCTTACAGATCGTATATGGTCGTACACAGTCTGCATTCTCCGAAGAAGGCCTTCCGGTAGGCGCAGGTCTTGAAGATCTTGGTAAAGGTTTAAGAAGCCAGGTTGGTACTATGTACGGTACCCTCAAGAAAGGTCCTCGTTACCTTGAGATGGCTGAAGGTTATGTAACAGGTATTGCACTGGATGCAAATGATGAGATTATCGGTTACAAGTTTGTAAGCCTTGGCAAGATGACAGACTTTATCAAGAAGGGCGATGACCCGAATACAGCATATGAGAAAGCTTGCGGACAGTACGGACGTGTTGACGATGCTGTTAAGATTATCGACCCCAGATGTGAATAAGGAACAGGAGGAATAGGATAAGATGGCTTTATTTGAATCATATGAAAGAAGAATTGACAAAATCAATTCTGTATTAAATAGTTACGGCATTTCTTCTATCGAAGAAGCTGAGAAAATTACAAAAGATGCTGGCTTAGACGTTTATGAGCAGGTTAAGAAGATTCAGCCTATCTGTTTCGAGAACGCTTGCTGGGCTTATACAGTAGGTGCAGCAATTGCTATTAAGAAAGGCTGTAAGAAAGCTTCTGATGCTGCTGCAGCAATCGGTGAAGGACTTCAGGCATTCTGTATTCCCGGTTCCGTTGCTGATACACGTAAGGTAGGTCTTGGTCATGGTAACCTTGGTAAAATGTTGTTAGAGGAAGAGACAGACTGCTTCGCATTCTTAGCAGGACATGAGTCTTTTGCAGCAGCAGAAGGTGCTATCGGTATCGCTGAGAAGGCTAACAAGGTTCGTCAGAAACCTCTTCGTGTTATCTTAAACGGTCTTGGAAAAGACGCTGCTAAGATTATTTCCAGAATTAACGGATTTACTTTCGTTGAGACAGAGTATGATCCTTATACAAACGAAGTAAAAGAAATCGAAAGAATCGCTTACTCCGATGGTCTTCGTTCCAAAGTTAACTGCTATGGTGCGAATTCCGTTCCGGAAGGTGTTGCTATCATGTGGAAAGAGAACGTAGATGTTTCTATCACAGGTAACTCTACGAACCCTACCAGATTCCAGCATCCGGTAGCAGGTACCTACAAGAAGGAAAGAATCGAAGCCGGCAAGAAATACTTCTCCGTAGCTTCCGGTGGTGGTACAGGACGTACCCTTCATCCTGATAACATGGCTGCAGGTCCTGCTTCCTATGGTTTCACAGACACTTTAGGACGTATGCATTCTGACGCACAGTTCGCAGGTTCTTCTTCCGTTCCGGCTCACGTAGAGATGATGGGTCTGATCGGTATGGGTAACAACCCGATGGTAGGTGCAACCGTTGCTGTTGCAGTTAGTATTGAGGAAGCTGCTAAAGCAGGTAAATTCTAGTGAAATTGCCGCAAATTCTAACGAAGTTGCCTCAAGTTAAAAAATAGTGTAATATTGGGAGCTTTTCAAATCATGATATGGTTTGGAAGGCTCTCTTTTCTTGTATTGTGATTTATCGGATGTTAATATAAATATTAAAGATACTTCATAATAATCTACTCGAGGTGGTTGGATGAAATGGAGCAGCAAGAAAATATATTAAAAAATGACTATTGGAAAAAGACGTCAAAAAGAGGATAATAAAATAAGGTATAAGAAATATGAAGTTTTTACAATCAATCAATAATAAAATGATATGGTTAGCAGTTTATACTCTGCTCTTATTCTTGTGTTCCGGTTGCGCATCAAAAGATGGACAGCAGGATACAGAAATCCTTGAAGAAACAGCTGAAGAAGCAACGAAAGCGACAACAGAAAACGGAACTGTTGAAAAGATAGACAGGGATGCTGTAGGCGAAACAGACGAGCGGCAATATCCGGTTCTGCTGACCCCAACCCGGACAAAGAATATTGCTTTTGCAATAGAATCGGAGAATATATTCTGTATTTGTAATGGAGAGAAATACGGCTATCTAAAGAAGACCGGAGAAGAAATTACTTATTATACTTATGATACGGCATATCCTTTTTCGGAAGGACTGGCTTGTGTTATGGTGGACGGTAAATACGGTTTTATTAATGAAAACGGCGAGGAAGCGATACCGTTTATCTATGAAGATGCAGCGCCGTTTCAGGATGGTCTGGCGTATTTTGCAACAGAAGAAGAATACGGTTTTATGGATAAAGATGGAACACCGGTATTTTATCTGGATTGTGACAGCATCAGCTCTTTTAAAGAAGGTTTTGCCTATTTCAGTATAGATGGAAGATACGGCTACCTTGATAAAACCGGACAGGTTGTAATTGATGCGGAATTTAGTGATGCCGATTATTTCAAGGATGGTCTGGCTTTTGTCGAAATAGACGGCTACAAAGGCGCTGTCAATGCGAAAGGTGAAATTGTGATACCGGTTCAGTATGACAGTATAAGACGGGAGGATGGGTATATCTTTGCAATAAGCGGGGATGAGACGGAATATTACAGTTTGACTGGCGATGTAATTCCACAGGAGGTTTATGCCAATCAGGTGAACGCAGAAAACGAAGATGATGAGTATATGCATTTGCAGGAGGAGGTGGATGGGATTTACGATGATGTAGTGTTTTTTGAAGATGGTTCCTATTGTTTGAAAGAGGGAGAAGATACATTTTTGTACAATACGGAACAGGAGTTGATTTATGAAAATCATGGAGTGGATGGAACGGTTTCTATATCATGGTTGGAGTATGGCTATAAGATAGAAGATGATGACACTATATTTTTGATAGATAAATGTGGCAAAGAAATAATAACGGCTGCATGTGATTATGCGTCACATGATATTTACAGCGATTATAAGAATTCTATTCTTAAGCAGTATGATTCTGATACACCGGATCGCATTTTACTTCTGGAGAAAAACGATGAGACGGATATTTCTGATGTCCTTTTAAAAAATTCAATTACGCCGAAAATCGAATTATACTGGAAACTGACCAATGGAAAACCAATGGATATCCTAAATACAGAAAACGAAGTGGTAAATGTAAAAAAGTTTGCAACATGGGGTGAATCTGACTATCGAAAGACAGCAAAACTATATGATGTTTTACAGAATGGAAGGCCTCTTTTGTATTGTATGGAAGAACCGGCTATACAACAAAGCTTTCCCTTATCGGACAGTGCGCTTTATGGGATAAAGGACAATCAACTGCAATGCCTTGTCAGCGGGGAGGAATGTGGCGGTTCCTTAAGAGGAGATTATGTCTGCTTTTTCAAGGATATGGAAAGTGGGAAGAACTTGATTGGAAATCAGGGCTCCGCAGGCGGTTTTGGTGGAATTGCCACATATGGCAGAATTTATGATTATGAAACAGGAAATGCGAATCTTATTTTTTCTTATGAATGGATTATGCAGAGGGCCGTAAATTATGCGGAAGAGGATTTGTACAACAACGCTCATTTGTTTTATGATGAGAATGATAATCCCTACACACAGGATGCGATATGGGATGCAGAAACGGTTCAGGAATATCTTGTGAATGAGGAAAGAGTAAGCAAAGAGATATATGAGAATGCTTGTGAACGATATAGGTGTTTCACGTTATTTGAATAAGAATAACAGAGTAGCAAAAGGGATACGAACTGATAAGGAAAGTATATAAGGTGTTGTGATGAAAAAAATATGGGAAAAGTTACAGAATTATTTTGTAAAATATAAGTACTTTTTGGGTAATTATAAGCTTACGCTGGCGGCGGTTTTTATCGTTACAATTTATGAAGCAGTGATTGATATGCTGGATTGGGAGTTTAATATTACACTTCCGATAGATGAAGATATTATTTTCAGGCTGCTCTTTTTCTTTGCGGTTGGAAGTTTCTTTACAGAGACACTTTTTATTCAAAAAGAGGCAGACAAGCCGGAGCATAAGAAAAGGAAACTTCTCGTAAAAATCAGTGCATATGTATTAGCTGGCATCATAGCATCGGTCATTACCTGTTTTATCAGTCTGAAAAATAATACATTGTTTCTTGGTTTATGTGGCGCGCTCTTACATGACATGACAGACCGGTTTGCTCTCGGGTATGTACTGTTGTTATTCGTGCTGGGAATTTATCTGCTTTATCGAAGAAAAGCAGAAATGGTAAAAGATAACTTTGAGGCTTATATGCTTCGCGTATTTTCCAATCTGTGTAAGGTATATCTTATCTATTCTGTTTTGCTGATCGGGATTATTTTGGTAAGCCTTATATTTGACATTCTGTTTCTGGAAGGAGAAGGCAACCTGCTTGTGTCCTGCTGTGTTCTTGTAACAGGATTTTACTGGGTGCCTGCTTCTCTGAATGCATTTCTGGATGTGGAAGAAGACCCCGGCGCTTTTATTAAGATGCTGGTGCAGTATATTCTTTCGATTCTTACAATGTGTGCACTCGTGATCGTATATCTCTATATATTAAAAATTGTGATTTTGTGGGAAATGCCTTCTAATGAAATTTATGCGATTATATCGACATTGTTCTGCACCGGGATGCCGGTATGGATGATGGTAGAAAATTATCGGGAAGATACAAGGTATTCCCGCATACTTTCGATTCTTCCTTATGTATTTGCACCGTTAATACTGCTGCAGGCATATTCCATCGGAGTCAGAATATATGATTACGGCATGACGCCAAACCGGTATGTGGGAGTGATGCTGATTATATTTGAGATAATCATGCTTTTCATCTGGCATTTCCGTAAAAGTACGCGGGAAAATATTCTGCTGATTTTAGGTGGTATGCTGGTGATTTCTGTCTATGTACCGGGTATCAATATGTACAGTGTATCAAACAGATGGCAGCTTTCTCTTCTGCAGAGATATTATCAGACGGTACAGGAGGGCGGTATGCTGTCAGAGAGTGAATATGACCGACTGAAGGGTGCCTATGACTATCTGTATGACCAGCCGGAGATGAAGGAGACCATAGCAGCGGATTACGATATTTATGGGGAGAATTTTGCTGAAAGTCTCTCGGAAATACTGGAAAAACAGGAAAAGAATTCGACCGATCTGACGAAGCTGGAAACATATTATATTCACTGCTGTCAGATGGTAGGTGAATTAGATGTCAGTGAATATACCAGTATGAATATGGTTATTACGGATGAAAGTTATGAAACCTATTATAATGAATATGCAGATGTAGATTATACAAGATTTCGGTTTGTGATACGGGAAACCGGGGAAGTAATCACGTTGGATATTGATGATTTTGCGCAGAAATGTCTGGCTTATGATAAGAAAAATCCCGATTCCGATACGGATGAGATCAGTCAGGCCATGAAGCCATATCAGGTCGTTCAGATAGATGATAATACGGTTTTGTATATGAACCATTTTGAAGTAAGATATGAAGAGGGAATCAAAGACGGGGAACCGTTCTTAGGATATTCCAATGTCAATATATCCGGAATGCTATTGCAAAAGTAATGGCTGTGTTAGATACTATATATGGATTGCAGCAAGAAAAGTATTCCAATGAATGAATTGATGGGAAAGGAAAGCGAAATATATGCGTGAGACAATTAGTGTTAAAGTAAAGGAACCACAGTTTTGTGTAGTATCTGATCTGGCATTTGCACAGGTGGATGCCTGGTACGGACATACCAGAAGGGATCTGAAAATGGACTTGATTTATCCTGAGGATAACAGTAAGTATTATCCCTGTATTGTATGGATCTGTGGTGGTGCATGGCTTACCATGGACAGATCGGCGCATCTGGTTTATCTGTCCGAATTGGCCAGAAGCGGATTTGTAGTAGCCAGTGTGGAATACCGCACCAGTAATGAAGCAAAGTATCCGGCAGCGTTGACGGATGTTAAGGCGGCAGTCAGATATTTACGTGCACACAGCGAGCGTTATCGGATTGATGTGGACAGATTTGGCGTTATGGGAGAATCTGCAGGAGGATATCTGGCATCTATGACGGCACTTGCTAATGACAAGGAGTTTGATGCGGGAGATTACACAGAATATTCCAGTAAAGTACAGGCCGCGTGTCCATGGTATCCACCTACTGATATAAGCGGGTTCCCATATCCTTCTGTTGAGGCTGCGGCAGCTTCCATGGAATCTTTATTCCTGGGTAAAAATGTTGCATTAAATAAAGAAGAGGCGATAGCTGCCTGTCCGGTTTCCTATGTGACCAAGGATGCACCGCCCTTTATGATTATTCATGGAACAAATGATAAGACGGTTCCTTTTAATCAGGGCGAATTGCTTCATGATATATTGGAGAAGGCAGGTTGTGATGTGCAACTGATTGCCATTGAAGGGGCAGATCATGCGGATATGCAGTTCTTCCAGAAGGAACTGTGGGAGCGTATCATTACCTTTTTCCACGAGAAATTAGATTGACAGTATGGCATACAGAGCGGGGATTCGATCATACCGGATAGACAAGGAGATAAAGTCATAACAATGAGTAAGAAACAACAGATTAAGAGAATTTTGATGTCATTTATCGGCGTGATTGTCAGTGGTATTTCGGTTGGACTGTTTCGTAATGCCAGATTCGGAACAGATCCTTTTCAGGTCTTTGCCAACGGAATCAGTAATAAAATCAGTTTTATTGACTTCGGAACGCTGTATATGATCATTAATTTATTGATGCTTGTGGCAATCTTTTTTCTGAATAAAAAATATATTGGTATTTCAACTTTTATTAATATTTTTCTGTTGGGATACGTAGTGGATTTTTCTGATAAGATTGTAGCAGGTATTGTTGGTGATGTACCTTCCATGATCGTAAGGATCGGACTTATGACAGCTGCCGTTGTGATCCTTTGTTTTGCATCTGCAATGTATTTTACGGCAGATCTGGGAGTATCCACTTATGATGCGGTAGCGTTGATCCTGGAGGAGAGAAAAGTAGGTAAATTCAAATATCTGCGGATTACCACGGATTGTATCTGCGTTGCCATCGGATTCGCTTTGGGAGCAATTGTAGGTGTCGGCACTTTAATTACAGCTTTCTTTATGGGACCGTTGATTGATTTCTTTAATGTGCATGTGGCAAGACCGTTCCTGTATGGGCAGACCGCTGAGAAAACTGAGGAAACGAAATGATATTATATTCAAACAATGATATGGTAAAACTGGATTGCAATGATTGCGAGGGCTGTTCCTCCTGCTGCTGTGGGATGGGACAGTCTATCTTGTTAGATCCCTATGATATTTATCAGCTCCAGACCGTGACGGGAGAGAACTTTGCCGGGCTGATGCAGGAAAAACTGGAGCTTCATGTGGAAAACGGAATTATTCTGCCGGCGCTTAAGATGCAGCCGGAAAAGGATGCCTGCGGCTTCCTGACAAAGGAAGGACGATGCAGTATCCATCCATACAGACCGGGACTTTGCAGATTGTTTCCTCTCGGCAGAAATTATGATGAGAAAGGGCTGCGGTATTTTCTGTTAGAAGATGCCTGTTCGGCCGGAAACCGTACCAAACTGAAAATAAGGAAATGGCTGGATGTACCACGTCTGTCACAGTATGAGAGCTTTTTGACTGCATGGCACGAACTTCGTAAGAAGATTATGGACCGGATTGCAGAAAAAGCTTCAGATGAATATGCGCAGATAATCAATGTAAAGCTGCTGGAGGAGTTCTATCAGAAACCATATGATACAGAGGCCGATTTTTATCAGCAGTTTGAAGAACGCATGGAGGCTATTTCCTCGCTGATATGTTCATAGAGTGCCACAGATGTCCAGTTACGATTGGTGTCCGTCAGCATGACTTTGCGCTTAAATACAGGCATATCGGGCATCTTGAGCATTGCAAGGAGCTGTTTTGTCTGCGAGTCATTCATATGGGCCATCAGGAGCATGGATTCTGTAAAGTCCGGGCCGGTGTAGTGTGCAGGTGCACGCATATACCCCGGAAGAGATACCAGGTATCCGATTGCCTGCATATAATCCGATGGAGGAACCAATAGTACATCAAAATTCAACAGTGCCAGCAGAGATTTTAATTTATTATAATCTCCGGCAGTTATGTGGTAACAGAGCAATGTGGGCTTCATGGTTATAATCCTTTCCGAATTTATGGTAAGTAGATAATTTTAAATAATCAGGTTATACTGGTAGTATATCAAAATCCGGCGCAGAGAGATAGAAGATTCTATGATTATTTCAGCGCCGTTTTGTATTACATTTAATTAATTATAATGGTAAAGCAGAGGAAAGGAGTAAAAAATGAGAGCAATCATTTGCAGCATGATCCTGGCAGTCAGCATCATGTGTACAGCGTGTGGTTCTGCACAAAAGGAGTCGGACGCGTTAAATGGCAGTCTCAGTGATATTATGGATACAATTTATGAGAATGCCGATTTGTCAGAGGATTTCAGGGAGGCACTAACCTATTATGGGACTTATGAACTGACAGAGGATATGGAGGTTTCCATTCTGGGAACAGATGAAATTGATTATCTGGAAGGAATCGTGTCGATGCCCATGAATTCTTCGATTGCCTATCAATGTGTGCTGTTACGTGTCAATGAAGAGGATGCGGCAACGGTCAAACAGCAGCTAAAGGAGAATGCCGATTTAGGTAAATGGATCTGTGTCAGCGCGGAAACAATGTTGATTGAGAGCAGAGGTAATGTGGTATTTTTTGTTATGGGAGAACAGAATACAGTCTATGCACTCAACAGTGCGTTCCAGAATCTATAATATCTGTTCGCCCAACAAACGTTCCATATCTTTCGGGAGCGGTGCTTCAAAAACAAGATGTTCCCCTGTAATGGGGTGGGTAAAGGATAATTTCTGTGCATGAAGGGCCTGGCGATTGATTGTGTATGCGTTAGGGCAGGTAACCGTTGCATTGTCTGTGGATTTGTCTGCGGCAGAATATGCCACAGATGGATTATATAAGAAATCACCTGCCAGTGGATAGCCTATATATGCCATATGAACCCGTATCTGATGGGTACGTCCGGTTTCCAGCCGAAGGCGGATCTGTGTCAGATTCTTTGATTGGTTGACTTTCTCTACCTGATAATGGGTAACTGCACGTTCGCCGTTCCAATTATCCACACATCGTTCAATGGTCGAACCGTCAGTGCGGGCTATGGGAGCATCTATGGTGCCATATTCAGGCCGGACGATGCCTTCCACAATAGCGATATATTCCCGGCTGATTTCGCGGCGGGACATCTGTTCTGAGAGAATACCGGCACTTAACCGGTTTTTGGCAATGATAGTAAGCCCGGTGGTATCTCTGTCCAGACGGTTGATACATCGAAATACAAAGGGTGTGCTTTGCTTCTGGTAATAGAAGGCAACACCGTTAGCCAGTGTGTTCTCATAATTATTGAGAGAGGGATGGATGGGCATATCGGCAGGCTTGTTGAGCACAAGAATATCCTCGTCCTCGTAGACAATATTCAGAGGCAGTGCTATGGGTATGATTTTTTCTGAAGAATGGATCTCTGACAGAGTGATTGTGAGTGTATCACCATAGTGCAGGACATGATTCACAGGTACCCAGATTCCGTTTGCGAGAATACTTTCGTGCTGTTTCTTCAAGGCAATGATGGTCTGTCCGGAAAAACCTTGCGCAGACAGAAATTGCTTTACTGTCTGCGCATCAGATTGAATTTGATAGGTTAGTGTACGGGTCATTAGTTCGATTTAACTTCTTTCCACATTTCGTTATAAAGAGCATCCCCTTCTTCACCAAGGTAGACAAAAACTTCCAGGTTATCATACTGTGACAGATCAGGGAAAGCAATTTCAGAATTCTTAATATCTTCGTCTTCAATCAGTTCACGTGCTGCTTCGTTAGGAGTAGAGTAGGTTATGTACTCGAAATTCTTAACAGCAATGTCAGGACGGCACATAAAGTCAATGAATTTCTCCGCATTTTCTTTATTCGGCGCATCCTTTAAGATTACCCAGGAATCAATCCAGACATTAGTGCCTTCTTCGGGAATTACATATTCCAGATCAGGATTCTCACGTTGGGTATAGATGGCTTCACCGGAATAAATGACACCGATGGCAGCTTCGTTTCCAATCATTTTGTCACGAACCTGATCGATTACATAGGCCTGAACCAGAGGTTTCTGTTCAATCAGAGAGTTTTTGGCGATTTCCAATTCGGCGGGGTCTACAGTATTCATGGAGAAACCGTTGAGTTTTTCCGCCACCATGAACGCATCACGAACGGAATCCTGCATCAGGATATTGTCAGCATATTTTTCATCCCAAAGCTGAGCCCAGCTTGTAATTGGCTCATCCACCATAGTCTTGTTGTAGAGGATACCTACAGTTCCCCAGCAATAGGGTACAGAGTACTTGTTTTCCGGATCAAATCCTTTAGACTGCTCATAGTACTGTTCTCCGATATTTTCTTTGGCATTTGGCATATTATCAAAGTTAAGCTCCGCCAACAGATTATTTTCAATCATTTTGCTGATCATATAGTCAGAAGGGCAGACTACATCATAGGAGGAAGCGCCTGCTTCTACCTTTGGATACATGATCTCATTAGTTTCAAACTCGTCATAGACCACTTTGATGCCGGTCTCTTCCTCAAACATTTCGATGGTTTCCGGATCGATATATTCTCCCCAGTTGTATACGATGACTTCACCGTTTCCTCCACTGCCTGTAGCACCGCATCCGGTCATAGCTGCCATAGCTGCAATTGCACATACAGTTGTTAATACAATTGTTTTTACAATTTTTCTTTTCATAATTTCCTCCTCTTTTTTATTTTTCTGTTTTCTCAATCTTTTCCTCTTTACTGCCGGGAGCCATATTTACCAGGAACAGCAGAAGCAGTACCGTAACAAAAATAATGGTGGATAACGCATACATTTCCGGCTTGATGCCTTTTTTAACCTCAGTATATATCTTGGTGGAAAGGGTATCCACACCGGCGCCTTTGGTAAAATGTGTAATGATAAAGTCATCTAAGGACATTGTAAATGCCATCAGAAAACCGGACATAATTCCGGGAAGCAGATCCGGAAAGATAACCTTGAAAAATGCCGTTACATGGGAGGCACCCAGATCAAGGGCTGCTTCATAGGTGCTCGGATTAAGCTGTTTCATACGGGGCATAACGCTTAAAATCACATAAGGAATGTTAAAGGTAATATGTGACAGCAGGATGGTGCCCAAGCCAAAACGAAATCCGAAGCTGATAAACAGAAGCATCAGAGAAATACCGGTAACAATATCTGCATTCAGCATAGGAATGTTAGTGATTCCCAAAAGGACCGATCGGGATTTCCTTTTCATGGTACTCATGGAAACACAGGCGATCGTTCCGATTATGGTAGCCACAAGAGAGGATATCACCGCAATCAGCAGTGTATTCCAAAGAGCCTCCATAATATCCCTGTTCTGAAAAAGCTCAATATACCACTTTAATGTAAACCCGCCCCATTTGGCTCTTGTCTTACTGGCATTAAAGGATAACACCATCAGGGTAACGATAGGAGCGTACAGGAAGATAAAAATAAGGGCGATATAGATTTTTTTAGCCATATTTTTCATAGCATAGCCCCCTCTCCATCCTTATCAAATACTGCAGAGACGATCATATTGAAGATGATGAAAATCATCAGGACAATGGAAAGACCGCTTCCCAAGTGCCAGTTGGATGCCTGAGTAAATTCCTGTTCGATGACATTACCAATCAACAGAATCTTGCTGCCGCCAAGCAGGGTACTGATGACAAAGGTTGTCAGTGCCGGAACAAATACCATGGTGATGCCGCTTATAATGCCGGGCACGGATAAGGGCAGTATGATATGGAAAAAAGTATATACATTATTAGCCCCTAAATCCTTGGCCGCATTGATGACATTCTCATCAATCTTGGATAACACGTTGTAGAGCGGCAGTACCATAAACGGCAGGAAATTATATACCATACCTAATATGATGGCATAAGGTGTATTGATGATATTGATATTCGGCAGATGCAGAAAAGTCAATATATTGTTAATCACACCGGTTTTCTCCAACAAAGTCTGCCATGCCAGTGTACGAAGCAGAAAGTTCATCCACATGGGCAGAATAAAGATTAAAATGATAAAGCTGTGCTGGCTTACTTTCATGTTGGCAAGAATCATTGCAAGAGGATAGGCCAGCAGAAAGCAGATCACAGTGCTGATCACAGACAGCAGAATGGAAAGCCATAAGGCTTTGGAGTGTTCGGCTGTCATAATCGCCGCAATATTTTCCAATGTAAAAGCCCCTGTCTTGTCGGTCAGTCCATAGTAGAAGATCATACCTAACGGAATGATAATAAATACAACAGACCACAGGACATAAGGGGTAGACAACCATTTGCTCTTAGATGTCAATGACAGTCGCCTCCTCGTCTTCAGATTCCGGTTTGTTCATGATCTGGATGTTAAAAGGATCTACCTTAATACCAACCTGTTTGCCCACCGGGAACATGGTAGTGGAGTGAACGAGCCATTCGTAACCGTTAGCCATGACCTCCATCTCATAGTGAACACCTTTGAAGATCAAGTGGGTTACCACACCCTGAATCGTACCTTCAGAAGGCTCGACTAATTCCACATCCTCTGGACGAATGACCACGTCCACCGGTTTGTTATGTCCGAATCCTGTGTCTACGCAGGCAAATCGGGTGTCTAAAATACTGACTAATTTATCTTCAATCATAATTGCCGGGATGATGTTACTGTCTCCGATAAAGTCTGCCACGAAAGCATTTTCCGGCTCGTTGTAGATGGATTCCGGAGATCCGATCTGCTGAATGTAGCCCTGATTCATGACAACAATCGTGTCGGACATGGTAAGAGCCTCTTCCTGGTCGTGGGTGACATAGACAAAGGTAATGCCCAGTTCGTTCTTCATACGAATCAATTCATACTGCATTTCCTGACGAAGCTTTAAGTCCAGTGCACCGAGCGGTTCATCCAAAAGCAGGATTTTCGGTTCGTTAACGATGGCTCTTGCAATCGCGATACGCTGCTGTTGTCCACCGCTTAAGGAATCGGGCATACGATTTTCATAGCCCTCCAGATTAACTAATTTCAAGGCATACTTAATCTTATCATCAATATAGCTTTTGGATTTCTTCTTGATCTTCAGACCGAAAGCAATATTTTCTGCAATCGTCATATGGGTAAAAAGGGCATATTTCTGGAATACAGTATTAAGCTGTCTTTTGTTCGGAGGGAGCTTTGTGATATCCTGTCCGTCAAAATAAACTTTACCGGTATCCGGTCTTGTAAAGCCGCCTAAGATACGAAGGGTAGTGGTTTTGCCACATCCGCTGGGGCCTAGTAAAGTAACGAATTCGTTTTCATGGATTTTCAGATTCAAATCATCTAATACCATCTGTCCGTCAAAGGATTTGGAGATATTGCTTAAGTGAATTAATTCTTTGGACATGGAAATTCCTCCTGTATTGTATAAACTGGAAGCAGATAATCTGCCTGCCTGAATCAGAAATTAGGTGGTGTGCTGATCCATAAGAAGACAGCACCGGTTTTACCGTTTGCTTTGATATAATGCTCCGCATTAGCCGTATAGTAGAAGGTTTCACCCTTTTTTGCTTTCATGCTGCGGCTGCCGATCACGATGGTAATGGAGCCGGAGAGTACATAACCGAATTCCTCACCTTCATGGGGCTGATCGGGATAGGTGGCGCCATCCGGTTCTAACGTGACGCGGATAGGTTCCATCATATTTTTCTGGGCATTCGGGATGATCCATTCAATTTTATTATGTAAGTCTCTGTCAACTTTTTCGAAGAAATCCTCATCTCGAAATACGATCTGCTTATCATCCGCATCATTGAAAAAGTGTTTTAAATCAGTGCCCAGACATTGCAGGATATCAATTAAGGTCGCAATAGACGGGGAAGTAAGGTCGTTTTCCAACTGGCTGATAAACCCTTTGGAAAGCTCGCATCTGTCTGCCAGTTCTTCCTGCGTCAGCCCCTTCAGATTGCGAAGTTCTCTGATTTTATTACCGATATCTGTTTTGTTTACATTATGGTCCATGATATTCCTTTCAGTTCCCTTTTTACACAAGGTGCCGTCTTTTTAAGAAATTCAGTGATAATAAACTCAAAGTTTACTAAAACTAAACATGCACTGAGTCCCATTATACAAAAAAGTAGTGCTATGTCAATGGGAAAATGCAAATTAATGTGGATTTTACGGAAAATGATTAACAAAGTAAAAAAAATATGGTAAAATCAGCCTTGTGGGAGGTTTGCGAAATAGAACCGAACCTTAAATTTGATATGGTAGATTAGAATCTATAAATGGAGGAAAATATGAGTCAGGATAAATATGTGGCATATGTATCTACTTATACAGTCGGTAAAGAAGATAATTATGGGATCAAGATATATGATGTGGATATGAAGAATGGCAGAATGACTGAGAAAAATCAGGTTGAGATTACCAATTCTTCTTATATAACTATTTCTCATAACAAGAAATTCCTTTATTCTATCACGGATTTTGGTGTAGAGGCCTATAAGATTCTTGAAAGCGGCGATCTGGAGGTTATTAATGAAGGTACCATAAACGGTATGAGAGGCTGCTATCTTTCTACCGATTATGATGACAAATTCCTTTTTGTAGGCGGATATCATGATGGAAAGATTACCGTACTTCGATTAAGAGAGGACGGCGGAATTGGCAATATTACGGACGAAATCTATCATAAGGGTCTTGGAAGTATTGCAGAGCGCAATTTCAGACCTCATGTTAACTGTGTGAAGATGACCAGAGATAATAAGTATTTGTGTGCGGCAGATCTGGGACTGGATCATGTGAATGTATATCGACTGGATCATGTAAATGGTAAATTAAAGCCGATTGATATGATACGAAGCGAACAGGAGTCTGCACCCCGTCATATGAAGTTTTCCAAGGATGGTAAGTTTTTATATATTGTTCACGAGTTAAAGAATTATATTGATGTATATACTTATGAGGAACGTGACGGGAACCCGGAATTTGAGAAGATTCAGACGATATCAACCCTGAATGATTATCATGCCGGCGGTTCGGCAGCCAGTGCATTGAATATATCAGAAGATTTCAAATATCTGGTAAGCTCCAATGCCGGAGATAACAGTGCCATCGTTTATAAAATCGACCAGAAGACAGGAATGCTTACCAAAGTGCTTTGTCTGCCAATCAGCGGTGACTATCCGAAGGATGTGAATCTTTTCCCGGATAACAAGCATCTGGTATCCTTAAACCATGAGTCAAATTCAATGACTTTCTTTAATGTGGATCTTAAGAATGGTTTGTTAGTCATGAATGGCAAAGAGATCAAGGTAGATCAGCCCAACTGTATTATTTTCCATAAGCTTGCAGAATAGTTTTGCATCCTCCCGCATATACATTTACCAGTATAAGCAGGAGGATTTTTTATGGATTTATTACAGAATAGTACATATGATCTGTATAAAGATATACAGCTTAGAACAGGAGGAGAAATCTATCTGGGTGTGGTAGGGCCTGTAAGAACCGGTAAATCTACCTTTATAAAAAGATTCATGAACCTTCTGGTACTTCCTTATATGAGCGATGAACATGAGAAAGAGCGGGCACAGGATGAAATGCCGCAGAGTGCAGGAGGCAAGACCATAACGACAACAGAACCCAAATTTATTCCCAAGGAAGCGGCACATATTAAGCTGGGAACAGATATTGACGTGGATGTACGTCTGATTGACTGTGTGGGATATATGGTAGAGGGTGCCACCGGGCATATGGAGAAGGACGAAGAGCGTATGGTCAAGACCCCCTGGTCCGTGGAGGAGATCCCTTTTACCAAAGCGGCAGAGATTGGTACACGCAAGGTTATCAAAGATCATTCTACCATTGGCGTTGTGGTGACCTGTGACGGTACCTTCGGAGATCTGCCACGAGACAGCTTCTTAGGGGCGGAAGAACGTACCATCAAAGAACTGCAAATGCTCGGAAAACCTTTTGTGGTACTCTTAAATTCCGCCAAGCCCTATGCGGAGGAAACAAGACAACTGGCAGATGAAATCAGCGAGAAATATCAGGTAACGGTAATGCCGGTCAATTGCGAGCAGCTGAAACGGGAGGATATTAATCGTATTATGGAGAATATCCTCTATGAGTTTCCGCTTACCATGATTGAATTCTACATGCCCAAATGGGTGGAGATGCTTCCTTTTGACCACAAGATGAAGAAGGATATTATCGCGAAGATTAAGCAGTTGATGGATAGCCTGAATAATATCCGGGATATCACGGCGGGGAATTTTACATTAGAAAGCGAATATATTAAAAAGTGCAAGCTGGATGGCGTGAATATGTCTGACGGCTGTGTTCGGATTATCCTGGATGTGGATGACA
Source organism: Lachnospiraceae bacterium (assembly GCA_051878995.1). Lineage (GTDB taxonomy): Bacteria > Bacillota > Clostridia > Lachnospirales > Lachnospiraceae > UBA3282. The sequence goes on along the minus strand of JBJELE010000014.1, from coordinate 248,010 downwards.
GCTATTATTATGAAATGCTCAGTGATATGGTGGGCGAATCTATCGAGAGTGAATATCAGCTTCTTGCCAAGCTGAAAGAGATGGCCAAGATGAAACGGGAATACATGAAGGTTCTTCATGCTCTGGAATCTGTACGTTATAAAGGATACGGCGTGGTTATGCCGGATCGGGAAGAAATCGTGCTAGAGAAGCCGGAACTCATCAGGCAGGGGAATAAATTCGGTGTGAAGATTAAAGCGGAAAGCCCCAGCATCCATATGATTAAGGCAAGTATTGAGACTGAGATTTCGCCTATTGTGGGAACAGAAGAGCAGGCAAGAGATTTGATACAGTATATTACAGACACCGGTACCAGCGAGGAGGGTATCTGGGAGACCAATATCTTCGGTAAGACGGTAGAGCAGCTTGTGAATGACGGCATTACAGGCAAGATTTCCATGATTGGGGAAGAAAGCCAGATCAAACTGCAGGAAACTATGCAGAAGATTGTCAATGACAGTAATGGTGGAATGGTGTGCATCATTATTTAAAAGAGAATTTATTTTCTTGTGTTTCTTTTTTAGAAAAGCATGGCAAATAATACATGATATGATATAATAAACGCAGGCTCAGCAGCTTGCGTTTTTAATTCGTTGGGCTTGAAAAATAATGGCGTAGAAAGGCGGTTTTAATATGAATCCTGTATATGAGAAATTAGTAAAATGTTATGAGTGTTATAAGAGCAAAATAGACTTTGAACCAAAGGTTGCAATCGTATTGGGCTCCGGGCTCGGTAACTTCGCAAAAGTAGTAGATGTAAAGGCGGAACTGCCTTATAGCGAGATAGAAGGATTCCCGGTGTCTACTGTGCCGGGACATGCCGGAAAGTTTATTTTTGGCTATATTCAGGAGGTGCCTGTGGTACTGATGCAGGGGCGGGTACATTATTATGAGGGCTATCCAATCACGGATGTGGTGCTGCCTACACGCCTGATGAAAATGATGGGAGCACAGATTTTATTCCTGACCAATGCTTCCGGCGGTATTAATCCTGCTTATCATGCAGGAGCCTTTATGATGCTTAAGGATCATATTTCCTGTTTTGCGCCTAATCCATTAATCGGGCCTAATCTGGACGAGCTTGGAACCAGATTCCCGGATATGTCCCATGTCTATGACGAAGATTTACAGGAGATTATCAGAAGCACGGCGAAGGAGAATGATATTGAATTGTTCGAAGGTGTTTATGCACAGCTCACGGGACCGTCCTTTGAATCTCCGGCAGAAATACAGATGCTTCATAAGATGGGTGTGGATGCAGTTGGTATGAGTACCGTTGTGGAGGCCATTGCTGCTAATCATATGGGTATGAAAATATGCGGCGTTTCCTGTGTCTGCAATCTGGCAGCCGGTATGAGCCCCACTCCGCTTACCCACGAGGAAGTGCAGGAGGCAGCAAATGCGGCAGCACCAAAGTTTGAGAAGCTGTTGGTAGAGTCTGTAAAGAAATTTAATGGATTGATTTAGTAAGGGAAAACTGCTTTAAGATCGACTGATGTAAAAAAGGTTTCTATGGAAGAAAGGTATATCATGACAGAAAATCAGATAAAGAAATTGATAGAGACTGCGATAGAGGCGAGAAAAAAATCTTATTCGCCCTATTCACACTATCGGGTTGGTGCCGCGCTTTTTACGTCGGATGGACATATGTTTTCAGGCTGCAATATTGAAAATGCGGCTTATACACCTACCAACTGTGCAGAGCGTACCGCGTTCTTTAAGGCGGTCAGCGAAGGTGTCCGGGATTTTACAGCAATTGCTATTGTGGGAAGCCCGGAGGGGGATGAGATTACCCAGTATTCTTATCCATGTGGTGTGTGCAGGCAGGTTATGATGGAATTTTGTGACCCGGAAGTATTTCAGGTCATCGTTGCCAGGTCAGCAGAAGAATATGAAATAAGAACCCTGAAGGAATTTTTGCCGGAAGGGTTTGGCCCGGCGAATTTAGATCAATAGATATTAAAATACAGAGAGGGTAATGACAATATATGAATATCCGGTTTTATAATGCAAAGATATTGACGATGGAAAATGATCAGATTACAGAGGGAGAAGTATGGGTACAGGATGAGCGCATCCTATACGTAGGAGACGGAACAAATACAGATGAAGTCTATCAGGAACTGAAGCTTCAGAGTATCGTATGGGACAGAGAGATCGACTGTGAGGGTAATCTGCTGATGCCCGGCTTTAAAGATGCCCACACTCATTCCGGTATGACTTTCCTGCGTTCTTATGCGGATGATCTTCCTTTACAGGACTGGCTAAATGATCAGGTATTTCCGATGGAGGCAAAGTTAGACGGGGAGATGATCTATCATCTTACCAAACTGGCTATTCTTGAATATCTGACCAGTGGTATCACAGCGATTTTTGATATGTATCTGACACCGGAAACGATTGCGGATGCCTGTGTGGATATGGGAATGCGCTGTGTACAGGTCAGCGGGCAGAACAATTTCGGTCCGGCCACAGAAGTGACAGAGAAACGTTATCTCACATTGAATCAGAAACATCCGTTACTCAGCTTTTTTATCGGCTTTCATGCAGAGTATACATGTTCCAAAGAAGTACTGGAGGATATTGTAAAGCTGTCTCATAAGTATAAAGCACCGGTATATGCGCATATATCCGAGACCCGGGCTGAGGTGGACGGCTGTAAGGAACGCTACGGTATGTCCCCGGTAAAGCTTTTGGATTCTCTTGGAATGTTTGAGTATGGCGGTGGCGGATATCATTGTGTCTATCTGGATGAAGAGGATATGAATATCTTCAAGAAACATGACTTGAGCGTAGTGACCAATCCCGGCTCCAATACAAAGCTTGCAAGTGGAATTGCACCGATTTCGGATTTTCTTAAGAAAGGAATTAATGTTGCCATCGGTACGGACGGACCTGCCAGCAATAACTGTCTGGATATGTTCCGGGAGATGTTCTTAGTAACCGGTCTGGCAAAGCTTAGAGAAAAGGATGCGGCAGCCGTGGACGCATGGGAGGTTCTCAAGATGGCTACGGTAAACGGATCAAAGGCAATGAATCTGCCGGATACGGATGTCCTTGCCAAGGGTAAGCTGGCGGATATCATTATGATTGATCTGCATCAGCCTAATATGCAGCCGCTTAATAATATTCCTAAGAATCTTGTTTACAGCGGCAGCAAGCAGAATGTTAAGATGACAATGATAAATGGAAACATATTATATGAAAACGGCCGTTTTACGCCCGAATATGATGTGGAGGGAATCTATAGAAAGGCAAATGAGATTATAGACGGTCTCAAATAGTAATGGAATATTTGATATTATCAGGTGCGATGGTAATTTTTGTCGTACTGGTTATGGGAAAAGAATATTTAAACAGCAAGAAGTACCGTAAGAAAATATTGGATAAACTCTATCAAAGCTACGGTACACCGGCTGAGCGGAACTACAAACCGGGTGAGATGGATCATATCACGATGTATTACCGCAAGCATCCGGTGCCTCATCAGATTGATGATATTACATGGAATGATCTGAATATGGATCAAATATACCAGACCATAAATACTTCCTGCAGCGCTGCAGGGGATGAGTATCTCTATTACAGACTCAGAACGCCTGTTTATGATACCGATGAGATGGAGGAGTTAGAGAGTGAGATTCAGTTCTTTGTAGAGCATGAAAAGGAACGTCATGATGTGCAGGATGCTTTTTATGCGTTGGGAAGAACGGGTAAATACTCGATTTATGAATATCTGGAGTATTTGGATGATTTGGGTGAACGCAAGAATTTTAAATACCTGCTTTTTGATTTATTGCTATTTGTCTGTATTGGTCTTATGTTTCTTTCGCCTGTATATGGAATAGTGCTGTTATTAGTTGTGCTATGCCATAATATTATTGTGTATTTTAAAGAATATAAACAGATAGAACCTTATATTACCAGCTTTCGTTATATCCGAAGATTACTGGAGTGTGTTGAGCAGATACAAAACCTGTCGTTGACAGCATTTTCCGGGGAACAGGAGAAATTAACAGTATGTTATCAGAGCCTGAAAAATTTCCGGCGCAGTTCCTATCTGGTATTATCATCTACCAAAGGAAACAGTAATCCGTTGGAAATTGTATTGGATTATCTCAGGATGTGTTTTTCCTTGGATTTGATACAGTTCAACAAGGCCCTGCGGGCTGTGCGGGGACATATGGACGAAATTGATGAGATGATTACTCTGCTCGGGAAGATGGAGACAGCTGTGGTAATTGGTTCGTACAGAAACAGTCTGCAGGAGGGCTGTTGTATTCCGGTTATTCATTATGAAGAGCAGGCAGAAAGAAAGTTACGGATAAAGGATGTGTATCATCCACTATTAACCAATCCGGTCAAAAACTCTCTGCAGGCTGAAAGAGGTGTTTTGCTGACAGGCTCCAATGCTTCCGGTAAATCAACTTTCTTAAGGACGGTAGCAATCAGTGCCTTGTTTGCACAGACGATCCATACTTGTTCTGCCTCATATTATGAAGCACCGGTATTCAGGATTTATTCTTCCATGTCGCTGAAGGATAATCTGCTTGGCGGAGAAAGCTATTATATGGCAGAAATCAAATCCATGAAGCGGATTCTGGATCAAAGCAGAATAGCCGGAAAAGAGAAGATGTATGTGCTTTGTTTTGTGGATGAGGTGCTTAGAGGAACCAATACAGTGGAGCGAATTGCTGCTTCCACGAGGATCATGCAGATGTTTGCCGATGAGCTAACACTTTGTTTTGCAGCTACGCATGATGTGGAGCTTACAAAGCTCTTAGAGGACCGATATGACAATTATCATTTTGAGGAAAGAATTGAGGAAGAGGATATTTATTTCCCTTATCGCTTAATGAAGGGACCGGCCACTTCCAGAAATGCGATTGCCCTGTTAAAAATGTTGGGATATGATGACAGGATTATTTCCGGTGCGGAAACAATGGCAGAGAATTTTCTTAAAACCGGGAAATGGGAATGGCCGGAATTAAGCGGAAAGGTATAGGTAACACAGATGCATGTAACGATATATACAGACGGAGCAGCCAGAGGCAATCCGGAGGGACCGGGCGGTTATGGTACGGTAATACAATATACGGACAGCCGGGGAACCCTTCATGAGAGAGAATATAGCGCAGGATATAGGAAGACAACAAACAACCGCATGGAGTTAATGTCAGCCATTGTGGGACTGGAAGCATTGACAAAGCCCTGTGAGGTAACTTTGATTTCTGATTCCAAATATCTGACGGATGCCTTTAACCAGCATTGGATTGAGGGATGGATCATGAAAGGCTGGAAGACGGCCGGTAAGAAACCTGTTAAAAATGTTGACTTGTGGGAACGTCTTCTCAAAGCAAAGGAACCTCACAAGGTAACCTTTCAGTGGGTTAAGGGGCATGATGGTCATCCTGAGAATGAGCGATGTGACAAACTGGCCACAACTGCTGCGGACGGTACAGACTTACTTGACGATACTGTTTGATTAGTGGTATCATAGTAACGTCTTAAGTGTTTTTCATTTTTGATAGAAGAGAAGGATGGGGACAAATGACGAATTTGATTTTATTTGTTAATGCTTTTTTATCTTATTTACTGCTTTTTGTTTTAGTTGTTGCATTGGTTATTGTGGCATGTATTATTGGTGTGAAATTGAGAAAGAATAAGGATGCCAAAGCAGCAGCTCAGAAGGAGGCAGAAGATTCTGCAGATACTTCCGGAAATGAATCGGTATAACTGCAGATAGAATAAGTTGAAGTGTAGAAGGGTGTTCGATCAGAACACCTTTTTGTGTTAAATATTGGAAAATTACTCTGGCATGGATATGTCTGCAGATTGAGAGAAAGGCATGGTTATTAGCATATATGAAAAGATTTACCACAATTTTATGGGATTTGGATCAGACGATTCTTGATTTTGATAAATCCATGGATTATGCGCTCAGAGCTTCTTTCAAACATTTAGGACTTACCATTACGGATGAGATTGTAGAAAGATATGCTGCTATCAATGACAGCTATTGGAAGAGGTTGGAATTAGGTGAAGTTACAAAAGAAGAAGTTCTTATAGGGCGGTTTCGGACACTTTTTGAAGAATTGGAAATCACACAGTATCAGGCAGAAGATATAGCAGGTTATTATCAGGAACAGCTTGGAAGTGTAGCTTTTTTCTTAAATAATTCAAATCAGGTGATACGATGTCTGAGAGAAAAAGGTTTTAAACAATTTGTTCTGACCAATGGAGTCAACAGAACGCAGGCGAATAAGATGAAAATTTCCGGACTGGATCAGTTAGTGGATGGTGTATTTGTGTCGGAGCTTATCGGATATCCTAAGCCTATGAAGGAATATTATGATGTCTGCTTCTCTAATCCGGCTCTTGCAGGTATCGACAGGTCAGAATGCCTGATTGTAGGCGATTCCCTGACCAGCGATATAAAGGGAGCAAATAATGCCGGTATTACAGCCTGCTGGTATAATCCGGCAGCGGTGATAAATGATAAAGATGTTACGGTTGATTATGAAATTCGCAGACTGGAAGAGCTGTATCCTATACTGGGACTATCATAAAACGGTTACTGATAAGAAAACTGCCTTGCAGACAACTGCGTTTTTGAAATATGGCATGGAGGGACTGACGATGGCGAAATCCCCTAATCAGAAATTAAAATTACTATATCTGCTGAAAATATTGACGGAACAGTCTGACGAAAATCATTGTATGAGTGCGCAGGCGCTGATTGACGCTCTTGCTGCTTATGATATCAAGGCAGAACGGAAGAGTATTTATGATGATATTGCACAGTTAACTGATTTTGGATATGATATTGTTCTCGTAAAAGCTAAAACAGGCGGTGGTTATTATCTGGCAGGCAGGGAATTTGAACTGGCAGAGCTTAAACTTTTGGTAGAGACGGTACAGGCTTCCAGATTTCTGACAATTAAGAAATCCAGGGAATTGATCTCAAAGATTGAGACGCTTGCTTCCAAAGCTGAGGCCGGACAGTTACAGAGACAGGTTTATGTAGCAAACCGCATTAAAACGGACAATGAAAGCATTTATTACATAGTGGACGATATTCACCGGGCCATTCAGAATAACATTCAGATTTCCTTTCAGTATATGGAATGGAATCTGGAGAAAAAACTGGTTCCACGTAAAGGCGGAAAGATCTATCAGGTCAGCCCGTGGGCTTTGACATGCAAAGATGAGAATTATTATTTGATTGCGCATGATGAAGAAGAGGACAAAATCAAGCATTTCCGGGTGGATAAACTGGGACATGTAAAGGTTCTGGATAATATAAAAAGAAAGGGTGCAGAACTCTTTGAGCGGTTTGATATTGCAGCATATGCCAATAAGACTTTCGGCATGTACGGTGGTCGTGAAGAAACAGTGACTTTGGAGTTTGAAAATCGTCTGATAGGTGTTGTCATGGATCGCTTTGGTAAGGAAATGACTGTCAGAAAGCGTGACGAGGAGCATTTCTCTGTTCGGGTTCAGGTGGCGGTCAGTGGGCAGTTCTTTGGATGGCTGACCGGGCTTGGGACAGGCGCCAGAATCATTGCGCCAAATAATGTGGCAGTGGAATTCCGGACATATGTAAAGCAGGTGCTAAGTCAGTACAACGAATGATTTGAAAAACCGGGATGTTTATAGCAGGCCGGTATCATAATATAGCAAAGTACAGGAAAGGAATGAGGAGATTATGAAGAAATTAGAGTTTGCAGATCGGATGAAGGACTATGAGGAAGGCATCTTTCAGGTGCTGAATGAGAAAAAGGATGAGGCTGTTAAGCAGGGAAAGAAAATTTATAATCTGTCTGTAGGCACACCGGATTTTAAACCGGCTGAGCATGTGATTAATGCTGTGATTGAGGCTGCTAAAAAGCCGGAAAACTACAAATATGCCTTGATTGATATTCCGGAACTGGTAGAGGCTGTACAGAGCCGTTATCAGAGCAGATACGGCGTGAAGCTTGAAAAGGATGAACTGATGTCTGTCTATGGTTCTCAGGAAGGCATTGCACATATCTGTCTTTCTATCTGTAATCCGCAGGATGTGGTGCTTGTCCCTAATCCGGGATATCCTATTTTTGGTATCGGTCCTTCCTTGGCAGGGGCAGAGGTTGTTACCTATGATCTGACAGAGGAGAATCATTATTTGCCGGATCTGGAACATATGGATGAGAAGCTGCTTGCAAGAACTAAATGTATGATTGTATCTTATCCCTTGAACCCTGTATGCAAGACAGCTCCGGATGAATTCTATGAGAAATTGATTCCATGGGCAATAGAACATAATATTATCATCATTCATGACAATGCCTATTCGGATATTGTATATGATGGAAGAGTTGGAAAATCCATTTTACGCATTCCTCGTGCTAAGGAAATTGCTGTTGAATTCTATTCTCTGTCGAAATCTTTTAACTATACCGGTGCAAGAGTAAGCTTCCTGGTGGGTAATAAAGAAATTGTAGCAAACTTTAAGAAGCTTCGTTCCCAGATTGATTACGGTACTTTCCTTCCGGTGCAGTATGGGGCTGTGGCAGCTCTTACTGGATCAGATCAAATGGTAAAAGAACAGTGTGCCGAGTATCAGCGAAGAAGAGATGCGCTTTGCGGTGGTCTTCGAAGAATCGGATGGCAAATGGAGGACAGTGAGGGTACCATGTTTGCATGGGCGAAGATTCCTGATGGTTACACCGACGATGTGGAGTTTGTTATGGAATTACTGGCGAAGACCGGTGTGTTATGCACACCCGGAAGCAGCTTCGGTTCTCTTGGAAAGGGGCATGTACGTTTTGCGCTGACCCTTCCGGTAGAAGTGATAGAAAAGGCTGTTGAAGCTATTGCCAAATCTGGCATGATAAATAAGAAAATGGCTTAAGGATTTATAGGGATATGTCACAAAAAGACATATCCCTTTTTGTTGGTTTTTCTCTCGTCTGGAACATTGACATAATGTAGTTCTTATCTTATACTATGAATAACCACAAAATATAGTGAATTTATGTAAACTGCCACTATATTTTGTGCATTTTAATGCACTGTTACATGCTATGCGCAGGGGAGACAAAAGAAAGGTGAGGGTTTCATGAGTAGTAGATTTGAATCTGACAATGCGACAGGAGAGAATTTCAGTCTGGAGTATAAACCGGAAAAGGTTGTGAAAGTGATTAAGAAGGATGGCAGCCTGGAAGCGTTTAATGTCCAGAAGGTAATAGATGCCGTAGGAAAGAGTGCATATCGTGCACTGACCAAGTTCACGGATGAGGAGAAGCGTCACATCTGTCAGACTGTGGTTGACAAGGTCAATGAGTTGGGTGAGGAAAAGATTCCGATTCAGATCATGCATAACATTGTAGAGAGTGCATTGGAGGATGTAAAACCGATTGTAGCAAAGAGTTATCGTGATTATCGGAATTACAAGCAGGATTTTGTGCGTATGATGGACGATGTCTATAAGAAGAGTCAGTCTATCATGTACATTGGAGATAAAGAGAATGCCAATACGGACAGTGCTCTTGTATCTACTAAGAGAAGTTTGATTTTCAATCAGTTTAATAAGGAATTATATCAGAAATTCTTCATGACAACAGAAGAAATACAGGCATGCCGTGACGGTTATATTTATGTACATGATATGTCTGCCAGACGTGATACCATGAATTGCTGCCTGTTTAATGTGGCTGAGGTATTAAGCGGCGGTTTTGAAATGGGTAATATCTGGTACAATGAGCCGAAGACACTGGATGTGGCCTTTGATGTCATAGGGGATATTGTCCTCAGTGCGGCAAGTCAGCAGTACGGCGGTTTTACCGTACCGGAGGTGGATAAGATTCTGGAGCCTTATGCTGAAAAATCCTATAAACGTAATATTGAGAAGTATACCAGACTGGGAATTGACAAAGAGACTGCTGAAGCCGAAGCAATGGCAGATGTGAAGAAAGAGTTTGAACAGGGATTCCAGGGCTGGGAATATAAATTCAATACAGTAGCCAGCAGCCGTGGCGATTATCCGTTCATTACTGTTACGGCAGGTATCGGAACAGGTCGTTTTGCTAAGATGGCGACTATTATCATGCTGAACGTACGTCGTAAGGGACAGGGTAAGAAGGAATGTAAGAAACCGGTATTGTTCCCTAAGATTGTATTCCTGTATGACGAGAATCTGCATGGTCCCGGTAAGGAACTGGAAGATGTATTTGAGGCCGGTGTAAAGTGTTCTGCCAAGACCATGTATCCGGACTGGCTGAGCCTGACCGGCAAGGGTTATATTGCCAGTATGTATAAACAGTATGGCAAAGTTATTTCCCCGATGGGATGCCGTGCATTTCTGTCTCCATGGTATGAAAGAGGTGGTATGCATCCCGCAGATGAAAATGATACTCCAATATTCGTTGGCAGATTCAATATTGGTGCAGTATCCCTGCATCTTCCGATGATTCTGGCAAAAGCCCGTCAAGAAGGGAAGGATTTCTATGAGGTATTGGATTACTATCTGAATCTGATCAGGCAGCTGCATATCAGGACATATGCTTATCTTGGGGAAATGCGTGCTTCTACCAATCCGTTAGCCTATTGTGAAGGTGGTTTTCTGGGTGGTCATTTACAATTGCATGATAAGATCAAGCCTATTCTTAAAAGTGCTACGGCAAGCTTTGGTATTACGGCTTTTAATGAACTCCAGGAGCTTTATAACGGCAAATCACTGGTAGAGGATGGTGCCTTTGCACTGGAAGTATTAGAGCATATCAATAGTAAGATTAATGAATTTAAGGAAGAAGACGGTAATCTGTATGCCATCTATGGAACACCGGCTGAAAATCTGTGTGGTCTGCAGGTAAAACAATTCAGAGCCAAATATGGTATTATAGAGGGCGTGTCCGATAAAGAGTACGTATCCAACAGCTTCCATTGCCATGTAACGGAAAATATCACACCTATTGAGAAACAGGATTTAGAGTACCGTTTCTGGGAGCTTGCTAACGGTGGCAAGATCCAGTATGTGAAATATCCGATTGATTATAACCTAGAGGCAATTAAGACATTGATTCGTCGTGCCATGGATATGGGCTTCTATGAGGGCGTTAACCTGTCACTGGCATATTGTGATGATTGTGGGCATCAGGAGCTGGAGATGGATGTATGTCCTGTATGCGGTAGCCGTAATCTGACCAAAATCGACCGTATGAACGGTTATCTGGCATATTCCCGTGTGCACGGAGATACCAGATTAAGTGATGCCAAAATGGCAGAAATTGCAGAAAGGAAATCTATGTAATGAGATATCATAATATAACGAAAGATGATATGCTTAACGGCGACGGGCTGCGTGTAGTATTATGGGTGGCAGGCTGTACACATTGCTGTAAAGATTGTCAGAATCCCATTACATGGGACCCGGATGGTGGATTGCTTTTTGATGAAGATGCCAAAAAAGAAATCTTTGATCAGTTGGATAAATCCTATATCAGTGGCATTACCTTCTCGGGCGGAGATCCGCTTCATGCAGCCAATCGTCTGGAGGTAAGAAACCTTATGGAAGAGATCAAAACATCTTATCCGGATAAGACTATCTGGCTGTACACGGGTGATCGATGGGAGGACATTCTGCATTATCCCATGATGAAATATGTTGATGTACTGGTAGACGGAGAGTTTATGGCTGACCTTAAAGATACGAAACTCCTTTGGAAGGGAAGCAGTAACCAACGTGTTATTGATGTGCAGAAGAGTCTGCAGCAGACAGATCCATCCATTCCAATTCTGCATTGTCAGAATTATTCATAAATCATTTTAAGAGATTGTTGTAGAAAGGTATAGTTATTATCATGGAAACGATCAAAATTAAATATTTTACGGACAAAATAGAAAAGCTTACATATATAGATGGTAAATCTGACTGGATCGATTTGCGTGCGGCAGAAGATGTTGTTATGAAAAAGGGTGAATTTAAGCTGATTCCGCTGGGGATTGCCATGGAGTTGCCAAAGGGATATGAAGCCCATGTAGTGCCAAGAAGCTCAACCTTTAAGAACTTTGGAATTATTCAGACCAATCATCAGGGTGTGATAGACGGATCTTATTGTGGAGACAATGATCAGTGGTTTATGCCTGCCTATGCGGTACGTGACACCGAGATTCATGTGAATGACAGAATCTGCCAGTTCCGTATTATGGAGAACCAGCCGAAGCTAGTCTTTGATGAGGTTGAACATCTCACTAATGCAGATCGCGGTGGACATGGAAGTACCGGCAAACAATAATTTTTTGAAAAGGTATAATAAGACTTCTTCTAAGGAATACTATGGAAAACTATGGTATAGTCCCGGAAGGAGTTTTTTTGTGGTGCAGAAACAGAATAATCCTAAGAAGCAAAATAAAAGAAAACAAAATCAAAAACAGTATACAGATATGAGGGAGTACGGTAAAATATGGAGTTCCGGTAATGAACGTATGACCACATCCCTGCAGCACACTATGGAATATATGAAAGAGCATATGGAGCCGGATGTGAGTTTTGACGTGGTATACCGTGTGATCGAAGTAGGTGGGAAACAGGCTTGTATTTACTTTATCGATGGATTCTGTAAGGATGAGCTGATGATGAAGATTCTGCAGTATTTTATCGATATCAAACCGGAGGATATGCCGGAAAATGCCTATGAAATGGCCAAGAAGGCAACCCCTTATGTGGAAATTGATCTGAAAGATAAATGGGATGACATTATATATAACATACTGTCAGGCGTATTTGCTATTTTTATTGATGGATTTGACAGATGTATTCTGATTGATTCCAGAACGTATCCCGCCAGAAGTGTGGACGAACCGGATAAGGATAAGACACTGCGTGGTTCAAAGGACGGTTTTGTAGAGACTGTGGTCTTCAATACCGCATTGATCAGGCGCCGTATTCGCAGTACTGAGCTTCGTATGGAAATGCTGAATGCCGGCAAAAGCTCTCAGACCGATATTGTACTTTGTTATATGGATAATAGGGTGGATCATGAGTTCCTGGATTCCATAAAGAGAAAAATAAAAGATATCCATGTGGATGCCCTTACGATGAATCAGGAGAGCCTGGCAGAATGCCTTTATCAGCGGAAATGGTTTAATCCTTTTCCTAAATTTAAGTTTACAGAGAGGCCGGATGTTGCGGCGGCCCAGGTACTGGAAGGAGATATTGTCATATTAGTGGATAATTCGCCCTCTGCCATGATTATTCCTACGTCTATCTTTGATATCGTGGAAGAAGCAGACGATTATTATTTTCCACCGATTACCGGAACTTATCTTCGTCTGTCAAGATTCCTGATATCTATATTAACTTATATCATGACACCTACCTTTTTGCTACTTATGCTGAATCCCCAATGGATACCCGAATCCTTCCAATTCATTATGGTTCAGGAGACAGTTAACATTCCTTTGATAGCACAGTTCCTAATCCTTGAACTGGCGATAGATGGCTTAAAACTGGCCGCAGTCAATACACCGAATATGCTCAGTACACCGCTTAGTGTAATGGCAGCCCTGGTATTAGGAGAGTTCTCGGTCAACAGTGGCTGGTTTAACTCGGAAGTTATGCTGTATATGGCTTTTGTTGCCCTTGCCAATTATACTCAACAAAACTACGAGTTGGGATATGCACTGAAATTCATGCGTATCATTAATCTGATTCTGACGGCAATGTTCGGAATCTATGGTTATATTGCAGCGATTATTATTTTCATTGTCTCTATTGTAAGCAATAAGACACTTTCTGATAAGAGCTATATTTATCCGATCCTGCCCTTTAACTTCAAACAGTTGATGAAGCGGCTTCTGAGATTACGTTTGCCGGAAGCTAAGAAGTAGTAAAACAGGTAGTCTTGATATACCGGGTTTTTGATTGAAAAGTTATAGCCTCTATTATATAATAATTTTATATTATTTTTTCTTTTTACTATCATAGAGAAAGGAAATATGTGATTTGGTTTATGACCATTGCATATAAAAATTCGCATGAATATAGTATTATTATCCGGCGGCTCCGGCAAAAGGCTGTGGCCGCTCTCCAATGATATCCGCTCCAAGCAGTTCATCAAAATCTTTAAAAAGCCCGGTTCGGAAAACGAATATGAATCTATGGTTCAGAGAGTTTATCGACAAATTAAACAAATTGATGCAGATGCAATGGTAACGATTGCGACATCCAAAACCCAGGTGTCTGCAATACATAATCAGCTTGGAGAAAATGTTGGGATTAGTGTAGAACCATGCAGAAGAGATACGTTTCCGGCAATTGCACTGGCTACCGCTTATCTGCACGATGTGCAAGGCGTGTCTGAGGAAGAGGCTGTAGTAGTCTGCCCGGTAGATCCTTATGTGGATGATGCCTACTTTGATGCCCTGAAAAAGCTGGGAGAACAGGCAGAAAAAGGGGAGGCGAATCTTGTTCTAATGGGTGTAGAACCTACTTATCCAAGCGAGAAATATGGATATATCGTTCCGGTGTCCAAAGAGCCTACCAGTATGGTGGAGACTTTCAAGGAAAAACCGGACATGGAAACAGCGAAAACCTATATTGCGCAGGGAGCGCTCTGGAATGGCGGTGTATTTGCATATCGTCTTAAGTATGTATTACAGAGAGCCCATGAACTAATTGACTTTACGGATTATCATGATCTCTTTGCTAAGTATGATACCCTGGAAAAGATCAGCTTTGATTATGCAGTTGTTGAAAAGGAGCCCAAGATTCAGGTTAAACGTTTTGCAGGAGAGTGGAAAGACCTCGGAACATGGAACACCTTAACGGAAGCCATGGAAGAGGAAACAATAGGGGAAGCTATTCTGAATGATAACTGTGAAAATGTGCATGTAGTCAACGAACTGGATGTGCCGGTTCTGTGTATGGGACTGAAGGATGTCGTGGTGTCTGCTTCACCGGAAGGTATTCTTGTTTCCGATAAAGAACAGTCCAGCTATATTAAACCTTTTGTCGATAAACTGGATGGGCAGATTATGTTTGCGGAGAAATCCTGGGGAAGCTACCGTGTCCTCGATATAGAGGATGACAGCATTACCGTAAAGGTTACCCTGAATCCGGGACATAAGATGAATTATCACAGCCATGAAAGACGGGATGAGATCTGGAATGTCATCTCCGGTGAGGGGGTTGTGATCATTGACGGTTTGCAGCGTGCAGTTAAAGCCGGAGATGTAGTAACCATGAAGGCAGGATGTAAGCATACTATCATTGCGAAGACAGAGATTAAAGTGATTGAAGTCCAGATTGGCAAGGAGATCAGTGTACACGATAAACAGAAATATGAATTAACAATTTAGAAGCATTTCCCGGAAAGCGTCAGCCTTCCGGGATTTCTTATATCAGATCTTACATTCGTTGCAGTCAAAACCGGGATTGAATGCGTAGAAGTTCTTAGAGTTTAGTTTATCCTGTACGATGCGCAGGGCTTCACCAAACCGCTGGAAGTGGACGACTTCGCGGGCCCGCAGGAATTTGATTGGTTCACAGATCTCCTGGTCGTGAATCAGACGCAGGATATTGTCGTAAGTAGTACGAGCTTTCTGTTCTGCAGCCATATCCTCAACCAGATCGGTAATAATATCCCCTTTAGACTGGAATTCACAGGCATTGAACGGAACACCGCCCGCAGCCTGGGGCCAGATACCAACAGTATGATCTACATAGTAGTTCGCAAATCCGGATTCTTCGATTTCTTCCATAGACAGATCTTTGGTCAGCTGATGAACAATAGTAGCAACCATCTCTAAATGTGCCAGTTCTTCCGTACCGATATCAGTCAGAATGGCGGAAACTTCGCGGTAAGGAGAAGCATATCTCTGGGAGAGATAACGCATGGAGGCACCCATTTCACCGTCAGGGCCACCGTACTGGCTTATGATGACCTGCGCCAGTTTGGCATTGGGATTGGTAATGTTAACCGGAAACTGTAATCTTTTTTCATAATTCCACATTAGTTACATCCTCCTTCCCATGGCATCGGACTAAGCGCCCATTTCCAGTCGCTGCATTCTGAGGTGTCAGCGCAGGAAATAGTAAGCGGACCGTATTTAGCGGAATATTCTTTTTTGGCCTGATTCGTCATACGATTATAATGATTAAAATATTCCATGGCATTTCGATCATCCGGATGAGTGTCCAGATACAGATTCAGTTCCACAACAACAAAGGAGAGAAGATTGATATCATGGAGCATTTTCTCCTGTTCATTGGCAAAATGCATATTCATCATTTCTTGCAGCACCTCCTACCGGTAAAAGGTTTGTTCAATTCCGGGAAAACGGTTCCATCGCAGAATGCTTCTTCCAGATTATCACAGATGCCATTAAAATGCTGCATAGGGACATATGCCATCGCAAGCGGGAAATTGGCAAGGTTTTCTTTGTACATGTAATCCTTCATAAGATACCTTCCTGTTTTTAGTTGATGTTTTTACTACTATAATATGATATAATCGTAGCAGTGTGTTTTCTGTGGAAAGAAATATCGGATGACTGTATTGCCATGTGGACACAGATTGTTCACACTTTGATACGAATAGCGACACATTTATCTGATATTTTAGAAAGAGTGTTTGTTAAGCAGAAGGGAGGAGTTTTCTGTGATACAAGTAGAAAACTTAGTAAAAAAATACGGGAATCACAAAGCTGTTGATGATTTGTCATTTACGGTGGAGAAAGGACAGATTTACGGCTTCCTGGGGCCCAACGGTGCCGGTAAATCTACTACAATGAACATCATGACAGGCTATATTGCTGCCAGCAGCGGTACAGTGACTATTAACGGATATGATATTTTGAAGGAACCTGTTAAGGCTAAGCAGTGTATCGGCTATCTGCCGGAACTGCCACCTTTGTATACAGATATGACTGTATGGGAATATCTGATGTTTGTTGCTGAACTTAAGAAGATACCGAAGAAGGACAGAGCAGAGCACGTGGAAGAAATCATTGGTAAGATGCAGCTGGACGATGTAGAAGAACGTCTGATCAAGAACCTTTCAAAAGGCTATAAACAGCGTGTCGGGCTGGCACAGGCTTTGATCGGTTATCCTGAGGTGATTATTCTGGATGAGCCAATGGTAGGGTTAGATCCCAAGCAGATTATTGAAATGCGTGATCTGATTAAGGGTTTGGCAAAGGAGCATACGGTAATATTAAGTTCCCATATTCTGTCTGAAATCAGTGCTGTCTGCGATCATATTATGATCATTTCTAAGGGAAAGCTTGTGGCTAGCGGTTATCCCGAAGATTTACAGAAGATGATGCAGGTTAAGGTAGAGCTTGAGGTGACAGTACTCGGCGATACAGCACAGGCAGAAGAAGTGTTGAAGCAAATGGAACAGATTGACTCTTATTCCTTTGAAGAGGCGGAGGAAGAGAACAGTATTAAGATCCGTATCACGACGAAAGATAATATAGATATCCGCAAGGAACTTTCTGTGGCATTATCCGGAGCCGGACTGCCGATCCTGTCCATGAACAGACTTGAAAAGTCTTTGGAGGATATTTTCCTTGAGCTGACTGATGTACAGGGTGAGGATGCTTCTGAATCAGAAGAAACGGAAGAAACCGAATTAGATGATGAAAAGGAGGATGCAGACAATGATAGCAATTTATAAAAGAGAACTGAAATCCTTCTTCCATTCCTTTGTCGGATGGTTATTTATTGCAGCAACGCTATTTATGATGGGAATCTACTTTACGGTATTTAACATGTTGGCAGGTTATCCTACCATATCCTACGTACTGCAAAGTATTGTATTCCTGTTTATTATCACAATCCCTATTCTGACAATGCGCAGTCTGTCGGAGGAACGGAAGTATAAGACCGATCAGCTGATTTTAACGGCTCCTGTTTCCGTAGGAAAGATTGTTATGGGTAAGTATCTTGCACTTGTAACAGTACTTGCAATTCCTACAGTTATTATCGGGCTTACACCCCTTGCTTTGATGCAGGCAGGAGAGTTCCAACTTGGAATATCTTATAGCTCTTTATTAGGATTTTTCTTATATGGCTGCCTGGCACTTGCTGTCGGCCTATTCCTGTCTTCCTTGACGGAGAGCGTAGTGATTGCAGCTGTTCTGACCATGGTAGTACTGTTTTTAGGTTACATTATGTCGGGACTTTGTAATATATTGTCAAGTTCAGGCACTACTTTGGTTTCAGAAGTATTATCCAAGGTACTATACTGTTTTGATATGGTAAGCAGGTTTGATATGCTTTCCAGTGGTTATTTCCAGGTAGAAGCCGTAGCATATTATATTACGCTGACTGTTTTCGTATTATTCTGTACGACACAGTCCATACAGAAGCGCCGGTATAGTGTATCCGGTAAGGGAATTAAGCTGGGGGCATATAGTGTTGCCACAATTCTTCTTATGGCTGCCTTGACGTTTGGTATTAATTTGGGCTTGAACTATGTACCGGATCAGTATACTTCTTATGATGTGACTGCCAACAAGCTTTATACGTTGACAGACGATACCAAAGAAATGGTATCGAATCTTACAGATGATATTACTATCTATGTTTTAACGGAAGAAGCATCCAAAGATGATGGAGTGGATAAAACACTGACACAGCTTAAAGGTTTGTCAGACCATATTAAGGTAGAGTATGTCAGTCCGGTGGCTAATCCGAAATTTTATTATAATTATACAAGTGAAGAGCCTTCCAATAATAGTTTGATTGTTGTCGGACCGAAGAATAATATTGTTGTAGATTATAACAAGCTCTATACTTATGCGATAAATTATTCTACTTACAATTATGAAATGACCGGTTATGACGGAGAAGGTCAGATCGCATCTGCAATTGCATATGTTACCACAGAAGATATTCCTAAATTCTATATTACCACAGGGCATGGGGAACTAGAATTTGAGGATGCTTTTCTGAATGCTCTTACCAAGGAAAACGTAACGTACGAAGAATTAACTTTACATTCAGTGGATGCAATTCCGGAAGATGCCCAGGGGATTATTATCAATGCACCGACCAGTGATTTCTCTAAAGAGGATGCAGATAAGGTGATTGCTTATCTGGAGCAGGGTGGAAATGCTTTCTTGCTTCCCACCTTTACAGACCAGGATATGGAACAGTTTGAGCGCATTTTGGATTTCTATGGTGTCTCTGTAGTAGATGGTATGATTGTAGAAGGAGACAGGAATTATTATTATCAGAGCCCATATTATCTCTTCCCGGAGATAGCTTATGATGAAGTGACACAAAGAATTACAGACGGCGAGGTGTTTGCACCGCTTTCCCGCGGACTGTCTTATGATGAAGAGGCAGAAGGTGTTTATTATACGCCTTTATTGACAACCAGTGACAGTGCTTTCAGCAAAGTAAATATAACAGGAGCGGAAGATTATAGTAAATCTGCTGATGATATAGACGGACCTTTTGTCATTAGTTTACGTGCTGAAAAGACAACGGACCAGGGGGAAGTATCAAAAGCACTGTTTGTTGCCAACGAGAGTATGTTCACAACGACGGCAGATGATATGGTTCCGGGATATAACGTGAAGTTCTTCTGCAGTATCATCAGTTCCCTGGCAGATCACGATAATTCCGTTGCAATTCCGTCCAAGAGTTTTGAGATTGGCAATCTGATCTTTAATGCCAAAATCGTATATCTGTCTGGTATAGTTGCGATTTTTATCCTGCCTATTGGTTCTTTGTTAGTCGGACTGATCATCTGGTTGAAACGTCGTAAGAAATAAGCCTGCAGAAAAAAATAAGTTCAACGCAAATATGCTTGATTTCCCCGTAAGTTTGTGTAAAAATAGACATGTCTGCTTACGGGGATTTTTATGCATACGGAGGAAAATATGAGAGGAATTGATACGCAGGTTCGCAAGAACAGAAGAAGAATATTTAAAGAAGTAGCTTCTCTGGCCTATCATTCGGAGAATCTGAAGGATGATATTGAGGCACTTCCCTATAAGATTATAGATTATGATGAATCCGAATATGAAAGCATCTACAGGGAGCGTGCGATTGTCCGTGAGAGGATTCGTCTTGCGATGGGATTATCCCTTCGTCCTGAGAACCAGCCGGTTCACCTTACCCAGGGATTGGAGGAGAGTAATATTTCAGAGAAATATTATGAACCACCGCTTATGCAGGTTATTCCATCCGCATGTAATGCATGTCCTGAAAACTGCTACCATGTCACGGATCTGTGCATGGGATGTGTGGCACATCCCTGTAGAGAGGTATGTCCAAGAGGTGCCATCTCCATGAAGAACGGCAAATCCGTTATCGATCAGGAGAAATGTATTAAATGCGGTAAATGTAAGGCTGTATGCCCTTATGATGCCATATCCCATCAGGTAAGACCCTGTGCGGCTGCCTGTGGTGTAAATGCAATCAAGAATGATGAAAAGAAGAGAGCTGTTATTGACAGTGAATTATGTGTATCCTGTGGGCAATGTATGGTAAGCTGTCCTTTCGGTGCAATTGCGGACAAGTCTCAGATATTCCAGTTGATTCGTTCCATGCAGTCGGGTCACAAGATTATTGCACAGGTTGCGCCTGCTTTTGTAGGACAGTTCGGACCGGATGTTACCCCGGATATGTTTAAAACAGCATTAAAAGAATTAGGTTTTTATGATGTATATGAAACTGCCATTGGCGCGGATATGGGTGCTATAGCAGAAGCAGAGCACTATGTCAAAGAGGTTGCTACAGGCAAGCTGCCTTTCAGCCTGACGTCCTGTTGTCCGTCTTGGTCTGTACTGGCGAAGAAGTTCTTCCCGGAGACAATTGATAAGATATCCAATGCCCTTACTCCTATGGTGGCAACGGCACGTGTCATCAAGAAAGAACATCCGGATGCAAAGGTAGTTTTCATTGGACCTTGTGCGTCCAAGAAACTGGAGGCATCCAGAAGAACGATTCGTTCTGATGTGGATTTTGTTATTACTTTTGAGGAACTGGCAGGTATCTTTGAGGCAAAAGGAATTTTGCTCAATGAAATACAGGCAATGGATGAATTAAAAGGCGCTACCGGAGCCGGACGAGGATATGGTGTGGCAGGTGGTGTAGCGAGTGCCATTGAGGAATGTGTGAGAGAGTATTATCCGGATGTGGAGGTTAACATCGAACATGCGGAGAGTCTTGCAGAATGTAAAAAGATGCTGATGCTTGCCAAGGCTGGCAAGAAAAATGGATGCCTGATCGAAGGTATGGCCTGCCCAGGCGGTTGCGTAGCAGGAGCCGGAACCAATATCCCGATTCCTGTTGCAGCCAAAGCAGTCAATGCATTTCAGAATGCGGCAGAGAAGAAACTGCCGGATCAAAGCATATAACATAAATAGCAATAGAAAGGACACGATCGGTAAAAGACCGATTGCAAAGGTTAGGAATCATGAAAAAGATCAGAACAAGATATGCACCGAGTCCTACCGGACGAATGCATGTAGGGAATTTAAGAACAGCACTATATGCTTATCTGATTGCCAAACATGAGGGAGGAGACTTTATCTTAAGGATAGAGGACACCGATCAGGAGCGTTATGTAGAAGGAGCAGTAGATATTATCTACCGCACATTGGAGAAGACCGGACTGATTCATGATGAAGGCCCGGACAAGGATGGCGGTGTAGGACCTTATGTACAGAGTGAACGTCAGAAGCAGGGCATTTATATGAAATATGCCAAAGAATTAATTGATAAGGGAGAGGCATATTATTGCTTCTGTGATAAAGAGAGACTGGCTTCCTTAACGCAGACAGTGGCAGGCAAAGAAATCAATGTATATGACAAGCATTGTCTGCATTTGTCTAAGGAAGAAATAGAGGCTAATCTTGCAGCCGGTAAGCCTTATGTTATCCGACAGAATAATCCGACAGAAGGCACCACAACTTTTCATGATGATATCTATGGAGATATTACGGTGGATAATGCAGAACTTGATGATATGATTCTGATCAAATCTGACGGATATCCAACCTACAACTTTGCCAATGTGGTAGACGATCATCTGATGGGAATCACACATGTGGTACGCGGAAATGAATATTTATCATCTTCGCCGAAATATAACCGTTTGTATGAAGCTTTCGGATGGGAAATACCGGAATATGTTCATTGCCCGTTGATCACAGATGAGAACCACCAGAAGCTTTCCAAGAGATGTGGACACTCTTCCTATGAAGATCTGATTGATCAGGGCTTTTTGTCAGATGCTGTCGTAAATTTTGTTGCTTTGCTTGGCTGGAGCCCGGAAGATAACAACGAAATTTTTACATTGGATGAGTTAATTAAGAAATTTGATTATCATCATTTATCCAAATCACCTGCGGTATTTGATTATACCAAATTAAAATGGATGAACGGTGAATATATGAAAGCCATGGATTTTGACAAGTTTTATGAAATGGCAGAGTCCTATTTGAAAGAAGTAATCACAAAAGATCTGGATCTGAAAAAGATTGCAGCCATGGTCAAGACCAGAATAGAAATTTTCCCGGATATCAAGGAACATATTGATTTCTTTGAGAAACTTCCGGAATATGATGTGGAGATGTATACCCATAAGAAGATGAAAACCAATGCTGAAACTTCTCTGGAGGTGTTGACAGAGCTTCTGCCGATCCTGGAAGCACAGGAAGACTACAGCAATGATGCGTTGTATCAGAGGTTATCTGCTTATGTGGAAGAAAAGGGATGTAAGAATGGTTATGTTATGTGGCCCGTCAGAACCGCAGTGTCCGGTAAACAAATGACGCCCGGCGGTGCAACGGAATTGATGGAAGTGCTTGGCAAGGAGGAATCCCTTGCAAGAATCCGTAAAGGAATTGAAAAGCTGCAGAATGCCATATCGTAAGTACAATCCTAATCAGGAGAAAGCAATCAGCCATACAACCGGGCCTGCTATGATTATCGCGGGTCCGGGGAGTGGTAAAACCTATGTAACCGTTCATCGAATTCAACATCTTATAACACATCACGATATTGATCCGGCCCACATTCTTGTGATCACATTTACGAAAGCGGCTGCTATGGAAATGCAGCAGCGTTTCTTTCAACTAACAGAGCCTTTGAAACCACCGGTATGGTTCGGCACCTTTCATGCCGTATTCTATCATATTCTGAAACAGTCAGCGCAGTATCGCGGCTATACCATTATTAAAGAATTTGAGAAAAGAAAATTAATTCATAACATTGTACGGATACACAAACGTTTTGCCTATATCAAAGAGGAGGATTATGCCAATCTGCTTCAGTTAATCAGCCGCAGAAAAAATATGCCGGATACAGAACAGCTAATCTGCCCGTTTTCAGATATGACACAGGACGATTTTGCTTTTTTAATACAGGAATACCAGAAATATCTGATTGAGCTACAGCAAATGGATTTTGACGATATTATGATAAACTGTGAATCTTTGTTAATGCACAATGCAGATGTTCTTCAGCGATGGCAGGAGCAGTTTCAGTATATTATGATTGATGAATTTCAGGATATTTCACCTGTACAGTATCGCATCATGCGTCTATTGGCAGGAAAGGAACACAACATTTTTATAGTAGGAGATGACGATCAGTCTATCTATCGCTTCCGAGGGGCAAGTCCGGCCAATATGCAGCAGTTTGTGAGGGATTACCCGGAAGCAGAGCAGATTACACTTAATGTTAATTATCGTTGCCATAAGGAAATTTCAAACGCTGCACTTGCAGTAGTGTCCGAAAATAAGGATCGTTTTGTGAAACAGATTGAGGCGGTTCATAGTGAGGGCAGAGGAATACATTGCCAAATCTTTGATTCAGAGGAAAAAGAACAGCAGTATCTGATCCACAGTCTGCAGAAGCAACAACAAAATAAAACGTTGAACAAATCAGCCATCATCTGTCGAACTAATTACGAATGCGCCTTATGGGCTCAGATATTGGAACAGGGGAAAATTTCTTATCATTTGAAAGAAGTACCTGCAAGTCTGTTTTCACACTTTGTTATTAAAGATCTGACAGCATATCTGGAACTGGCAGCCGGATGCCGCAAACGCAGTATGTTTCTGCGTATTATGAACAAACCGGTACGTTATATTCGAAGAGACAGTTTGGTAACGGAAGAAATAACAGAACAGGAATGGAAGCGTTATTTTTCCGATACCCCGGCAATACAGTCTGCAATTGACAGGCTTTTCAGGGAATTGGAAAATATACATGGAAAGAAACCATATCTTGCTATACGGTATATCAGAAATATTGTGGGATATGATTCCTATTTACAAGGTAAGTACGGTGCAGCACAATGTAAAGAATTACTGAGGATTGCAGATGATTTTCAAAAGATGGCAAAGCAGTTTGTCTCTTACGCGGAGATAAAAGAGTATATACAGAAATATGAAGAAATGTTAAAGCATCAAAAAACAAAAGCCATAGAATCCGGAGATGTTGATCAAAATGGGGTCGAACTACTTACAATGCACGCCTCAAAGGGCTTGGAATTTGACAGCGTATATCTTCCCGGTTGTATGGAAGGTAAGATTCCCTCTGCAAAAGCGGTATCGAAACCGGATGTGGAAGAAGAGCGTCGCATGTTTTATGTTGCCATGACGAGAGCCAGAAAAAGCTTATATATCAGTGCTGTAAAAGGAAA
Organism: Lachnospiraceae bacterium; assembly: GCA_051878995.1. Lineage (GTDB taxonomy): Bacteria > Bacillota > Clostridia > Lachnospirales > Lachnospiraceae > UBA3282. The sequence continues at coordinate 223,318 of JBJELE010000014.1, read as the reverse complement.
AACCGGGAAAGAAATTCCCTCCCGGTTCCTTAAATCCATATGTCCCAAATAGGATTGTCTATTCATCATCCTCAACCAGTTCATCGAATTCGGAAGCGTCCAGATATTCATCAAAAGCATCTGCTACGGCCTCATATTCGTCATCATCATCGATATAGCCCAATTCCGGTTCTTCATTAGGATCATCAGGATTTTCACTATAGCGGTAAAACCAGACTTCTCCATCAGAATTTTCCCCGTTTTCGTCAAGGGGCAGTAGTACAATATAATCTTGATCGGATACGGTCAGGATGGTAACAATGGCACAGGTGACCGATGTACCGTTGTCAAGTTCTAATTCTACGGTCATTTCCTCAGCATCATAGCCGTTATCTGTATCTTTTTTACCCATAATTCAGCCTCCTTTTGTACTGGAATACTTATATTTTACAGAAATCTGAGCAGATATTCAATCAATTCAGAAACTTTTTGTATTGAAAATCTTCTTTCTATGGTAAAATAATCATATTGACAGATATTAAGACTTGAAGCAGCGGAGGATTTCATGCAAAAAGCATTTGAAATTGAGAAGACAACGACTTATCCGTTAGGGGTATCTTTCCAGCCGGAAGGCATGCATATTTCTGCGGTATTTGAACAGACAGATAAGAGTGGCAGTCAGGAAAAAGGTATATTGCTTTATGATGCAAAGTACAGGGATGGAATCCGGATTCCATTTCCGGAGACTAACAAAGTCGGTTCAATATATAGTATGCTTCTTAAAGGTTATCAGGATAGAACATGCAGTTATTTGTTTTATCATGGAGAACATATTTTTCAAGATCCATATTGCAGAAAAATAGATAATCCTTATCGGTATGGTGAGGTAAAGAAAGAGCTTCCTAAATGTAAAATATTGGATGGCAATTATGAATGGGAAGGCGATTTGCCGCTTCGGCTCCCGTATGAGGATATGATTCTTTATGCCCTGCATGTGAGAGGCTTTACCAAGCATCGTTCCTCTGCCATAAAGTGCAAAGGCACCTATGCCGGGATTGTAGAGAAGATTCCTTATTTGAAAGAACTTGGAATTACATCATTACTTCTTATGCCGGCTTACGAATTTGATGAAGTGATGATTCAGGAGACGAATCCTCAGACGCAGACCATGGAGCAGGCTGTAGCATCTTATATGAGGAAGCTACCGGCGGAAACAGAACATGCAGCTGAGCATAAATACAAAACTAATTATTGGGGCTATAAGAAAGGCCTTTACTATATGCCTAAGAGCAGCTATGCCTATGGAAAAGATGCAGTGACGGAATATAAAGATATGGTGAAAGCGTTGCATCAAAACAATATAGAAGTGTTGATGCAGTTTTATTTTCCTACAGATGTTTCTCCTTTGGAAATGATCCACATTATGAAATTCTGGGTGTTGGAGTATCATATAGACGGTTTTCATGTTATGGGGGTTAATCTGACTATTGAATTGTTCCTTCAGGAACCGCTTCTCGCAGAAACGAAGATACTTACAGAACAAAATTGTCAGCCTAAAGAGGAAGATTCTGTATTAGAATCCCGTTATCTGGGCCATTTGAATGACGGATTCCTTTATGATATGCGCAGGTTCCTGAAAGGTGATGGAAACATGATTGATACCTTTCTGTTTCTTATGAGGAATAATAGTACAACAGCAGGCATTATCAATTATATTGCAAAATGGGACGGATTCAGATTAGCGGATCTGGTAAGCTATGACCGTAAGCATAATGAACCAAATGGAGAAGATAATCAGGATGGTACTGATTATAATTGCAGTTGGAACTGTGGCATAGAAGGAAAGAGCCGAAAGAAAAACATTCAGGAATTACGTACCCGCCAGATGAAAAATGCCATGTCATTAGTTTTCTTATCTCAAGGGACACCGCTCATATACAGTGGAGATGAATTTGGAAATACACAGGAGGGTAATAATAATCCTTATTGTCAGGATAATGCAACAGGATGGATTAAGTGGAATCAGACAGAAAGCGGGAAAGAATTGTTTGACTACACCAAAATGTTGATTGCACTCAGAAAAGCACATCCGATTCTTCATAGTGCTACACCCCTGAGAGCGATGGATACTTTATCCTGTGGTTATCCGGATATTTCATTTCATGGAAAAGCAGCCTGGAGACCGGATACCAGCCCTGCGAATAGAACTATAGGGATTCTGTATTGTGGCTATTATGGTAAGATAGACGGTACTCAGGATGATACGTTGCTTTATATTGGTGTTAATATGCACTGGGAATATCGATATCTTGGCTTGCCTCAGCCTCCCAAGGGTAAGATGTGGGAGAAACTGTCATCTACTTTTCAGTCGAATGGTGATGAAATGATTACGGCAGAAAATCCGCTGGAGATCAGGATATCTCCACGAACAGTTGAGATATATACATTAACAGATTGCCCGGTACAGAGATCTGCAAAGCAGAAAAGAAAAGGCTCTAAACGGCCGGATGTAAGGAAGTAAAATAATATGATCAAAGCATGGGAACATTTTAAGACAATTACCCACCACAAACTACTGGTTATGGACGGCTGTTTTAAAGTTGGACTTTTTAAGCAGGGACTATTACATGATCTGTCCAAATATAGTCCTTCTGAGTTCCTGGTGGGTGCAAAGTACTGGCAAGGAGACAGAAGCCCCAATAATGCAGAGCGGGAAGCTATCGGATATTCCTCTGCATGGCTGCATCATAAAGGACGAAATAAGCACCATTATGAATACTGGATTGACTATAGCAGTAAGGATATTCCCGGTGGTATGGCGCCGGCACCCATGCCTAAACGCTATATTGTTGAGATGTTTATGGATCGTATTGCAGCCTGTAAAGTATATCATAAGGATAAATATACGGATAAAGATCCTTTGGTTTATTATGAATCTGCCAAGACACCTCCGCCACTGCATCCGAAGACCAGACAACTTTTGGAATTTCTGCTGCATATGCTGGCAGAGCATGGGGAAGAAAAGACTTTCCGGTATATAAGAGTCAGAATTTTGAAAAACAACATCAGATAAAGTGACATGGTTTCCTTTTTCGCATAATATATCGTATGAGAAAAAAGGAGATGAAACTATGAACTGTTGTTGGATTTTATTATTATTGCTGTTCTGCAGGAATAACGGATGTGGCCGACAGAATGATCATGATGACCGTGATTGTGGCTGTGAGCGCGATAGAGATGATTCCTGTAGAGATTCACGCCGATCCAGAGAGTGTGATAATGATTCCTGTTCATGCAATGATTCCCGCTTCGAGCCCCGCTTTGAAAGCAGACCGTTTGGCGGATCAACCTGTGGATGCGAAGAAAAGTAAATACATTTTGAAAAGAGGGCGCAAGTTTTATGCTTGCGCTTTTTGTATGGGAATGATACACTAAATTCTGGTATATTACATAGATTTGGAGGCAGATGTTATGATAGATGGAAATAAAGTTTTGTTCAGCGGTATGCAGGCAACAGGCAACCTGACACTTGGTAATTATCTGGGTGCCCTTAAGAACTGGGTGACGTTGTGTGACGAGTATCAGTGCTTTTATTCGGTGGTAGATTTGCACTCTATTACAGTCAGACAGGACCCGGCCGAGCTTCGAAGACGTGCCAGAAATCTTTTGACTTTATATATTGCAGCCGGGCTTGATCCGGAGAAGAATTGTCTCTATTATCAGTCCCATGTATCCGGACATGCAGAACTTTCATGGATTCTGAATTGCTTTACCTATATGGGTGAATTGAACCGTATGACACAGTTTAAGGACAAAGCGGCTAAACACGCAGATAATATTAATGCCGGTCTGTTTACTTATCCGGTACTGATGGCTGCAGACATCCTGTTATATCAGGCTGATGTTGTTCCGGTAGGAAAAGACCAGTTACAGCATCTGGAAATTACAAGAGATATCGCACAGCGATTTAACGGTATCTATGGAGATGTCTTTACAATTCCTGAGCCATATGTAGGCAAATCCGGTGCCAAGATCATGAGTTTACAAGATCCGTCTAAGAAAATGTCCAAGTCGGATGAAAATCCTAATGCCAGCATTTATCTGATGGATGATCCGGATACCATTATCCGTAAATTTAAACGTGCAGTTACTGATTCCGAGGCATGTGTACGTTATTCGGAGAATCAGCCGGGTATCATGAACCTGATTGATATCTATTGTGCTTGTACCGGCAAAACTCCCGCAGAGACGGAGAAGGAATTTGAAGGTAAAGGATATGGTGATTTTAAACTGGCTGTCGGAGAAGCAGTTGTCAGTGTGTTGAAACCATTACAGGAACGTTACGAAGATTTAAGCAAGAATAAGGATTATATTGATAAGATTATCAAAGAGAACGGTGAGAAAGCCAATTATTATGCGACCAAAACACTTCGCAAAGTACAGAAAAAAGTTGGTTTCCCCGAGAGAATCCGATAATATAAGCATATTCAATATGGCTATGCGGAAAATGCATAGCCATCTTTTTGTACATGATTATTCCTTTCTGCAATTCAGCATATAATATGCATTTCATTGTCTCAATTTGCATCTTATCTATAAATATTTGAATCCATTACAAATATACAATATTATATAAATGTTCCATTTACGAAAATACTATTTCAGACAGGAGTGAGCGAAATTGATACTGATTATCAATACATTAAATGACAAGCAGAGTCTTAGAACGCTTGAAGAAAGATTAAAAGCAGGTAACTATCATTATGAAATTGTTTATACAGCAGATATGGAGAACAAAAATTGTATCGGTTGCAATTATTGCTGGCTGAAAACACCCGGAGTCTGTACAATTAAAGATGATTATGAGATGATTTTGAAGAAAATTATTAAAGCAGATCAGATGTGGGTTGTAGCAGATACTCATTTTGGATTTATCTCGTATAAAGGCAAAAATATTTTAGACAGAATCATGCCTATTGTGACCATGAACCTTCATATGAAGAACGGACAAATGCGTCATGTGATGAGATATAAAAAGGAAACTGATTTCGGTGTGATATATCAGGGCGACGGGGATAAAGAATATCTAAACCGTTGGGCAGAAAGAGTGGCAATAAATTTCGCAAGCAGGTCACTGGGAGCTTATTCTATCGATGAAACGGAGGATATCGCAAATGCATTTGGTAATTATTAATGGAAGTCCGCGTGTTAAAAAATACAGCAATACAGACAAAATCATAACCTCTTTTACAAAAGGATTCTGTGAAAAAGGAAATACATACGAATTATACACAATATCCGATCGCTCTGAATGGGAAAAAGCAAGGAATGCATTTGAAAAAAATACAGATATCCTGATTGCCATTCCTCTATATGTTGAGAATATACCGGGTATTCTGTTGGAATTTCTGGAAACGCTTCCTGTTAAGAACAAACCGGGAGCTAAGATATATTTTATCTTGCAGAGCGGTTTCGCAGAAGGCTGTCAGCTTCGATGTGGCGAAGCATTCTTAGAAAAGCTTCCCGGATTTCTAGGTTGTGAATATGGCGGCACTTTAGTAAAAGGCGATAATTTCAGTATCAGGATCATGGAGGGAGATAATCTTGCGAGAATATTGGCTCCCTACGAGGAAATGGGACGTCTGTTTGCTGAGAAAAAAGGTTTTGATAATGAAGAAGCGAAAGCTTTTACCGGGCCGGAGGTTTTCCCGAAACCGATACAGTTCTTACTGCAATTTATGTTTAAAACCTTTGCTAAGAGTTCCTTTAGGAAAGCGGCTAAAAGCTGGGGATGCACAAAATCTCTTAAGTACAGACCCTATTAATATAAGGGTGAAATTAAAGGAATCAATAAAATGAAAAACAATAAGAACATATTTTTACAAATCATTGCTATTATTGGTGCAGTTTTACTCTTTTTATTAATCATTACACTACTAGTATTTCGAAATGAATTATGTTCTCTGGCTTCATTACAATTGGTTGATGAATACGGAATGTATCAGATGACTTATTATGGAGATTATGGATTTGATGAATTTCTGGAAATCGGAGCAGAGAGTGATGCAGATATTGAAGCCTTTGTAACAAAACGATTACTTAAAGGACTGCCAATAAGCTTAAGCGAGACAGGAGACGGCTGTACGGCATTTGTGGTGAAGAATGGAGAAGGAGAAATACTGTTTGGAAGAAATTTTGATTTTATGTATGCTCCCTCTTTGCAGTTATATACAGACCCCAAAAACGGATATGCATCGATTTCCACTGTAAACCTTGCATTTGCAGGTTATTCAGAGGAGTATCTTCCAAGTGGATTAAACTTTGATAGTTTTCTGACATTAGCAGCACCTTTCTTACCCTTTGATGGTATGAATGAAAAGGGCGTTGCGATTGCATTACTTGCGGTGCCGGAAGCACAGCCACCCTATAATTCTGAACATGTAACACTGAATACCACAACAGCAATCCGCCTTGTATTGGATAAAGCGGCAACGACTGAGGAAGCAGTAGAATTATTAAGACAGTATAATGTTTACTTCTCTGCTGATGTCACCTGTCATTACCTGATTGCAGATGCAAGCGGGCATTCTGTCATTGTGGAATATTATGATAATGATATTAAGGTAGTGGAGACAGATAAAGAATATCAAATTGCTTCCAATTTTATTGCCTACAATGATTTAAACATCGGAGAAGGCTCTACGGAATTTGACAGATATAATGCAGTTCAAAATGCTATAGAAGAAAATCATGGGGTACTAGATGAGGATCAGGTAATCATGCTGCTCTCTCAGATAGGTGTTAAAAATGGTAATATAGACAAATTACAATGGTCTGTTCTATATAACCTGACTAACGGAGACGGGCAGATTTTTGCACACAGGAAAACTGATCAGATTGTAAAAATACATATAGACAAATCGGGGAATGTTGAAGCAGATTCAGATGATAACAATGCCACTGAAAAAATCGAAAACAAAAAAATCATTGTAGCAGTAACAGAAAACAGTAATTATGTTTATCATATGTTATCAGTTGCGAAATGTGGATATGACAATGAATTATATTCTAAGGAAGATTTGGCGATTTTAAAGGAAAATGCATCTGCAATCACGGTAGTTGGTGGCGAACATGAGGGTAGTCTTTATACTCCCCTTATTGCTGATGCAGCAGCTTTGGATGACAGCGAAAGTATTGTTGATTATTACCGGAGCATTATAGAAAATGCTGAAAGAATTGCCAGGGACCATGGGGAACAAAAAGAAACTGTTGAATCATTGGCAAATGTTTTTATCAAATGCTATAAGATTTATAATGAGAAGGTATGGCCGTCAGACAAGGAGAAAGCAGAGGCTCAGTTAGCGTTGTTCCAACAAAAATTTGATGAGATGGATCTGGTAACTCAATGGGAAGCAAAGCTTGGATATTAAGAATGCAAATGAACTATTCTGGGCGGTTGTTGAGACGATTGAGAAAAAATAGATTTAAATTTTTCAGGGAGAAATGATTATGAAAACTATCGGATTAATAGGTGGCATGAGTTGGGAAAGCACTATTCCATATTATAAGATTATCAATGAGACAGTCAAAGAAAGACTGGGTGGACTTCACTCTGCTAAAATCATTCTATATAGTGTTGAGTTTGATGAAATTGAGAAATGCCAGGCAAGTGGTGAATGGGATAAAAGCGCCTCCATACTTGCTGATGCCGCTAAAAAGCTGGAATTGGCAGGAGCTGATTTCATTATCATTTGTACTAATACAATGCATAAAGTCGCTGAACAGATACAAGCAGAAATTAGTATTCCCATTGTTCATATTGCTGATGCAACTGCAGATGAAATAATAAAATACAAACTCAACAAAGTTGCTCTATTGGGAACAAGGTATACCATGACCCAGAATTTCTATAAAGAGAAACTGATCAATCGGGGAATTAATGTGATTATTCCGGATGAAACTGATGTGGAAATAATTAATCATATCATCTTTAATGAATTATGTGTCGGTAAAATTTGTGAAGAATCAAGAGAAAAGTACAAAGAGATCATAAAAAAACTTAAGGATGCAGGAGCGGAAGGAGTTATCCTTGGCTGTACCGAAATCGGCTTGTTGATTCGTCAGGAAGATTCTGTTCTAAAAGTATTCGATACGACTGAAATACATTCAAAAAAAGCTGCGGAAATAGCATTGGACATATAACATGACAAATAGACCTGATTTAAATAAAAAATTGGATAGTATGACATTCCGCGATTATTATTACCTGAAAGAAGAGTTGATAGACTTTTGCAGAGAAAACGGTCTGCCTGTTTCCGGCGGGAAAATAGAGATAACAGATAGAATTTCTCATTTCCTTGATACAGGCGAAGTGCTATCCATTCCAGCAACAAAGAAAAAAGCACCGGTAATATCCGGTATTAGTGAAGACACAAGAATTGAAACTGATTTCGTATGTTCAGAAATGCATAGAGCTTTCTTTAAGGAGCATATCGGAAACTGCTTTTCCTTCAATGTTACTTTTCAAAAATGGTTGAAAAGCAATGCAGGAAAAACATATAAAGAAGCGATTGCGGCTTATTATGATATTCTTGAAGAGAAGAAACGGGGAAAAACTAAAATTGATAAACAGTTTGAATATAATACATATATTCGGGATTTCTTTGCAGATAATCAAGGAAAATCTTTAGAGGAAGCCATTAAATGCTGGAAATATAAGAAGCAATTACAAGGACATAACCGTTATGAGCGGTCAGATCTTGTGGCAATAGAAGGAAAAGACACTTGAAAGGATAGAAATGAACGAATTATTAAATAACTTAGTCATCATGGAAACAGAAAGACTCATCTTAAGAGAAATGACTGTGTCTGATTATGACGCCCTATATGCGGTTCTTGCTGATTCGGATATCATGCAGCATTATCCGTATACGTTTGACGAAGAACGTGTCAGGGAATGGATTGACAAAAATATAGAGAGATATCAAATATTTGGGTTCGGTTTATGGGCGGTTGTTCTGAAAGAAACCGGAGAAATGATTGGTGACTGTGGACTTACCATGCAACTGATAGGAGGCCAAATCAAACCTGAAATCGGATATCATATCAGGCGTGACTGTCAGCGTAAGGGATATGGAAGTGAAGCAGCCAGAGCAACCAGAGACTGGGCCTTCCGAAACACCCCGTTCAGAGTTGTATATTCCTATATGAAGTATACCAACATCGGCTCCTATTCCACAGCGATTGCTAATGGCATGCATCAGGTAGATGAGTTTGAAGATGATGTCAATACGATTACCAAGGTATATGCAATCACCAAAGATGAATGGGAAAAATTAAATTCTTAAAATGAAAGGATGGGTTTATTAATGAACGTATTAATTGTATACTGTCACCCGAGCAAAGATAGTTTTACTCATCAGGTAAAGGAAGAATTTATTAAAGGATTACAGGATGCCGGTCATACCTATGAAATTTCGGATTTGTATGCAATGAATTTTAATCCTGTTATGTCCGAAGCAGAATATCACAGAGAAGCATTCTATCAGGCTGATGATCCTCTTTCAGAGGATATCCTTATTGAACACAAGAAAATCAATGAAGCTGATGTAATCGCTTTTATCTATCCTGATTTCTGGACAGCTTCTCCCGCCATGCTGGAGGGATGGTTTCAGCGCGTGTGGAGTTATGGCTATGCATATGGCAATGCTCCTGAGATGAAGGTTTTGGATAAAGCTCTGTTTCTGATAACTATGGGCGGATCTTTGCAGGATAAAATCAGGCAGGATCAGGTTGAGGCAATGAAAACAGTAATGATCGGCGACCGCATCCACAACCGTGCCAGGGAATGTCAGCTATATATTTTTGATGAAATGACACGCGGCTACAATAATGATGAAAACAGAAAGGAACGTATCTCTCGATTTACGAAGGATGCATACGAGATAGGAAAGCAGTTATGAATATAGAAAAGAGCATTCGTGCAACGAAAAATAGATTCGAAGAAAGCTTCGAAAAAGGAGATTTTTATAATAAACAAACACAGGATGAACAGCATTTAAAAGCAATTCTTGAATTTCTTCCGATCAGACCCGGCATGAGAATTCTGGATTTAGGTACCGGAAGCGGCTACTTAGCATTTGCAATTGCACAAAGATATCCAAATGTGTCGGTGGTTGGATTAGACATCGTAGAGAAAGCATTGGAACAAAATAGGCAAAGAGCCCGGAAGGAAAATATTAACAATCTTACTTTTACTACTTATGAAGGTATTGTTTTTCCCTTTGAAAATTGTGAATTTGATATGGTTGTTTCCAGATATGCGTTGCATCATTTTCCAAAGATACCGACAAGCATCTCGGAGGTCAGTCGTGTTTTGAAGAAGGATGGCTATTTCTTCCTTTCAGACCCAACCCCGAATGATGCAGATCAGGACCGGTTTGTAGATGCCTATATGCAGCTTAAAAAGGATGGTCACATTAAATTCTATACACTGGCGGAATGGAATGATATCTGTGGTCAGGAGGGCCTAACTTTAACAGCTTCTTTTAAAAGTAGTATTCGCTTCCCTAAGAAAAAGGATACCGCCTTTGGATTTGATGAATTACTGGAAAAGTATGAAAAGGAGATAATTGCCGGATATGACCTTGAAATAATCGGTAATGAAATATATGTAACAGAAAAGGTCAATAATTTATTGTTTTTAAATAGATAGCAAAAAATGACAACAGACTAACCGGAAAGGAATAAAAATGGAAATACAAAAGAAGCTATTTGAATTACAGGACATTGGATATGCAGAATTTCAAAGTAAATTGACGCCGACAGTACCGAGAGAAACTTTTATCGGAGTGCGTGTGCCGGAAGTTCGTAAGCTGGCTAAAAGCTACAGCAAGGATCCTGAATGTCAGGAGTTTCTAAAGGAATTGCCTCATCTGTATTATGATGAAAATATGCTGCATGGGTTATTGCTTTCAGAGATGAAAGATTATGATGCCTGCATCAGTGCAGTGGACATATTCTTACCATATGTAGATAACTGGGCTGTCTGCGACATCATGTCTCCCAAGGTGTTCAAGAAGCATAAAGAAGAATTGCTCGAGAAGATCAAAATATGGGCAACATCAGATCAGGTGTATACCTGCAGATTCGGACTTGAGATGCTGATGACGCATTTCCTTGATGAGGATTACAAACCGGAGTATCTCGAGATTGCTGCCGGGGTTCACTCTGAGGAATACTATGTCAATATGATGATTGCCTGGTTTTTCACCACAGCACTTGCAAAACAGTGGGATACCACCATCCCATATATTACTGAGAACAGACTTTCTAAGTGGGTTCATAATAAAACCATCCAGAAGTCTCGTGAAAGCTATCGAATCACTGACGAACAGAAAGAATATCTGAAAGGATTAAAGAGATAACAAATAGGTTTATCATGAACGAACAAAAAGGATTAAACGCAAATCAACTGAAATTAATAGCAATCATTGCAATGACAATTGACCATCTGACCTGGACATTATGGCCCGGGTATGTGACTGACTGGTGGGTTGTTCTATTACATATAATAGGCAGACTGACTGCGCCGATTATGTGGTTTTTCATTGCGGAAGGGTATCATTATACACACGACTTTGGTAAATATGCGAAGCGGTTATTTATTTTGGCTGTCATATCACATTTTGCATACAATTTTTGCTTTGGTATTTCATTGATTCCATTAAAATCATCCGTTTTTAACCAGACGGGTGTGGTATGGTCTCTGGCCTGGGGATTGATGCTTCTGTACATAAATGATAATGAAAATATAAAACAATGGCAGAAGATAATACTGACTATATTGATATGTATCATTACTTTTCCGGCTGACTGGAGCTGCATTGCTGCCATGGCGGTTCTGTTTATTGGTGCAAATCGAGGTAGTTTCAAAAAACAGATGATGTGGATGATGTTATTTTAAAGGGATGGGAAAACTGTTTTATGCATACTATCCGGTGCATCTGGTAATATGCGGTATCATTCGTGTTCTTTTATGGGGTACGATATTTTGACAGGAGTAGCAAACTTTTATTTACTTAAAGATTTCAAAAGGAGGAAACATGAAAATATTAGTAATCGGAGCCGGGGTTTTAGGCTGTAATCTGGCACATAATTTCTACAAGGCAGGAAAAGACGTCACGCTGTTTGCTCGTGGCAGATGGGGCAAAATCATTCAGGAAAAAGGACTTGTTATTAAAAATAAATTCTCTGTAAAGTCTTCCTGTGACAAAATTTCCGTTATCAGTGAATTGGACAGCAACAGTAATTATGATGTTATTTTTGTATGTCTCAGATATACACAGTTACAGTCCATAATAGATACGTTACATAACAACCCGACTGCAAATATCGTATTTATTGGAAACAATGTTGAGGCAGAGTACTATGCAGACGCTCTTTCTGAGAAAAACGTAATGTTTGGTTTTGTCTCCACAGCGGGACATAGGGAATCGGATTATGTCGAGTCTATAGATCTCAAAAAGATTACCATCGGGGATCTTAAAACACATGCCTCAAATAAATTACTTATTGATGAAATTTTTGCAGGTACAAAATATAAGATAGCTTACGAGGACAATATCGGTGATTATCTGTTAAGCCATGCGGCATTTGTGATTCCGGCTGCTTTTGCCTGTTATTATACAGACGGTAACCTGAAGAAGATTAAAAATAATAAGGAGTTTATTTATAAAATAATAGATGCCAATGCAGAGTGTTATGCTGCCGTGGAAGCTTTAGGACACGAGCTGCTTCCGAAGGGAGAAGAAAATTATCGTTCTGATAAATATCGTAAAATGTGTTATCGCTTTTATAAGCTCATGTGTGCAACCTCATTGGGTAAGCTGTGCGCTTCCGACCATGCCATGAGTGCAGTGGATGAAATGAGCATACTTGCGACCAGACTGGAGGAAATGATTAGAGAATCAGGCGTGAAAGCAAAAAACTTCGAAGAATTGAAACAGTATATGACAAAATATGTAGTACAGTAGTGTAAAAAAATTGCAGTTCGAGAGAAAGGCTGGTTGATTAATATGAAAATAATTATAAAGAGATTATCAATGATAGGATTTATCTTACTTATGTGCGGCACATTTTCAGCCTGTGCAAATAAAAATTTTAATTCCCCAAATGAAGAAGTAGTAGAAGAAGTGAAAGAAGTAGAAGAAGTACCAAAAGCAGCATATGAAGATGTTATTACAATCGGTGAAACGATACAAAAAGAATCATGGACACAAACAGAAGTATATTCTCCGGAAATTCAGGATACCTTCGTGATTGATGTATGTCTGCCCAAAGATTATGACGATACCCAAAAGTATCCGGTGGTATATTTGACAGACTGTTATTGGCGTAGAGAAGACTACAAATCCATGACCGCGTTATATGAATCAGGACAGATCAGAGAATTTATTCTGATTGGAATCGGATATCCGGATGATTATGATTTTGATACTATCCGTGTACGCGATCTGATTGAGAATCCCGATACCTTTTTGAATATGATTGTAAATGGTGTCATGCCGTATGTTGAATCCACATATGCAATCGATGAAACTGACAGAACATTGTGCGGAGCTTCCTATGGCGGTTATTTTATGGTGCACAGTCTGTTCCAGAATGACGGGATCACTAAAGGATTATTCCGCAATTACATTCTGGCAAGTCCGACGTTCTTTGAATCCACGGATGGCATTCCTTTGGCAGATTATGAAGACAATTATTATCGCAAATATGGTAATGAGGACTTTAATGTTAACGTTTATCTGAGCGTCGGCGGAGATGAAGACACTGTTGATTTCTTAAGACCCATTCAGAAATTTGTAAAGCGCCTGTCAAAAAGAGATTATCAGGGCCTGAATCTGATTTATAGAGAGTATGAAGGCATGGGCCATTATGATGTATGGGTACCTACATTACTTGACGGACTGTCTGAATTTATGAAATAGACATAATTTAACTAATGTACAGGGAAAAAGGTGGATTCTATGATAACAAAAATATATTTTGTAAGGCATGCACAACCGGAACATGACCATGTGGATGACAGAACGAGACCGCTTACCCGGGAAGGTGTTTCTGATTCTAAACTTGTTGTTGAAATATTGAAAGATAAAAAAATCAATGCCTTTTATTGCAGTCCATATAAAAGAAGTCTTGACACCATCCGTGAAACTGCTGATTATTTCAAAATGCAGATTCAAACGGATGAACGCTTACGTGAACGTGAAAAAGGGATTGATGGAAATAATCACGGAATGTTTCAGAAACGCTGGGCAGATCATGACTATCATGAAGCCGGCGGTGAGTCGATTCGTATGGTTCAGGAGCGTAATATTGAAGCATTAAAAGAAATTCTGGAGAACCATCATGGAAAAAGTATAGTGATAGGGACCCATGGGACAGCCTTAAGTTCTATTATGAATTATTATATTCCGGAGTTTGGATGCGAAGATTTCCTGCGCATCATCGACTGGATGCCTTATGTTGTTGAGATGGACTTTGATGGACAGAATCTTATTGACACTTATGAGCACGGTCATATTGAGAAAGAATTTAAAGGTAAGACACGTGCAGATAAATAATATGCAGGAGGACAGGTAAATGCTTGGAATTTATTTCAGCGGAACAGGAAATTCAAGGTATGCGTTAGAAGTATTCTTAAAGGAATATGATGACTCTGCGGAGATGTTTTCTATTGAAGATAACAGAGTTATCGAACAGATAGAAAAACATAATGAAATTATTTTCAGTTATCCTGTACAATACAGCAATATTCCTTTATTCCTCCGACAATTCGTAATAATGAATCAGAAACGCTGGAAGAACAAGAGAATATTCATTATCGCAACCATGGGATTGTTCAGTGGTGACGGAGCAGGTATATTAGGTCGACTGTTGCATAAATACGGGGCGGAAATTACCGGCGGTTTACATCTGAAAATGCCGGATTCTGTCTGTGATGTAAAAGCACTCAAAAGAACAAAGGATAAAAATATAAAGCTTGTCAAAAAAGCTGAAAAGAAAATTCAAAGAACCGTTTACAAAATAAAGAACGGGAATCCGCCACGGGAGGGTATGGGAGTTCTGTGTCGGATGGCAGGTTTATTGGGACAAAGACTCTATTTTGCCAAGAAAACTGCTATGTATACGGATCGCCTACGAATTGATACTACAAAGTGTATCGGTTGCGGAAAATGTGTGGAACTATGTCCGATGCAGAACATTACATTGGTTGATGGTAAGGCTGTTTCCGGCAATCAGTGTACGATGTGTTATCGATGCGCCAACCGTTGTTCGGAACAAGCCATTACTTTATTAGGCAAAAAGGTAGTTTCGCAGAGCGTTATTGAAAAATATATTTGTTAATAAGTTTAGCAAATTTTAATTAGTATTTCTTTGGTAACGGGTATATAATCATAATTGTTTTATATTTTTATATTATGAGATTACTCATATTTACATACTAAAAGAATTTTGTGCTACAGCAAAAGAAAGAGAGGAAAATTATGTTTGGCGCAAAAAAGAGTACGAATGAAACTATAAACAAAATGAATAACAAAAAAATCTCAAATGTAGTAAAGGTGATAGTGATTGTATTACTGCTTCTTATTCTGGCAGGCAATTCCTATTACTCAATTCAGGAGGAAGAACAGGCCGTTGTATGTACCTTTGGTTCTCCTAAAGCAGTCACAACACCGGGATTACATTTTAAGATTCCTTTTATTCAGAGCGTGACGAAGGTTAATACAACGATTCAGGGCTTTAATATCGGTTATCATGCTGACGGGGAAGAAGCTGATGCCCTGATGATTACTTCTGATTACAATTTTATCTTCGTAGATTTTTATGCTGAATACAGGGTGACCGATCCGGTCAAGGCATTGTATGCTTCGGAAAATCCGGAAGGGATATTAAGAAATATTGCACAGAATTGTATCCGAACAACGATTGGCTCCTACAGTGTTGACAGTGTATTGACTACGGGTAAGAATGAGATCCAGTCTAATATTAAACAGATGATCTTAGACAAACTGGAAGAATATGATATTGGTATTCAGCTTGTTAATATTACCATTCAGGATGCCACACCGCCCACAGTTGAGGTTGAGAATGCTTTTAAACAGGTTGAAACCGCAAAACAGGGCAAGGAAACAGCTTTAAATAATGCTAATAAATATCGTAACGAGCAGATTCCTAATGCGGAAGCTGAATCTGATAAGATCTTACAGGATGCCGAAGCACAGAAGCAGGAACGAATCAATGAGGCGAATGGTCAGGTGGCACGTTTCAACTCTATGTATCAGGAATATGTGAAGTATCCGGATGTGACGAAGAAGCGTATGTTCTATGAAGCGATGGAAGATATCCTACCGGAGATAAAAGTTATCATCCAAAGTAAAGACGGCAATACGAGCACGGTTCTTCCGTTAGACAGTTTTGTCCAGGATGATTCATCGAAATCAGGAAGCATCGGAACAAACAGTAATCGCATAAACACAACGGATGATGCAGAAGAGGAGGAATAAACGATGGCAGACTTTAATCAGAATACAAATACGGAGTTTGAGCGTTTTAACTCCGATGGCACAAGACAGAAGAGTAAGAAGGAAAAGAAGGGTAGTTCCAAAACAAAAACCATCGTAATAGCGCTTCTGTTGATCGGTATCATTATTTTGGCAAACAGCATGGTTGTTACCAGACAGAACCAGTTCAAACTGATACGACAGTTCGGGCGTGTCGACAGGGTTGTTACCGATGCGGGACTCAGCTTTAAAATTCCGTTTGTGGAATCCGTTGATGTCATTCCCAAGGAATTGCTTTTATATGATATTGCTGCTTCCGATGTCATTACTTCCGACAAAAAGACTATGATTGTGGACAGTTATGTACTGTGGCATGTAACAGATCCGCTTAAATTTGCACAGACACTAAGCTGTTCAGTCAACAATGCGGAAGGACGTATTGACGCCATTGTTTACAATGCCATGAAAAATACGATTTCTAACATGAAACAGGATGAGGTCATCAGAAGCCGCGACGGTAAGATGACAGTAACTGTTGATGAAACTGAAGAGTCGGTTACCAATAATGATATGGAGGTTTCCACCGAAAAAGAGGAGGTTATAGAGATTACTTCTCTGACGGAGGAAATCATGGCGCAGATTAATCATGTGGAAGACCAGTATGGTATTGAGATTGTGACAGTAGAGGTCAAGAAATTAGACCTTCCCGACGATAATAAGCAGGCCGTTTATACCCGTATGATTTCAGAACGTGAAAATATTGCTGCACAGTATACAGCAGAAGGTAAGTCTGAAGCTAAGATTATTGAAAATACTACTGATAAAGAGGTTTCCATCATGCTTTCCGATGCTGAGGCAAAGGCAGAAGCAACGATCGCAGAAGGCGAAGCTGAATATATGCGCATTCTTTCAGATGCTTACTCAGATCCGGAGAAAACAGATTTCTACTCCTTTGTCAGAGCTTTAGATGCACTAAAGGAGAGTATTTCCGGTGATAACAAAACCGTTATCTTGTCCGATGATTCTCCGATTGCACAGATTTTCAATGGACAGTATTAAGTTTATTTTGACTTACTTTCGCTAATGCGATAGGATTGACAATAGAATATGTTTTAGGAAAGGATTGACTTATCATGAACGTAGATCAGTTTTACGAAACACTGGATTCTTATTTTGCAAGACAGGAGATTGACAAAGTCGATCCTTTTCTTGTGTCTTCCTTACAACAGGCAAAGGAGGAAGAGGATTATGCGGCATATATTTCCATCTGCAATGAAATGATTGGTTTCTATCGGAGCATTTCGGCTTTTGAGAAGGCATATGTAGCAGCCGAGGATGTTCTTCTTCTGATGGAAGAACTTCAATTAGATCATTCGGAGCACTTTGCGACTACACTGTTAAATACGGCTACAGCCTACCGTGCTGCCGGAGATTATGCACAGGCGCTCAGATATTACCGTCAGGCATTACAGATTTATGAAGGCTTGTTACAGCCGGATGATTACCGGTATGCCGGACTTTATAATAATATGAGTATTCTCTTGGAGAAGATGGAGAAAAATGAGGAAGCCATTTCCTATGCGGAGAAAGCGCTTGCTATTATTGAAAAATTAGAGGGCGGTGAAATGGAAACCGCTACAACATTGACGAATCTGGCATTGATTTATTTCAAGGTATCGAAACCTGATAAGGCTAAGGAATTATTAGAGCAAGCCTTAGCCCTTTTTGAAAAAAGCGGTGAAAATACTGATGCCCATTACAGTGGTGCACTGGCCGGAATCGGTGAAGCATACTACCATATGCAGGATTATGAGAAAGCATTGGAATACTATGAGAAGGCATTAACGGAAGTGAAGAAGCACTTCGGAGAAAATATGAGTTATGCAGTACTTTGTGAAAACTGTGCTGCCGTCTGTGAGCGATTAGGGGCTCAGGAAAAGCAGGGATATTACATCGAAAAAGCTAAGGAAGTGCAGGCTAAACTATGAAGGGATTAGAACTGTCTGAGAAATATTATGAAGCATATGGCAGGAAGATGATTGAGGAGGACTTTCCGGAAATCAGGGATCAGATTGCGGTAGGACTGGTTGGACAGGGCTCAGAATGTCTGGGGTTTGATGATGAAATTTCCATGGATCACGACTATGGCCCGTCTTTTTGCATCTGGCTGCCTAAGAATATCTATCAAACCTATGGTACTAAGTTACAAGAGGCCTATCAGAAGCTTCCTCAGGAATTTATGGGTTTTCATGGCAGAGTAGAAGAGGAACAGGGGAAAGGCCGGGTAGGAGTGCTCTGTCTGGAAGATTTCTATGAAGGTGTTCTCGGAAGAAGCACGGTACCGGAAACAACACAGGAATGGCTGTCCATGGATGAACATGCACTGGCTACAGCTACTAATGGCAAAGTCTTTGCAGATAATTTAGGGCAATTCAGCGATATCCGGAATGGATTGCTTTCATATTATCCAAAGGAGGTCTGGCATCGGAGAATAGCGCAATCCATGGCAAAAGCAGCACAGGCAGGACAATATAATTATGCCAGAGCCATGAAACGCGGTGAACGTATTGCCGCTGAAATTGCCCTGACGGAATTCATTCAGGAGATCATGCAGATGGTCTATCTTTTGAATCGCAAATATGCTCCCTATTATAAATGGATGCACAGAGGCATGCAGGAACTTTCTTGTTGTGCAGAGATAGCGGATATGATCAATCTTTTTTATCGGATTCCCGATCAGGCTGCAGCGTGGGAAAATGTTACACCGGAAGAATATGTTTACAATCTGAATACCAATGACGGACGTATTCTGATCATTGAAGCAATCTGCAACATTATCGTTCAGGAACTGAATGCACAAGGGCTATCTGAATTGCAAGATAATTTCCTACAGAATCATTTGCAGACAGTGTTACAAAAAATTGATACCACCGCTTGAAACATATGTTCGAATATGGTACTATACATATATGCAAAAAGAAGAATCACTGAAAAAACAGCACATCAAGAAAGCAGATATTGTACTAATAGTGATATGTCTGTTTTGGGGCTTATTATTAGGTTTATGGTTTTTATTCGGGCAGCAAACCGGTACGGTAATCAGAATCTCTTATGACGGAACAGAACTGTATACAATTGAAATGGATCAGGAACAGAATGCCAACATTCCTGCAACAGAAGCGGAGGTACAGTATTATCTAATTACCTATTCCGGTGCGAAGGAAAAGCCTGAGATTACCAGAATGTCTGTACGGCCGGATTGTTCCAAAGATACTCCCTACAATCTGCTCTGTATTTCAGATGGCAAAGTCCGGATGGAATCTGCCGATTGCAAAGATCAGATTTGTGTGCACCATAAACCTATATCCGGCATTCGTGAAAGTATTATATGTCTTCCTCATAAATTAGTGATAGAGATTGTCGGTGATTTACCGGACGATACACAGAATTTAAATGTGCTGGATGGGATGGTGAAATAATGAGAAAAACAGCTGAATTAGGTTTTTTTCTGGCAGTTGCATTGATCCTGTCTTATGTTGAATCATTGATACCGATTACCTTTGGTATACCCGGTATCAAGCTGGGCTTACCGAATCTGATAGTTGTTTTGCTGCTATTTGGACAACGATATGGTGCCAAAGAAGCACTTCTTGTAAATAGCATGCGGATTATCTTATCCGGTTTCCTGTTTAGTAACCTTTATGCGATTTTATATGCACTGGCCGGTGCAGTCTTCAGTTTCATTGCTATGCTGATTGGTAAGAGGCTCCGATGTTTTTCTGTGATTGGAGTCAGTGTTTTGGGTGGCGTATTCCACAATATCGGACAGGCCATTGTCGCTATGTTTGTAGTGGAAACTTTTGCGGTAAGCTATTATATACCATTTCTGATAGTGGCAGGTACGATAACAGGAGCCCTTCTCGGACTGATTGTTATGGAAATAAAGGAGCAGCTATGTACGCATATTTAAAAGGAACATTGGAAGAAGTTACAGAAGATAATATTGTAGTAGAAGTCAACGGAATTGGCTATAATGTGAAGGTTTCTACAACCACAGCCGATTTATTACCGGGACTTGGGAATGAGATTAAAATCTATACCTATACACTTGTACGGGAAGACACTTTTTCTCTGTATGGTTTCCTGACAAGGGATGATCTGGAAATTTTCAAGAAACTCATTACTGTCAACGGAATCGGACCTAAAGGCGGCCTGGCAATTCTGTCTGTTATGAGCGCGGATGCGCTGCGCTTTGCAATCATGGCTGGAGATGCCAAATCCATTGCAAAAGCACCGGGCGTGGGCTCCAAGACCGCTGAACGAGTTATCCTGGATCTGAGGGACAAGATATCTCTGGAGGATACGTTACATGGTTTTGGAACCGAAAACGATATTCGTGGTATGGCAACAGGCACTTTGACAGGTGGCGCTGCTTCAGATAATGCCATGAAGAAGGAAGCGATCGAAGCTTTGGTTGCACTTGGATATTCTGCTTCCGACGCCACCGCTGCAGTAAAAAAGGTGGAGTTAACAGAGGATACCACCGTAGAGAGTCTTTTAAAACTTGCATTAAAATATATGTTCTGATTTTATTTCATGTATTTAGGAAAACACATAGGAAGAGAAAATCCGGGCATACAAAATATGAGGAGATGGCACTGGCAGATGGCTAATCGAATGATAGAGACCAACTTAATCGAAGAGGATATTAAGATTGAAGGTTCCCTGCGTCCGCAAACGCTCGATGACTATATTGGTCAATCTAAAGTGAAGGACAATCTGAAAATATATATCGAAGCGGCAAAACAGCGTAATGATGCTTTGGATCATGTCTTGTTTTATGGACCGCCGGGACTTGGTAAGACAACACTTGCCGGTATCATCGCCAATGAAATGGGAGTGCATATGAAGGTAACCAGTGGCCCTGCAATTGAGAAACCGGGTGAAATGGCTGCAATCCTCAATAATCTGCAGGAAGGCGATCTTCTTTTCGTGGATGAAATCCATCGTCTGAACCGCCAGGTAGAGGAAGTGTTGTATCCGGCAATGGAAGATTACGCTATAGACATTATGATTGGCAAAGGGGCAACCGCCCGTTCCATACGTCTGGATCTTCCTCATTTTACGTTGGTTGGCGCCACTACGAGGGCGGGTCTTCTGACCGCTCCGCTCAGAGACAGATTTGGTGTTATTCACAGATTGGAATTTTACTCTGTGCCGGAACTAAAACTGATCATTATGCATTCGGCCAAAATCCTCGGTGTGGAGATTGACGAAAAAAGCGCGTTAGAGCTTGCAAGAAGGAGCAGAGGTACGCCTCGGCTTGCCAATCGTATTCTGAAAAGAGTTAGAGATTTTGCCCAGGTCAAATATGATGGCATGATAACTGAAGAAGTAGCCAATATTGCATTAGATCTGATGGATGTGGACAAAATGGGATTAGATCACATTGACCGAAATATCCTGTGTACCATGATTGATAAGTTTAAAGGCGGACCGGTAGGGTTGGATACCCTGGCGGCTGCAATAGGCGAGGATGCCGGAACCATAGAGGATGTCTATGAGCCGTATCTGATCAAGAATGGTTTCCTCAACCGCACCCCACGTGGACGGGTTGTTACGGATTTGGCATATCATCATTTAGGACTTGAAATTCCCACATAAGCTATATATAATAGATATAGTGTATGGCGTTTATTTCAGACCACATATTTAGTATGGGAGGGGAAGCCCTATGTCAACAAAAACAGATACCGAGGTAATCATCGGCGGTAAAGTATTTACGTTAAGCGGTTATGAAAGCGAAGAGTACCTACAGAAAGTAGCCTCTTATATCAACAATAAGGTAGCTGAGTACAATAAAGTTGACAGCTTTAAGAGACAGTCTCTTGATACACAGAATGTTCTGTTGCAGCTCAATATAGCAGATGACTATTTTAAGGCAAAGAAACAGATCAGTCTGTTAGAAGAAGAGATACAGAATAAAGAGAAAGAGATGTATGACTTAAAGCATGAACTGATTGCTTCCCAGATTAAATTAGAGAATACAGAAAAGAATATTCAGAAGCTTCAAAACGAAGCAAATGAAAATGCAAAGAAGATTGTTCGTTTGGAAACTGAATTAAAAGAATTGAAGAAGTAAGATTATAGCTGTCTTTCGTAGACAGCTATTTTCATCATGGATTGTGTGTATGAAACAAAGAGTTGAATTATTGGCACCTGCGGGAAATTATGAAGCTTTTATCGGAGCAATCAACGCAGGGGCAGATGCAGTATATCTTGGCGGTGAGAAATTTGGCGCAAGGGCCTATGCGGATAATTTTTCTACAGAAGAAATTTGCAATGCCTTGCATATGGCTCACTTTATGGGGCGTAAAATATATCTTACCGTCAACACATTGATGAAAGAATCAGAATTGGAAGAACTGTATGATTATCTGTTACCTTTTTATGAAGCCGGACTGGATGGGGTAATCGTACAGGATATGGGTGTGTTCTGCTATATCAGGGATCATTTTAAAGATCTGGCGCTTCATGCCAGTACACAGATGACTCTTACCGGTGTACGAGGCGCCTCATTTCTGAAATCTCAGGGCGCAGTACGGATTGTACCGGCAAGAGAGCTCTCCTTGACTGAAATACGAAAGATCAAAGAGCAGACCGGCATGGAAATTGAATGTTTTATCCATGGGGCAATGTGTTATTGCTATTCCGGACAGTGTCTTTTCAGCAGTATTTTAGGAGGAAGAAGCGGCAACCGTGGCAGATGTGCCCAACCTTGCAGACTTCCCTATCAGATCTGTGAGGGTCAGCAGGCTATAACAGGAGAGGGTTATCCTCTCAGTCTCAAGGATATGTGTACACTTCCTCAGATACCGAAATTAATCGAGTCCGGAATTGATTCTTTTAAGATTGAAGGCCGAATGAAAAAGCCGGAGTATGCGGCAGGTGTTACGGCACTATACCGTAAGTATATTGACCGGTATTATCAATATGGCCCTGAAAATTATCAGGTAGAAACAGAAGACCTTAATAAGTTGCGCAATCTGTATATTCGCAGTGAAATTCAGACAGGCTATTATGAGAGACATAACGGCAAGGAAATGATCACTCTGCATAAACCGAATTATATGGGAAGTGATGAAACTCTTCTGAACCAGATCCGCACTAAATATCTTCATGATCCGGCAAAAATGCCGGTTAGAATGCTTGCGGATGTTACTGTTGGTGAATCACTAAAGCTGCAGATCATCGGTAGTCAGTACAGCGTTACTGTTATGGGAGATGTGGTCGAGCAGGCACAAAAGCTACCAATGCAACCAGATGATATCAGAAAACAATTACTGAAAACAGGCAATTCCTGTGTAACGGTATCGGAATGTGACATCCATATAAAGGGAGATGTGTTTGTACCTGTGCGTTCCCTGAACCGGTTGCGAAGAGAAGCGGTAGAAACTTTTGAACAGCAGGTTATTTGCGGCAATGGTTTTACACCAGTGAGAGATACCAGTAATAAACAAACTTCTACAACTATCGAAGCAAAGACATACGATAACAGGCAACAGATGATTGACTGCACAGTATCCACCTATAACCAGCTTTTGGCTGTAACAGAATTTCCATGCAGACGTATATATATCGACAGCGACCTGTATTTGAAAGAGCATGAGCAGATATCACGTCTTTGCAGTAAGAAAAACTGTTATGAATATGCTTTGATGCTTCCTCATGTTCTTCGTGCAAGAGATGAAGCTTATCTGCATAGATTAGAGACGGCGTTAAGACAGGACGGCAGCATGATTCAAGGCTTTCTGATCCGTAATCTGGAAGAACTTGCATATGTTCATAATCTGCCGGGAAGTTATGCTGTCATACCGGATGTCGGATTGTATAATTTTAACTCCGAGAGTATCCGCTTCTGGACACAGTATAGCAGCGAATTTTATCTTCCGTATGAACTGAATGCCAAGGAAGCATCTGCCCTGACACGGAAAGCGTCGCAGATGAATATGGCTTCTTCCATGGTAGTATATGGAAGGATACCGATGATGATCTCAGCTAACTGTCTCAAAAAAACATCTGATCGGTGTGTCAGAGAGAATAACGGTTCCATATTACAGTCTTCCCTTAAGGATCGTTATGGGACAATCTTTCCTGTAGAAACAAACTGTGAACATTGTTATAATATTATTTATAATTCGATTCCTTATTCGCTTCATTTGAAGCAAAAAGAGATTGAAAAAATTGCTGCAGATGTATTGCGATATGATTTCACGATGGAATCCGACATGGAATGCCGTGCGGTTTTATCCGGTGAGACCTTTCCTTTTGCAGAATATACTACCGGTCATTTGAAAAGAGGTATAGAATAAAATCTTATGGAATTGTATATTACAGAGCTTTCTAAGTACTTTATTACTTTATTTATAGCATTATATACTCTGGAATGTTTCCTGGTATTCCGTTTCCCGGATGAGGAAAGCAGGAGAGGCAGTTATATCCGCCAGAATCTTTTTATGTTTCTGGTACATTTTTCATGTTTCCTTGTGATTTGTTTTGAAACAGGTAAAATAGAGTATCTGTTGTTCTATGCTTTACAGCAGATCCTCCTGTTTTCAACAATTGTTCTGTTTCGCATGATTTATCCGAAAGGCAACCGCCTGATCATTAATAATATGTGTATGCTTCTCAGTATTGGATTTATCATTTTGTCCAGACTATCTTTTGATAAGGCAATTAAGCAGTTCTTTATTGTTACTGTTTCTATTATTGTGGGCATGCTGATTCCATTTTTTATCCATAAGCTTAAGTTCTTAAAGAGCCTGACATGGATTTATGCCGCGGTTGGGATTGTCGGACTGGCAATCGTACTGATTCTCGGATCAGTTACCAATGGATCCAAAATTTCATATTCTATAGGAGGTGTAACTTTTCAGCCTTCTGAATTTGTTAAAATCATATTTGTTTTCTTTCTTGCCAGTGCACTCTGCGAGACGCATGATTTTATGAGAGTTATGCTGACCGCGATACTGGCAGGTGCTCACGTATTAATCCTGGTTGCCTCTAAGGATTTGGGAAGTGCATTGATTTTCTTTGTTGTTTATATCATGATGGTTTTTATTGCTACAGGCAAATGGATTTATCTGTTTCTCGGAAGTGCGGGCGGATGCGGTGCAGCAATGGTTGCCTATCATTTTTTCTCCCATGTCCAGGTTCGTGTACAGGCATGGCGTGATCCGTTCAGTTGTATTGAGGATGCCGGATATCAGATTACGCAATCTTTGTTTGCCATAAGCAGTGGCGGCTGGTTTGGACTTGGATTATTTCGAGGAAATCCAACCTCTATTCCTTTTGTAGAAGCAGATTTTGTTTTCTCTGCAGTGGCGGAAGAGTTGGGAATAATATTTTCCATGTGTATGATTCTGATCTGTATCAGTTGCTTTATTATGTTTATGAACATTGCTGTAAAGCTTCAAAACAAATTTTATCATCTGATTGCTTTTGGATTAGGTGTAACTTACATTTTTCAAGTGTTTTTGACCATCGGCGGGGGTACCAAATTTATTCCTATGACCGGTATCACACTTCCTTTGATCAGCTATGGCGGCAGTTCCGTTCTTACTACGCTTATCATGTTTTTTATCATAGAAGGCTTGTATATCATAAGACAGGACGAAGGAGCAAAACGTGTTAAAAAGAAAAAGAGAAGACGAAGAAGAACTGAATATGAAAACTTCGAAAACGAAGAAAAACCGGAAGCAGAAGAAGAGGAATAGGCAGATCAGGACTGTTACCTATCTCTTCGTGGCATTGTTTCTGGGGATGATGGGATATACATGTCATTATGCCATTACACATCAACAGGAACTGATTAACAACAGTTTTAACAGTCGTCAGGAAATTCTGATAGCTGAAAACACAAGAGGGACAATCTATGCAAGTGGCAGACAGGTATTGGCGCAGACTCAGACAGATGAAAACGGAAAGGAAAAACGTGTCTATCCTTATGCAAATATGTTTTCC
Source organism: Lachnospiraceae bacterium (assembly GCA_051878995.1). Lineage (GTDB taxonomy): Bacteria > Bacillota > Clostridia > Lachnospirales > Lachnospiraceae > UBA3282. The sequence continues at coordinate 196,748 of JBJELE010000014.1, read as the reverse complement.
CATGTGGTAGGATATGCTTCCAACGGCAAATATGGTATTGAATCCTTAAGCAATTACTATCTGATCAATTCCAATGCCAAGTTGTCAGATAAAGTTGCAAATGAAGTTTCCGGGCAAAAGCATCCCGGCGACAATGTGATAACAACTCTTGATGTGAATTTACAGGAAATTGCCTATCAGTCACTTGGCTTCTATAAGGGTGCTATTATTGTATCGGAGCCTTCGACCGGCAAGATTCTCGCCATGGTATCAAAACCGGATTTTGACCCCAATGAGATTGATGCGATCTGGAACGATCTGCTGGCTGATAAAGAAAGCAGTGTACTTTTAAACCGTGTTACACAAGGATTATATCCTCCGGGTTCAACCTTCAAAATTATTACCGCATTGGAATATATTCGTGAAAATCCTGATTCATACGACCAATATACATTTCAGTGTAACGGACGTTTTAGTTATGGAGAAGACACTATTAATTGTTATCACGGAACGGCACATGGTTCTGAGAATTTTACCAAATCTTTTGCGAAATCATGTAATTCTTCTTTTGCTAATATTGGAATGCAGTTAGATCGTACAAAATTTGCTGATACATTGGATTCTTTATTGTTTAATGAAGAGCTGCCGGTTACTTTCGCATATAGCAAGAGCAGCCTGATCATTAATGATTTAACTTCCGATTCAGATGTAATGCAGGCCTCAATCGGTCAGGGAACAACACAGATTACACCACTGCATCTGAATATGATTACCAATGCCATTGCAAATGACGGAGTGCTGATGAAACCTTATCTTGTGGACCGTGTAGAAAATTATGAGGGATCAGTCATTAAGCAATTTAGTCCCAACACCTATAAAAAACTGCTTTCCCAGGAAGAATCCGATATCCTTACCGGATTAATGCAGGAAGTTGTAAACAGCGGTACCGGAACGAAATTATCCGGATTGTCCTATACGGCAGCTGGAAAGACAGGCTCTGCAGAATATAATGCAGTGAAGACGGATTCCCATGCCTGGTTTACAGGCTTTGCACCGGCAGAAGATCCGCAGATCTGTGTTACAATCATTATTGAAGGCGCCGGTTCGGGCGGTGACTATGCAGTGCCGATTGCAAAAAGAATTTTTGATGCATATTTTGGCACATAGGAGGAATAGATATGATAGAAGCGGTAAGCTGCGGAGGTGTTGTCATTTTCCGTGGGAAAATTCTTGTCCTTTATAAACATTTTCATAATAAATATGAAGGATGGGTGCTGCCAAAAGGAACAGTGGAAGAAGATGAGAAGTATCCTGAAACAGCACTTAGGGAGGTACTGGAGGAATCCGGTGCAAAAGCTACCATTAAGAAATACATTGGAAAGAGTCAATACACCTTCAATGTTCCTGAGGATGTGGTTTCCAAAGATGTTCATTGGTATCTGATGATGGCAGACAGTTATTACAGTAAACCGCAAAAGGAAGAATATTTTACGGATTCCGGCTACTACAAATACCATGAGGCTTATCATTTATTGAAATTTCCAAACGAAAAACAGATTTTGGAGAAGGCCTACAATGAATATTTGGAACTGAAAAAGAACAATCTGTGGATCAAATAGAAAAGTCAGGCCCAAAAGCCTGACTTTCAAGTGTTTGTATCTATATTTTATTAGTAAATAGCTACAATATCTAAATCTGTTTCTTTAGAAAGATCAATGAACTGTTCTCCCGATTTGAGCAAAGGCCGGGAAAGATGCTGCTGATTGATCAAGTTGATTTCTGCTTCCACATCATTAGTCAGGCGCACATTAAATCCAAGCTGCGTAGTCGCAATATGTTCCAGAATCGGACGAAGAATGGCTTCATCGTATTTAATATATCCATCTTTCTCAAAATTAGCAATAACCTGAAAAGGATTCAAGGACTGTCTATACGTTCTGGCTGAAGTCATAGCCTCATAGGCATCAATAATAGCAATATATTTTGCAAAAATATCAATCTTATCTGTTTTAAGTCTGGAAGGGTAGCCGGAACCATCGCAACGTTCATGATGCATCAGGGTTGCTTTGATAACATGTTCATTTAAATTCTGTTCTTTTAACAGATCAAACCCCAACATCGTGTGCGTCTTTAGCTTTGTAAATTCTAGTTCCGTCAGTTTACCGGGTTTCCAAAGTAATTCCTGTGGAAGCTTCAATTTACCAATATCATAGAAGAAACCACATTGAATCAATAAGAAAATATCTTCCTTAGATAAGTTAAGCCATGTGCCGAACACTCCGGCAATCAATGCAGAATTCAGACAATGCGCATGCGTCATATCATCTTCACTTGGGAGCATATTGTAGAGGAAATCAAGAAGCTGTTCCCCATTACGGGCGCAGGAAGAAATTTTGACATATAATTCCATCAATCTGTTCATACGAACCGGAATGCCCTGTTCCACAAAATCTGTCATAAGCTTTCTGTAAATAGGCATGCAGTCATTATATGTAAATTCAAAATATTTAAATTCTGTACTTAAACGGACTTTCTCAAAATGCGTGGTGGCATAGTCGATTTCTTCTTTTATGGAAACACACATGATAGAATGACGGGCAAGTTTTGCAATTACCGTTTCATCTACCACAGTATCTTTTGGATAGATCAGATCATTTTGATAGCTATATACATCTTCACCGATTACCATTCCATTTTTTAAAGCCATACGGGCAATTGTTTTCATATGTAAGCACCACCTTTTGTAAAAGTCTCTAATTTATAGTATAATTCTTTTGTAAAATAAATCAATATGTAAGATCATCTATTTAATTTGGATAAAATATGATAAAATAGGTTTTAATCTTAAAATAAAATTACTGATAGGGGAATGCAATGAAGTTTTATAGAAATCTCTATGTGGGGGATACTATTAAAAAACCCGATAAGATAAAACGAAAATTAAAGAAATACGCAAAACTTCCCAATATTTATGTGATTGCCTATATGCAGGAGAATAACTGTTTGGAGATCTATCACAGTCTGATGATGCAGCAATGGTATTATAAAGAACATCAGCCCTATATTGTCGGAATTGCCTCAAGTCAGGAAGAGGCAATGGAAATCATCCAACAGATTGCTGAAGAAGCACTTTGCAAAACAGGACATGCTGATCTGATTTCCTATTTGTTTGAAGGAAACAGGAATCCGCAAACATTAATATAATATGTGAGAAAAGGAACGTAATGAGGCCATATGTTACATATCGTATTGCTTATTTTAAAAATCATAGGAATCATATTGTTATGTATCTTAGGCATTCTGCTTCTTGGTATTGTATGTGTTCTGTTGGTTCCGGTAAGATATAGAATTGAACTGGACAGGGCAGAAGGGGAAGATGAACCGCCAATTGTTGTAAAGGCCAGGATTACATGGCTGTTACATCTGCTGAATGTTTTGATTAGATATCCTGCAGAAGTAACTGTCCGGGTAAGAATACTTTTCTTTAATCTGTTTCGAATACCTAAGAAAATGAAACATTCCAATTCAAAATTACAGGAAGCGAACCGTAAGGATGTACAGTCAAAGGATAAGACACTTGATGAAGAAACATTAAAACAAGAAGCAAAGATACCTGAGCAAGAACCTTTGCAGTCGGAAGAAATCTTACAAACAGAAAATAATCATATTCCGATACAAAAAGAAATCCAAACGGCAAAAGAAGAGTCTTCGCATACTAAGGAACATCATAATCTTAAAGAAAAATGGCATAAATTACTGGAATCGATTCAAAACATTTTACGTAAGATAAAAGAACTGTTTCAAAATATACAGTACACAATCGAGCATTTCTGTGATAGAATTAAATCTGTATCGGATCAAATAGAATATTATAGGGGAATTATATCAAGTGATGCATTCCAGCAGTCCTTTCAATTATGTAAAGGAGAGTTACTTTCCATTCTAAAAAGTCTGCGTCCACAGAAATTTAATGCCGATATCGTTGTGGGAATGGATGATCCTGCCACTACCGGAGAAATTCTTGCAATTTGGGGCATGTTGTACCCGATAATTGGAGAACATGTGAGTATAACCGGAGATTTTGAACAAAATCGCATAGAAGGGCATGTCTTGGTAAAGGGCAGAATTAGAGCAATTACCTTTGTAAAAGCAGTAATACGAATATACTTTAATAAAGATATCAGACAATTAATTCATCTATTGAAAAAGGAGGCTGCGTAAATGGCAGAAAATAATTTTACCGGAGTAATAGAATCCCTGATGAAAGGTATGAATGCCGTAATCGGAACAAAAACAGTCGTAGGAGATGCCACACAAGTAGGAGATACCATTATCCTGCCGCTTGTGGATGTCAGCTTTGGTGTTGGTGCAGGTGCCAGTGCCGGCGATAAGAAGAATGGCGGTGGCGGCGGATTTTCTGCAAAGATGTCTCCTAGTGCCGTATTAGTCATTAAGAACGGTTCAACGAAGCTTGTAAATATCAAGAATCAGGATACCATTACCAAGGTACTGGATATGATACCGGATATTGTTGATAAGTTTACATCACCCAAAGAAGAAATGATGGAAGATGATGCTGCTGTCGACATTGCTTTTCCGGATCAGAAAAATTAAAGACGGATAAAGAATCATTTTGTAATCTGCTTCATATAGTATAATAAAAGCATATGCAGGAATATTATCTTGAAGAAATTAATTGGTTTTGTCGCGGTTTGTGTTGCATGTGGAATGCTGTTTATGCTTTTCCTTACCAATCGATTTATTGGTTTGGTTCTTATTATTTTGTTGTTGCTGGTTGGTTATAATTTCTTTTATTGTGATTAAATGATGCAATAGTGGCAGCTTATTTTGCAGGATTAAAGAAAGAAACGGTTATTTATGGACAATTTTGAAGAAATATTAGTACACGGCTCTGAGGAAGATCTACAGGAGCTGAAAGCCTGGCTGTTTCAGGAGAATATCAGACTTGCAACAGCACAAAAAGAATTAGAAGGTCAGCAGGAAAAATTCCTCAAAGAAAAAATACAGTTTCAGGATGAAATGAAACTGTTAAATCATAAGATATCAAGTGAACGTCAACGGCTTAAAGAGGATAACCAGTTTTTTGCCAAGAAAATGGAAATTCTTCAGAATGGTTTTCAGCAATTGGATATTGATCGCAGAAGACTGGATAAAGAATGGGCCAGATTATCTGCTGAAAAGGAATTACTGAGTGAACGTTCATCCTACGAGAACAGCCTGGATGTATCCATTTTCTTTCAAGGTGTCAAGAATCCATTAGCTTTGAAAAAGCGTTATAAGGATCTCATCAAAATATTTCATCCGGATAATCTGGCAGGAGATAAGGATATCATTCAACGGATCAACAGAGAATATGAGAATCTGAAAAGCGAGTATGAGAGCTTTCGGCAGGCATAAAACTATAAAAATTATAATAAAAAAGACCCTTCCGTGCGGAGTGGTCTTTTATTATTATGTTCGTTTGACGAGCAAATTCTTCGTAATTTTAAGCTCTTTCAACTTTACCGGCTCTTAAGCAACGTGTACAAACATGTAATTTCTTAGCTGCACCATTCACTTTACACTTAACACTTTGAACATTAGAATTCCAAATTCTGTTAGATCTTCTATGAGAATGGCTTACGTTGTTTCCAAAATGAGCGCCTTTACCACAAATATCACATTTAGCCATCTTTGCACCTCCTAACGATACAATCGATTCTTAATTTTTCGCTTACGCAACATTTGTATAATAGCAGAAAGTTAACAAGATTGCAAGCAGAAATTATATATTTATATTTTTTGTTTCTTTTTTTAGCATATCGGGTTATAATAGCAATATATGTTCAAATATTTAGGAGGAGGTAATTTATGAAAGTTTCTTCAATGGATACACATATGGGGAATATTTCTATTGATCAGGAAGTCATTGCACAGTTTGCCGGTACGGTAGCTATGGAATGTTTTGGTGTAGTCGGTATGGCCGGTATGAGTGTAAAAGACGGTCTCGTGAAATTACTGAAAATGGATAGTATGACACGCGGTATTCAGGTTTTTTTGAATAATAATAAGCTAACATTGAATTTTCATATCATTGTTTCCTACGGAGTCAGTATCCTTGCGGTGTCAGATAATTTAATTGACAGCGTGAAATATAAGGTGGAAGAGTTTACCGGAATTGAAATAGAAAAAATCAACATCTTCGTTGAAGGTGTTAGAGTGATTGACTAAGGGAGGAACAATAGAGTGGCTTCAAATATAATTGATGCTAAGATGATGGCGAAAATGTTCTTAGCAGGAGCAAAGAATCTTGAAAGTAAAAAAGAATGGATCAATGAATTGAATGTTTTCCCGGTACCGGACGGTGACACCGGAACCAATATGACTTTGACAATAATGTCAGCAGCAAAAGAAGTGTCCGCTTTGCATGATATGGGAGATTTGGACATGACATCTTTATGTAAGGCAATTTCTTCCGGTTCTTTACGTGGTGCCAGAGGTAATTCAGGTGTTATTTTATCACAGTTATTCCGCGGTTTTACTAAAAGTGTAAGGGAATACGATGAAATTACCATTCTCATACTGGCTTCTGCTTTTGAAAAAGCGGTAGAAACAGCTTACAAAGCGGTTATGAAGCCGAAGGAAGGGACCATCCTGACTGTTGCCAAAGGTGCTGCAGTCAAAGCAAGAGAATTGGCAGATGAAGGCATCGAAGATTTGTCCGAGTTTTTATCTCAGATAATTGCTTATTCCGATGAAGTTTTAGCACAGACGCCGGAAATGCTGCCGGTGTTAAAGCAGGCAGGCGTTGTTGACTCCGGCGGTCAAGGATTGATGCAGGTTTTAAAGGGTGCATATGATGCTTATCTCGGCAAAGAGATTGATTTTACACTTAACACAGACAGCAATAGCACCTCCGGCAGTCAGACTGCAATTGGCAATCTGGATGCACAGGCTAATGCTGAAATCAAATTCGGATATTGTACCGAATTCATTATTATGTTAAATAAAGTCTTTAATATCAAGGCCGAGATGGATTTCAAAGCATATCTGGAATCTATTGGTGATTCTATTGTGGTAGTGGCAGACGAAGACGTGGTCAAGGTACATGTACATACCAACGATCCCGGTCTCGCTATTCAGAAAGCATTGAAATATGGCGCTTTATCCAATATGAAAATTGATAATATGCGTCTGGAACATCAGGAAAAGCTATTCAAACTCTCCCAGAAAGAAGCCGCAGAGGAAAAAGAAGAAGAACTTCCAATGCCCAGGAAAGATGTCGGTTTTATTGCCGTATCTGTCGGAGAGGGTATCAATGAAATCTTTAAAGGGTTAGGTGTAGACTACATTATTGAAGGTGGTCAGACCATGAATCCCAGCACGGAAGATATGCTCAACGCTATCGATAAAGTGAATGCCGATACTATCTTTATCCTTCCAAATAACAAGAATATTATTCTTGCAGCTAATCAGGCACAGTCTCTCGTAAAAGAGAAAAAGATAGTCGTAGTCCCCACCAAAACAGTTCCTCAGGGTATTACGGCAATCATTAATTATGTACCGGATTTATCCGCAGAAGACAATCTTGAAACGATGATCGGAGAAATGAATAAGGTCTCTACCGGTCAGGTTACTTATGCGGTAAGGGATACAAATATAGATGGCAAAGAAATAAAGCAGGGAGACTTCATGGGAATTGGAGATGACGGAATTCTTGCCGTTGGAACTGATGTGGCTGATATTACAGTTAATATGATTGCTGAGATGATGCTTGGCAACTCCAATAATGATGATGAATATGAACTAATCAGTATATATTATGGTGAAGAGATCACAGAAGAAGCTGCTGAAACGCTGCGTGACAGAGTGGCCGAGCAGCATCCTGACTGTGATATTGAGTTGCAATATGGCGGTCAACCGATTTACTATTACATTGTATCAGCAGAATAATATTTCCGATACCGCTTGTAATCCCCCGATCTTCATCGGGGGATTTTCGTATCAGGAGTAAAGCGGATTGTATAAATATGAGGAAAGGATCAACGTATACCATGAAACTGACTGCTCTGAAAGGGATAGGTGAAAAGACGGCCGGACTATTTGAAAAATTACATATTACCACTGCCGAGCAGCTTGTACATTATTATCCAAGAGATTATGAACAGTTCTCAAATCCGGTAGATTTAAACTGTGCTGAGGAAGAAACGCTTGTAGCTGTATCGGGACAGATTATGGGAAATATCGCCACCAGACATGTACGTGGATTAAGCATTACCACCTTCAAAGTGGACTGCATAGGTGGCGAGCTTTATCTGACCTATTTTAATATGCCATATCTAAAGAATAGTCTAAAGCAGCATATAACCTATATTTTTCGGGGAATTCTTCATCGAAAAGGAAATCACTATGTGATGGAGCAGGCTAAAATCTATCAGCCTGAAGAGTATGGAAATCTGGTTGGCAAAATGCTTCCAATCTATTCTACCACCAAAGGATTAAGCAACCATACCATTGTAAAGGCTGTGCAGCAGGCAGTGGCTAGAGTTGATCTGTCTTTTGAGTATCTTCCAACCGAAATTATTGAAAAAGAAGGTTTTTGTTCTGTAGAGTATGCCGTCAGACAGATGCATTTTCCTACAGATAAATCCGAACTGATCAAAGCAAGAAAGCGGTTGGTTTTCGATGAATTTTTTCTGTTTATTCTAATGCTTCGCCGCATGCGGGATACTAATCAGGAATTGGAAAATCACTATCCGATGATTGAAGTTGCAGAAACCGAACGCCTGATAGAAGCTTTACCCTATCGTCTGACGGCAGCGCAGCAGAAGGTATGGCGTGAAATACAGGCAGATTTGACCTCATGCCATACCATGAACCGGCTCATACAGGGTGATGTTGGCTCAGGTAAGACAATTCTGGCCTTTCTTTCGCTTATTATGTGCGTGGCAAATGGTTACCAGGGCGCTTTGATGGCTCCTACAGAAGTACTTGCTGCGCAGCATTATGAAACTCTTATAAAGATGAAAGAAAAGTACCATTTGTCAATCCATCCGGTTCTGTTGACAGGCTCCGTCTCCTCCAAAGACAGGAAAGATATCTATGAACGGATAGAAGATGGCACAGCAGATATTATTATCGGTACGCACGCAGTGATTCAGGATAAAGTGTGCTATCACAATCTTGCACTTGTTATTACTGATGAACAGCACCGTTTCGGAGTTCGTCAGCGTGAAAGTCTTGCACAGAAAGGTAACACGGTTCACGTGCTCGTAATGAGTGCTACACCAATTCCAAGGACTTTAGCGATTATTTTATATGGTGATCTTCATATTTCCGTATTGGACGAATTACCTGCCAACCGATTGCCCATCAAGAATTGTGTTGTTAACACTTCATATCGGGAGAAAGCCTACCGTTTTATTGAAAAAGAAGTGTCTGCCGGAAGACAGATTTATGTAATATGCCCAATGGTGGAAGAAGGCGAAATGGGAGAGCTTGAAAATGTTACCTCTTATACGGCAAAGTTAAAACAGATACTCCCTCCGACCATACGAATTGCCTCACTGCACGGCAGAATGAAGCCGGCAGACAAGAACCGTGTTATGGAAGATTTTGGTGCCCATCGTATTGATGTACTTGTATCTACCACCGTCATTGAGGTTGGTATCAATGTGCCAAATGCTACGGTTATGATGGTAGAAAATGCAGAACGCTTCGGGCTGGCACAGCTTCATCAATTGAGAGGCCGTGTAGGGAGAGGTAGTGAACAGTCCTACTGTATATTTGTCAGCAGTTCTGACAAACCCGAAACAATGAAGAGGCTTAAAATCCTGAACGATTCCAATGACGGTTTCTATATTGCCGGTCAGGATTTGAAATTACGAGGGCCCGGTGACCTGTTCGGAATCAGGCAAAGCGGCGATCTGCGTTTTGTGCTCGGCGATATTTTTCAGGATGCAGCGCTTCTTCAATGTGCCAGTGACTGGGCTGACCGTGTTCTTTTGAAAGACAGTGATTTACATCATCCGGAGCATGCCGGATTAAGAGTTCTTTTGGAGCAGTCAACGATAAATGAGGTTGACTTTAGAACTATCTAAAAGTAATATGTTTATAAAGCGTTTTTTGTTCAGAGAATAATCAGAAATAGATGGGAATTGGAGAAATAGAACCTATATGGCGTTAAAAATTGCAGTGGTTACTGACAGTAACAGTGGTATTACACAAAAACAGGCAAAAGAATTACAGAATAAAGATCATGCCCTTTATGTATTGCCTATGCCTTTTATGATTAATGAAGAAACTTTTTATGAAGATATAACCTTGACGCAGGAACAATTCTATGAGCAGCTGGCCAAAGGCGCTGACGTGATTACCAGTCAGCCCACGCCAGATTCCGTCATGAAGCTATGGGACGAGCTTTTGCAGGAATATGATGAAATCGTGCATATTCCCATGTCCAGTGGCTTAAGCGGTTCCTGCCAAAGTGCACTTATGCTGGCAGAAGAATATGAAGGCAAAGTGCAAGTGGTCAACAATCAGCGTATTTCCGTGACGCAGAGGCAGTCTGCGTTGGACGCACTCACTCTAATCGATCGTGGAATGAATGCTGCCGAAATTAAACATTTTCTGGAAACAGATAAGTTCAACTCCAGTATCTATATCATGTTGGACACTTTGTATTATTTAAAGAAAGGCGGCAGAATTACCCCTGCCGCGGCAGCGCTTGGCACGATCCTCAAGCTGAAACCGGTCCTGCAGATTCAGGGAGAGAAGCTGGATGCGTTTGCCAAAGCAAGAACTGCATCTCAGGGCAAAACCATTATGATGAATGCTATCCGCAATGATATGGAGAAGCGCTTCGGTGGTGCAGATAAAGACCGTATCTGGTTACAGTTGGCATATACCTATGATCTGGAAGCTGCCAATCAGCTTAAAGAAGAAGTATCACAGGCATTTCCGGGCTTTGACATCCATATGGACCCTTTATCTTTAAGTGTTGCATGTCATATTGGCCCCGGGGCACTTGCAGTTGCATGCTGTGTCAAGATTTAATACTTCATCAGGAATACAAAGCAGAATGTATCATGCTAAAGTGTGGGAGAGAACCTTCTTTCGAAGAACCTTTCACACTTTATATATTGCAATGAAAGAAAAGTTTAGAAAGGACATTTTTGACCAGTTATGATAAAATATACAGCGACAACCGATGAAAATGAGGTATTCCGCCAAAAAGAATATATGAAAAAAGCCGCTGCATATGTAGCAGAGCTTGAAACACAGATTGGACACAAACCGCTGTGCTGCGTAACAACTTTCGGATGCCAGATGAATGCCAGGGATTCTGAAAAATTATCCGGTATTTTGACCGAAATCGGCTATGAATTAACAGAATCGGAAGAGGATGCCGATTTTGTCATCTATAATACCTGTACGGTACGTGATAATGCTAACCAACGTGTTTACGGAAGATTAGGATTCCTTAACAGTATGAAGCGTAAGAAGCCTCATCTTAGAATTGCTTTATGCGGCTGTATGATGCAGGAGCCTTCTGTTATTGAGAAGATCAAGAAAAGCTATCGGTTTGTAGATCTGATTTTTGGAACCCATAATATTTTCAAATTTGCCGAGCTTCTGGTAACTATGTTCGAGAATCATGAAATGATCATAGATATCTGGCAGGAAACCGATCAGATTGTGGAAGCGTTACCGATAAGCAGAAAATACCCGTACAAATCGGGCATCAACATTATGTTCGGATGCAATAATTTCTGCAGCTACTGTATCGTTCCCTATGTGCGAGGACGTGAAAGAAGCCGTGATCCCAAAGAAATCATTCGGGAGATAGAGATGCTGGTGGCAGATGGTGTGGTTGAGATTATGCTGCTTGGCCAGAATGTGAATTCTTACGGCAAAACGCTGGAACATCCTGTCACATTTGCCCAATTATTGCAGGAAGTGGAGCAGATAGAGGGGCTTAAAAGAATTCGTTTCATGACTTCTCATCCTAAAGATTTGTCAGATGAACTGATTGAAGTTATGAAAAATTCCAAGAAAATATGCCGCCATCTGCATCTGCCGGTACAGGCAGGGTCTGACAGAATTTTAAAGGCTATGAACAGAAGATATACAAAAGCACAGTATCTGGCACTGGTAGAAAAAATCAAGACCGCTATGCCTGATATCTCACTTACCACTGACTTGATTGTTGGTTTTCCGGGAGAAACACTTGAGGACGTAGAGGAAACTATAGATATCGTGCGAAAAGTTCAGTATGATAATGCATTTACCTTTATCTATTCCAAAAGAACAGGTACACCGGCGGCTGCCATGGAAAATCAGGTTCCGGAAGAGGTTGTCAAGGAAGGTTTTGACAAGCTTCTTAAGGTAGTGCAGGATACGGCAAAAGATCGTGCTGCGCGTCTTAAGGGCAGTGTTATGGAAGCACTGGTAGAAGAAGTAAATGAACAGGATGCTTCCCTGATGACAGGACGTCTGTCCAACAACATGCTGGTACATTTTCCGGCAGACAGGTCTTTAATTGGGCAGTTAGTTATGGTATCACTGGACGAATGCCATGGTTTCTATTACACAGGGCATATCGTATAAACAATCTTAGAAAGACGGTTAATACAAATGGCAGAACTTACACCAATGATGCAGCAATATCTGGAAACAAAAAAAGAGTATCAGGATTGTATTTTATTTTACAGACTTGGTGACTTCTATGAAATGTTTTTTGATGATGCATTGGTTGCTTCCAAGGAACTGGAGATTACACTGACCGGCAAGAGCTGTGGACAGGAGGAAAGAGCACCTATGTGTGGTGTTCCTTATCATGCTGTTGACAGTTACTTAAATAAGCTGGTGTCCAAAGGCTATAAGGTTGCCATCTGCGAGCAGATGGAAGACCCGAAACTGACAAAGGGTATCGTCAAACGTGAGGTAGTCCGTATCGTAACCCCGGGTACCAATCTGGATATTCAGGCTTTGGATGACCGTAAAAATAATTATCTTCTCTGTGTCTGTTATTTTCCCGGCAAAATCGGCATTTCGGTAGCGGATGTTACTACCGGGGATTATTATTTGACGGAAGTAGAAGACATCCGCAAATTGCAGGATGAAATCAACAAATACGCACCTTCTGAATTAATCTGTAATGAGCAGTTCTTTGTCAGTGGGTATGATATAGAAGACTTAAAGAATCGTCTTCATGTATCGGTCTACTCTTTAGACCCTCACTATTTTGATGAAGACACCTGCCGGAAGGTCCTGCTGAAGCATTTTCATGTTACTACGCTTTCCGGTCTTGGCATCGAGGACTTTCCCACAGGACTTATTGCTGCCGGAGCGCTTCTACAGTATCTCTACGAGACACAGAAAACTTCTCTGGCACATTTCACCCATTTATATCCATATCTGACCAGCAAATATATGCTGTTAGACAGTTCAACCAGACGTAATCTGGAATTAACAGAAACGCTCCGTGAAAAGCAAAAGAGAGGATCTCTTCTCGGGGTGCTGGATCGCACCAGGACTGCTATGGGTGGCAGATTGCTTCGCAAATATATAGAACAGCCTCTGATTGATAAAGAGAAAATAGAAGATCATCTGGATGCTGTGGAAGCATTAGGAAAAAACAATGTTGACAGAGACGAAATCAGAGAATATCTGAATACGATCTATGATCTGGAACGTCTGCTGGGCAAGATCAGCTATAAGACAGCCAATCCAAGAGATTTGATTGCTTTCCGTAATTCTTTATCCATGCTTCCGGCTATCAAAACACTTCTGGAAGATTTTGACATCCGTATTCTGAATGATATCCGAGACAGACTGGATACCCTGGAGGATATTTATCATCTGATAGAAGATGCCATCGTAGATGAACCACCAATTACTATCAGGGAAGGCGGCATTATCAAAGAAGGCTTTCATGAGACGATTGATTCTCTTAGAAGAGCCAAAACAGATGGCAAAAACTGGCTTGCGGCATTAGAAGAAGAAGACAGGGAACGCACAGGTATTAAAAATCTGCGTATTAAATATAACAAAGTATTTGGTTATTATTTTGAGGTAACGAATTCCTACAAGGATCTTGTTCCAGAGGATTATATCCGAAAACAGACACTTGCCAATGCAGAAAGATATACCACACCGCGTTTAAAGGAATTAGAAGATTCTATTCTAAATGCGGAAGACAAGCTTTATGCATTGGAATATGATCTGTTCTGTGAAATCCGCGATGCTATATTCGCCGAGATGGAAAGGATTCAGAAAACCGCAAGAGCTATCGCCAAATTGGATGTATTTGCCTCCTTGTCCTATGTCGCAGAGCGGAATCACTATGTTCGTCCGACGCTTAATGAAAAGGGTATTATCGATATTAAGGATGGAAGACATCCGGTTGTTGAACAAATGATACAAAACGATATGTTTATCGCAAATGATACCTATTTGGACAATCAAAAGCACTGTATTTCCATTATAACCGGTCCCAATATGGCTGGTAAATCTACCTATATGCGTCAGACGGCATTGATCGTCCTGATGGCACAGATTGGTTCCTTTGTACCTGCCAAAAAAGCTAATATTGGTGTTGTGGACCGTATCTTTACAAGGGTAGGTGCTTCTGATGACCTGGCCAGTGGGCAGTCTACTTTTATGGTGGAGATGAATGAAGTAGCCAATATTCTTAGAAATGCCACTCCAAACAGCCTGCTTGTTTTAGATGAAATCGGACGGGGAACATCCACCTTTGACGGCCTGAGCATTGCCTGGGCAGTTATCGAGCATATCAGTAATCGTAAAATACTGGGCGCTAAAACCTTATTTGCTACCCATTATCACGAATTGACAGAATTGGAAGGTAAAATGGATAATGTCAATAATTACTGTATTGCCGTTAAAGAAAAGGGGGATGACATTGTATTTTTGCGTAAAATCATCAAAGGCGGTGCGGATAAAAGCTACGGTATCCAGGTGGCCAAGCTTGCCGGAGTACCGGATATGGTAATTGACCGTGCAAAGGAAATTGTAGAACAGCTCAGTGATAATGATATAACCGAAAAGATCCATAATATTGAAGTTAATGTCAAAAATGAAAAACACAAACCGGTTAAATATGACGAAGTGGATTTGGAACAGATCTCTCTTTTTGACACTGTAAAGGATGAGGATGTGCTTCAGGAGTTGAAAGAGATTGATGTGACCAATCTGACACCCGTAGATGCTTTGAACACTTTATACCGGTTACAGAATAAGCTCAAAAACCGTTGGTAGAAAGGGTGCTAAGATGGCCATAATAAATGTACTGGATCATCAGACAATTGATAAAATTGCTGCCGGTGAGGTCGTGGAGCGACCGGCCAGTGTGGTAAAAGAACTGGTCGAAAATGCCATAGACGCAGGAGCTGATGCCATTACTGTGGAAATTAAGGATGGTGGTACTTCTCTCATCCGGGTAACAGACAATGGAAACGGCATTGAAAAAAGCCAGATAAAAAATGCTTTTCTGCGACATGCTACCAGTAAAATTACTTCTGCAGATGACTTGACCAGTTTGGTCAGCCTTGGCTTTCGGGGTGAGGCACTTGCAAGTATTGCCGCAGTAGCCATGGTAGAAATGATTTCCAAAACACCGGAAGAACTGATGGGAATCCGCTATGTTATAGAAGGCGGTGTGCAAAAGGAGAAGGATGAGATTGGTGCACCCACAGGAACCACCATTCTTGTTCGTAATCTGTTCTATAATACACCTCCCAGAAAGAAATTTTTAAAACAGCCTCAGACAGAGGGCTCCTATGTGGCGGATCTAATGGAGCATCTTGCTATGTCCAACCCTGACATCTCTTTTAAATTTATTTCAAATGGACAGAACAGATTCTATACTACCGGGAACAATGATTTAAAGGAGATCATATATCGTATTTACGGCAAAGAAATCTCCGAAGAACTGATTCCGCTAGAGCGGACATTTGATGGGATGTCTGTGACCGGGCTGTTGGGGAAACCGGTTATCAACCGTTCCAACCGCAATTATGAAATTTTTTATATTAACGGAAGATATATTCGAAGTACACTGATCAGCAAGGCTATTGAAGAAGGCTATCGTGAGTATCTGATGCAGCATAAATTTCCCTTCTGTGTTCTTCATTTTCAGATTGATACCAATCAGATAGATGTCAACGTACATCCAACCAAGATGGAAGTACGTATTGCAGACAGTCCGGTTTTCTATGAAGCTGTAAAAGAAGCAATCCATGAAGCGCTGCATACAAGGGAAATGATACCTGAGGTCGTATTGACGGAAGAACCGGTGACAAAAGCAAAGATAGAACAATCCGTTCCGGAGCCTTTTGAGCAGCATAGAAGATTAGAGCAGACCGGCATGCCTGCCCGCTCAGCTGTCATACAGCAGATTTATGAGAAGAGCAGACCAAATCTGTTACATGAAACTGCTATATATGGCACTGATAACAAAACAACACCCGAAGCTGATAAACCGGAAGCAAAACCGCAGCAGCCCATAAAACCGGAACAGCCTATAATCAACCGGGCAGAACAGATGGATCTTTTTGATGATAGATTACTGTCTTCCAAGGCCAAAGAACAGTATGAAATCTTTGGACAGATTTTTGATACCTACTGGCTCATTGCTTATCAGGACAAGCTGTTAATTGTAGACCAACATGCAGCCCATGAAAAGGTTAAGTTTGAACGACTTATGAAACATTTTCGGGAACATGATATTGTTTCCCAGACAATTAACCCTCCCATGATCATTACTTTAAACGGCAAAGAAAAAGAATGTTATCAAAATCATGCCCGGGATTTTAAGGCACTCGGCTTTGTTATTGAAGAATTTGGCGGAAATGAATATGCCATCCGGGGCGTACCTATGGATCTGTACGGCTATGAGGAGAATGAATTTTTTTACGAAATACTGGACGAGTTGGCAGATGAATCTGTGACCGGCACTCCGGAGAGTATCCGAACCCGTATTGCTACCATGGCATGTAAAGCTGCAGTAAAGGGAAACACACGAATAAGTCGGGGCGAAATGAAGGAGCTTATTGATGAACTGCTGACTCTGGACAATCCATACAATTGTCCCCACGGAAGACCTACGATCATTTCCATGAGCAAATATGAATTAGAGAAAAAATTTAAGAGGATTGTGACCTGATGAATGAAGCACTTGATAAAAAGCTTGTAATCCTGACCGGTCCTACAGCTGTTGGGAAATCGGAACTGGCTGTTAAACTGGCTAAAGAGATTGGCGGAGAGATTATCTCTGCTGATTCCATGCAGGTATATCGTCATATGGATATCGGTTCTGCCAAGATTCTTCCTGAGGAAATGGAGAGCATACCTCACCATCTGATTGACGTACTGGAACCAACAGAAGAATTTAATGTGGTCGTTTTTCAGAAGATGGCTAAAAATGCCATGGAAGGAATCCGACAAAGAGGTCATATACCTATCCTGACAGGCGGTACCGGTTTCTATATTCAGGCGGTACTTTATGATATCGATTTTACCCATAATGACGAAGATTCTCGTTTGCGCAGGCAATTAGAACAGCTTGCAAACGACAAGGGAAATGAAATACTTTATGAGCGTTTAAAACAGATTGATCCGGAATCCTGCGAAACCATACATCCCAATAATGTTAAGCGGGTCATCCGTGCTATTGAATTTTATGAAAAAACAGGAAAAAAAATTTCACAACATAACAGAGAGCAGCATGAAAATCTTTCTCCCTATCGTTTTGCCTATTTTGTCTTAAATGATGAGCGGGCAAAGCTCTACGATAGAATTGACAAACGGGTAGAGAAAATGCTTGTGCAGGGACTTGTAGAAGAGGTTGAGAGTCTAAAAAATATGGGATGCACCAGAGACTTGGTATCCATGCAGGGGCTGGGCTATAAAGAAATCCTGGACTATTTAAGCGGAAATTGTTCGCTGGAGGAAGCTGTCTACCTGATCAAACGCGATACCAGACATTTTGCTAAAAGACAGCTCACCTGGTTTCGCCGTGAAAAAGACGTTACCTGGATAAATAAACAGGAATTTGCCTATAACAGCCAGGAAATCCTGGATTATATGATAAGAATACTGCAGGAAAGAAGGATAGTATAATCATGTTAAATTTAGTGGAACAATATAAATTATTCGGCATATCCAAAGAGGTGCTTACCTTTAGCGAAGAGATTTTATCCTCTTTAAAAGAAAGATTTGAGGGAATTGATGAAACTGCAGAATATAATCAGCTTAAAGTTATCCATGCCATGCAGGAATGCAGTGTCAGTGAAGCCTGTCTGTTAGGTACCACAGGCTATGGCTATAATGATTTGGGCAGAGACACGCTGGAAAGCGTATATGCAGATGTTTTCCATACAGAAGCAGCGCTGGTACGCCCCCAGATTACCTGCGGTACACATGCACTGGCTTTGGCATTGATGAGCAATCTTCGTCCCGGAGATGAATTGTTGTCTCCTGTAGGTAAACCTTATGATACCCTGGAAGAAGTTATCGGTATCAGACCTTCCAAAGGTTCCTTAAAAGAATATGGTATTTCCTACAAACAGGTTGATTTGCTTCCTGATGGAGCCTTCGATTATGAGGGTATTCGTAATGCGATTAATGAGAAAACAAAATTAGTGACCATCCAACGTTCCAAAGGTTACCAGACCAGACCAACCCTGTCCGTAACAAAGATTGGTGAATTGATTCATTTTATCAAAGAAATCAAACCCGATGTGATCTGTATGGTAGACAACTGTTATGGAGAATTTGTGGAAACGATAGAACCAACAGATGTAGGAGCAGATATGGTCGTCGGTTCTCTTATCAAGAATCCCGGTGGTGGACTGGCTCCCATAGGCGGATATATTGCCGGCAAAGAAGAATGTGTGGAAAATGCCGCATACCGCCTGACATCGCCAGGTCTCGGCAAAGAGGTCGGGGCATCATTAGGTGTGCTTCCTTCCTTTTATCAGGGACTTTTTTTAGCGCCGACTGTAACAGCCAATGCTTTGAAAGGAGCTATTTTTGCAGCAAATATCTATGAAAGGATTGGCTTTCCTGTTATTCCGGATGGCAAAGAAAGCCGTCACGACATCATTCAGGCTGTAACACTAGGTTCTCCTGAAGGTGTCATTGCATTCTGTCAGGGCATTCAGGCTGCTGCTTCCGTGGACAGTTTTGTTACTCCGGAGCCCTGGGACATGCCCGGTTATGATTCCAAGGTTATCATGGCTGCCGGAGCCTTTGTATCCGGTTCTTCCATTGAGTTGAGCGCAGATGGTCCGATTACGCCGCCATATGCTGTATATTTCCAGGGTGGGCTAACCTTTCCGCATGCAAAGCTTGGCATTATGAAGAGCCTGCAGAACCTGATTGATCAGGAAATTATATCCAGAGATTTTCATAAACTTAAGTAAAATTTGGTTTTTTGGTATACATCAAAATCCTGTTGTGATAAAATGAGCGTTGGAGAAAGGAGATTGCTATTTTTATGCGTAAAAACAATTGGTCTTGTTTCCTGCTGATTCTGGCAGGTATTGTAATCGGTGGATTTATTGGAAGTCTTTTCCCGAACAGCTGGCTTAACTACGGGCAATCATTTGGACTGTCTTCCCCACTGGTTCTGGATTTGGGAATCCTATGCATAACCTTCGGATTGTCGATTAAAATTACCATTGCAGGCATTCTTGGCGTTGCAGTGGGAATCATTATATATCGTTTTATTTAACTGATACATAAGCCCGTCATCTAATGGAGAGAGAAGCTGTCGGGAAAGAGGTTGAATGAAATCATCCAAGTATGAGAACAATGATTATTACAGGCTGCAAAATCTTCCATATGAGAAATTTATTACCTATGGAAGTAAATCTCTGACGGATTCGGAACTGCTTGCAATTCTGCTTCGTACCGGGACCCGCGGAATTAATGCACGAGAGCTGGGAGAGAGAGTGTTAGCTGAGACTGCCCGCTACGGTAACGGATTACTGGGGCTGTATCACATTCCCCTGCAGGAGCTTATGAAACTGGAAGGTATCGGCAGGGTAAAAGCAATCCAGTTAAAGGCAATTGCCGAGCTTAGCACACGTATATCACAGGCAAAGGCTAAAAATAAGCTTTCTTTCCGTAATCCCTATTCTATAGCGGATTATTATATGGAGCGTTTTCGACACGAAACAGTGGAGCATATCATGCTTTTGTTGTTTGACTCCGCTTTACATCTGATAAAAGAGATTATTTTATCCAAAGGAACAGTACATGCCTCCCTGTTATCTCCGAGGGAAGTATTTATCCACGCTTTTCAGGCACAGGCAGCCAGTATTATGCTTCTGCATAATCATCCGGGTGGTAATCCAACGCCAAGTGAGAACGATTTGACGGTTACGCAGAGGATAATCCAAAGCGGCATTTTAGTGGATATTCCGCTTCTTGATCATATTATTATCGGAGATAATTCGTATTTCAGCTTTCAGGAAAGCAAGCTCATGACAGACATGTCGTGTTCTAAGGATGCAATACAAGAATGAAAGAAAGGGGTAACTACCTTGGCTAACAACGCATTTGGAATTGATTTAGGAACTAATAATATTAAAATATATAACCGTGCTGATGATGAAGTCTTTGTGGAAAAGAACATGATTGCTATCGAAAATAAGAAAACCCTGTTTGCTTACGGGGATTCTGCCTTTGAAATGTACGAAAAGGCCCCCAGCAATATCAGCATTACCTATCCACTGAGTAACGGCGTCATTGCAGACATACAGAATATGGAGACACTCATAAAATATTATATGGGCGATTTGATGAAAAACAATATCAAACCCGCGGATTATTATATTGCTGTACCCTGGGATGTCACAGAAGTAGAAAAACGCGCTTTTAAAGATCTGATTAAAGAGTCTGATGTAAAGGCCAAAAAGGTCATGATCGTAGATAAAGCAGTGGCAGATGGTCTTGGTCTTGGCATTGATGTCAAGAACTCACAGGGTGTCCTGGTTGTTAATGTTGGGTTTGATACCACAGAAATTTCCATTCTGTCTCTGGGAGGCATTGTATTAAGCAAACTGATTAAAGTAGGAGGCCGTAAATTCGACGAAGCCATCAAGGCTGCCGTCCGCCGGGAATATAGCCTGATTATTGGTGGAAAAACAGCTGAGATTGTCAAAACCTCCCTATTAGATCTGGAAGAAAATCAGATAGGTGCTATCGTATACGGAAGAGATATCGTATCAGGTCTTCCTGTAGAACGAGAGATTCCGACCGCACTTGTAGACGAATGCCTGACAGAACACTTCAATACCATTATTGATAATATTAAAGTCATTCTGGAGCGTACCCCGCCGGAACTTGCGGCCGATATCTACCGCCACGGTATCTATCTGACCGGTGGTGCTTCTCAGGTCAGCAAACTGGCGCAGCTTATGAGCAAGGGTACCGGGCTTAAGGTCAATGTATCGGAAAATCCGGTTACCAGTGTCGCTCTCGGACTTGCCAAGATTATCAATGACGATAATTATAGAAATGTAGCCTATTCAATAGAAGGAATGAGTAAATGAGTCCAATCGTAAAGAAAAAAGGAGAAAAATTTACATTACCAAGTAAATATCTCCTTTTTATTTTAACAATCTTATGCACCGGGATGGTGCTCCTTACCTTTCATACAACAGTATTCAGCGGCCCTTTGAGTGCAGTGGCCGGCTATACAGTCGTGCCTTTCGAGGAAGGCATTAGTGTAATAGGCGGCTGGCTGGCTAATCGTTCCGAAGAATTAGGGCAGATCAAAGACCTGATTGCCGAAAACGAGTCTTTAAAGCAGCAGGTAGATGACCTGACCATCGAAAATACCAGATTACAACAGGATCGCTACGAGTTAACCAATCTTCGGGAACTATATAATCTGGATTCTCAATATGATGAATATGAAAAAACAGGTGCCCGCATCATAGCAAGAGATTCCGGCAACTGGTTTTATTCTTTCGTTATCAATAAAGGAACGCAGGACGGCATTGCCATAGACATGAATGTAATGGCCGGAAGCGGTCTGGTAGGCAGGATCGTAGATGTAGGGCCAAACTGGGCAAAGGTCAAAGCCATTATTGCAGATGATTCTAATGTCAGTGCCATGGTATTATCCAGCTCTGATAATATGATTGTATCCGGCAATCTGAAATTGTATGCATCCGGGGTCATTGAATTTGAACAGCTTGTAGATAGTGATAACGTGGTTGTTGAAGGAGATAAGATCGTTACCTCCAACATCAGTGATAAGTATCTGCCCGGCATTTTGATCGGATATATCAATACCATCAATCAGGATGCCAATAATTTGACCAAATCCGGATATATTACACCGGCAGTTGATTTTGAACATTTGGAAGAAGTACTTGTTATAATGGAATTAAAACAGACTATAGAAGAGTAGGTAGCATATGAAACGTGGAATCGTCACAGCAATTCTAATTTTATTATGTTTTTTATTACAGTGTACCGTCTTTCGTGCACTGGCCTTTGGTGGCATTGTCCCCAATCTTTTGATTGTCCTGACGGCTTCCTTTGGATTTATGCATGGAGAAAAAACAGGTCTGCTGATTGGTTTTTTCTGCGGTTTACTGGTAGATATCTTCTTTGCAAGTGTCATTGGCTTTTATGCCATGTTATATATGTATATTGGTTATATGAACGGCAAATTTTCTGCTATTTTCTATCCACAGGATATTAAACTGCCGATTGCGCTCATACTCGGAAGTGACTTTTTCTACGGTATTGCGTGTTATGTAATCATGTTCCTTTTACGCGGCAGGTTTGATTTCGGTTATTATCTGGTGCATATTATTCTGCCGGAAATTGTATACACGATTGTCGTAACGTTACTCTTGTATCCGCTGATTCTCTGGATCAACACTTGGCTGGAACGTGGTGAACAAAGGAGTGGAAAAAAGTTTGTTTAGCGAATTTATTGCACACATTAAAGAAAACTTCATGAATATGATTACCTCCAGGCTCATCGTACTGATTCTGGTTCTTTTTGGTATGGGCGGATATTTGATCTATACCATTTTTCAATTACAGATTGTGCAGGGAGAAGAATATTTCAACAATTTTCAATTAATGATCACAAAAGAGCGAACCATTCCATCCACCAGAGGTAATATTTTAGATCGTAACGGTAAACTGCTCGCTTACAATGAACTTGCATATTCAGTCACTATCGAAGATGTATATGAATCCGGCAAAGGTAAGAATGCCAGGCTGAATGCAACCATCAGCAAACTGATCCAAATGATTGAGGCAAACGGTGACAGTGTAATCAATGATTTTCATGTTATTCTGGATAAAAATGGCAATTATCAATATAATGTTGAAGGCACACAGCTTCTTCGTTTTTTAGCTGATGTATATGGTTATCCTTCCATTGATCAGTTAAAGGAAAAGGAAAAAAACGCTACAGCCGATGAACTGATACAATATTTATGCAGCACTTCTCGTTACGGTATTGGCAAGTACACAGACGAAGATGATTCCTCCAGCTTTGTGGAAGGCCTTGGCTATACCAAAGAAGAAATTCTTAAAATTGTTACGATTCGTTATGCCATGAGCGCCAACAGCTACCAGAAATATATCTCTACTACGGTAGCTAACAATGTATCCGAAGAAACAGTAGCGGTTATCATGGAAAATGAAGATGTTCTGGATGGCGTTTCCATTGCCGAGGGAACAGTCCGTAAATATAATGACAGCATTTATTTTGCACAGGTTATCGGATATACCGGTAAAATCGACCAGGATGAATTAAAAACATTACAGGCCCAGGATCCTTCGTACGATCTGAATGATACGGTTGGAAAGTCCGGTATTGAGGCATCCATGGAAATGGAACTGCAGGGTACCAAAGGCTCTGAGACTGTTTATGTAGATAATGTCGGTAAGGTCATAGAAACAAGTGACCGTATAGAAGCCAGTGCCGGAAATGATATTTATCTCACCATTGATGCAGATTTGCAGGAAGCAGCTTATCATATTCTGGAATCCAAGCTGGCAAGTATCCTTCTGGCCAAAATAGCTAATATAAAGGAATATCATGTTCCGGAAGGGGGCAGTGGCGGAGACATTCCGATTCCGATTTATGATGTGTATTATGCCTGCATCAACAATAATATTATTGATACATCACATTTTACATCGCAGTATGCAGGGGAGACGGAACAGCAGGTATATACTGCTTATTCAGACAAGAAATCCCGTGTTTTTGACACTTTGCGGGAAGAATTAACGGAATCCTGTACCCCCTACAAAGATTTGAAAGAAGAGTATCAAATCTACGAAAGCTATATTGTTTCCATGCTATATGATCATAACATCATTATGGACTCCGCTGTAGACCGTGAAGATGAAACCTATCTTGCATGGACTAAGGAAGAAACAATCAGTCTGAATGAATATTTGAATTATGCGATTGCACAGAACTGGATTGATGTTTCCAGACTGGAAATCAATTCTCAATATTCTGATTCTGTGGAAATTTATAATAAAATCATAGACTATATTTTTGAGCAGTTAGAAACAAACACTGCTTTCGATAAGAAGATTTACCGTTATATGATAAACAATGATGAATTAACAGGTCGCCAGATTTGTCTTCTTTTGTTAGAGCAGAATATTGTAAATCCGCCCGAAGATGAATTAAGACAATTTAAAGCCGGCAATGAGACAGCCTATGCTTTCATGCGGAATCGTATCGAACAGTTGGATATTACACCGGCACAGTTGGCATTGGACCCTTACTCCGGTTCGATCGTCATTACTGATGTCAATACCGGTGATGTTCTGGCATTAGTATCTTATCCGAGTTATGATAATAATAAAATGGCCAATAGAGTAGATGCAGCCTACTATGCAAGTCTTCGCAATGATTTATCTTATCCGTTGTTAAATTATGCAACCCAGCAGAAGACAGCACCGGGTTCTACCTTCAAGATCGTATCCGCTACAGCAGGACTTATGGAAAATATAATATCTACTACAGACACCATAACCTGTACGGGCGTATTTGATAAAATTTCGCCACCTGCTAAATGCTGGATTTCTCCCGGTGCACACGGAGCACTTAATGTTTCCGGTGGTATACAGCATTCCTGCAACTGGTTTTTCTACGAAGTCGGATACCGTCTCGGCATCGTAGGTGATACCTATAACAGTGATGTTGCCCTAAACAAACTGGCTAAATATGCAGATTTATACGGTCTGACAGAAACATCCGGAATTGAGATTGAAGAATACTCACCTGACGTATCAGACACGGATGCTGTCCGTTCAGCTATCGGTCACGGTACCAATAACTATACAACGGTCGGCCTAGCGCGATATGTTACTACTATTGCAAATAGCGGAACATGTTATAATTTAACATTAGTAGACAAAATAGAAAACCACAACAACGAACTCATTACAGACAACCAGGCAGTTGTGCGTAATAGAATTGATATGGACTCTTCTTATTGGAATGCCATTCATACAGGTATGCGCAGAGTAGTAGAAGGAAAAGCCTATTTTTCGGATC
Source organism: Lachnospiraceae bacterium (assembly GCA_051878995.1). Classification (GTDB taxonomy): domain Bacteria; phylum Bacillota; class Clostridia; order Lachnospirales; family Lachnospiraceae; genus UBA3282. Next base: position 171,184 of record JBJELE010000014.1, on the reverse strand, counting down.
TGGATGTCAATGTAGCCGGTAAGACCGGAACAGCACAGGAAAACAGGAATCGTCCTAACCATGCGCTGTTCATAAGCTATGCACCATATGAAGCACCTGAGATATCCGTAACAGTTCGTGTGGCAAACGGTTATACATCTGATTATGCTGCACAAATTGCCAAAGATGTTTATGAATATTATTATGGACTAAAAGACGAAAGCGAAATCATTACCGGAACAGCCGGTACTTTGGACGGCGGTTCGATTAATGCAGATTAAAATGGAGGATTATCATGAAAAATCCGGTTATTATCAAAAGTTTTCCAAATGGATTGTCTATTTATCTGGACGAGGAAATGCCTTTTGACCAGCTGCTGAAAGAAATCGGGCTGAAATTTAAAGAATCTGCTCATTTTTTCAAGAATGCAAGTATGGTTCTTTCCTTTGAAGGGCGAAAACTTTCTGATCAGGAAGAACGTATGATCATTAATACCATCACTGCCAATTCAGAACTGAATGTGATGTGTATTATGGGTAAAAATGAGGAAACAAACAAGAACTATATCAAAGCCCTCCAAAAACTATCTTATCATCAGCAGGTTATGGAAAATGCAGGCCAGTTCTATAAAGGTACTTTGAAGGACGGACAGATGCTGGAGACAGAGAACAGTATTATTGTGCTCGGCGATGTCTATCCGGGAGCCTGTGTCATATCCAGTAAAGATATTGTCATACTGGGTGGTCTGTATGGACAAGCCTATGCAGGAGGAAACGGAGAAGACGGACATTTTATTGTTGCGCTTGAAATGTCACCTGAAAAATTAAAAATCGGTGATTTCAAATATAAAACATCCGAAAAACAGAGTAAATGGCCTATCAAGCCAAAGGTACAGCCTAAAATTGCTTATGTGGAAGACGGAAGAGTAAAACTAGAGCCTATTACCAAAGAATTACTAAACGATTTGCCGATATAGCAGTCTGCAGATGTTTAGGGGACGATAACGATTCATTTTTCATTTTGGAGGTCTCATATGAGTGAAGTAATTGTCGTCACATCAGGGAAAGGCGGAGTAGGTAAGACCACTACTTCTGCAAATGTTGGAACAGGTCTTGCAGCAATGGGTAAGAAAGTGATCCTCATCGACACCGATATCGGATTAAGAAATCTGGATGTGGTCATGGGACTGGAAAACCGGATTGTCTATAATCTTGTTGATGTGGTTGAAGGAAACTGTCGCATCAAGCAGGCTATTATACGTGATAAACGATATCCTACACTTTTTCTTCTCCCCTCAGCACAAACAAGAGATAAAACTGCAGTAAATCCTGCCCAGATGATTAAAATGATAAACTATCTGAAGGACCAGTTTGACTATATCATTCTGGATTGTCCGGCCGGCATAGAGCAGGGATTTCAGAACGCAATCGCCGGCGCTGACAGAGCACTTGTAGTAACTACACCGGAGGTTTCTGCTATCCGGGATGCAGACCGGATCATCGGCTTGCTGGAAGCAAATGAAATACATAAGATTGATCTGATCATAAACCGCATCCGTCATGATATGATTAAACGGGGCGATATGATGTCGGCGGAGGATGTGGTGGATATTTTGTCTCTGCCATTGATCGGTCTGGTTCCTGATGATGAAAATGTAGTCATTGCCACCAATCAGGGGGAACCATTAGTAGGTAGTAATACGCTGGCCGGTAAGGCCTATCAAAATATTTGTTACAGAGTGCTTGGCAGGGAGGTCCCTTTTCTGGATTTTGAAAAAGGTATTTCCTTCTGGGCCAAAGTATCAGGTATTTTTCATAAAGGTTAGGAGGGATCAGCGTGTTTAAAAATATATTAAAACGAAAAAGTTCCAGAGAAATAGCCAAAGACCGGCTAAAAATATTACTGATTTCCGACAGGGTGAACTGTTCCCCGGAAATGATGGAAATGATTAAGAATGACATTGCCAAAGTCATTTCAAAATACATGAAAATTGATACTAAAAGCATGGAAATACAGATCACTAAAACAGGAAGTAAGGGAAGGAGTCTGAAGAATCCGACCCTCTATGCCAATATACCGATTTTAGATTTAAAGAATTAATTATAAACAACTAACCAATAATTATTACGAAAGGAGAAAACACAGCATGTTACGGCAGTATCGTATCAGGGATTACGATTTTAAATTAATATTTCTTGTTGTGGCGCTGACAGTAATCGGAATCCTTGCCATCGGCAGTGCCAAGGAATCTCTGCAGAACAAACAGATCACAGGTTTCGTCCTTGGTTTTTTCCTGATGCTGGTTCTATCCTTATTTGACTATTCGGTCATTTTGAAATTTTATTGGATATTATATACACTCAACCTGGTCCTTCTGACCCTTGTAAAAGTAATGGGTGTAGAAGCAGGAGGGGCACAACGTTGGGTGAATATCTTCGGGGTTCAGTTTCAGCCTTCCGAAACCGCTAAGATTCTGTTGATTTTGTTTTTTGCACAGTTTATCATGAAACATAAGGAGGAAATGGATTCGTTCCGTATAGTTGCTGCCTGTGTTCTACTCTTTATTCCACCGATTCTGCTCATATACAAGCAACCGGATATGTCTACAAGTATTATGGTAATAATACTTTTCTGTGTGATTCTGTTTGTAGGCGGTATCAGCTGGAAATATATCATTCTGGCCCTGGCAGTTGCCATTCCTGCATTTATCATTGTTCTGACATTGATTTTGCAGCCGGATCAGCAGCTCATTGACCCCTACCAGCAGACCCGTATTCTTGCCTGGCTTTATCCGGAAGAATATGCTTATGCAGAAGCCTATCAGCAGAACAATTCCATTACTGCAATTGGATCGGGAATGCTTTATGGTAAAGGGTATCGTACCAACGAGATCAGTTCTGTGAAAAACGGTAATTTCATTTCCGAGCCGCAAACAGATTTTATTTTTGCGGTTATCGGAGAAGAATTTGGATTTATTGGGGGCTGTGCTGTAATTGTCTTATTGATTTTCATCTCATTTGAATGTATTATGGTAGCTAGGAAGGCGAAAGATATTGCGGGGACGATTATAGCTGCCGGGGTTGCGGCTCTGATCGGATTTCAGGGAATGATCAATATTTCCGTAGCCACCGGCGTTATTCCTAATACAGGTATTCCGTTGCCTTTCGTGAGTTACGGATTAACTTCACTCGTGAGCCTGTATATTGGTGTGGGGTTCGTACTGAATGTACGGTTACAATGTAAAAAATGATATAAGTAAAGAAGGGTGATATTATGAACATTGCATTAATTGCACATGATGCAAAGAAAAAACTGATGCAGAATTTCTGTATCGCTTATCGGGGTATCTTAAGCAAAAACGAGTTGTTTGCAACAGGAACAACAGGAAGATTGATTGAAGAAGTGACGAATCTTAGTATTCACAAATATCTTGCAGGTCATTTGGGCGGTGCACAGCAGATTGGTGCACAGATTGAACATAATCAGATGGATCTTGTTATTTTCCTTCGTGATCCGTTATATCCGAAATCACATGAGCCGGATGTCAATAACGTAGTCATGTTATGTGACAGACATAATATTCCTTTGGCTACCAATCTAGCAACAGCAGAACTACTGATTAAATCGCTGGACAGAGGAGACCTAGAGTGGCGTGAAATGTACAAATAGATTAATGAAAATAAGAATAATAGCCATGCTTACGGTAATAACTCTATCCGTAACCGGCTGCGGCAGCACCGGATATGATATGGCTTATGAATTGAATAGCGACGTGAGCAGCTATCAGCTGATGAACATTTCCAATAAGGAAACTGCGGAGCCTTTCGCAGCAGACCTTTGTGTGGCATCCAAGGATATCAAATCCCTCGGTGTCAATCTGTCGGATGTAGGATCTGTCGCCTTATTTGATACCAAAAATCTTGAAACATTATATGCATATAATGTAAATGAACAGCTTCATCCGGCCAGTCTTACCAAGGTTATGACTGCTTTGGTTGCCATGAAATACGGTTCTATGGATCAAATGTTAACCGCATCCCAGAATGTTATCATCACCGAATCCGGTGCACAGCTATGTGGGTTAAAACCCGGCGATCAGATGACACTGGATCAGGCACTGCATATATTGCTTCTTTATTCCGCCAATGACGTCGCTGTTTTGATTGCAGAAGGAGTCGCAGGATCTGTGGAAGAATTTGTTGCTCTTATGAACGAAGAAGCTATGGACATCGGTGCTACTAATTGTCATTTTACTAATCCCAACGGTTTGACAGAAGAAGGACATTATGTGACAACATATGATCTTTACCTGATCTTCCAGGAAGCATTAAAATATGATCTGTTTAATGAAATCATACAGATGACTTCCTATAATACTGTTTATTCTGATAGTAACGGTAATGAGAAGTCCATTGAGATGGAAACAACCAATCTGTTTTTAAAAGGCGTCTATGACATGCCTGCCAACGTTACCGTCATTGGTGGTAAAACCGGTACAACGAATGCAGCGGGGCATTGCCTTATATTGCTGTCCAGAAGCAGCAACGGAACGCCATACATATCCGTCATTATGAAGGATACATCAAAGGATGAATTATACACAGATATGTCTACGCTTTTAGGGGCTATCAAATAAACTTTTACAGTTGTTTTTTTGGTAATTTTCCCTTATAATAATTATAAATGAAATATGCATTGACTATATTATTATTTTACTTTAGGAGGGTTTCGCCATGGTTCAATTAATTGCAGGTAAAAAGGGAAAAGGAAAGACCAAACAGTTATTGGATAAAGTAAATACTGAAATAAAAGATGCACAGGGTAATGTTGTATATCTGGACAAAAGTACCAAGCACATGTTTGAATTGAATAACAAGATCAGACTGATTAATGTTTCAGATTATCTTATAACAAGCAGTGATGAATTTGTAGGTTTTATCTGTGGCATTATTTCGCAGGATCATGATTTACAGCAAATGTATCTTGACAGCTTTTTGAAAATTGCATGTCTGGAAGATGCTGATATCAGCGCTACCATTGCTAAGCTCGAGGAAGTAAGTAATAAATTTCATGTAGATTTTGTATTAAGCGTTTCTATGGATGAGAATGAACTGCCTGAAAGCGTTAAACCTAAGGTAATTATTTCTTTATAATGTATACATAGCTGATATTACAGTAATTTCATAAAAACCTCGGAATATCCGGGGTTTTTTAAACATAAGAGCAGTTCGCAGTGCGGCTGCTCGTTGTTTTGTAAATTGATATTTATAACAAGGAGAATCTGTTTTGGCTAACAATCCGAACAAGATAACTAAATATAGGCGTCCGCTTAATTTTAATATCGGCATGTTAATTTTTGCTACTATTTTTGTCTATGTTGTTATCTGTGTCATCATGTATTTTAGAACTGACCACGTTGTCGGATACAGTGTAAAAGAGGGTTCTCTGTCTTCTAACAGTATCTACAAGGGGATTGCACTTCGCAAAGAAGAAATTGTAACCAGCACCGATGCCGGTTATGTCAATTACTTTGCCAGAGAAGGAGAACGAGCTGCCGTCGGCAACCTGATTTACACTGTTGATGAAACCGGTCGTTTATCGGATTATGTACAAGCTAATGAGAGTGGCGAGAATACTTTATCCGATGCTGATTTATCTGAACTTAAAACAGAGATCACAGCATTTATCAACGGGTTCGATCGAACTGATTTTTCTGATGTCTATAATTTCAAGTACAATGTTGAGGGCACGGTACTCAAGCTCGCCAATTACAACATGCTTGAAAATGTAAATGCCTTAAACAGTGCTTCCTCTTCTTCACTGATTACCTCCTGTTATGCCCAGGAAAGCGGAATCGTTGTTTATTCCATCGATGGCTATGAGGATCTTACCTTACAGGATATGAAAGCAGAATATTTTGATCAGGACAATTATGAGAAAAATCATCTGGTCAACAATGAATTAATTGCCAAAGGCGATCCTGTTTATAAGCTTTCTACGGCTGAAGACTGGTCTATCGTTATTCAGACAGACGAAGAAACTGCGCAGCAACTTGTGGAAGAAGAATACATTGAAGTTAAATTTTTAAAAAACCAATATAAAGCATGGGCTTCCGTTACATCCTATACAAATGATGACGGAGACACCTTTGTAGCCCTGACCTTCACCAATTCCATGATTACTTTTTGCACAGACCGCTTTATTGATATTGAACTCCTTTTGGAGGACGAAAGAGGGCTTAAAATCCCTAATTCTTCCATAGTAGAAAAAGAATTTTTTATTGTTCCGAAAGAATATGTTACACAGGGTGGCAATAGCGGTAACTACGGTGTTTTATTGGAAACCTACAACGACGAAGGAAATGCGACAACCGAGTTTGTTGAGACACCCATCTATCAGGAAACAGAAACAGAATACTATCTGGATGACACAGTGCTGAGAGCCGGTAATTATATTATCAAGCCGGATTCCACCGACAAGTATGCAATCAGCAAAACCGGATCATTGATCGGAGTTTACAACATCAATAAAGGCTATGCTGATTTCAAACAGATCAGTATATTGTACCAAAATGACGAATACGCCATTGTCAAGTCTAATACAGTATATGGATTAAATGTTTATGATTACATTGTTTTGGATGCCTCTACAGTAAATGATAATGAATTTATATATGAATAGTAAATGCATAGAAGAAAGGTATGAAGAGTCATATGGTTCAGGAAAATATTAAAAATGTAGAAGCAAAGATAAAGGCTGCCTGCGACAAAAGCGGTCGGAATCCGGAAGAAGTAAAGCTCATTGCAGTCAGTAAGACAAAACCTGTCGAAATGTTGCAGGAAGCATATGATTACGGCTGTCGTGATTTTGGAGAAAACAAAGTACAGGAATTAGTAGATAAATATGAAAAAATGCCTAAAGATATCCGTTGGCATATGATCGGACATTTACAACGCAACAAAGTAAAATATATTATTGATAAGGTATATTTAATTCATAGCGTGGATTCCCTGCGCCTTGCAGAAGAAATCAGTAAGGAGGCAGTAAAGCACAATGTAACAGTTTCTATACTGATAGAAGTCAACGTAGCAGGTGAAGAAAGCAAATTCGGAACCACCTCTGAGGAAGCTTTCTCCTTAGTGGAGGCAATTGCCAAACTTCCCAATATTTTGATTAAAGGGCTGATGACAATTGCACCATATGTTGAGAATGCAGAGGAAAACAGACTATATTTTGCAAAATTAAAACAAATATATGTTGACATAATACATAAAAACATTGATAATGTTTGTATGAAAGAACTTTCTATGGGTATGACCGGTGACTATGAAGTCGCAATCACAGAAGGGACAACATATGTCAGAGTCGGAACCGGTATCTTTGGAGAAAGACAATATACTACCGTTTAGTATACATAAGTTGTATAAAGGAAAATTTAGTTAACGGAGGTCTGAACAATGAGCGTAATGGACAAGTTTTTAAATGCCATGAAATTGAATGACGAAGAAAATGAGTACTATGACGATGATTTCTATGATGATGATCCGGAACCGATTAAGAAACCATCTCCTGCAAAAGATGATATAGCTTTAGATGATGATAAGACAATTAAGAAATCAGTTCCTAAAGTAACTCCTATGAGACAAATGAAGAAAATGAGCGGAAGCGGCATGGAGGTATGTGTCATTAAGCCTACCACGGTAGAGGATGCCAGAGAAATTACGGAGACATTACTTGCAAACCGAACCGTTGTTTTGAATCTGGAAGGTCTCGATGTAGATATTGCGCAGAGGATTATTGATTTTACATCCGGTTCCTGTTTTGCGATTTCCGGCAACTTACAGAAAATATCTCATTATATTTTCATTATTACACCGGCCAGTGTAGATATTTCCGGTGATTTTCAGGAAATCTTGTCCGGTTCCTTTGATGTACCGATCAACAACGGAATTTAAGTTTTGTATGACGACTTCCTGGCAGATATGTCAGGAAGTTTCTTCATGATTTCCCACAGACTTTTCGCAGCTTTCGACTGTGATAAAAATGCCACGAAAGGATAATGATTATGGCTAACAGAATGATTATCAATTATGAGAAGAAACCCTGCTATGATATTGTATTTACTAAGGATTTTAACTTGCTTTTGGATGAACTGCAGGCCTTTGATGTAGAGAACAGAAGAGTAGCAATTATCGCGGATACAAATACGCAAAGGTTATTTGGTGATACTATTTTACATATTTTGGAAGGTAATTGTAAGAAGGTAATTCTTTATGCATTTCCTGCCGGGGAAAATCACAAGACATTGGATACCGTGAAAGAAATTTATAAGAACCTGATAGAGGAACAATATGACCGTAAGGATCTGCTGATTGCCCTTGGCGGTGGTGTGGTAGGCGATATAACAGGCTATGCTGCAGCTACCTATTTGCGTGGCATTGATTTTATCCAGATTCCGACAACACTGATCGCCCAGTCTGACAGCAGCATCGGCGGCAAAACAGGGGTAGACTTTGATGGTTACAAAAATATGGTAGGCGCTTTCTATATGCCAAAATTGGTTTATATGAATATCTCCGTGTTAAAAGAACTAGATGACAGGCAGTTCTATGCAGGCTTTGCGGAAGTAATGAAGCATGGTCTGATCAAGGATGCCATGTTCTATGAATGGCTGTTGGAAAATATGTATGAGATCCATGAACGCGATCTGGATACTTTAGAAGAAATGGTTATGCGAAGCTGCACCGTCAAAAAATTAGTAGTAGAAAAGGACCCTACCGAAAAAGGAGATCGTGCTCTTTTAAATTTTGGTCATACAATAGGACACGCTATCGAGAAATATATGAATTTTGAGATGCTGCACGGAGAATGTATTGCGCTTGGTATGGTGGCAGCTGCCTATATTTCCTGGAAGCATAACTGGCTCTCGATGGACGAATACTATGAAGTACGTGATATGTTCGTGCCTTTTAATCTTCCAATCAGTATTGATAATATTGACCCGGACAAAATACTGCAGCTTACAAAATCCGATAAGAAAATGGAATCCGGACAGATCAAATTTGTTTTATTGAAAAAAGTCGGCAAAGCCGTTATTGACAAAACAGTAACAGATGAAGAAATCCTTAATGCAATCAAGGAAATCTATTTTAGCGATGAAGATGCCAAGGAATAGAAAGAGGTCAAGAGAATGAGTCGTAAGAAAAAATTTATTCTGCTTTTAGATCTAATCAGTATTATTGCTTTGATTCTTTTGGATCAATACACCAAGCATCTGGCGGTAATACATTTAAAAGACAAAGCTGCTTTTAACATCATTAACGGTGTTTTAGAATTAAATTATCTGGAAAATAAAGGTGCCGCTTTCGGCATGTTACAGAACCAGAAGGTGTTTTTTATTTTCGTTGCAATCGTAATCCTAAGTGTCATTGCATATGTTTTATTCAAAACACCCGATAAAAGCAAGTATATTATTCTTCATATTCTGCTCAGTCTGATTGCCGCAGGTGCAATCGGCAATATGATTGACCGGATACGATATGACTATGTAGTAGATTTTATATACTTTGTACTAATCAATTTCCCGATTTTTAATGTGGCAGATATTTATGTATCTGTTTCTACAGTGATATTGATTATTCTTTTGCTGTTTTTTTATAAAGAAAAGGATTTAAATTTTATCAGTTTTAAACAGAAGCGTTATCGTGAGATTAAATAGAGGAATAGAAATTGTGAGTGAAACTATGGAACAGTTTGCGTATCAGATCGGACTGGAAGAGGACGACGAACGACTGGATAAATGGATGAGCAGTGCAATTACCGACTTATCCCGTTCCTATATTCAGAAATGTATTAAGGATAATCAGGTTCTGATCAATGGCAGACCGCAAAAAGCAAGTTACCGCCTCAAAGTAGACGATGAAATTGTATTTCATATTCCCAAAGCAATGGAACCGGCGATTGAAGCTGAAAATATTCCCTTGTCAATCCTTTATGAAGATAAGGATTTACTTGTTGTTGACAAACCAAAAGGTATGGTTGTCCATCCGGCTCCCGGACATTACAGCGGTACACTTGTAAATGCTGTCATGTATCATTGCAGAGATAATCTGTCAGGTATTAACGGTATTCTGCGTCCCGGTATTGTACACAGAATTGACCGGGATACAACCGGGTCTCTCATAATTTGTAAAAATGATCATGCACATAACAGTATTGCCGCGCAATTAAAAGAACATACCATTACCCGCAAATACAGGGCAATCGTTCACGGAGTAATTGACGCAGAAGAGGGTACTGTAACTGCTCCCATTGGACGTGATCCGAAAGACCGTAAAAAAATGGCAATCAATGAACAAAACGGTAAGCCTGCTATAACGCATTACAAGGTGTTGCGGCGTTTTCAGGAATATACCTATATTGAATGTCAATTGGAAACCGGACGTACCCATCAGATCAGAGTGCATATGACAAGCATCGGTCATCCTTTGCTTGGTGATGAAGTATATGGCCAGCGTAAATCTCCTTTTCATTTATGTGGTCAGACACTTCACGCCATGGTAATCGGCTTTATACATCCTTCCTCCGGAGAATATCTGGAGATTACGGCACCTCTTCCGGAATATTTTGAGCATTTGCTTTGCATTTTGGAATAATCAAGCTTTTGATTCAATATATTATATTGAATATTCCGTAATGAATTGTTAAAAAAGTATAAAAAAACTATGAATTGAATATTGAATTTTTCACTTTATAGTGTTAAAGTAATATGTATATGTACGACCCATTTTATATTGAACAAATTAATAATACGAAGGGGTATTAAGAATGAACACCGGTGATTATCTGGATCATCTGTTGCGAAAATACTCAGGGACCTTTGATATTTATCAGCCATATGTCATTCATGGTAAAGAGTACCCTGCGTATGGGTATTTTTTTTCACATGTAGAAAAATATGTTTTGGTAAGAGAAGCCAATATGTGGTCTTCGGACAGCTATGAACACATCCTTTTTATAGAAGCAGAAGAAGTAGTTCCTACATTAATTGAAGAAGCTTATAAAATAGTTCGGGAATACATGGAACCGGTACTTGTCCGCAAAGGAGAGGAACTGCCTGCACCCGGACATATGTACAGTTACTTGACAATCAGCATTATTGCACAGAAACCCTTATCAAAAGAAATGAAAAAAGCTATAAAACATTTCAAATTTGAAAAAGGGTATCGATTTAATATGCGTGGTTTTTCTCAGGCACACATGATATGTACAACATTAGAAGACGCAAAGGTTTATACAAATTATGTAGGGCGTAAATCAGCTAAACTTTACAAGCAAAATTTTAAAGATACAAAAGAAGGAAAGCCCGGTTTCCGCCAGATTATGGAAGAGCAGAAGATAGAACCTTTCCATCAATGATATGGCTTATTGGATAGAGCAATCTATTTCATATAAGAACAAGTAACACTAAAGAAAATATACAAAATAGGAGGGAATTAGTGTGAACTCAGTCGTATTAATCTTACTTGCTATTGTTATCTTCGTAGTAGCATATCTTACATACGGTAGATACTTAGCAAAGACCTGGGGTCTTGATCCCAGCCGTAAAACACCTGCTCACGAATTAGAGGATGGTGTTGACTATTGTCCTGCTAAGACACCTGTTCTTATGGGACATCACTTTTCATCTATTGCCGGTGCCGGCCCGATTAACGGTCCTATCCAGGCAGCATTTTTCGGATGGCTTCCATGTTTCTTATGGATCGTAATCGGTGGTATCTTCTTTGGTGCCGTTCAGGATTTCGGTTCCATCTTCGTATCCATCCGTCATCAGGGTAAATCCCTCGGTGAAGTTATTGAAGAGAATATCGGACGTAAGAGCAGAGTACTCTTTACCGTATTTGCATGGCTTGTATTACTTCTTGTAATTGCAGCATTTGCAGATATTGTTGCAAATTCCTTCACAGGTAGTGCAGCTAACGGTTCCGTTGCAACTGCATCAATGTTATTCATTGTTCTTGCTATTGGATTCGGTTTCGCTGTATATCGTAAAAATGCTCCGATGGTTGTTGCATCTGTTGTAGGCGTACTTCTTCTTGCAGCCTGTGTAGCAATTGGTCTTGCATTCCCGATTGAATTACCTAAAACATTCTGGATCGTATTCGTATTTGTTTACATTATGATTGCATCTGTAACTCCTGTATGGATTCTGTTACAGCCCAGAGATTACTTAAGCTCTTTCTTACTTTACTTTATGATTATTGCAGCCGTTGTAGGTATCTTTGCTGCTCATCCTACAGTAACAATACCTGCATTTATCGGCTTCAAAGTAGGCAACAGCTATCTGTTCCCTGTACTGTTTATTACAATTGCCTGTGGTGCTATTTCCGGTTTCCATTCCTTAATTGGTTCCGGTACAACATCCAAGCAGTTGGATAACGAGAAAGATGCCTTATTAGTAGGTTATGGCTCTATGTTAATCGAGTGTGTACTTGCAGTTATTTCCCTGATTGCTGTTGCAACCTTAACAACAGACGGACAGTATGCTGCTGCAGGCTATACATCACCTACCGTTGTATTCGCTACAGCTATTTCCGGTTTCTTTGCAACTATCGGATTCTCTGAAACAGCTGTATCCGCTACATACACAATCATCGCACTTGCAGTTTCCTGTTTCTGTCTGACATCTCTGGATACAGCAACCAGACTTGGACGTTTCATGTTCCAGGAGTTATTTGCCGGAACAAACGCAGGTAAGAAAATGAAGCTTGACAATATGTATGTTGCAACTGTCATCACAGCTGTATTTGGTTTCGTTCTCTGTTTAGCAGGATATCAGAAGGTATGGCCTCTGTTCGGTGCATGTAACCAGTTAGTAGCAGTGCCTGCATTCCTTGCTATCGGTACCTACTTAAAGAGACAGGGCAAGAACAACAAGATGTTATACATCCCGATCGTATTTATGTCTTGTGCAACCTTAGTATCCCTGTTCTTCTCCTTCAAGAATAATCTTGTTGCACTGTTAGGCGGCGGATTAGAAGGTACAGCAATCTTCACAGACGTACTGCAGAACGTTATCATTGTACCTATCGTAATCTTAGCTATTATCATCATTATTGATGGCGGCAAAGTACTTTGGGGCAAAGAGAAATAAATTTCATTCAGAAATACTGAACGAATGATAAGGGAACTCATAATTTTTTATGAGTTCCCTTTTTTGTCATTTATTGTGCCATGTTATATGTATTTTTACGTAAAACATGCTTATTTTCTTGATTTTTTTGTGCAAATTATATATAATATTAGTATATTTAAATGAGAAAGTTGTTTGTCTTGCAATCAATATTGCTATAGAATCACGATAATAGGACATGGCAACATAGAAAGGGGCATAATCATATGAACACTATTATTACAATCGGTCGACAGTTTGGGTCAGGAGGCCGCGAGATTGGTCAGAAGCTTGCAGAGAACTTCGGTATCAAATATTACGATAAAGAGCTCTTATCCAGAGCAGCAAAGGAGAGTGGTTTTTGTGAAGAAATGATCCAGAACCATGATGAACGTCCTACTAACTCTTTCCTTTACAATCTGGTTATGGACACGTATTCTTTTGGATATAATTCATCCTCCTTTGTAGATATGCCGATCAGCCATAAGGTCTTTCTGGCACAGTTTGATACCATCAAGAAGATTGCAAGTGAAGGCCCATGCGTAATCGTCGGAAGATGCGCCGATTATGCTTTACAGGATTATCAGAACTGCCTAAATATCTTCATTCAGGCAGATGAAAAGTTTAAGGTTAAATATATTATGAATCGCTTCGATGATATTACAACAGAGCAGAAAGCGATTGACATGATGAATAAGAAGGATAAGCAGCGCCAGAGTTATTATAACTATTATACTTCCAAGAAGTGGGGACGGGCAGATAACTATGATCTTTCTATCAACAGCAGCATTTTAGGTATTGACGGCACTGTTAAACTGATCACACAGTTTGTTGAGGATTTTGAGAACCGTTAAACCGGTTTCATATATAAAATATATAAATATATTAATTTCTATATATTAATGCAAGAGGGGTTATATATAATAAATAATAAAAACGGGTATCCAATAAAGATATCCGTTTTTATTTATATTATCAATTTATATATCAAACGCCTTTAATATAGATTTATCTGAGAATGTTAGTGATATTAATCCGGTTTGTAACTATGCGCAAAACGCAAGTTTAACGAATAGTTGCGCTCGGAAAATGCCTGTTTTACGCGCTTTCATTTTCCATTACGTTCCCGATAATCCTCAGAACTGTTATACTTTGTCACATAGTTTTGATATGCATTCTGCCTATCGCGTAATTCTTTCCGCGTGTGTATTCTTTCATGAGCTTCATGATAATCCTGCACTGTATTAATATCACTGGCAGGATTCTTTTTGGATTTACGCCTCATATAAAAATATATAATGATCACAAGAATTACGGTTAAAATAATGATACCGGCCATACCTAAAACTTTTCCTCACAGTCATATTTTTCTGTAATAATTGTATATCCAAATCTAACAGATCACATCAGAATCCAGCATGATCGTAAACGGTCCATCATTTAATAATGAGATCTTCATATCGGCCCCAAATTCCCCACAAGCCACCTTCGCTACCGATTCTTTGCATTTTTCTATAACATATTCATATAATGCCTTAGCCAGTTCAGGCTTGCCCGCATCGGTAAAAGACGGACGGTTTCCATGCTTGCAATCTGCATAAAGCGTGAATTGTGAAATAATTAACAATTCTCCGTTGACAGAAGAGAGATTCAAGTTCGTCTTGCCGTTTTCATCACTGAAAATACGCAGATTCAGCAGCTTATGAATCATTTTATCTGCAATTTCTCTTGTATCTGTATTGGAAACTCCCACAAAAACCAACAATCCTTTACTAATAGAGCCAATTGTCTCATTTTCTACTGTTACACTGGCATTTTGCACTCTCTGTATCAAAAATCTCATACACCGCTACTCTTCTTTCCTGTCTTCAGTTTTTGAATCTATGTTTTCTGAATTATGATCATATCCTGACATTGTCTCATTATGTTTTTTTCTCTTTTTGACAGGCGGAACATATTCTGTGAAGACTTTTTCCTCGTTAATCTGCCCCACAGTCATATAAGGCTGTATCTGCGTCGGCAGCCCTTTCTTACTGAGCTGTCTGTTCACAAGAGACTTAACACCTGCATAAAATACCGCAAAAATCGGAACACCGGCTATCATTCCAAGTACACCGAACAAGCCCCCGAATATGGTAATTGCAAAAATAACCCAGAATCCGGATAAACCGGTAGAATCGCCTAATATCTTCGGTCCTAAAATATTACCGTCAAACTGTTGTATAATCAAAATTAAGATGACAAAATATAATGCCTGCTTTGGATCAACCATCAGTACCAGGAAGGTACTTGGAATTGCACCTATATATGGTCCAAAAAATGGGATAACATTGGTTACACCGACAATTACACTAACTAAAAGCGCATATGGTGTTCCTATAATACTTGTACATATGAAACAGATAATACCTATAATAATGGAATCAATAATTTTACCACCGATGAATCCAATAAAAGTACCGTGAATAAACCGGAAATTTGTGATCAATTCATTTCCTGCTTTACGATCAAACAATGCATAAGCAATCTTCTTGGCCTGGCCTGCAAATTTTTCTTTACTGCCCAGTAAATAAATTGAAATGATAAATCCTATAATAAAGTTCCATAATGCCTTAAATATCCCTATTACACTTAAGGATAATGTCTTAATCAAATCATTGATATGCGGAAGCAGATTGGTATTAACATATTCCATGATTTTAGCTGAATACTGATCCAGCAGATCATCCAGTACTTTTTCAAATTCAGGATTATTTTTCATCAGCCCCAGTGCCCAGTTGCTGAGATTATTGATATAAACCGGGAACTGAAAAATAATGCTTTGAATACTTCTAATTACTTCCGGAATAACCAGACTGAAGAATTCATAAAGTACAATCAAAATCAATACAATTGTTACCAGAATTGAAAAACCACGTATCCTGCGTTTATTCTTAGGCGTCATCGGTATCTTGGCTTTTATATACAGCGGTTTGATGATCTTCCCCTCAATTTTGTTCAAAATTGGCGTAATCAAATATGCCAAAACAAAACCATCTATGATCGGCATGGCTATTTTGATAAATGTCTGAATGGTATGGGAAAGTTTAGAACTATGAAACAAAATATAATAAAAAAGAATACTTGCAACAATCACTAAGAAAGCAGTGATACCCCAATACAAATACTTCTTATCAAACTTAAATTTCATGCAAAGACCCTCACTGTATTTATGATATTTCTAGTATACCATTTTTTTCATATTATGTATTATTTTTTATAAAATTTTAATGCTATATGAGCACAGATTCTGTATAATTAAGTTATCTGAATTACCGGACAGCATCATAAACAGAGACCCTGTTCGGGGAAGGTATGGTTATAAAAAATGAAATTACAGCAACTATTGAGTCTTACAAGAAAAGCAATTGATGATTATCATATGATAGAACCCGGAGATAAAATCGCTATTGGAATTTCCGGTGGAAAAGATAGTCTGACACTGCTCTATGCTTTGCACGGACTGAAACGTTTCTATCCGATTCCTTTTGAATTATGTTCAGTGACCGTTGATCTTGGATTTGACAATCTTAACCTGGATAAAATCAAGGAATTATGTTCTTCTCTGGAGATTGAATATCATATAATCAAAACCGATATCGGCAAAGTTATATTTGATGACCGCAAAGAATCTAATCCCTGTTCTTTATGCGCCAAAATGCGCAAAGGCGCTTTAAATGATGCAATGAAAGCAACCGGATGCAATAAGGTTGCTTATGCCCATCACAAAGATGATGTAGTGGAAACCATGATGATGTCACTGATTTATGAGGGTAGATTTCATACCTTTCGTCCGGTTACCTACCTGGATCGAACCGGAATCACGGTAATACGCCCATTGATTTATATGAAAGAGGCTGACATTATTGGTTTTGTACACAAATATGATGTTCCGGTAGTCAAAAGTCCTTGTCCTGCAGACGGACATACGAAACGGGAATATGTTAAAAATCTGATTCGCGAGATCAATCAGGAGACTCCCGGTGTTAAGGAACGGATGTTTACCGCAATTCAGAGTGGAAATTTAGCAGGATGGGAATTAGAAGGAAAGAAATAAAATGGAAGCAAAGGACAACAATAACTATCATGACCAACAGAATATAGGAAATGTACAGAAAATGCGTGAGGTATTGGCTACTCTCCCGCCCTTCTGCAAGCAGTTTTTCCGTGGAATCACAGAATATACCTCTGCACGCACGAGGCTTGCCTATGCTTATGATATCCGTGTTTTCTTCGAATACCTACATGACACCAACAGCTATTGTGCCAAAATGGACATTACGGAATTTCCACTTTCACTTTTGGAGCAATTAACACGAGAAGATATAGAAGAATATATGGAGTATCTCTCCTATTATGAAAAGGACGGTAAGATATATACGAATGATGAGCGTGGTAAAAAGCGTAAATTGGCGTCTCTCAGAAGCTTCTATAACTATTATTATCAGGCTGAACTGATTCAAAAGAATCCGGCTATTCTCGTTCCATTGCCTAAACTGCACGAAAAGGAAATTGTTCGTTTGGACGCAGATGAAGTAGCAATCCTATTGGATCAGGTAGAGGACGGGACAGGACTTTCCAAAACACAACAGCGTTTCCATAATGTGACTAAGATTAGAGACGTTGCAATCCTGACTCTTCTGCTTGGTACGGGAATCCGTGTCTCTGAATGTGTAGGACTTGATATTGGAGATGTTGATTTCAAGAATAACGGCATCAAGATACGCCGTAAAGGCGGCTATGAGGCAGTCATTTACTTTGGTGAAGAAGTGGAAAATGCTCTGCAGGATTATCTGGAACAAAGACATCACATCATCCCTATGTCCGGACATGAAAATGCCTTGTTCCTATCCATGCAAAATCGAAGGATTTCTGTCCGTGCAGTGGAAAATATGGTTAAAAAATACTCTGCCACTGTTACAAGTTTGAAGAAAATTACTCCACACAAATTAAGGAGTACTTATGGTACATCCCTGTATCGTGAAACCGGTGATATCTATCTGGTCGCAGATGTTCTGGGGCATAAAGATGTCAACACTACCAAAAAGCACTATGCTGCATTGGAAGATGAACGCCGTCGGTATGCTGCTGATAAAGTGAAGTTACGTGAGAATACTGATCGTAAATAAGACGATCAGATAAACGATTTTAACCGTCGAAAAGGCTCCCATCCTGTGCACAATGTGACCCTAAGACTAGGGTAGACACAGTAAGGAGCCTTCTCAAATATATATAAATTTTCTCTCCGGCACTGGATAATACTTAACCGATAAACGTATCATCATAATAAGGAATGATCAAATGTTCACCGTATTGAATCTCATCATCCGTCAGAGAATTCATACTTTTTACTTCTTTAATATAGGCATTGATAGAATCATAATGTTCGTCATCCATGTACTCTTCTGCGATAGACCATAGGGTATCATCATTTTCTATTACAATACTCTTATAATATTTATAAGAAGTCTTAACAGAATCATCCTTTGCATTAGACCGGAAACTGTTAAGGGAAATGGAACATGTAATAACCAGACATATTGTCATAATCAGCATAAGAAAGTTCTTACGCATCTCCCGCTGTCTTCTGATTCTATTATTACGGATTCTTCTCTCACTTCTTATATCTTCCGAACGATAAACTCTCTTATTATATCCTTCCATATCATTTACCTTAACCTTTCTCATATATACTGTGCTTCATATGATTTCCGAACATGTGTTGTGAACATGTGTTCTTTATGATTGCATTATATCGAACATATTTTCTGCTGTCAACACTTTTGAGGAATTTTTTCGAACAAATATTCTGAATATATGTTTGCTTTTTATAAATGAGTATGTTATGATTAATATATCTTTAATGGGATATTTATTTAAGAAAGGATAGGGTAATAATATATGGGATATGGTAAGATTACTGCCAAACAACAGGAAATTCTTGATTATATCAAAGAAGAAATTTTAAAGCGCGGTTATCCACCGGCTGTTCGTGAAATCTGTGAAGCTGTTCATTTAAAATCTACCTCTTCCGTTCATTCTCATTTAGAGACGTTGGAAAAGAATGGGTATATCCGACGTGATCCGACCAAACCACGTGCCATTGAAATTTGTGATGATAATTTTCAGATGGTCCGTACAGAGATGGTATCTCTTCCCGTTATCGGCCAGGTCGCTGCAGGACAACCCATCTTAGCAGAGCAGAATATAGAAAGCTATTTCCCGGTTCCGGCAGATCTCGTTCCAAGCGGAGAATCATTTGTACTGAAGGTTAAAGGCGATTCCATGATCAATGTCGGGATTTACAGCGGAGACCAAATTTTTGTCAGAAGCTGCCAGACTGCCAATAACGGTGATACAGTTGTTGCTTTGATCGACGATTCCGCTACAGTAAAAACCTTTTATAAAGAGAACGGACATATTCGTTTGCAGCCTGAGAATGATTCCATGGATCCGATCATCGTGGATGACTGCCGGATTTTAGGCAAAGTTTTCGGGGTCTTCAGATTGTATCATTAAGATATATTATTAATTGTATGTTCGCTAATTTTGATTGTTATTTTTTCCAGTATAGTAATATTCACATCAGACATAATAATAGTAACTGTCTAGTTCGCTAAACAGTTACTATTTTATTATTGCAGCTACTATTGCAAATCACTCATATTAAGTACAGTTACCATTTGGAGCTAAACGGTTCTTAATGAAAGGGGGAAAGAAACATGAAAAATAGAGGGTTGGATTGCCTTGCCCTGACAATTGCCATCATCGGTGCTATTAACTGGGGTCTGATCGGTTTTTTCAGTTTTGACCTTGTAGCATTTATCTTCGGTAACATGTCATGGATTTCCAGAATCATTTATGCTTTGGTAGGTATTGCCGGTCTTTATATCATTACATTCTATATGTATGCCGGTGGCGATACCAGGGAAATAGACTCGTAAGAGCACTTTGTCAATGCATGAAGGAGCCTGCATTATGGAATAACCCTAATGCAGACTCCTTATTTGAATTCTATCTCTATGGTACAGCAGCACAATAAGAATATAGCTACTACATCAGGCTGTCTGTCTCAAACAGCTTACCGTCTCTCCAGATACGCTCCAGATCATAGAACAGACGATTTTCTTTATCAAAGATATGGATTATCACATCATTGAAATCGAGTAGCACCCAGTTGGCATTCTGATATCCCTCAATCTGTTTCAAGGGATATCCTGCCCGGCCGAGCGTTTCTTCCACATTATCTGCCATTGCCTGAATCTGGCTTCTGTTCGTACCGTTTGCAATGATAAAATAATCTGCAATCACGGATACTTCACTGATATCAATCACCTTGATATCTTCCGCTTTCTTATCTTCCAATGCCTGAATGGTTAATTTAGCCATTTCTTTTGATTTATTGTTTTCCATACTAATAACCACACCTTTCTCTCAAGCTGCAAACATATTTTGAAATATTACCGTTTAATGCTGCTTCACAGTCATATAAAATTCATAAGTCCTCTGCGTCATTTTATCGGTCCTGCCTCCCTTGTGCGCCAGATATTCCAATGTATCTCCGAGTATTTTGCGCATACAGGCATCCGGATCCTGATAGGCAAGTCTGCGTACCTGTGGAAGATTTTCGGCATGCTTCCGACCCGGTTCGATATAATCTGCGATATATACGATTTTCTCAAGAAGGCTCATATCGGGTCTGCCTGTAGTATGATAGCTGATTGCATTCAGAATATCTTCATCTGTTATCCCATACTTTGTCTTTGCTAACACACTGCCTGCCTTGGCGTGTATCAAGGGAGAATTCTCCATGGCTTCTGCCTCTGATAACTGCACATGGTTTTTCGTACAAACCGATAGCTGTTTCTCAAAGCTCATACATTTGGCACAGTCATGCAGCATTCCTGCCGTTAATGATTTCTCTACGTCGCCTCCATGTACCATTGCCAGATTAGCCGCCGTATATGCCACTCCAAGAGTGTGCTCATAGCGCTTTGGCTCCAATTCCTTTTCCATTGCTTTTCTAAGTTTGCTGATATCTGATGATTTCATATTATGCCTGCCCTGTATTACTGTTTCTGATATAGATGATGCATCTTAATGTATTCTGCCACTTTCTCCGGCACGTCCTCTCTAATACTCTCACCCAGTGCCACTTTCCTGCGAATATCCGATGATGAAATATCCAGATATCCGGTCCTCAGCATGAAAATACTTGCCCCATAACGATCCTGCAATACTCTGATCTGTTCATCCATCTGTTCTATCGTTGCATCATCCCGAACCGCCGCCAAAATATGACAGTTTGCAAAAATTCGCTCAGGCTTAGCCCATTTATCCAGATTAAAGAGGCTGTCCGCACCCAGGATGAAATAAAATTCTGTTTCCGGTTGTTCTTCCTTCAGCCGCTCCAGGGTCTCATAGGTATAAGTATTGCCCTGACGTTCAATTTCCATGGTTGATAACCGATAAGAAGGCTTATTATTTATGGCAAGCCTGGTCATATCTGCACGTACCTGCCCCGGCAGCACACTTTGTCTTTCCTTCATATAAGGGACGCCACAAGGTATAAAAAGAATTTCATCCAGTGAAAACTGCTCCATTGCTCTGTCCGCAAGCATCAGATGTCCATTGTGAATGGGATTAAAGGTTCCTCCCATAATACCGACTTTCTTGTGTGTCACGTTAATCACTCCATCCATGGAAATTATCTAATTTCAAGCAATTCTGATTTGCAAAACTTACATTTTACGCTTTCGGAAGCTCAATTTTGGGATTCTTCTTATCAGGCTTATATAAAACAATCTTCTTACCTATCACCTGTACCACCTGGGAACGGGTTCTCTCTGCCACAACCTGTGCAATCTCATTCGGATCGTCGAAGCAATTCTTCAGCACAGCAATTTTAATCAGTTCCTTTGTATTGAAGGCTTCACTGATAGCCGCCACAAATTCCGGGGTAAGACTGGATTTTCCCACCTGAAAAATAGGATTAATGTTCATTGCCAGCCCTTTTAAATAGGCTCTCTGTTTACTTGTCATACTTCCTCCACATACTATTTATAATAATCAAAAGACAGACCATACATTCTTACCGTACTGCCTTCTTCTATTCCCAATTCCTCTAACTGCTTTAAGATACCGTTTTCCTTCAGGAAATCCTGGAAGAACTTGAAGCCCTTCTCAGACTCTAAATTGGTGTAGGAAAGCATTTTCTCAATCCTTGGTCCTTCCACCACATATTCGTCAGCCTGTGCATCATATTCCACTGTAAAGGGCTCGCTTTCCAGTCCAAAGTGGAACTCGGGGAAGAATTCCTGTTCAAATACGGTAGGCTTCGTGTCTAATTCTCCCAACCGGTTACTGATTGCATACAGGAGCTCTCTAAGTCCTTTTCCGCTGATTGCCGAAATTCCATACACCGGAATGCCTTTCGGCTCAAATTCGGCCTTTATCGCAGCCACAGGGTCATCCTCCGTATAGATCATATCAATCTTATTGGCCGCAATGATCTGGGGACGTCCTGCTATCTCCGGATTATAGGCCTCCAACTCTTTATTGATGGCATAGATATCTTCGATGGGATCTCTGCCCTCTGTGGAAGCGGCATCTACGATATGCACAATCAGCTTGGTACGCTCTATATGCCGTAAAAACTCGTGTCCCAGACCAACACCCTCTGATGCGCCTTCAATCAGTCCCGGAATATCTGCTATAACAAAACCCTTGGCATCCTCCAGATCCACCACACCCAGATTGGGATTCAAAGTGGTGAAATGATAATTGGCGATCTTCGGTCTGGCATTGGTTACCTTCGAAAGAAAGGTAGATTTTCCCACATTCGGGAATCCTACCAGCCCCACATCCGCAATCACTTTAAGCTCCAGGATTAATTCAAGCTCCTGGGCAGGCTGTCCCGGTTGGGCATACTTCGGTGCCTGCATAGTGCTGGTTGCATAATGCTGGTTTCCGTTCCCTCCTCTGCCGCCTTTCAGCAACAGAAACTTACGGTTTTCGCCGGACATATCCGTGATAACCTTACCGCTTTCCGCCTCTTTGATGACCGTTCCTTCCGGTACTTTGATAATGATATCTTCACCATTTTTACCGGCACAGTTGCGTTTACCGCCTTCCGCACCGTCCTTGGCACAATACTTGCGAATATGTCTGAAGTCTGTCAGGGTATTAAGCCCTTCATCCACCACAAAATAGACACTGCCGCCATTGCCGCCGTCTCCGCCGTCCGGTCCGCCGTTTGGCACATATTTTTCTCTTCGGAAGGATACATGTCCATCTCCTCCCTTGCCGCTTCTTACATAGATTTTCGCACGATCTGCAAACATAGATAACTCCTTAAAAAAAGGCTTCAAACACCTGGATGTTCGAAGCCCGATTCATTCATTATTTCTCTACAGGATATACGGAAGCCTGCTTCTTGTCTCTTCCTTTTCTCTCGAAACGAAGAACACCGTCAACCAAAGCGAACAGTGTGTCATCACCACCGATACCTACATTAGTACCCGGATGAATCTTAGTTCCACGCTGTCTGTATAAAATATTTCCTGCTTTAACGAATTGTCCGTCAGCTCTCTTTGC
Organism: Lachnospiraceae bacterium; assembly: GCA_051878995.1. Taxonomy (GTDB): domain Bacteria; phylum Bacillota; class Clostridia; order Lachnospirales; family Lachnospiraceae; genus UBA3282. Next base: position 147,399 of record JBJELE010000014.1, on the reverse strand, counting down.
ACCTAATCTCTTGGATTCGGAATCTCTACCGTTCTTAGTAGAACCAACACCTTTCTTATGTGCAAAAAATTGAAGGTTCATATTTAACATGGTATTACACCTCCTCAAATGTCAATTTACAATGTTTCTTCCCATATTGTTTCTCAATCTGGGTCAGTCCAAGCACCAGAGAATCCATGAGCACCTTAGACGTATCCTTCAAAGGCTGATCCACAAAGGAACATCTGATAATCCCTGCCTCGTCATCCGCTGATACTTCCATTCTCTCTCCGGTAATCTCTTCGAGGGAATTGATCGTATTAATAACCAGTACGGAAATTGATGCGCATACGATATCCTGACCATAATCAGCATATCCTGCATGTCCTTCGCATGTGAATCCACGATATTCTCCTGTCTTTGTTGTATGAAATGTGATCTTAGTCATCTCACACCTCTTAGCAATACACCAAATGCTTATGCATTTATTTTGTCGATCTTAACCTGTGTGTATGCTTGTCTATGACCATTTTTCTTGTGATAGCCTGTTTTTCTCTTATACTTGTAAACGATAACTTTACGAGCTTTACCCTGATCCATAACAGTTCCTGTTACAGTTGCTTTCTCAACATCAGCAGCAACCTTAAGCTCCTTATCGCTAACAGCTATAACCTGGTCAAATGTTACAGAAGCACCTACTTCAACGTCAAGTTTCTCAACCTTGATAACGTCTCCTTCAGATACTTTGTACTGCTTTCCACCTGTTGCAATAATTGCGTACATATGGCACCTCCTATTCATGAACACTAAGTTCATTTACTCGCTAGCTTTGGTGATGTCCGAATGGGCATACTTCTACCTCGCTATGCGGCATACTCGAATATCATAACTGTTTTGGATTTATTTGTCAATGTTTTCGCAGAAATATTTTGAATAATTTATAGCAGTTTATACTATTTCGCGTCCTGTCCTGATCAAATGTCCTTCCTGGATTGCCGCAAATGTTGCTATCGTGCAAACTACAACAGCGCTGTATTTTAATTCAATGAAAACAAATGTCAAAGGTAAAATAAATAACATAAAACCTGTAACCTTATTCATAATAGTATGTTCAACCATTAATCTTCTCTTACATATAAATCCCGATATTACATTAATAATCTTAATTATTGCAATCACTAAGATCCAGATCCACAGCCATCTTGGAATATGTATCACCGAATATAAAACTGCACCGAAAATGCAGGAGAAAACAACATCAATATACTGCATAAAATGCGACAGCCTGTTACTATGTTTGCCATATATTCACTTTCCTAATCAATAAATTTCTATTCAAAAATTAGCCTCTGCAATCCATTTCTTATATGTGACAACACTAGAACAATAATTATATCAAGGGCAATTGTAAGAATGTAGCATAATATGACACACAGCGCGCAATTCTGTCCAACAAGGGGATAGAACAGCCTGAAACTTAAATACATTCCGGGTGCCTGCATAAGATAAATATCCATATTATGCTTGAACAGCCACTTGTATATACAGGTATTCTCTATACGGGTCTGCAGTTTTAGCTTGCATAGTCCCATTGCAAGTAATACCATAACAACCGGCATAACAATTTCGAAAACGCAAAGAGTCCAATAATATATTGGCGCATACTGTGCAAGTATCGCACATATCAGTATACCAACTACTGATATCGTTATCAGTACAGGCATAGATAGTTTTTCTGTTTTATCGGCAATCCAGAAGAATGATGCTCCCATAAAGAATATAACAATGTAAATATCAATTTGACTTAATGTATAGTAACTGATGCCCGCCAACAGATAGTGAGTTGCAAAATACAATGCAACAGCAACAACAGAGCCAACGATTAGTCGATTCCTTTTCAGCAGGCTCTTCAGAATGATCCATATGATCGATACCCAAAACAACATTAACAAAAACCACGCCACATCACAAAACATTCCAAGAAACATAGATTTATACCCATCTGTTAACGAACTGCCTTCAGGTCTTCCATACGAAGGAATGTCAAAAAGAGTATATGTAGGAACCAGCCATAACAATCCATATAACAAATAAGGTAACAGCAAGCGCTTTGCACGCTTTATGAGGGCATCAGTTATACTGCTCTCCTTATGCTGCATGGAAACCTGAAAGAGAAAACCTGCACTAAATACAAATACAGGAACCACTGAATAATTCAAAATATTACATAAGAATTTAGCCCCATAGCTTTCATAATCCGCATTCACAACCCAATACGGGTTATCGCTGAAAAAGAGCAGACAATGACAAAGGATGACCAAAAACATAGTTATCATTTTAACCAAATCAATATAATTGTATTTTTTCATATGTAATCTATAATCCTCCATTCCTAAGCGACATTCATGTAACATGAAAAGTATGAAATATTGGGCAACCAGTCGAAAACTTATTCTTTGGATGAAAGACGAGAGTTCAGTACATTTGTGATAGGTGGAACTACATCCTTCTTTCTGGATGCACATGGCTCTATTTTATACCAAATACCCTCATGCACAGCTGCTCCATTAAAAGCAGCCTCAAGTACCGCGTCTGCATCCTTATCTGAAGGAATCAGACAGCTGAATGAAACATCATCATGAATAACATTAATCTGTACAAATGCCATGTCCATCCCGGTCGATGCAAGAGCTGAAGGAAACACCTCCAGCATACGCCCAGCTAAATCTTTTGCGCTCTCTTCATCATATGCGTTGATATTGCCAATAGAATACCTTGTGCCCCCACTTTCATATTCCTTATAGTCACTGAAGAATATCTCTTCATCAGTCATTCCCTCATATGAAAGCGCTGCTTTATACATATCCTGATAAAAAGCATCCACATCCTTGATTTCTGCCAGATCACTCAGTTCCTTTATAGCTTCTCTGTCTGCGTAAGTAGTGTTTTCAGACTGAAGATTGTTTGTGTCTGAAAGAATTGCTCCCATCATAACCATAGCAGTTTGCCGATCAGGTGTGACTCCATAGTTCCGATAACGTATCCAAACAATGGTGGACGTTGATCCGAGAGGTCTTGCATCATAAATAAGCGGTCCGGCTGTCGTTACTGCCCCGTCTGCATGATGATCAATAATACTGATAATATTCGCGTCCTGTAAATTCTCTGCAGACTGTGTATATTCGCTGTGATCCACCAAAACCATATTACATCCGGCTGTGTCTTGAAGCACCATCGGTGTCTCAAGCCCGGCGGCATTCAATATATAATTGCTCTCGTTATTTATCTGCCCAAGAATAACCGGTTTGGCATCATATCCAAGTTCGCAGAGCAGATGCGCATATGCAATAGAACTACCCACAGTATCAGAATCCGGACATTTGTGTCCTGTCACATATATCGTGCCTGTAATCTTGCCAAGACCATCCAAATCACTCCTGTTTAGCATGACATTCATTTCCTGCTCAGCCTTATATCGGCTGGATGCGACACCTTCCCCTGCAAAAAAACAATTTGCTCCTATTGCAATAACTGCCAAAACTATTACCAGTTCTTTACATCTGTTTCTTTTCTTTGTCATCTCTACCAATTCCTGTAACTTTCTGCTTTTAAATGCTTGTTCTGTTTCCTTATAAAATACCTTTTCCTCTAAAAGATAACCGTTGTTTTATTTAAACCAATGACCCTCTGATACTCCATTTTCTTGCTGACAGCCTTTAGCATCATAATATTGTCTATGGCAAGCTCTTCTTTATCTTCCGATTGATATGTGGTTTCTATGGCGATCCCTATTCTGTTTGAGAGCTTATTTTCCATTCCATGTTCCTCAAGAAAATCCATTACCCGTCTGGAGGATTCCGCTCCCATCACTGATTTGGTATACATTGCTTATTTTTCCCTTTGCAACAAACAAAATATAGAGTAACGTAATCATTTCTGCAATCGGAAAAGAAATCCAGATACCGGTGATTCCCATAACTTTCGACAGCACATAGGCACAGGGAACGATGATGACCAATCCATTGATAATCGAAATAGTATTCATATACAATGGGATATAATGTCTGATTCTGAGTCAGCATCCTGCAAAAGAAAGGCGTTGCACATACCTGCGGCAACAGAGATGACTGTGGAAGCTCCCAGCCCCACCAGCTCAGAAACCATTCCAAATATCTGCTGAATTGGACTACAACAGTTCACAGCCGCAAACTCATTGGCACCCAGCATTTTACCTACAAAAATGCTGTCTGCCATAATAATCAACGAACCGGACATGGCAGTTAATATTGTCGGAATAAAAAATTTTTTGTATTTTTTGTCAATAATTTTGCTGTTTCGAATTACATACAGTTTTTCTCCTTTTTCCGGTGACAGGCCAATTCTGTAAAGCGTCTTGAATTCATTACGGTTCCACTATATTAAAGTATTTATAGTCACTAATTGTTTCTATTGAATCAGTAAGTTTTTTCAGATAGTTCTCATCGCCTTCCTGAACAATCAATTTTGATATTTCATCTTCATTTTTCGATATGATTGCTAACAATCCCATCTTATTTGTTGTCCAAGTAACATCTGCCTCCTCTGATGATGCGTTCTTCTGATACATGACAACACCATTTTTAACAATCAACACATAATTTTCATCCGGGAGAACAATGTTTGCAGTAAAGCTAAGGTCTTGCACCTTCATTGTATCTACCAGGATTCCCATGTATTCCAATATCATCTCTGGTGTCATATGACTTATCGTATCTCCACTAGAAGAACCTCGAGTATCTGGATCCATATTTGTTCCATTTCTAAGCTCCTGCGCTGCGCTAAAATATGCATTTCTCCATGGTCCTGACTCAGCCTGGTATCCAAGCTGCTCAAGAGCATCTGCACATAAATATCGGGCATCTGTATTAGTTGGATCGGCATATACAAGCAAATTGGTAATCTCTGCTACCCATTGATATTCGCCATTGTCAAAGTCCACTTTTGCTTTTTTAAGAACCTCATTGATATCACCAAAATATTCTACATATTTTTTGGCTGACTCACTTGGTTCCAGTTCAGCCAAATGTACAGGGTTTGCATCATACCAACCCATATATTTTTCATATACTGCTTTTGAATTATGAGCTACGGTTCCATAATACTGCCTGGTATACCAAACTTTCTCAAGTTCTTCAGGCAACTTAATCATGTTGGCAATCTCAGTTTCCGTGTAACCCTCATTTATATATAGAAGCGTCTGGTCATTAATGTACTTATAAACAGCTGCTGTATTGGTGATATATTCCTTTATAGTATCATTTTCCCAATGTGGCCAGTTATGTGACTGAAACAACACTTCCGCTTCATTGCCGTATAAATCCAATGATTCCATAAGATACTCGGCCCATGCATTACCGTCTCTGACCTGGGCACCGCGCAGAGTATACAGATTATGAAGTGTGCCTGTACAATTTTCTGCCATCCAAAGGGCTTTTTTATCAGCAATCCACATATTCATTTCGGCAGGTGCCTCTGTTCCCGGAGTAAGCTGGAACTCAATCTCAACACCATCTATCGTATGTTTTTCACCTGTTTGGGTAATGTTTAATGTTGGGGAAATATATGAAACTGTTCCCTTCGACTGCCCCATTCCTATACCAATACACAGGGATCCTTGTTCACCAGGTTCAAGAATGGTTCCATACTGATAGCTGGCTCTTCTTCCCATTGCAATACCTGCATAAACATTTTCGCTAACTGCATGCTCTTCAAAACCATCAGGTGCTATCACTTCTACATTACCCGCTAATACATCATCTTCCGAAATAACACCCTTTACTCCGCCATAATGATCTATATGGGAATGGCTGTAGATGACAGCTTTTACTGGATATTCGCCTAATTCCTCCGTCACAAGCTCGAAAGCTGCTTTTGAACACTCCACTGACATAAGAGGATCCACAACAATCCATCCTGTTTCCCCTTTAATAAATGTGATATTTGCCATATCATATCCACGTACCTGATAAATTCCATCAACCACCTCAAATAAGCCATAGATATGATTAAGCTGCGTATTTCTCCAAAGACTCGGGTTCACTGTATCAGGCGAGTCGCTCTCAACGAAGGAGTATGCCGTTTGGCTCCAAATAACCTTTCCATTTTCATCGATAATATCAAGCGTTTGGGGAGCCGTGATAAGTCCTCTTGTTGCATTCTCAAATTCATCTTTATCGTCAAAATCCAGTAAGGCATATACTTCATTGTTTAGATCAATGGTATATTGGGATGCTTCCTTAGTTTCTCCATTCAGACCCAAAGCTTCAGATACGGTATCTGAATTATTTTCCGATTCCTGTTGGCTGCACCCCATCACCCCTGTTACAATGGATACAGCAATAAAAATGGCACTTAATTTTAATATTTTGTTTTTCACCTTTTTCCTCCTGCCTTGCTTAATGTATGCTCATAAACAGCTTATTTCTCTATTTTACATCTTTCACTTCAAAGCCCAATTCCTTTCGAAGCTCATTTTTTACACTTTCAGTTGTAAAAGCAGCATCAATTGAGTTTGCGAGCATCAATTTTTCTTGTTCAGGTGTAAGACCGAAGTTTCTTTCCATGTAACGAAATTCTTCAGCTATTGTTGTTCCTTCTATAGCCATATCATCTGTATTAAGCGTGACTTTGATTCCGTCATTCAGATAATCCACTAACGGATAATCGGACATATCTTCCACAGCATGTGTCTGTCGATTACTGGTAGGACACATTTCTAAATAGATACCTTTATTCTTTACCAACTCTACTACATTCTCATCTTCATTGATTCGAACTCCATGCCCTATTCTCACAGCTCCATATTCAATGGCACATCTTACACTTTCTGCTCCATCAGCCTCACCTGCGTGAATAGTAAATGGTATACCATATTCTTTAGCTTTGGCAAAAAGTTCGGAATAATTTGAAGTTGGGTAAATTGCTTCTGCACCTGCAATATCTATGCCGGTTACACCACCATCTTCTACAAGGTATTTATTCGCCAATTCCACAGTTTCATAGTTTGCCGCCTCATTTCCATCACCCCTCATACAACAAAGAATAAGATTTGCCTTTAAATCTGTACGCTTCAAGCCTTCCAAAGCAGCCAACACAGCTTCTTCCTGGGTCATTCCCTGTTCTGTATGAAGTTGAGGAGCAAAACGGATTTCAGCATATATAACCCCCTGACTCTTTATATTTTCTGCCACCAAATATACAGCTTCACTAAGTCCTTCCTTAGTCATCATCAATGAATCCGGAAGTGCAAAGCATTCCAGAAAATCATTTAAATCTGTACAATCCTCTGGAACTGTAAGAAGTTTTTCTAATTCCTCATCATCTTCCGTAGGTAATTCTATATTTTGAACCGCAGCCAGCTTTTTAGCTATATCAGGTGTAATTGCACCATCAAGGTGAAGATGCAAATCAATATATTTATCTGCATAACCGGCAACATTCTCCTCAGTTTGCCTTGTTTTTTTACTGCAGCCAGATACAAAAACACATGCTATAATTACGCATAAGATAGACAATATATATTTTTTCATAATACTCAAATTTCCCCTTTCTCAAATTATTTTCATCCGGTTAATCCATGGCAGATACCGGGAACTTTCCGATTACTGCATATCCCCGAAGAGTACGCATGAATCCGTTGGCTATAAAATTAATCTGGAACTCTCCATCGCTGTGCTGACTCATCAGGTTTCCTACACGGATAACCTTTTTCGCCTGGCTGTCCTTCTCGATATACTCAATTCGATCCGTCGGGTATTCCTCGATAACCGGCACAACCACGCCACCCATCTTTAAGATACCAAGATAAGCAACAAAATACTCTGACTTTCTGCCCATATGGATCATGACGGAATCCCCTGCACACACTCCTTCCTGTGTAAGCCTGGTGGCAACCCGCCCGCTTAATTCATCCAATTCATTGTAAGTAAACTTACGTGTACCATCCTGATCCACAAGAGCTATTTTGTCATAGTTCTTATGTACAGACTCCTCAAAAAACTCAAATAGTTCATCCGTTTATCCCCCTTTTGATAACAGCAATTTAAATTCGGTAGAATTATCCTTTTTTCATAAAATTTTAACAAATTTCCCGCAAAATAACAACACCGTTATACAAAAATGATATAAGTTTGTTTTCATCCAAAACCAACAAAAAAGCCCACTACCTTAATTGATAATGAGCCTTCTGCAATCTATATTAACTCAAATTCTCACCTTGCAGGCTACAGACAGAATAATACAGCATAACCAGGCCGGCGCTTAGTAATGCACCACCTATAATGTCTGTAAACCAATGTACACCCGAAACCAATCTGCCGATGACCATAAATGCAGTAAAGGCGAGCATAACATAGTTAAAAGCTTTTCGAAGCCATCCTGTCTTGATTCTGGTATGAAACTGCATTATAGCAGTTGGCATAGCACAGTTGTTGAAGATGGGTAAGAAGCTTCCAGACAGCCTTCTATCAATACCGGTCTGTAGTTAATGATAAATACCTCAAACAGGATATAGGCTGCCATTACAAGCAGATAAAATCCGCCAAGCACCAGAATACTGTAATCCACCTTCAACAGACTTCTTCTTATTATTATCTGTACAAGTCCAAGAATCCCGAATCCAAGCACAAAACAAAACGGCACTAGCCCTAACCAGTCTGTAATGGTATATAACAGCATATGAACTCCGGTAAGATTCCTTTGGTTTCTTTTCTTCATTTTTCATCCATCCTTTAACTATTGTATTTGGCTTTCGCCTGAATACAATCTAACCGGACGGAAGAAATAATGTAAGAATTGGTACGTCACATCAGCGATACGAATCGTATCATGCCCATTTTATCAGCATTAAAGCCTTTATTATCAAGAACATAAAGGTAAACGCCGCCGCATACGGCTGCAGACTTATCATAAAAAAGAGTGCTCCCACCACACTCAACCCTAAAGAAACTTTATCTTTACACTGTATCCAAAGGATTGATCCGCAATTCTGAAGTACAAGGGTGAAAATACCCCATATAATCATTCCGAAGACAACAATCAGATATGGTATTTTCACATACGCTTCTATTTCAGTCAGAGAAAGTAGCGAGACCTCCTCTATAACCCCATCCACTCTTTGTCCAAAGAACGGCAGGAAAAGAAAAATCGCTACACTACAATCAAGCAGTCCAAAAACCAGATCACGAAAATGTTTCTCTTTCTGTCTGTTGTCAGTTTCGGCAATGTTAAGAATCTCCTCGCCGGATAACAGTTCATCCAAAGACACCGAGAAGTACTTCGAAATTGCTTTCAGGGAATCAGTTTTTCATCAAATTCCATGATCAGACTTTCTCTCCATATGAAAACATCTTTTTCACTTCACTTACTTATTATTCGTAATTTTCCAATGTCCACTAAATCCACGACCAATATAATTCACATTATCCATTTCTTTTATATGTCGCTTTATTGTTTTAGAACTTACACCTAACGCAATTGCAATCTTTTCAGTACTTATCTTGCTGTCTTTACGAATTAAATCTATAATCTGAACATCCAGTTGGTCTTGAGGGACATCTTGAGGGACATCTTGAGGGACATCATAGTTCAAGTTCGGCATCACTACAGTAAACTGATATCTATCTGAACGAAATGACGGTCGTTTGCTCTCATCATAATTTATTTGAAATTCATATCCACTAATAATCTTTCCAAATCCACTACCTTTTCGTTCCATATATCCAAGTCTGTTAAACACATCAGCAAGAACAGGATTTCTTCTAGTGGAAGGAACCGTAAGGGGATCTCTTTCCTGAATCAGCGAGCCATCCGGCATTCCTCCCGGAGAACAGATTTCCATTCTGTCATCGTAAATGTCAATATGAACTTCACTGCCATTTACCATATAATCACGATGTACCAAGGCATTTATGAGTGCTTCATGATAACTGCGTTCCACATATTCCGGCATTTCTTCTCTTGAATTGGCTGTTTTTCGCCACATCATCTTATCATTACGTTTAATAAATGCTTCTCCATTTTCGATCAAAGAAATCACACTACCTGTATATTCAGCATCATCAAGAGCATCAATTGTGCCACCACTTTTATTCAGTCCATTCCACCTTGTACAAAATAATCTTGAACAAAGAATCGGACACTCATCGGCAAGCAATGCCCCTGCATTTGTTAAATATCCTTGCTCATTTACCAAGCCGAAAGAAATTAAGTATTTATCATCAAAACTATTTCCTGTCCATTTCTTGTATCTTTCCTTAAGTTTTGAGAATGCATAGTCCTCCACCTTATAAGTAGAATTCTGTGAATCGTAGGATGCATTCTTCCCTCTAAGGACAAGACGCTTAAGTTCTGTAGCAGTTGCCTTTACACTTTCATTACCAACACGGATGTATGCTTCTAATACACCATCTCCCGAATAATAATACGGTGTTTCGTCTCCTTTATATATATCAAGTATAACCAAAATCTTTCCATCTTCGGTTTTATGAAATCTAAGTTTAAACTCCGGTATTGGATCTAGTCTTGTTTTAATAACCTCACTAATTTTTTCTGCATCACCTTCTGGGTCTTCAAGCCCAACACCCTGCCCCTCATTAGAAATACCGAAAATTAAAACTCCACCAAATGTATTAGCAAATGCACTTACACTTTTACACCAACTCTTAGGTTTCTTTTCCTCTAGAGTAAGTTTTTTGTCATATTCGGTTGCTTCACCAATTAAATCTTTATGATCATACTTTCTCTCCACATACAAACATCTCTTTACAGAGTTTCTTTCCAGATTGCGTTCTAAAAATATTATGATATGCTGCCTCTATTGCATCGACTCCTAAATTATCCTCATACATATTCACAAGGAAATCATATTTGGATTTGTACATCATCTATTTTGCTTTGCATGATATTTTATGAACATCCAACTTGAAAACAGCAACCGTCTCAAGCATTTCTTCATGATAACTCCACTCTGCGTTATGAGTGGTCTGCTTCATCAACGTATTAAGTCCAATTATCTTTTCTTCCTTCTCCTCTATAAGAGATAACGTTCCTATCCCTGTCACGCTTTGAAATTCTGCCGAAAAATCACAGGCTGTTTCAGCCTCTAACAGCTTGTATTTTCCGTCAATCTCAAATCCTACTACCGGCATAGATTTACTAAGCTCATATTTTCTTCCGGCTTTTGCACCATGAAAGTAAAACGTATATTGTTCATTTTCATACAAATATCCATAATTAACCGGAACAATATAAATATCACCATCATCATAAAAGGCAATTCTAAGTATCTGCTCTTTTGCAATAAATTCTTCAATTGCTACTTTGTTTGTAATTTCTCTGTCACTTCTTCGCAAAACGTTACCTCCACTAATCCACACAAAGCTTTTTGACGATATCTACAAATCCAATGCTGCTCCGTCCTCCCATTCATGGCAGTAACGCAGGTATTCTGCTTCGGTATTCAGAAAATTTTCCGCATTTTGTGGCAGTACAATCGGCTCAATCGTGTCATTTCCGTAATCACAGACATAAATCGTCTTCACACAGTTTAAAAACACCCAGTCGAATCGCTCTTTTTTGTTTTCCTGTGTATATCGCATATACTCAAAAAGTGCTCCCGCATCAATATCATTCTCATCCGTCGGATGAAGAAACAGATACAGTCCGTTATATCGCTTGTGCACGTAATTCGTATTCAGTTTATCCAGTTTCCTGTCAAAACGGTATTTGGCCTTGGAAAGATAATCCTGATGTACTGCTCGATCCGGTAATATCGCCCAAAATCTCCCGTTGTAAAAATTGAGGCGGTCACCGTATTTCTCAAATGCCTGTGGCGGCAGATCTTCCTTCAGGCAGCCGAGATACTGCTCAATAAAACTTTCCTCCTGTCCGTCATCCGGAAGAAGCGCCTGGCTGACCTCCAGACCAAAATCCATCGTTTCATTAATCCAGTCCGGCGATTCGCTTTTGATAAAATATGGCTGATATTCTTTCCATAAATACTTAAGCGATACCGCCGCATAGATTTCATTTAAAAGTTTTTCATAAGCCACCACACTCACCTGCCTTTTTATGTGTTTATAGTTATTTCCGTATAGCTTTATAGCCGAGTTGCTAATAATATGCTCATACAAAAACTACTTAATAGAATTTTACACTATATCTCCGCAGACATAAACCCATTTTTCAACTTTTCAATCAGCAAAGATGAGGGAATCTTCATATCCTCTTCCACCCATTTCATCAGCATACTGTGCATTCCACCCACGCTGTAAGCCAGCATATATGGCAGTGTTGAGGAGTATTCATCCACAATTTCTTTCGTTCTCACATATTCAAATATTTCAAAAGAATACTGATAATAGCCTTCAAACAGAAATGTTAATAGATTATTCTTTTTCAAAAGAGTCAATAAAGAGTTATGTGCTTCCCAAAAGTCGAAATAACATTGCACAACATCCCAGTAATGCTGTACTTTACGTTCCTTCATCTGTGCAAAGCACTCTGTATAAAGGTTATCAAACAAGTATGTCAATACTTCTTCTTTATCTGAAAACAGCCTATAGAATGTTTTGCGGGAAAGTTCTGCCTCCTGAGCAATCTGTGTGATTGTTATTTCCTTGAAATGATATTGCTCCATAATAACAAGTAAAGCTTTAGCTATCTTCTCTTTTGATTGTTTTGCAATTTTTCCGTTTGTTTTATTCATATATTATAACCTTTTACCTAAACTCTGCTCCCGGTAACACAGAGAACTAATGTGTGACACTTTAGTATTTCGAATTGTGCTTACTGTCTTTCTATTATATAATGCATTCAGAAAGGTTACAAGTGTGACATATTAGAATTTAAAAGGAGGATTTATGGATAAGATTATTTATTATTTTAGTGGTACAGGAAACAGTCTAAGAACTGCAACAAAGATTGCAGAAGAGATAGGCGGCGCCGAATTGGTGTCAGTCCGCTGCAATCCCGAAAGTGTCTCAGCAGAAAATGCCACCGTGATCGGTTTTGTCTGTCCGGTTTATGAATGGGATATTCCCGGCACAATGAAAACTTTTGTTAAGAAGCTCATAATAAATCCTAATGCTTATATATTTATGGTTGCAACTTATATAGCAGTGCATGGAAAATGTTTCGAAACAATGGAAAAGCTACTGGCAGACAAAGGGGCTCATCTTCATTACGGTCGTGCACTACGCTGTGTTGCCAGTCAGTGTATCGCATACCCGCCTTTTCCGCCCGAAAAACTTATGATTCCATATATGGAAAGAAGCATGATAAAGATTGGCCGGAAAATAAACGCGAAAAAGAAGCGCCCATATCCACATATGTCATTTCTGACCCGGAAACTATATCCCAGGTTAATGACCCCATATATGGAAGTTGAGACAGAATACGATAAAGGATTTTATACGGATGACAGATGTATCGGATGCGAAACATGTGCAAAAGTATGTCCGACACAAAACATTACCATGCATGATAAACGTCCTGTCTGGAATCATCATTGTCATGGCTGTAATGCCTGTGTGGCTTACTGCCCAACCAAAGCGATTCAGTTTAAAACACCACCAGCCTATGAGCAGCTTGATACAATGATATCCAGAAGATTATGCCTTCCGGAAAAGCGCAAACGCTATCATAATCCGTTCATCAAAGCAGGTGATCTGATACAGGACAGGAAAACCATATCAGGCTCAAAAACACATTGATTCCCAGAAAGGCTGCAGTTCAGGCACCATATATTTTAAAGAAATATGCCGCCATCTGGGCTCTGGAGCTGAACTCCTCAGTTTCCAGCAGTTCCCGCACTTCTTCTCTGGAATAGAACTTCGCATCAATCTGCTCATTATCGGATGTGTGGTCCTCAAAGTTTCCTTCTACCTCCACAAAAGCAATCTGTGTCTTCACATCCGAGAACGCAACTGCCGCAAAGGAAGGCGGCAGTATGGTGCAGATTTTCTTTACGGACAATCCGGTTTCCTCATACAGTTCACGGGTGATACACTCCTCCATAGACTCTCCCTCTTCTATCATCCCGGCACAGAGATTGTAAATATAGCGGTTTACGCCCATACGAAATTCCCGAAGAAGTAAAAGCTTGTCCTCATGATATGCCACAATGGATACGCCGCTGACTCTTTTGCCAAGCGCATCGGGCCCGGTAATCTCACTGCGGCTTACAATCTCATATTTCTTCTCTCTGCCGGCTTTATTCAGATAAGTCAGTTCATAATTTTTCAGGTATTTTCCGTCCTTCACCTTTTCCATTCCGAGAAATTCCATCATCTGCATCCTCACCCGTCCATTTCTAGATAATTGCAAAACTATCGATGATATTTAAATGAGTTGTGCAAATTAACATATTCATAAGCAAGGTACTTTGAAGCCGTCGGTACTTAGGTGCTGTATTTTAGCACCTTATGTACCGCTACGAGCTGAAAGTAGCGAAAGCGTGCCTGCGTTGAATTGTTAATTTCGCACAACGATTCAGATACTTATTAGAGTTTCGCAATTATCTACTATATTCTCTCTATTTCATCTGCTCAGCAAAGCTGGGACTAACCTTCTTACGTGTCAGCTCCATCAACCCCAGTCCTGTCATATCCACAACACTTGCTGTAACAGAATCCTGCCTTAACAGACTCTTCATATATTCCATCAGCCTGGATTCGTGCTCTTTCTTCTTCAGATTAATAAAATCTACAAGAATCATACCGGATAAATTTCTGGCCCGAAGCTGCAGTGCAATCATTTCTGCCGCCTCCATATTTATTTGAAAGGAAGTCTCTTCCTTATTCTTGCCTTTCTCACATTTGCCGGTATTCACATCAATGGATATCAGTGCTTCCGTTGGTTCAATGACCAGATAGCCGCCTGACTTTAACCATACCTTCTTATCCAGAAGTTCCTTCACGCGTGTTTCCACCGAATACAGTTTATAAAGAGGAAGTCCGGCATCTTCATATAAACGTAATGCCTTATCATTTCCGGACAGCACATTGGACATTTCTATTCTCAATACTTCATATACTTCCGGCAGATCCGTAACAATCTCATCATATTCCGTCTGATATGTATTCTGTACAAAATTGACGTAATCGGGTTGGCTCTGATACAGACAGCTGTAACAGGTACGCTTATCTGCAATCTCCGCTATATGACACATCTGATCAGAAAGCTTCTCTGCCTCTGCTAGCAGTGGCTCATTTTCTTCCAGTTCTCCTGCATTCGTCCTGACGATCAGGGGACAGGTTTCAGCAATCTTCTGCAAGGCCTCCATACTGCGGAATTTCATCTGCTGCTTTTTACTTAACTTGGAGGAAACCTGAATCATTGATGTGGCAGTGGATGTTGCATCCATTATATCCATAGATGCGTCCACGGCCTTCTTGCCGGCGGATTTCGGCATGCCGACTACCACATACGTACCTGACAGGGAAATCTTAGCCGTAACACCGGCCAGCTTAGTCTTCATGGGTTCCTTTACGATCTGCACCAGAACTTCATCGCCTGTTTTCAGGGTTCCGTCCGGTCTACGATTTGTCACAAAAGCATCTTTTGCCTCAGTCATGGGAAGAAATGTCAGATAGCCGCCTCCCAAATCCACAAAAGCTGCACCAATATTGGCAGAGATATTCTGTACTTTTCCCACATAGATATTTCCTACCGCGTAGCTATCCTTTTTCTGTACCTGAATAGATAAAATCTGATTATCCCTTATCAGCATAGAAAGTAACTTGTCATATAATTTTAAAATAAGTATCTTACCTGTATTAGTCATAATGTTTCACAACAGTCTGATAACGGCACAAATCGATGCGCCTCCCCATCTTTCGCCAGATTCGTATAAGTTTCCAGTCTTGTCACCTGATATCCGGAAGGTGAAAGTTCCACCCCTGCAAACTCAAAAAGCTTCTCCAGTACCATAGTGGGCTTAATATTGCCGCTGCTGCTGGCATTCACAGTCATGCAAAGAGCCGTTTTCAAAGCTTTTCCATCTGCCGATTCTGCCGTCTCTGCCGGATTTGTCTTAATTTCTTCTGTTCCAATCTCATAGATTCCTTCTTTTAAATCCAGCTCTATCACGCTTTTTTTCGTCTCTTTCGTATAGGGAATGACATCCTGTTCATAAAAGGCCTTAACGGTTTCAGCCAGGTTATCAATGCCGAAATCACCTTCCTTCCGGTGTATCCGATAGGAAGCAGCCGCCACACTTGCCATGGCATTCTTGACTGTATCGGGAAGTATTCCCACGGAAACCACTTCCACTCCCTCAACCATTGTGCGGTTCAAGGCATCTTTCATTTCTTCTGTGGTTGTCATGGAATTAACTTCTATGTCCAGATATTCCCCCATACTTTCCAGTCCTACACCAAGCGGCGATGCGAAGGACATGATCTGATGAGGGCTGAACCCTTCCGAATATTTTATATCGATTTCGGCACGCCGGATGGCTTTCTGGAAATAACGCATCATATCCAGATGTCCGATGAACTTCATGGTGCCGTATTTGGCAAACTTAATCCTGATTTTCATGTATTATTTATACCTTTCCAATATCTGTTCATAGCACACACCGCCGCCGAATCTCTTAGCCCCACAGCCCTGACACTGGCTTCTGCAGTTGGGCGATACCGTTTCAGCCTGTGCCTTCTTCCATTCCCGCAGCAAAAATTCTCTCGTCACACCACAATCTAAGAAATCCCATGGGAATATTTCATCATCGGTCCGTTCTCTGGTCGTATAGAAACCGATGTCCAGACCGCAGTCCTCAAAACATGATAACCACACATCATTATGGAAATACTCGCTCCAGGAATCAAACATGCATCCGCGCTTATAGGCTTCCAAGATGGCACGAGCTACTTTACGGTCGCCTCTGGCAAAAACGCCCTCCAGCACACTCACGTCAGCCTCATGCCAGTTATACTTAATACTCTTTTGATTCAACTGCTCCATAATTCCCTGTTTCGTCTGATAAGCCTTATCCAGAAACTGCTCCTTGGTACACATGGGTGCCCATTGGAATGGCGTAAATGGTTTAGGGATAAAGAAGGATGTGCTGGTCACGATCTGTACCTTTCCGTTCACACGCTTATCCTTCGGTACCGTATCAAAAAAGGTTGCCGCAATCTTATTGGACAGATCACCGATTCCCCTGATGTCCTCCTCTGTTTCCGTAGGCAGACCCAACATGAAGTACAGTTTAACCCTTGTCCAGCCGCCTTCAAAAGCAAGTGCAGCGCCTTTTAAAATGACTTCTTCAGTCAATCCTTTGTTAATCACGTCACGAAGTCTCTGGCTGCCTGCCTCCGGTGCAAATGTTAGACTACTTTTCTTCACATCCTGCACCTTGCTCATCACATCCAGCGAAAAAGCATCTATCCTGAGGGATGGAAGTGATATATTGATATGCTTCTGACCGCATTCCGTAATCAGGAAGTCCAATAATTCGTCCAACTTGGAATAGTCACTGGAGCTTAAAGAGCTTAAGGAAATCTCTTCATGCCCCGTATTCTTAATCATCTCCACAGCATATTCCTTCAGCTTGTCCACATCACGCTCTCTGACCGGACGGTATAGCTGTCCCGCCTGGCAGAAACGGCATCCCCTGATACAGCCGCGCTGGATTTCCAATACGACACGATCCTGCGTTACCTTTATAAAAGGCACTACCGGTTTCATTGGATAATGGCAATCTGTCACATCCATCTCAATCTCTTTCAGAATCCTATCCGGTGCTTCTTCGCACAATTTCCTGCGTTCCCTGATAGTACCATCCTCGTTATATACTTCCTCGTAGAACTGCGGTACATAGATACCCGGAATTTTAGCAGCCCCTTTTAGAAAATCAAGTCTGGAACCGCCTTGCTTCTTATTCTCCAGATACCAGTCAAGGAGCGGACGATATTGAGTCTCCCCTTCTCCGATATAGAACAAATCAAAGAAATCTGCAATCGGCTCCGGATTGTAGCTGCATGGGCCGCCGCCGATCACAATAGGCATGTCCTCCCCTCTGTCTCTGGCAAGAAGCGGTATCTGTGCCAGGTCCAATACCTGTAATATATTGGTATAACACATCTCATATTGAATGGTAATCCCCAGAAAATCCATATTTTTCACAGGCTCCTGGGATTCCAGACCAAAAAGCGGAATGTGCTCCTTTCGCATAATCGCATCCAAATCCGTCCACGGGGAATAGACGCGTTCACACCACACATCCTCCCACGCATTAAACATACTGTACAGAATCTGTATCCCCAGATGGGACATCCCGATCTCGTATACATCCGGGAAGCACATCGCAAACCGGATAGCTACGTTATTTTTATCTTTTACAACAGAATTGACCTCGTTACCGATGTAACGCGCCGGTTTCTCCACCTGCATTAGTATTTCATCGCTTAACGCCAGTTTTCTCATATTAATTATCATACCTTTCCAAACACTCTTCCGTATATGGATTCATATACCTTCCATACCGGAGTCTCAAATATGACTAATACTTCGTTTTAGTATATCGGATTTAGTCCCCAAAATCAAGCAGACCGGCCAATCCTTCCATAGTCTCATCGCCCTCCCCATCATACAGATGAAACGTATCTGCCATAATCATATCATGCACATCATTGGTTGTATAATTCCCGAAATTGCTTTGATTCGTGTCACATACCAGAAAAGCCACAAACAGCAGTACCGCTATGATCATCCGATACTTAAAAGTTCCCAGTGATACACTTGGAATCCCCTCATTTTCTATATGATCCATTGCATAGTCATGCTGTACGCTATGTCCGCTCAATGTTCCACGCTCATAAAGCGGTGGTTGTGTGCTTGTGCCATACAGAATTTTTTCCCGTTGTCTGATTTTCATACGGTTTTCCATGTTCTCCTCTCTGATATACTGCGCCAGCTCCATCTTCTTTTCCAAAGGAATTCTATGATCCATTTATGTACTGTGTCCTGTCTGCTTATCCTTGCTTAATTGTATGAAAAAAACATATAGAAAAGAACCGCCTCTGTTTTTCCAATTTCCCAGACAAAAGCACTCACCATATACTCAAAAATCCCGGCTGCACACATAAGATCATGTGCCACCGGGATTTATAACCCTTTCATATTATTTGTCAAGTTCAGAAGTACAATGAGGACATCTGGTTGCTTCTAATGCAACCTGCTCCTTACAGAAAGGACATTCCTTGGTGGTAATGACCGGTTCCGGTTTCTTCTTTCTGGACAACTTATTGATTCCCTTAATCACAAGGAAAATCACAAAGGCAATCAGAATAAAATTGATTACCGCCGAGATAAAGGCACCGTAATTTAAAGTAGCTGCATTCTCTCCCTCTCCTAAAACAATACACAGTGCTGAAAAATCAAATCCTCCTGTCAAAAGGGACAATAATGGCATCACAATGTCATTTACCAGAGAATTCACGATTGCGGTAAAGGCACCGCCGATGATGACACCGACTGCCATATCCATCACATTACCTCTTGATATGAATTCCTTAAATTCTTTAATAAATGCTTTCATAAGTATCTCTCTTTTCTCTGTTATTTTTCTCTAGTGCATTCTTTGTAAATTCTTATCTCTGTGCCAGTTCTGTGGTAATTTCTTCCCACGTTACATTCTTCTCTGCCATCAGTACCATCATATGATACAGGAAATCCGATATCTCATATTTCACTTCATTAGCATTGGGATTCTTGGCAGCAATCACGATTTCTGTAGCCTCTTCACCAAGCTTCTTCAATATCTTATCAATTCCCTTGTCAAACAGATAATTGGTATAGGATCCTTCCTTCGGATGCACTTTTCTGTCCTTGATCACGTCAAATACCTGCTCGAATACCTTAAGAGGATTAGACTCTTCATATTCCTTTGCCATAATTTCATTAAAGAAACAGGAATGAGAACCGGTATGACACGCTGCGCCAATCTGGGACACCTTGGCTAAAATAGTATCCTTATCACAGTCAGCTGTCAGAGATTTCACATACTGATAATGTCCGCTGGTCTCGCCTTTTACCCATAATTCCTGACGACTTCTGCTATAATAAGTCATCTTACCTGTCCTTAAGGTCATGTTATAGGCTTCCTCATTCATGTAAGCCACCATCAGAACCTCATCCGTCTTGTAATCCTGCACTACTACAGTCACATGACCGTCCGAATTCAATTTAAATTCTTCCCACTTAATCGCAGGTTCAAAGGTATTAACCGGAATATTATTGTTCTGGCACAGGGCCTTAATGGCCAGCAATTCCTTGGCGTTTTCATTGATGGCATAACCGGAAATACCACAAATATTATCCAAAGAAAGCAGTTCCAGAATCTTATCCAGAGAAACATCCGGTACCGAAGCAATCATAGGGAAATCGGATACATTAATAGCATCCTTCAATTCCTTCTCTTTTACCAGAATAATCTCCTCAATATATTCTCCGATCAGTGCCTTGTTAGCCGTAATGGTATCTGCCTCTGTCACGCATGCTACAATTTTCTCTTTGCCGAATTTCTTGGACACTTCCTCCGTAATCTCCACATTACCCGGTTTTGAATAGTTCAAAGCAGCTTTCTTGCATCCGGCATAAAGCAGCTTCTTGATATCCTCCATACGCTTCACATTACCCGCACCGATCACGGGGATTTCAGCTTCGTTACAGATAGCCTTGATAATATCCAGGGCTTCTTCATGTTCTGCGTCCCCATCAGACATATCATAAACGATCAGCTCATCCGCATTGTTATCACTGTAGAACTTAGCCAGTGCTACCGGATTTGTATCGATAATGGTATTATCATCAAAGCCTTTTATAGCATTTCCTTTATATAAATAAATACATGGTATAAATTTCTTGTATGACATAATTTGCCAATTCCTTCCTGCTGTTATGTTACTTTTCTTCAGTTTATTGTCCTATGTTTGTTGGGGACATTAGCCCAGACTTCCCTTCGTACTAAGCACTCCCGTGATGCGCTCATCAAAAGAGGTTGCTTCGTCAAGTGCCTTAGCAAACGCCTTAAACATCGCTTCAATCATATGATGGGCATTCTCTCCGTGAAACATCTTAATATGTAAATTCATCCCGGCACTATAAGAAACAGCGTAGAAAAATTCTCTCACAAGCTCTGTATCCAGTTCCCCCACCCGTTCTACCGGGAAATCACATTCAAAATGGAAATACGGTCTGCCGCACAAATCAATGGCACAGAGACATAATGCATCATCCATAGGCAGAATAAAGGAACCATATCTCTTAATGCCTGCCTTATCACCGATTGCTTCTTTGATTGCCTGGCCGATCACAATACCGGTATCTTCTACAGTATGGTGACCATCCACCTTGAGATCACCTTTTACCAGAATCTTTGTATCAAAGAAACCATGCCTTGTAAAGCCCTCCAGCATATGATCAAAGAAACCGATTCCTGTATTGATATCACCTTTTCCCGTTCCATCGAGATTTAAAGTAACCGCAATATCAGTTTCTTTCGTTGTCCGCTTAATATTTGCTTCTCTTCCCATTTGAAAATACCTCCTGTTTAGTGAAACTTCATTCTCTATTCGAATCTCACATGAATAGAATTGGCATGAGCTGTCAGCCCTTCCTTCTTTGCAAATAGCTCAATATCCTGATGAGCGCGCTCCAATGCCTCTTTAGAATAGGAAATAAGACTGGTCTTTTTCATAAAATCATCTACATTTAACGGTGAGAAGAATTTCGCCGTGCCATTAGTCGGCAAGATATGATTCGGTCCCGCATAATAGTCTCCTAACGGCTCAGAAGAATATTCTCCCAAGAAAATCGCGCCTGCATTCTTAATCTGCGTCATCACTTTGTACGGATCTTTTGTAAGAATCTCCAGATGCTCTGAAGCAATGGCATTGGCTGCCTCAACTGCATCATCCATAGAATCCGCAATAATAATATAGCCATAATTATCCAGAGATTTGCGAATAATCTCTGCTCTGGATAACTCCTGCAAAAATCCGTCAATCTGCTTCTCTACCTCTACAGCCAGTTCCTTGCTTGTGGTGATGAGAATAGCACTGGCCAGTTCATCATGCTCTGCCTGAGACAAAAGATCAGCCGCTACATACCGGGGATTTGCCGTCTCATCTGCCAGCACCAGAATTTCACTTGGCCCCGCAATGGAATCAATACTGACAAATCCGAAACAAGCCTTCTTTGCCAGTGCCACAAATATATTGCCCGGGCCTGTTATCTTATCTACCTTCGGAATACTCTCCGTACCGTAAGCCATGGCTGCAATTGCCTGTGCACCGCCTACTTTATAAATTTCATCCACGCCTGCAATCTTCGCTGCCACCAAAGTACCCGGGTTAACCTTACCATCAGCTCCTGCCGGTGTGGTCATGATAATCTTACCAACTCCCGCTACTTTAGCCGGGATTACATTCATTAATACACTGCTCGGATATGCAGCCTTGCCTCCGGGTACATAGACACCCGAAACCGCAATGGGAAGAATCCTCTGTCCCAGAATAGAACCATCTTCCTTCGTTTCAATCCAGCTGTTACGAAGCTGTTTCTTATGAAAATCTGAGATATTAGCGGCAGAACGCTTCATAACCTCTATGAATTCTTTCTCCGTCCCGGCAAAGGCTTCTTCGATTTCTGCCTCTGTCACGCGAATATTCTCTGCTGTAATATCCCATTTATCGAATTTCTTTGTATACTCAAAGACCGCCTCATCGCCTTTGTCACGTACATTGGCAATAATCTCTGCCACAACAGCCTCATATTCCCCATAATGATTAGGACTTCTTTTTAATAAACTGTCCAATAAATCCTTCTGTGCCTTCGCTGTTAACTGAATTGTTTTCATACAAACCTCCATGTCGTGTAATCTGCTTCATCGACATTTTTCTTAAACATATTACAAAGATTGAAATAAGTTTCACAATTACCTAATCTTAATCTACAATTGACTTCTCAAATCATTAATGAGCTTCTTAATTCTATCCGGTTCCATCTGCATGCTGACCTGATTCACAATCATACGTGCAGACAGCGGGCAAATCTCCTCCAGCACTTCCAGTCCGTTCTCCTTTAACGTAGAGCCTGTTTCCACAATATCTACGATAACATCGGAAAGCTTTACTATGGGCCCCAGTTCCACAGAACCGTTCAGCTTAATGATATCCACAGTCTGATGCTTCTTATTATAGAAATAATCCTTGGCAATGTTCGGATATTTGCTGGCCACACGGATCATCTCATGATGCTTAAGTAATTCTCTTGCACTCTCCGGTCCGCAGACACACATACGGCATTTACCGTAGCCTAAATCCAGCACCTCATAGACACGACGGTTTTCCTCCAGGATAGTGTCCTTACCAACCACACCGATATCAGCCGCGCCATATTCCACATAAGTCGGAACATCCGGCCCTTTAGCCAGGAAAAACCTTAATTTAAGTTCCTCATTGACAAAAATCAGCTTGCGGGAATCCTTATCCTTCATCTCTTCGCAGGTAATACCGATTTTTTCAAATAATTCCATTGTCTTATTAGCAAGACGTCCCTTGCCTAACGCAAAGGTCAAATATCTATCTTCGCTCATTCATCTCACACTTTCTGTTCGCACTTTTTACTTCAACTGTCCCAAAATTCGCAAAATCTCTCTAACAAGGCTTTATCAGTCTGCCATCACAGCTATCTACATTCGAGGCACCAGTTCAACATGCTTGCCTTCCGCACGCATCCTTTTGGCAGCCTTCAACTGCTCCTTAAATGTACTTTCGGTATAATAAAGCTTCTCACACTGCTCCATACCGGAAATCATAACACCCTGACGGCTCATGGCAGACAGCAGATCATCCACTACGATCATAAATCCTATCGCCGGAGCATCCTTGCCAAACTGGCTTAACAGATTATCATATCGTCCGCCTTTAACAATGGCATCCCCGACACCATAGGTATATCCCTTGAAAATAATACCAGTATAGTAATTATACTTACTGAGCATACCAAGGTCAAAGGAAACGTACTTTTCTACACCATAATCACACAGAACCTGATAAACCTTCTCAAGTCTCTCGACGGCATCCTTAGAGCGTTTGTTAGATGCTGCCTCCTTGGCCTCCTTCAGAATATCGGCAGTTCCGAATAATTCACTTACCTTAAGAAGTGCATCCCGATCCTTCTGTTCCATCTGTACACTTTCCAGAAGTTCCTGAGCCCCGAAAAAGTTTTTGCCGGAAATATACTCTCTCAATTCCAGCTCAATCTCTTCGTCCAACCCAACCTCTGCACAGATGCCCTTAAAATATTCCAGATTACCAATACTAATCTGAAAATCAGTCAAACCCGCATGATACAAAGCCTCAATGGTCATGGCAATCATTTCCGCATCTGCCTGAACGGAATCATCATTGATGAGCTCCGCTCCCATCTGGGTAACTTCCTTTAATTTACCCTGCAGGTTAGAAGTATTTGTGAAAGTATTGCCCTGATAGCAGAAACGGATTGGAACATTCTCATCCATAAAGTATTTGGCAGCACATCTTGCTATAGAAGGGGTAAAATCAGGTCTCAGAACAAGCGTATTACCCTCTTTATCGAAAAACTTATATAACTCTTTCGATGGAGTTGTTCCTACCTCTTTGGAGAAAACATCAAAATATTCAAATGTAGGTGTCTGGATATCACGATAACCATATGCCCTTATTTTCTCCTGTAACAGACGCTCCACTACAGTCTTCTTTTCTTTTTCATCTCCGTAAATATCTCTTACACCTTCCGGCGTATGTACCAACTTCTTACTCATGTTAAAACCATGCCTTTCCTCTAAATCTTTATCTCTTTTCACACATCACTTTATTGCTTTAAAGTGCTAATTCGCTAATTTAGTAGTGTAATAAACTTTCTATACTATATCGAAATTTCCATCTTTTGTCAACCTTTACTCCGCTCTGTCGTCCAGATCCTTCTGCAGCATATCCAGATAAGGTACAAGTACGCCATGCTTCTTTGGCAAAACGTATTCCGGATTTAGTTCGTCATAGCGGAAGCTCTTGCGTCCGCCTTCCTTCGCCCGGTCCCAGAAATACCTCAGCATTTCATAAGGCAGATAATAGAAAACATCCTTATGAGTATAATAAATCAGGAAAAAGGCAATTCCCTTCTGTTGCTCAAATCTGCCCATAAACTCCACCTGATGTTCATGGATATTCTGCAGGGAAAAAGTGTCTGTAGCACATTCTTTGGCATCAAAACAGACAGGGATCCCCTGTACTGCCCCGATGTAATCCACCGTACTTTTCTGATCAAAATAAGCAAGCGTAATATGTCTGCTCTGTTTATCAATATTAATCGGTGTTATCGGGGTCGGTATCTTCTGGATCAGCGCCAGACCGTTTTCCATATATTTTTCATTTGTTCTGTTGATCAAATCCTCCAACGTAGAGCCTCGAAGCCCACGGGAATTCCATGTTGCCATACTAATCCATGCCTTTCTCGTATCATTAACCTTTCACGTGTTCGAATATTTCCGGTATTTCCGCACAAAAAACTTTCTCACTGATGTCCTCAAAAGGCTTCTCAAGTCTTGGAAACTCTACCTTATAGGCATGTAACAGCTGCGATTTAACGCCATACAAGCTCTGATATCTGTTATTCCAGTCGCTGTCTCCGTATTTGTAATCACCCAAAAGCGGGTGTCCGATACTTGCCAGATGCGCCCGGATCTGATGAGGCTTTCCGGTCAGAAGCTCCACCTCCAAAAGTGTCTTATCATCATAGAACTGAAGTGGCTTATACAAAGTCTTAATATAAGATTCTTTCGTCAGGTTCAATTTCTGTTTTTTATTTTTCTGTTTACCCTTATCAGTATGATATTCTTCCTGAATTAAAGGCCTGACGAATACCTTATTATACTCCTCATCCTTTACCAGACAACCTTCTATTAACTGTTCTTCCCGGATTTGTCCCTTTACAAACGTCTGATAATATTTGTGAAGGGTCCTATTCTGTAACAGATCCCCCAGAAGCTGTGCTCCCTTAAGGGATTTGGCACACAATACGATACCGCTTGTATTGCGATCCAGCCGGTTACAGACTGAAGGCTTGAACATCTGCACATCCTGCTGTTTCAGGAAGCCGCTGTGCAGCAGATATCCAATCAGCCATTCGTTCAGTGACAGATCCCCCTTTTCAGCCTTCTGTGACAATACCCCTGCCGGTTTATCTGCCAGCAATATATGGTCATTCTCATAAATAATCTTAACTGCGCATAACTTTTGAAAAGCTTTCTCATACTCTTCAAACGCATGCTCTTTCTCCGGCATGGCTTTTCCCATAAACTTCTGCAAAGTCTCTTCCGAGAAAAAGAGTTCTACGCTGTCTCCGGCCGCGGTTTTTTCGCTACCGTCAGCTTTTTTGCCATTCAGGGTAATATTTTTCTTACGTAACATTTTATAAAGAAAACCGGTACCCGCTTCCGGCAGCAGTTTATGAAGGTATTTATCAAACCGTTGTCCCGCTTCCTTGTCTGTAATTTGTTTCTGAAACATTGCTCTACTTTCTTTTCTGATTAATGATGTCTGTTTACCTTATAAAGAAATGGAATTCAACAGGCTGATAATACCATCCCTGTTCTTATGTTCTTCCGTATCCAGCTTTTTAACTTGACTCAGCCGGTCAATATATTTGTCGATGTCAGAAAAAATCTTAACTGTAACATTCTTAATGCCTTCCTGTGTTAACATCTGCTCCAGATGCTTTTCGGCCTCATTAACATCACATTGGGAATTCTCTGTAATGCCACAGAGCACATTTCCCTTTAATACCATATGGCTGATGGCAAAATTCTTCTGATAGGTGGTAAAATACAAATCATAGAAAGTTGTCAAATCCTCATCATATTCCCTCACCCTTTGCATCAGTTCCTGACTGCAGCCTTTTGCTTTCAGGAACATGACCAGATTTACCAGACTCTTGCATGCCGGAAGACAGCCCAGGATAGCCACAACAGTAAGAAGATTCTTATTACTCCCTGTAGTCACATAGCCCATCACATATAAGCCTATACACAATAGGAAGTAAACCAGTGTTCTTATGGCTGCGTATGCCTTGTGGTTCTCTATATAGCCGTATGTACCTTTTGCTCTCACTAAATTCTTCATACAAATCATGCCTCTTTCTTCACTGTTCAGGCTTCCCGTAATTTACACACATCCACCCATTTCTCATACCCGGAATACTGCTCTAACTCCGGAATGGTAAGTTCAATGGCACTGTTAGCGCTGCCGCAGGCAGGAAAAACAGTTGTAAACCGCTTCAGAGACTCATCAAGATAGACCGCTACCCCCTCTTCAATTCCAAAAGGACAGACACCACCAATCGCATGTCCGATTAACTTCTCCACCTCGTCAGGAGCAAGCATTTTCGCTTTTGTTCCAAAGGTTGCTTTATACTTGGGATTATCAATCTTTACATCGCCTGCACAGATAACCAGAACCGGCTTATCCTCTACCATAAAAGACAGGGATTTTGCAATCCGCTCCGGCTCACACCCCAAAGCCTGCGCTGCCAGTTCCACTGTGGCGCTGGATTCCTGCAACTCTATAATTCTCTGATCCATATCATATTGTCTAAAATATGCTTTCACACGTTCTATTGACATCTTAATAACCCTTCCTTTCTCTCAATCTTTACTATCATATCATATTTTCATAAAGTCTACATTAATTTCTGCATCACATTCTGTACACTTTGTGTCAGCAAATATAAGACTTTCATGGGCAGACCACAGATGGAAACCGTCTTATGACGTCTGCAATCCTCTATTGTTTTTGCAACCACACACTCAGTCTTTGCCATCGTCAGTTTTTTCAACCCGTTTATTTCAGACAGACTGCCATAGGCATGTTCGAGAAAAGGTGTATTAACAGGACCCGGGCATACAGCGGTTACATAGATACCGGAGCCTTGCAGTTCCTTGGACAGGGCTCTGCTTAGCGAGTAAACATAGGACTTGGATGCAGCATAAACCGCGAAGGCGGCCTGGGGAACAAACGCAGCGCCTGATGCAAACTGGATAACCTTACTGCCTCTGCGCATATAAGGCAGGCACAGCTTGGTCATCTTCGTTAAGGCCACAATATTGAGATTAACCATATCTGTAATCTCTTCTTCCGTCTGTCTTCGGAATAAACCATGGCTTCCCACACCGGCGCAATTAACCAGCACGGTAATCTTCGGATTCTGAATTGCCAACACTTCCGCAAACTGTTTCATTTCCTTTTCATTGGTTATGTCAATGACGATGGTTCTGGTTTTGTTTCGCATAGTTTCTGCCAGTTCTTCCATCGGTTCTTTTCTGCGGGCAAGAAGCCAGATTTCATCCGTTTTCCCCAGCTTATCATCTAATTGTCTGGCAAATTCCAGACCCATGCCGGAAGATGCCCCCGTTATGATTGCGATATTCATTTAGCAGTACAACCTTTCTTTTAGGATGATTCCTAATCAAAAATTCATTTCTCCCATTAGGGATTAAGAAGTTTTCTTCTTATGCACATTACGAATTGTTTTCTTATGACTGTTTTTACTCTTTTTACTACTGTTTGTATTACTGCATTTTGCCTGCCGGTTTGATTTATGCTGTACAGTTTTATCTTTGGCATTCTGATAGCCCATATTTCGCGGCCGTATCAGACACTTCTTATCAAATCCGATCAGATCCTCCCGTCCCGCTTTGATCAATGCTTCTTTAACCAGTTCATAGTTATTGGGATTACGATATTGGATCAAGGCGCGCTGCATGGCTTTCTCATGCGGATTTCTGCATACATAGACATTCCTGCCGTTTCGCGGATCAATCCCGGTATAGTACATGACCGTGGATACAGTGGAGGGTGTTGGATAGAAATCCTGCACCTGCTCCGGCATGTAACCCAGATCCCGCAGATATTCCGCCAACTCTACGGCCTCTTTCAGTGTTGAACCGGGATGGGAGGACATCAGGTACGGCACCAGAAACTGCTTCTTGCCAAGCTGTTCGTTAATTTTATAATATTTCTTCACAAACCGCTCATAAACAGCTTTCTCAGGTTTGCCAAGCATGGACAGCACTGCATCCGAAATGTGTTCCGGCGCCACCTTAAGCTGCCCGCTCACATGATGCTCCACCAATTCCCGGAAAAAGGTATCATCCGGGTCAGCCATCAGGTAATCGAACCGGATACCGGAACGGATAAACACTTTTTTAACCCCCGGTAGAGCCCGCAGCTTGCGAAGCAGCGCCAGATAATCAGAATGATCTACAGTAAGATTCGGACAGGGCTTGGGAAACAGGCACTGTCTGTTCTTACACACTCCCTGAGTCATCTGTTTCTGACAGGATGGCTGCCTGAAATTAGCCGTAGGACCTCCTACATCATGGATATACCCTTTGAAATCCGGCTCCGCGGTCATTTTCCTGGCCTCTTCGATGATAGATTCATGGCTCCTGACCTGTATGGTTCTTCCCTGATGAAAGGTCAATGCACAAAAATTGCAGCCGCCAAAGCAGCCACGATTACTAATTAAAGAGAATTTAATCTCCGCAATAGCAGGCACGCCACCCTTTTCTTCATAGGATGGATGATAGGTACGCATATAAGGAAGATTATAGACCCCATCCATCTCTTCCGTTGTAAGTGGCGGCTGAGGCGGATTCTGTACCACATACAACCCATTCGGATATGGTTCTATCAATGTTTTTCCTGTAAAGGGATCGGTACTTTGATATTGGATTTGAAAGCTTTCTGCATACTTCTCTGGCTTTGCCTTCATCTCATCATAGGATGGCAACATGATACTATCATAGACGCCTTCAATGTCTTTGGTTTTATAAACCGTTCCCTGAATAAACGTGATATCTTTCACAGCTATACCACTTGCCAGCGCATCCGCAATCTCCACAATGGATTTTTCACCCATGCCATAGGAGATCATATCTGCCTGGCTGTCCAACAAAATGGATCGCTTAAAACTGTCTGACCAATAATCATAATGTGCCATCCTGCGCAGACTGGCTTCAATCCCGCCGATGATGATCGGTGTATCTTTATACACTCTACGAATCAGGTTCCCATATACCACAGTTGCATGATCCGGTCTCTTGTATGGCTCTCCGCCCGGCGTATAGGCATCTGTAGGACGATGCTTCTTCGATACAAAGTAATGATTTACCATAGAGTCCATATTTCCGCCGGAAACAAGGAATCCAAGCCTCGGTTTTCCCAAAATTGTAATGCTGTTCTCATCCTTCCAGTCCGGTTGGGATATGATACCAACCGTGTAGCCATGAGAGACCAGAACTCTGCTGATTATTGCATGCCCGAAGGAAGGATGATCCACATAGGCATCTCCTATTATATAGACAAAATCAAGCTGTTCTATCCCCTGTGCATCCATATCTTGTTTAGAAATCGGCAAAAATCCCATCTTCTCTAATCAACTCCCTAAAATCATAGGTATAATAGTCTGACAGCCGTCTTTTCTCTTCATCCTGATGCTCGGAATTCTTATCATAAACAGCACAGACCTTCATCCCGGCGGCTTTTCCCGCCATGATACCCTCTATAATATCTTCAAATACCAGACATTCCTCTGGTCTGACCTCAAGTCTCTTCGCCACTTCCAGATATACATCCGGCGCCGGCTTGCCCTTCGCAACCTCACAGCCTGTGACAATACAGCTGATATACTGTTCCAACTGATGTACGGTTACAATATTGTCTACCAGTTCTCTGGAATTGCTGGTAGCAATACCCATTTGGATATTATGGTTTTTACAATACTCCAGTACATCTGTGACACCTTCCTTGAGCGGCACCTCATGGGAATATTTGTCCCATGCCATACGGTTCCAGTCATCCTTAATCTGCTGCAGTGTATCCGGCAGTTCAAAGCGTTCTTTGAAATAAACTGCAGTTTCACTGAAACTTTTACCGCCGATTTCCTCCTGCAGCTTCTCCGGCATCTCAATATCGAATCTACCCAGATACTCTATATCAATGGCATGCCACATCCACATGGAATCCACTAAAGAACCGTCTAAATCAAATATTACCGCCTTTATCATTCCAGACCTGTAATCTCCCATTTTTCTAATCTTCGGTAAGCACCTTTCTCTAATCTCTCATCCAGCACCAGATTCCCCATTCGGATCCGTTTCAGATACAGTACCTCATTATCCACTGCATGAAGCATTCTCTTTACCTGATGAAACTTACCCTCTGTAATCGTTAACGTAATGATGCTGCCATCTGCGGCACCGCTTTTTCCGGCTGATTGTGATATCGCTTCATCGGTCAGCACACATACCTTGGCCGGTTTTGTCAACTCTTTCTCACCAATATCCACACCCTGCTCCAGTCTCTCAATCTGTTGTGCGGTCAACGCATGTGCCAGATGACACTCATACTCTTTCTCCACATGTTTCTTAGGCGACAACAATGCATGGGCCAGTTCACCATCATTGGTAAGGAGTAAAAGTCCTTCCGTATCTTTATCCAGTCGTCCTACCGGGAATAAATCATCACGACCCTCTCCGGCAAGCAGATCGACAATCGTATGTTCCCGCTTATCCTCTGTAGCAGATACAACTCCTGCCGGCTTATGAAGCATATAATAAACATATTTCTCATAGACACATGGAATTTCCCGGTAACAGACCCTATCTGTCTGTTCATTGACGGCATATTCCGGCTTGGTTATGGTAATTCCGTTTACCGTAACCTGACCTGCTTTAATGTCCTTTTTAACCTGACTTCTGCTTCCTTTATTCATATCACATAAGAACTTGTCTAATCGCATTGATGCTCTCCTATTGTATCGGTTTTGGGACAATTGCGCAACCATGTGGCCGCACTGTTGCTTCATCATATGTACTTCTATGCCGTTTCTGCTACTATTACGCACTTTGAATGAATATATATAATAAAGTCTACAGAAAGAAGCATACCATGAAAATATTACACAAGTGGATTGACACACTTTATCAAATCACATTTACTCTGTTATCTCTTTACCTGATTTATCTATTACTGCGCTATCCGGCGCTTTCCCTAAAATATGCATCCACCGGACTTATGCTGTGGTTTCAGAAAATGATACCAACGCTTCTTCCCTTTATGATCCTGTCAGGTATTATGATCCGCATGAATCTGACAGAGAAGTTTGTCCGCTTTGCGCATCCACTCATTCATCGTTTATATGGCACTTCGCCCAATGGCTCCTATACTGTCCTGATGGGATTATTATGCGGTTTTCCTATGGGCGCACGTATTATTGGTGAACTCTGTCAGGCAGGAAAACTTGACAGGGAAGAAAGCAGCCGACTGTTGGCATTTTGCAACAACATCGGCCCTATCTATTTCTTAAGCTATGTTGTTCCTTCCCTTTCCATCGACAAACCGCTTCTTCCTTTTGCCATCATGTATGGGATTCCTCTGCTATACGGCATCTTTATTATGCGTATTCTGCCATCTGTTCAAACTGCCTTTCACAAGCTTGGCAGAACCCCGATCCCCATTCCGGCTTCTGTTCCAAATACCGGTATATCGTCATCACCGACACGCAGTCCGTCTTGTCCAATGCCACTTTTGGCCGCCATTGACAGTTCTGTTATCTCCGGATTAATCGGCATTGCCAAATTAGGTGGATATATGGTTTTTTTCAACCTGCTTAATATCCTTTTTGTGCCATTTCATAATCTGAATAAAACCTTCCTGTACTTGTCAAACTGTCTATTGGAAATTACGAGTGGTATTGACCGTGGCAGTCATCATCTTTTTATATCCATCCTGATACTGCTTCCTTTCGGTGGCTTATCCTGCATTGCTCAGACCTACAGCATGATCCAGCACACAGATTTGTCCATCCGCTCCTACATCCTGCATAAGATTCTACAGACAGCACTTACAGCACTTTGTTATCTGCTAATACTGCTCATGCTGTAAACCGCAAAATCTTTTATCACCTGCGTCGTCTTCCTTTTCGACGCCTCCGCCTCCTGCTTCGAAAGAGCAGTAACATGGAAATAACCATACCAAGCACCAGCATGGCACATACGGCACACACGCCTGCAAAATACAGTAAAGAGGAAGATTTCTCCTCCGTTTTCTCATGCTCTGTTGGTTCCATTTCATAGGTAGTATCTTTGTAATTTTTCTGGGCTTCCGTTCTGGCAGCACTCTCCAGCGCTTCCTGCCTGGCCAGTTCTGCCGCAATTTCTTCCTCTGTCTTGTAGTCCATAGAGGGCAGTGAAACCATATTACTGGTTTTATACAAATCATACCCATTATACCCATTTACTACAATCTTGGGCACAATATGGGGCGGCACCTGCATGGTAAACGTAATGGTATCCCGAGACTTATCTCCCCATTTCTGCAATGGGGAAAATGTTTCTCCGTTATCATAGCTATACGCGTAATACAACATTCCACTGTCATAATCCATGGCAGATACCTGCACTGTAACTTCACCGGTCTCCATATTCTGATCCAGTACATCAATCATACAAACGTCCGTCTCCGTCATATCCGGTTTTACAACACCGGTGGGTATCGGTACCTCCACGTTCTGATAATCACTGTAATCCACACCCAGTTCTTCCGAACGCAGATTAAAATATTTCGCAACTGCCGTTGCATCCAGTCTCCCGAAGGCTTTCAGTTTCTCATCATAATCATAAAATGGCTGATCATTCTCCTGATCCAGATGACAATGTTCAATCAGGACACAGGGTATTTCCCGTTCCGTAGCAGTCCTGATAATACCATAATAATCTGTTCCCCTGCTGTTAAGCCTCGTCTTGATACCCCGAGAATATAGCCCAAGTTCCTGCAATAATTCCATCTCCACGCTTGCAAAACTATAGCCCTTGCTATACTGCTCACCAAAGGCAGATACCCAGCATTCCGCACCGAACAAAGTGTGGTGTTCTGATAAATTGAAATGTAGACAGAACATAAAGTCGGCATCCACGCTCTTAGCATACTCGCTGCGTTCTTCCAGAGACATATCCTGCTCTATATCACCATATCTGGTCATATACACTTGTATACCGTCATATTTTTCCAGTTCTTCTTTCATGGCATTCGCCACGATCATAGTCATTTCTTTCTCGATATACTCCTCATATTCGCCACCCAGATTCTCTCCGCCATGCCCCGGATCAATAACAACCACCACCGGTTCATCCGCCTGTACTTCCAACACGGTTTTACCCCATATACAGATCAAAAAAACTGTTGTCAGCAAAGCAAATATACACAGCATCAGATTCCGTCTTGTTCTATTCAAACTTATCATGCATTCACTCCAAATCTATTTACCCTGTCACGTAAAGAATAAGCCGGCTTCCAAGGAAACCGGCTTACAATAATTGCTATATGATTTACATCAAGTCTAATTCCGCAGGCTCTCCATCCCCTTCTGCTTCCTTTAACATCTTATCCACTTCCACAGGATGCAGTTCTGCACGATTTGCCTTGACAGTCTCACAATAATTGTTGATTGTATTGTAAAAGCTCTCATAATGTTCTGTAGTAGTTGCCAAAGTAGCTGTCATGGCATTCTCTAAATTGGCAAGCATATCATCCAGATATTGCATGGCAGAAGTTCTCACGCCATTGGCCTCTATCGTAGCATTATTCAAAATTTCCTGTGCCTGCGTGGTAGCCATTCTGACTACTTCATTTGCCTGTGCATAAGCCTGCTGCATAATCTCATGCTCATTAATCAGTTCATTGGTCTGTACCGTTGCATCCTGGATCAGTGCTTCTGCCTTCGCCCTGGCATCATTTAAAATGGCTTCCTTGTTCGTAATGATTTTTTGATAACGTTTGATCTCATCAGGCGTTTTCATACGAAGTTCTCTGAGAAGCTCATCTATTTCTTCCTTATTCACGATAATATTCGTCTTGGATAGAGCCTGATACTTGCAGCCATCAATGTAATCTTCAATTTCATCGATCAGTTGTTCAATTCTACTGCTCATAATAACTCCTATCTTTTTAATCCATATTTTTCATATATCAAACTTGCAACAAAGTCCGGTACACACTGGGAAATGTCTCCATTAAAACTGGCAATTTCTTTTACCGTTGATGAACTCAGATAGGCATATTCCAAACTTGTCGTAAGAAACATGGTATCCAGATCTCCACCGGAAAATTTCCTGTTTGTCTGTGCTATCTGTAATTCATACTCAAAATCCGTAATAGCACGCAGTCCTCTGATTGCTACATGAATATTCTTCTCTTTCGCATAATCAATCAGCAGACCACTGAAAGAATCAATTGTCACATTCGGAAGATCCTTCGTCGCCTCTTCTAACATCTTAACACGTTCTTCCACAGAAAACAATGGAGTCTTTGTTTTATTATTCAACACACTTACTGTCAATTCATCAAAAATTTCAGCCGCACGCCTGATAATATCAAGGTGACCATATGTTACCGGATCAAAACTGCCCGGATAAATCGCTGCTGTCATAAACGTTCCTCATTTATTCTTTTTATAGCTTTTTCTATCATAATAAATCACTTTTTGTAAAATGTCTTTATTTATTTTAAAAATTTTATAAAAAAATAAATTTATTGTTTCTGACAGAATATGTGCTTGTTGGACTTATAGCATTTTTCTTTCTTCCTGTCATATCCCAAAGATTCCAAATAAGAAAAATCTGTTTCCAGAGAGGCTTCTATAACGATCAGGGTATTTGGCGTCACATAAGACATCGTCTTAAGTAGGTGCAGAACCTGCTTTTCATAACCCAGGCCATAAGGCGGGTCCATAAAAATCACATCAACTTCCTTCTCATGGATGCAACTCAATGCACTCAGCACATCCTGCTTCATAATCGTAGCCTGATCCATAAGATGCGTAAAGTTCAGGTTATCGGATATACAGTCAAGCGCCTTCTTTTGATTCTCCACAAAGTAGGCATGTCTGGCTCCACGGCTGAGTGCTTCAATACCAATACCACCGCTCCCACTGAACAAATCCACAAATACCGCATCCGGCAAATAAGGCATCAACATATTAAACAATGTTTCCTTAATTCTGTCCGTGGTAGGTCTTGTATCCATTCCTTCCGGTGTTTTTAACCGCAAGCTTCTCGCTTTTCCCGCTATGACTCTCATGTCCTGACTTTAACTCCCTTACCATCACGTTTTCCTAATTTGATTTTATTTAACTCTAACTGTTTACTGCCGTATTCAATGGATTGCTCCACGGCATTCTGCGTATAATATACAGCCTCCACTTCGTCTTTTGCGCCTAGCTTCATACCGCGTACCCCGATAGCGCCTTTCTTCTTTTCCGGGATTTCCTCTATGGTAAAGCGCAGGAAATATCCTTCTTTAGACTGCAGTACGATATTCCTTTGTTCCTTATAAGTTACAACGCTTAATACCTCGTCACCATCCTGAAGTTTCGTTGCAGCAACAGTACGTTTTGCCACATCAAACTCTCCACCGTCCACAATCTTGAGCATTGCCTGCTTCGTAACGAAAATAACACGATACAGATTCAGATCACTTTGGCTTGCTGCAAAGATTATAGTTTCTTTCGCAGAGTCATAATTACTGATATTATCTACCGGTACACCCTTGTCCCGGAATTTACCAAAGGGCAAATCCATCACTTTAAGTGTATGAAGCTGTCCCGTATTTGTAAAGAGACACACTTTTCCCGTATTCTTACACACAAATGTATATTTATTCTCAGCATCGGCTGCGTCTTTATTTCTCTCGTAAGTTGCCATGTCAATCGTTTTTGCATACCCAAAGCGGTCCATCAGGAATACGATATCCATCTCTTCCACTTTCTTCTCCACATAAACCGCCTCGCTGGCTGTTGTAATCTGCGTTTTTCTGGCACGTTTATACTGTTCTTTAATCTCATCCAGTTCATTCATAATAACCTGTGCCATGGAATCACGTCTTGCCAGAATATCCTCATAGCGGTAAATGTTCGCCATCGTATCCTCATGCTCATTGATCAGTGCTTCAATCTCTAAACCAATCAATTTATACAGACGCATATCCAGAATCGCATTAGCCTGTTTCTCAGAAAACATAAGCTGGGCAGCCATAACCTTTGATTCTTTGGATTTGAACTTAATGCCATCCACTTTACCTTCTACCAGACAGGCTTTCGCCATGGCACGGTCTTTGGAGCCTCTCAGGATTTCAATAATCAGATCGATTACATTGCAGGCTTTAATCAGACCTTCCTGAATCTCCTTACGTTCCAGCTCTTTTGCCAGCAGATTCTTATATTTACGGGTAGTCACTTCAAACTGGAAATCCACATGCTCTTTAATGATCTGCTTTAATCCCATCGTTTCCGGTCTGCCATTGGAAATCGCCAGCATATTGACGCCAAAGGTATCCTCCAGACGTGTCTTCTTATAAAGCATATTTTTGAAGTTCTCAACATCCGCATCCTTGCGTAACTCAATTACAATTCTGATGCCTTCTTTGGAAGACTGGTTGGTGATATCCACAATATCCTGGGTTTTCTTTGTCTCGGCAAGGGCAGCCACATCCATTAGGAATTTACTGATATTGGCACCGATCATCGTATAAGGAATCTCTGTAATCACCAGATTGGTTTTACCGCCCTTTGCCTTCTCCACTTCCACTTTCCCGCGGATCTTAATCTTACCGGCACCGGTCTCGTATATTTCCAACAGCTCGTCCTCATTGATTACAATGCCGCCTGTCGGGAAATCCGGCCCCTTAATATAACGCATCAGTTCCCTCGTGGTAATATTCTCGTCCAGCATATATGCCTTAGTAGCATCAATTACCTCTGCCAGATTGTGAGGCGGGATACTGGTGGCCATACCAACCGCAATACCTTCTGACCCATTGATCAACAAATTCGGAATCTTAACCGGCAATACGGTAGGTTCCTTCTCTGTCTCGTCAAAGTTAGGAATAAAGTCCACCACATCCTTGTCTAAATCTGCCAGAAAAGCCTCCTGCGTGATCTTTTGAAGCCTTGCCTCCGTATAACGCATGGCAGCGGCGCCGTCTCCCTCAATATTACCGAAATTACCATGCCCGTCAATTAGCGGCAGTCCCTTCTTAAAATCCTGAGACATCACAACCAGTGCTTCATAGATAGAACTGTCTCCATGGGGATGGTATTTACCCATGGTATCACCTACGATACGGGCCGACTTACGATAGGGCTTATCATAACGTATCCCAAGCTCGTACATATCATACAGCGTTCTTCTCTGTACCGGTTTCAATCCGTCTCTGGCATCCGGCAGGGCACGCGCTATAATAACACTCATGGCATAATCAATATAAGATTTCTGCATAACCTCGGAATATTCCGTCTTAATGATTCTATCGTTCATACTTGACATGGTTCTTTTTCTATCCTCTTTCTGTTAATGTTCTTCCCACACTTCTATACATCCAGCTCTGCATCCTGTGCATGATGATAGATAAACTCTTTCCGGGGCGGCACCTCAGTCCCCATCAGCATCTCCGTTACCTCAGAAGCCATACGTGCATCCTCAATTTCGACCTGTTTCATCATCCTTGTTTCCGGATCAAGAGTTGTCTCCCATAACTGCTGGGCATCCATCTCGCCCAGACCTTTGTATCGCTGCAGGGTAAAAGGTCCCTTATGTTTCTTACGATATTTCTCCAGTGCTTTGTCATCATACAGGTATTCTTCTTCCCCTTTAGACGGCATAGCTTTATAAAGAGGCGGCATAGCTATGTATACATGTCCCTCATAGATCAGTTCCGGCATGAAACGATAAAACAGTGTAAGAAGCAGTGTTGAAATATGCGCTCCGTCCACATCCGCATCTGCCATAATAATAATCTTATCATAGCGAAGCTTACTGATATCAAAATCATTACCATACCCTTCGGAAAATCCACATCCAAAGGCATTAATCATAGTCTTAATCTCCGCATTAGCCAGAACCTTATCGATGCTGGCCTTCTCCACATTCAGGATCTTTCCGCGGATTGGGAGGATTGCCTGATACATACGGTTACGGGCCGTCTTGGCGCTGCCTCCCGCAGAATCGCCCTCTACGATAAAGATCTCGCATTTGGAAGCATCCTTGGACTCGCAGTTGGCTAATTTACCATTGGAATCAAAGGAAAATTTCTGTTTGGTAAGCAGATTTGTTTTCGCTTTTTCTTCTGTCTTACGAATCTTAGCTGCCTTTTCCGCACATCCGATAATACTCTTTAAGGTTTCCAGATTACGGTCAAAAAACCGGACGATTTCATCCCCCGTCACTTTACTGACAACTTTGGCTGCATCCTGGTTATCCAGCTTGGTCTTAGTCTGCCCCTCAAATCTCGGATCCGGATGCTTGATGGAAACCACCGCCGTCATACCGTTACGTACATCCGCACCGGTAAAATTCACATCCTTTTCCTTCAGAATATTTAATCCTCTGGCATAGGTATTGATCACGTTGGTAAACATAGTCTTAAAGCCGGTCAGATGGGTTCCGCCCTCTGCATTGTAGATATTATTACAAAAGCCCAATACATTCTCATGGAACTCATTGACATACTGAAAGGCCACCTCAACAGTAATCCCCTCGTTTTCTCCTTTAAAATAAACCACGTCATGAATGGTTTCCTTGGATTTATTCATATCTTTAATAAATCCAACAATACCTTCCGGTTCATGATATTCGATATGTTCCGTTTCTTCATTTCTCTTATCTTCAAAAATGATAGTCAGATTCGGATTCAGATATGCTGTTTCATGCAAACGGCTTTTAACCTCATCCTCTTTAAATCTTGTCTTATCAAAAATAGTGTCATCCGGCAGAAAAGAAACAGTCGTTCCTGTCTCCTTCGTCTTACCAACCACAGGAAGGAGTCCGTCCTTTAACTCCAATACCGGCACGCCACGCTCATATTTATCTTCATAGATAAAGCCGCCGTTTTTTACCTTTACATGAAGCCACTCAGACAAAGCATTGACAACCGATGAACCTACACCATGCAGTCCTCCGCTTGTCTTATATGCCTCATTATCAAATTTACCGCCTGCATGGAGTGTCGTAAATACCAGTCTTTCCGCACTGACACCTTTCTCATGCATGCCTACGGGAATACCTCTTCCGTCATCCTCAACGGTAGCAGAACCGTCCGCTTCCAGTGTTACACGGATATGGTTGCAGTATCCGGCCAGATGCTCGTCCACTGCATTATCCACTATCTCATATATCAAATGATTCAGGCCCTTGGTAGATACACTTCCTATATACATACCGGGTCTGACCCTGACAGCCTCCAATCCTTCCAGAACGGTAATACTGGAAGCATCATACTTGTTTTCTTTTGCCATAAATATGCCACCTCATCTATTACTTTCGTGGACATTTTACCATAAATTTGGTAGTTTGAAAAGCGCAAAATACCATATGTAGTAGTATTATTCCTCGACTTTTTCTATTTTATCAGGCGGAAGATACTTTGCCAGCATCTCCTCAAGTTTGACGGAATCAATCGGCTTAGACAGATAATCCGTAAAACCTACCCGCAAATATTCTTCCCTTGCTCCCGCAACAGCATTTGCCGTCAATGCGATCACCGCCGGATGCTGTTTCTGCCACTGTTCTTTCTGTTGCAGTTTCTGCAGAGTTTCAATACCATCCATCTCCGGCATCATATGGTCCAACAGGATAATGTCATAATCTTTCTCCGACACTTTCTGAATACACTCTGTACCACTAAGTACCGAATCACACTGTATCTTCAATTTCTTCAGGAAGCCCTTAACAACTGCAAGATTGACCTTATTATCATCCACAGAAAGTACATTGGCCAAAGGAGCAACAAATGTCTGTGCCGGTTTAAGTGTTTTCTCCATCAGCTTCTTGACTCCGTTTCGATAATCACCAATACCTTCCTGATTTACTACCTTCTGTACAATAACAAAAGAAAACGTACTGCCTTCTCCATAGACACTCTCTACTGTCAGGTTACCGCCCATCATGCCAACCAGTTTCTTTGTAATATTTAAGCCCAGTCCTGTTCCTTCCACATTCCGGTTCTTGGTAATATCCAGGCGGATAAAGGATTCAAACAGTTTGTGCAGTTCCTCCTCCTTGATTCCAATACCGGTATCCGTAACGCTTACCCAAAGATTGATGCTGCCGTCATTATTGTCTGTTTTATCAAGTTTCAACGATACAGACCCTTTATGTGTATACTTGACTGAATTAGTCAATAAATTAACAATACACTGCTTAATACGCATCTCATCTCCATGCAGCACTGTTGGAATTGTTTCATCCGCATCTATGGTAAAAATAAGGTTCTTCTCTTCTGCACGCATGGATATCATATTTTCAATATCGGTAAGCAGTAATCTGACATCGTAATCCGCTTCCACTATTTCCATTTTACCCGATTCTATTTTAGACAGATCCAGAATATCGTTAATAATGGAAAGCAGCGTCTTACCGGCATTGTTAATATTCACTGCATATTCCTTAATCGAATCAGAATCACACTCTCTGAGGATCATCTCATTCATGCCAAGCACCGCATTGATAGGTGTCCTGATTTCATGGGACATATTGGCCAGAAAAGAGCTTTTCGCCTCATTGGCCCGCTCCGCATCCTCTTTCAATTCAATCAGTTTCTGCGTATAGTAATAATTATCCGTCATATCCATGATACGATACATGGTTCCTGCATGGATTCCGTTATTATCTCTGATATCCGTACTCTGCCATTTATAGAAATGATCCTGCAGCATGAATCCGTCAGAATGGTTTTCAATGAACTGCACGATTTCGCGATGCACCCTCTCATCCTTTTTCCTGTCTATGCCCGGAAATATCAGATTGGATTCTCTGTTAGAGTACATGACTTCGCCATTTCTATCCAGGACAAAAATACCCTCCTGTATTTCTTCCAGCACCATATCCTTCGCTGTCATAACAGCATCAAAGAGCCGATACCGCAGGATAATAACAACCAGAAAGATTTCTGTAAGCGTCATGGAAAACGGAAAGCTATCATAATATCCCATAACACCAAGTGCCTTTAAAATCATAAAAATAACAGGCATCAATGCCGCATAAATAATCAGTGTATATTCATGATGTCTTTCTCCCTTTTGCTCCATAGCGGAGGAGATGGCTATTGCCAGAATAATAAGGCCCATGATATTTGTAGTTACCGTCCACCATCTATGGAAAAATCCCGGCGTATAGATCCAGAAACATTGTCCGTTTTGCACAACTGAATGAACCGCCTTGTAATAAAGCGTATGATATTCAAAGGTAAAAACCAGTAACAAAATCATCAGATTATTAACAGCATAGAAAGCTTTGATACCATTAATCAGTTTTTGGTTGATGTGATTATTGTACACATCTACAAAACACAAAAAACACAACAGACAGAAGCATGCACCCACATACTGTATCTTGACCGATATCCGCATTCCTTCCACAGTAGTACTCTGAAGTTCAAAGAAATATCCCACCACATTGATCATTACAAAAGTAGTCCCCGCAAGAAGCCACTTCTGTGCATCTGATGTCTTGGAACTCAAAACAATCATTACCAATATCATGCATACGATAACGCAGATTCCATGTATCACAATCATTGCGTTCATTCTATCCGTCCCTCATTTCTGAGCATTTTCATTTACTGTAAGTCAGTTCTCTCAATCTATTACCTGATATAAATATTCCCTGCCACGCTTACCAATTCTGGCCACCAGGTCCATATGATATAGGATATGCAGTGTAACCTGTGCAAGATCCTTATGGATTTTAGCACCCTTGGCAAAATCCCTGACGGTAAAGGTATCCTCCAGATCATAAGGAATGACCTGAACAAAATCTTCCTTACGTTCAAATACAATCTCATCATACAACGCAACCGGCATTCTGTCATACCGTTCAGATCCCTTTTTCC
The DNA here is from genome assembly GCA_051878995.1 of Lachnospiraceae bacterium. GTDB lineage: Bacteria > Bacillota > Clostridia > Lachnospirales > Lachnospiraceae > UBA3282. The sequence continues at coordinate 104,398 of JBJELE010000014.1, read as the reverse complement.
TGTCTTTGCTCCATCCGTTTAATAAACGATACTCCTCTACGTCCACTAAGGGGAACGCAAAAGAAAGATTCGGATGCTTCAGAAAACTTTTAATCTTATACAATTCCGGGAAAACACTGTATACAGATCCTGTCACAGGAGATTTTCGTTTATCAAACAAGCTTCCTGTTTCCTGATCCATCCAGATCAGCCATTTGTTGTGCGGGATCGGCAGAACTACCGTCACCGGATATAATGGCAGAAAGGCTGTAAGCTTCGGATTCAGTTTATTGAAATTACCATTCTGTATCTCAATGATACGCTCACCGGTATAAATATCCGCTATATACCCTTCTATCGGCACCTCATGATAATCTTCATTAGGTTCATAATATAATTTCATTACAGCATGAACTGTCTTTTCCTGCAAAGTTCCAAATCCATGAGGATCATGCTGTTTTAACAGTACCTTAAGCTTTGCCTGTTCAAATGCTTCTCTATCCACAATACTTTCTCCAGTTCAGCGAATTGTATTCGCTGAACTTATTATATCAGACATCCTATAATCGAACAATTGTTTTAGGAAAAATGATTTACAATATCCGCTTTTTATACTATAATATTTTTATGAATCGGTTAACTTTAACAACCAAGAAAATTTTAAGTTTTATTCAGCATATTACCGACAGACAAAAATACAGCCTGATGATTTATTCCATTTTACTCGTGCATTTTTTCTTAACCTGTCTGTTCGGTTATTTTAGGGTGCTCCCACTTTTCATTTTTAATATCCTTAGTGTTTTAACATATCTTGCATCTACAAGACTGATTCACAAAGACATCTTCCTGCCGGTATACTACATTACCTACTCGGAAATTGTCCTGCATTCCTTTGTTGCAACCATCTGTGTGGGTTGGCAGTATGGATTCGCGCAATATCTGATTGCCATTATTCCCGTTTGCTATTATATGTGTTATACCATGAATACCAAGCGTCGTAAAATGCTTATTGCTACTGTATCTGCACTGTTTGCCATACTGGCTTTTCTGTCATGCAAGATTCTATCCTTCTACCTTGAGCCTATGTATGAACTGCGCTTTAAAAATCTGGAACTGGGATTATATATTTTCAATTCCATTTGCACCTTCCTGTTCCTGATCATTTTTTCTCTCATTTTTATCTTTGAAATGAATGCAACCAGTATACAGTTGCGGCATCAAAATGCAATTTTGGAGAAGCTTGCCAGCACCGATCCATTAACCGGATTATATAACCGGAGAAGCATGAATCTCTTTTTGAACCAGGCTCTCGAGTCAGGTTCCAACTTTTCACTTATTATGTGCGACATAGATAATTTCAAGATAATCAATGACAGTTACGGACATGATTTCGGTGATATCGTATTGCAGGAAATCGCACAGATCACAACCGATCAGGTCAAGGATAACGGTTATGTCTGCCGTTGGGGTGGCGAAGAAATCCTGATTCTGATAGCCAGCCAGCTGGAAGAAAAAGCATACCGCATCGCAGAAGATATCCGCCGCAATGTGGCTAATCATATCTTTAAGCTTGACTCCAAATGGATTCATTGCACACTGACACTCGGTGTATCCACATATGACGGACACGATACTTTGGAGGAAGTCATTACTAAAGCTGATTATAATTTATATACCGGCAAGCGAAACGGCAAAAACGTTGTCATACATTAAAAAAGATTCGCAATTGCGAATCTTTTTCTTATAATTTTCTTGTATTCCTGTCACCATGCAGAATCCGCTCTCTGTCCGACGGATTGATCTGTGTCAGTCTTCCATTCCGGTCGTAATAGGTTAAAAGAGTTGAATTCTTTGCGATTGTCTTCTGCCCATTATCCGTCAAAAGACTGATAACCTGATCCAGATTGCCGGAATGCAGATATTTCTGTATTTCACCATCTTTATCCACAGTGGCTTTCTCTGTTGATAGACCTTTTAGGGTCAGATACTCCTCCGTATAACGTTCTGCTTCCTCTGATGTGACATCAGAGGACTGCACAGACTCTTCCGATTGAGGTTCATTCCAGATTCGGTTAAAAACTTCTTTTACCGTCTGTATAAAATCTGTTATAAACTTCTGAACTGTATCCAGAAAAGACTGCCCCGCCGCCTGAGAATGCTCATTGACTGCCGTTTTATCCTGTTTCCGCTTCACACCGGCCTGTTGACCATCCCTGGAAAGTTCCAGTCTGACACCACTGCGCTCCGTAGTCCTTGCTTTCGTTTTATCGGTAGCAGGATTATTATCCTTGTCCCCGGTTTCTTCCAACTGATTGTCCTGTTTTTGATATAAACTGTTGTTTAAGCTGAACTTCTCACCGGAATCTTTTATGTTATTGACTGTTTTTGCTGCATTATAATCATTATATTGATTACCGTCAATCCTGTTTATCATCGCTTTTGATTTAATCCTCTGCCTTTTGGCTTACTTCTGATTAATATAATTCACAAGTCCCTCTGCTGCAATGATCTTCTGCATAAACTCAGGGAATGCCTGTCCTTTATACGTTGTTCCCTTTGTCACGTCAGTGATTACACCGGTATCAAAGTTGACTTCTACCGTATCGCCTTCATCAATCCCCTTTGCTGCTTCAGGACATTCAATAATCGGAAGCCCAATATTAATTGCATTCCGATAAAAAATTCGTGCAAAAGTCTCTGCAATCACACAACTCACACCGGCTGCTTTAATTGCAATCGGTGCATGCTCTCTGGAAGATCCACATCCAAAATTCTTGGTGGCCACAATAATGTCTCCCCTATTTACCTTATTCACAAACTCCTTATCAATATCTTCCATACAATGTGTTGCCAGTTCCGCCGGATCAGATGAATTCAAATAACGTGCCGGAATAATTACATCCGTATCTACATTGTCACCATATTTAAAAACAGTACCTTTTGCTGCCTTCATGCTAATGCCTCCTATCAATCTTTCTATATTACGCCAACTGGCAAGGGCAGGAAATCTTGCCGGCAACAGCACTTGCCGCTGCTACTGCCGGACTTGCCAGATAAATTTCAGAATCAACATGTCCCATTCTGCCGACAAAGTTACGGTTTGTTGTGGAAACACAACGTTCTCCGGCTGCCAGAATACCCATATATCCGCCCAGACATGGTCCGCAAGTCGGTGTGCTGACTACAGCACCGGCTTCAATAAAGGTCTTTAAAAGTCCCTCTTCCATAGCCTGCATGTAAATAGCCTGTGTTGCAGGAATCACAATACATCTCATACCCTTTGCAACATGTCTTCCCTTTAATACCTCTGCGGCGATTCTCATATCATCAATTCTTCCGTTGGTACAGGAACCGATTACCACCTGATCAATCATAATATCTTCATTGATCTCATCAATCGTCTTAGTATTTTCCGGCAGATGGGGAAATGCAATCGTCGGACGAAGCGTACTTAAATCAATCGTATACTCTTCATCATAAACCGCGTCTTCATCAGCCTCATAAATTGTGTAAGGTTTTTTAGAATGTTCCTTCATATAGGCAATTGCAAGATCATCAACCGGGAATATACCATTCTTTCCGCCTGCTTCAATCGCCATATTTGCAATTGTAAAACGATCATCCATCGTAAGATTCTTAATGCCTTCTCCCACAAATTCCATGGATTTATATAAGGCTCCATCCACACCGATCATCCCGATAATATGTAAAATAACATCCTTACCGCTAACCCACTTATCCGGCTTCCCTACAATATTAAACTTGATAGCAGACGGCACTTTAAACCATGCCTTACCCGTTGCCATACCTGCCGCCATATCCGTACTTCCCACACCGGTCGAGAAAGCACCAAGTGCACCATAGGTACAGGTATGGGAATCCGCACCGATAACTACATCACCGGCTACTGTTAATCCTTTTTCCGGAAGCAGGGCATGTTCAATTCCCATTTCACCCACTTCAAAGTAATTCGTAATTTCATTTCGATATGCAAATTCTCTCACACACTTACAGTGTTCCGCAGACTTAATGTCCTTGTTTGGTACGAAATGATCCGGTACAAGCGCAATCTTATCCTTGTCAAAAACGCCGTCTACCTTCATTTTCTCCATTTCCTTAATAGCCACCGGGCTTGTAATATCATTGCCAAGCACCAGATCCAGATTCGCTTCAATTAACTGTCCTGCCTCAACCTTTTCCAATCCCGCATGGGCAGCCAAAATCTTCTGCGTCATTGTCATTCCCATGGTTGTTTTCCTCCTGTTAATATATTTTCATCTTGCTTATTTTCTGCATTAATGCTGTTATTTTGAGTTTCTGCATTCACTCTTACTATGTCTGATTGTAACACAAACCCGCCTATTTGAAAAATAGTATCTGTTCATAGTTTTCATAACTTGTAGTTATAGAAATATTGTGTTATAATTACATCGATTTATCGCAAGTGTTACTAAAATGAGGAAACATACTATGGAACAAAATTTGAATCTCTATCAGATTTTCTATGAAGTAGCAGGCTGCCGCAATTTCTCTGTCGCTGCCAGAAAAATGTATATCAGCCAGCCTGCCGTCAGCAAAGCCATCTCCCGCCTGGAAGAAAGTCTGAGCGTTACACTCTTCCATCGTTCTTCCAGAGGCGTTACCCTGACCAGAGAAGGGGAACTATTATATGCACATGTGGAGCAGGCACTTTCAGCCCTGCAATCCGGTGAAGAGCTTTTAAAGACTACCGTTTCCCAGAAAATCAGCCATTTATCAATTGGGGTCAGCACCACACTTTGTAAATATGTGCTGCTTCCGCTTTTGAAAACTTTTATTGCCGAAAATCCTCATATCAAAATTACAATTTCTTGTCAGTCTACCTTTGATACAATTGATGCCTTACAAAATGGCTCAATTGATATCGGGCTGGTTGGCATTCCGGCAGATGATGCCTTTAAAAGAAGCAATTCGGTCACTTATCTTCCCATTAAAACAATCGGGGATCTTTTTGTTGCAACCGATGCTTATCTTGCTCCCTTTTCACAAAAATTCAAAGGTGAATTACAAGAAAAAGAAGCTTTCTTTGAAGAAGCATCTTTTATTATGTTAGACAATGAAAATATTTCGAGAAAACATATCAATACTTTTTTATCTGCTCAACAGATTGAATTACAAAATATTATAGAAGTAAATCATATGGATCTTTCTATTGAATTTGCAAAAGCCGGACTCGGAATTGCATGTGTAATCGGAGATTTTGTCAAAAAAGAATTGGACGACGGCACTTTGCGTGAAGTAAAATTCGGACATAAAATTCCAAGGCGTCAGATAGGATTTGCCTATCCATCCAAAACACCTCTTACGGAATCTATGAAGACCTTTATACAATATTACCAGACAAACTTATAGTATTTATTGCTAATTCAATTCTGCAATCACCTCATGCATGGAATGACTTGTAATGAACTGGAACACATCCGCCATCTGTTCCGGTGACAGACTCATATTCAGTTTCACCCATTTAATGACAACGAAAGCAATCGATTGGGCATAGTATTCTGCAACAAGATCAGTAGTCAGCCCCTTCTTGTCTGCCTTAGGATCACTGACCTGCTCATTGATAGAAAGGAACAAAACCTCTTTTACTATCTTTCTCGTAATCGTCTCACAGGAGTTCTGCCCTTCCAGCCGAACTACCTTGGAATAGAATCCTTTTTCCCGCTGCAAATTTGCAAACATACAAATAAGACTTTCTCTTAAACGGCCTTCCTGTATAAGCGGCATTGCCGACTCCAACACTTCTGTCCGGATAATCCACTCAAGCAGCTCATATTTATCCTGAAAATGATTATAGAAGGTAGGGCGAATCACTCCGGCACCATCTGTAATTTCCTTAATCGTGATTTTTTCAATGGGCATTTTGATAGCCAGTTGCTTAAAGCTTTCCGCCAATTTCTGCTTAACATTGGATTTGGATTCCATTCTTACCTCCGCGTTCACCATCCATTTTACAAAATCAGCACCACCCGAAAAAATACGAGTGATGCTGTTTTATGTCATTTATAACGGTCTGATAATAATCTTAAATTAGTTATTGATTAACTTATCCTCGCCATTCCAGCTATAAAGCTTTCTGATTTCTTCACCAACTACCTCTGAAGGATGCTCAGAAGCTAATTTTCTCATAGCCTTAAAGTGTACCTGTCCGCCTGCGGAAGACATATCCAGTAAGAAGTCTTTTGCAAAAGTACCATCCTGAATATCGGACAGAATCTTCTTCATAGCTTTCTTGGTATCTTCTGTGATGATCTTAGGACCTGTAATATAATCTCCATACTCTGCCGTATTGGAAATAGAATATCTCATACCTGCGAAACCGGACTGATAGATCAGGTCTACAATCAGTTTCATCTCATGAATACACTCAAAGTAAGCATTTCTCGGATCATAACCAGCCTCAACCAAAGTCTCAAATCCAGCCTGCATCAGAGCACATACACCACCACAAAGTACAGCCTGCTCACCGAAGAGGTCTGTCTCTGTCTCTGTTCTGAAGGTGGTCTCTAATACACCTGCTCTTGCTCCACCGATAGCCAATGCGTAAGCAAGCGCAATATCCTGTGCCTTACCGGTAGCATCCTGATGTACAGCTACCAGACAAGGAACACCTTTGCCTGCCTGATATTCGCTTCTTACAGTATGTCCCGGTCCCTTAGGGGCGATCATGGTAACATCAACGTCCTTAGGCGGTACGATACAGCCAAAATGAATATTAAAGCCGTGAGCAAACATTAACATGTTACCGGGCTCTAAGTTAGGTTCAATATCTTTCTTATACATTGCTGCCTGTAATTCATCATTAATGAGAATCATAATAATGTCAGCTTTCTTAGCAGCTTCTGCTGCTGTGTATACTTCAAATCCCTGTGCTTCTGCTTTTGCCCAGGATTTGGAGCCTTCATACAGACCAATAATAACATGACAGCCTGATTCTTTTGCATTTAAGGCATGTGCATGTCCCTGGCTGCCGTAACCGATTACTGCGATTGTCTTACCATCTAATAAAGATAAGTTACAATCTTCCTGGTAAAAAATTTTTGCCATTTTACTTCTCCTCCATTAATCATAGTTTATAATATACCTGAAAGGGAGTTCCCCTTTTAGTAAACAATATTGATAAAATCAGCAGATACTTCCACTTACTCTAAATATGTAACGTTCTCAATACCTCGTCCAAGACCGGCAATACCGGTTCTTGCAAGCTCCAGAATTTCATATCCGTCCAGCAGACTGATAAACGCCTCAATCTTCTCCTGATTACCGGTAAGCTCAACGATCAAGCTTTCCGGGGCTACATCAATAATCTTCGCACGGAAAATATCCGCCACTGCAATGACACCCTGTCTCTCAGTCGCCGACGCCTTTACTTTGATCATGGCAAGTTCACGGTAAACGCTCTCTTCCGGCTTCAGCTCCTTGATATCCCTGACATCTATTAACTTTGCCACCTGTTTTTCTATCTGATCCAAAATCTCATCATCACCGGATGTCACGATCGTAATACGGGTAAAACGGGGATCTGCCGTCACACCGGCGGTAATACTGTCAATATTATATCCACGTCTGGAGAAAAGCCCTGCTATACGGCTCAACACACCTGACGTATTATCTACCAGTAACTGCAACACTTTCTTCTGCATAAAGTAAGCCTTTCCGCACGTCACATTTATCTGTCACGCACTGTCAATTATTGTATCAATATAAGTACAAAAAGTCAACCTGTCTAAAAATCGACCTGTCTAATTGTCAGTTTCCATACATTTCTGCAGGGCCAGAGTTCCTGTTCTGGCAACCTCGACAATACTGATTGTCTGCATCATGCTGATAAAAAGCTTGATCTTTTCCGGCACATCACAGATCTGTATGATCATCATATTCTTAGACATGTCCACAATATCTGCTTTCATGATCTCACAGGTCTCCATGATATCTCTCCTGTTATTCTTATTATATTTTACCTTGATCAGCATAAGTTCACGGCTGATACTGGCTGACTCATCAAATGTCTTAACCTTGATGACATCCAGCTTCTTATTAAGCTGCTTCTCAATCTGTTCTATCGTTCTCTGATCTCCGCTGCTGACAATGGTCATACAGGAGGTAGCCGCATCATCCGTCTCTCCAACTGCAAGACTATCGATATTAAAGCATCTTCTGGAGAAAAGACCTGCTACCTTACACAAAACACCGGAACGATTTTCGACCAGCACAGAATATATCTTCTTCATAATCAATAACCTGACCTTTCTCTACTTTACCAGATCCATCGGATCAATCAGACACTCCAGCAAAACAGACTCGTCCTTTGCCAAAAATTCCCTGATGGTATCCTGCACACCATTCATATCCCGTTGTCTCATGAACTTCATATCATAGGCAGCGGACAGTTTCTCCAAGTCCGGGCTGCCCGAAAGGTCTACCACCGAGTAATTGTCTTTATAGGTATAATGCTGATATTCACGTACCATACCCAGATAATTATTCTTCAGTACAATAATCTTCACAGGTACATCAAACTGGCGCATGGTGGCAAGCTCCATCATGGACATCTGGAAAGAACCGTCGCCGCAGACTGCAATGACCTGTTTCTTTCTGTCTGCCAGTTTGGCGCCCATGGCCGCCGGAATGGAATACCCCATGGTTCCCATACCACCGGTGGTAAGGAACCGGCCGTTCTTTACAATATGATGGCCGCAGGACCAGATCTGGTTCTGTCCTACATCCGCCACGTAAACAGCATCATCCTCCATCGCTTCCGAAAGCAGACGTATGAACTCTGCCGGATCAACATAGTCCGGATTAGGCTTCCTGATGCGCTCCATGGTATCACGATAGCCATTCAAGGTCTTAATCCATTCCTCATGCTGACATTGGATTTCTTCTTTTAAAATATCTTCAAAAATATGTTTCGCATCCCCCACAAGAGGAATCGCCGGTCCCACATTCTTACCAATTTCCGCCGGATCAACATCAATATGTACAAGTACCTTATTCTCCGTGATCAGATCAGGCTGATTAACAGCACGGTCAGCAACTCTTGCACCCACCATGATCAAGAGATCCGATTCATTCATGGCACGATTGGCATAAGGTTTTCCGTTATTTCCCACCATACCATAATACATGGGATGCTTCGTCGGCATTACACCGATTCCCATCATCGTAGATACTACCGGAATGCTGTATTTTTCTGAAAAAGCCCGTAGTTCTCCTTCCGCTTCGCTTAAAAGCACACCGCCTCCGGCACAGATGATAGGTCGTTTTGCCTTCTCCAGCTCTTTGATCACCTTCTTAATCTGTACCGCATTTCCTTTGACTGTCGGCTTATAGGTACGCATGCTGACTTCTTCCGGATATTTGAATTTTGCAAGCGAAGCATTCTGGATATCAATGGGTACATCGATCAGAACCGGTCCTTTTCTGCCCGTTGATGCAATATGAAATGCCTCTTTAAAAACTCTTGGTATATCATTCACATCTTTGACCAGATAGCTGTATTTAACGAAGGATTCTACCGCTCCCGTAATATCTGCCTCCTGAAAAACATCAGAACCAAGCAATTCGCTGTTTACCTGTCCGGTAATACATACAAGCGGAATACTGTCTGCAAAAGCAGTTGCGATACCGGTAATCAGATTGGTCGCACCGGGGCCTGAAGTCACCGCACAAACCCCCACTTTACCGGATACTCTGGCAAGCCCGCTTGCCGCATGGGCTGCATTCTGCTCTGTACGAATTAAAATTGTCTGAATATCCGATTCCAGAATACTGTTATAAAATGGACATATAGCCACTCCCGGATATCCGAATACATATTCAACGCCTTCTTCCTCCAGGCATTTTACCATTGCATCTGCACCTAACATATACCTATTCCCATTTCCTTTCCTAAGTCTGTAGTTTATCGTCTGAAGCCGTTCATCAGGTTTGCAAAGGGCCCTACCGCATCCTGCAAATCCTGTATCGCCTGATTCAATCCCTCAAAATCAATCTCACTAATGTCTGTGGCCGCGTCAGAAAGTGTTTGTGCATTTTCTGTAATAAATTCACTCAGTTGCGTGCTGACCCCTGTAATCTCACTGCTCATTTCGGAGACTTCAGAAAGCGCCTGATTGGCTGCCTCCAAAGTACCTCCGGCATTTTCCACCACAGTATTGACCTGCTTCAGGGTACCACACACACGTGGGACAATAATCAGTGCAGACAGAAAGAACACAAGGAATAATCCCAAGGCTGCCACTGCCAGAATCCTGGTATAGAATAACTGCTTCTTCATACGTTCCAGCAGCTTATCCATGGACTCCTGCGATGTCTCCATTTGTCCCGTACTCTCTTTAACACTGCTCTGTTCCTGTACTACTTCCATATCATCGACCGATCCTTTCTGCCGCGAAGCTTTCCATAACACATCTCTTTTCCTTCCGTGTCATCCACACCCTATTCGTCTAGATTCAGAATCCGCCTGGTCAGTTTAACGGCATCTGCCGCATCCTTGGAATAACCGTCGGCACCGATCTCATCCGCATAATCCTGGGTAATAACCGCACCACCTATAATGATCTTCGCATCTACCTTCTGTTCTTTGGCATAACGGATCACATGCTTCATCTGCTGCATTGTCGTCGTCATAAGTGCTGACAAAGCAATGATCTGTGCATTATATTGCTTAGCGGCCTCTATAATCTTCTCCTTGGGCACATCTTTACCAAGATCGATTACATGAAAACCGTAATTCTTGAGCATCAAAGCTACCAGATTTTTACCGATATCGTGGATATCGCCCTCTACCGTGGCAATGACTACCGTGGGCATATCCTGCCCGGAATGATTCTGTGCCAGCAGCGGTTCGAGATATTCAATCGAAGCTTTCATTGCCTCCGCGCTGGCAATCAGCTGAGGCAGGAAATATTTGCCCTTATCAAACAATTCTCCCACTTCATTGATGGCTGTAAGCAGCACCTCATCTAAAAGTTCCTGTGCTTCATGCCCTTCTTCCAGAGCCTTCTTCGTATCTTCTATAATACCATTGCCATTACCCTTCAATACATCGGCATATAGCTTATCCTTGGCGGAAAGCGCTGTTGTGGCTACAGTCTTGCCTAACGCATTGATATGAATACCGGTGCTTGCTGCGGGTGTCTCTCCCAGCGCCTCCCGTTTGGCTTTCACTGCATCCATCAACTGGATATAACGAATATCCGCTCCTGCCTTATTTAACAGCAGATCAGAAGCAAAAGCACAGCTTACCAGCAGTTCCTGAGAAGGATTGGCAATCGCCATGGTCAATCCTGCCTGAATAGCCATAGTCAGAAAGGCTGCATTAACGAAGCTTCTCTCCGGCAGGCCAAACGAAATATTAGATAAACCGCAAATTGTAGCCAGCCCATTCTTCTTACAATAACGTATTGTTTCCAGCGTTTCCAGCGCAGCCGTCTTATTGGCTCCCACTGTGGCTACCAGACCATCTACTACGATATCTTCCTTGCGCATTCCTAATGCATAGGCACGCGCCTGTATCTTCTCTATAATATCAATCTTTTCATCCAGACTCTTAGGAAGTCCTTCATCCGATAACGGAAGCAGGATAAACATAGCCCCGTATTTCTTTGCAATGGGTAGCAAAGACTCTAATTTAGCCTTCTCATAGGAAATAGAATTAATAAGCGCTCTGCCCGGATATCTGCGCAGTGCGGCTTCCAGTACATCAACGTGACTGGAATCAATGGATAACGGCAGCTGTGTCACCCCACTGACCGTATCTAACGCCTTAAGCATCATTTCTTTCTCATCAATACCGCTCATGCCCATATTAACGTCCAGAATGCCGGCCCCACATGCTTCCTGTTCTTCAGCAAAATCCGATACAATATCCATACAGCCTTCCCGAAGCTGAGCCTGTAGTTTCTTCTTGCCGGTAGGATTGATACGTTCTCCCACGATAATAAAGTTATCCTCCAGACCGAAAGCAATGGTCTGCCTTTCACTGGTCAGGTATCGCAACGCGGATGGCTCCCGGTGCAGAACACTCATCTGTCCCACACTGTCTTTGGCAGCTTTGATATAAGCCGGCGTTGTTCCACAGCATCCACCTATCAAAGATGCGCCCACTTCAACAAGCTTCTTCATATGCACACCAAAGGTCTCAGCATCCATATCATAAACTGTATTCCCATCCGCATCCAGAGACGGTAAGCCTGCATTAGGCTTAGCAATAATAGGTACTGTCGTTACGGCTGCCATCTTGCGCACCACATCTACCAGCCTATCGGGCCCGGTAGAGCAATTGGTCCCGATTGCCGCAGCTCCAAGACTTTCCAGAACAATAGCTGCTGTTGTTGCATCCGTACCATAGAGAGTCCGGCCGTCGGCTTCAAAAGTCAGAGATGCCATGACAGCCAGATCACATACTTCTTTTGCTGCAATGATTGCAGCTCTGGTTTCCTGCAGACTCATCATCGTTTCCACAACCAGCAAATCAACACCAGCCTCCACCAGATAACGTATCTGCTCCTTATACACTTCAATCAGATCCTCGAAATCCAAAGTCCCCATAGGAGCAAGCTGCTGTCCGGTCATCGTAATATCCCCGGCCACATAAGCCTGATTCCCCACTGCTTCTTTGGAAATCGCCACCAGGTCATGATTCATCTGCCTGATCTGATCATCCAGACCGTATTCCTTCAGCTTAATCCGATTGGCCGTAAAAGTCGGTGCATATACAATATTAGAACCGGCTTTCACAAATTCCCTCTGAAGTTCTATCAGGACTTCTCTGTTTTCCAGAATCCATTTCTCCGGGCATACTCCAACAGGCATTCCTCTCTTTTGCAGATTAGAACCTGTAGCGCCATCCAGACAAATAGGATGGCCCTGAAGCAATGCCTGAAATTCCTGTTTATTCATTACAATACTTAACCTTTCGCTTATTTCGCAGCACAACTACTGTTCTTCAATATCCTGTGCTGCGTCTTCTGCCGGCTCCTCGTAGAAAACCGTGTCATCTGTATCAAAGTTATCCTCCGGGATTTCTTCGCTATCCTCTTCTTCGGTCTTGTTCAGATAGCCTCCGCCTAAAATGCTGTTTTCCTCTGTATAGGTAACGCCTTCTCCCTCGGGGATCTCTCCGTGAAGAATGGTAATAATATACTGAATCCGGATGTTTGCCCTGTCATAATATTCTCTGGCAGCCCCTGCAACAGCCTCATCATAGGTATCGCCTTCATAAGCCTGATGATACAACGCAACCGCCTGCTTCATATTCTCATCAGCTTCATCTGCAAGACTTTCCACTGCCGAGAACTGCTCCGGCACTTCCAGTTCTGCCATCCATGTAACCTCATCTCTGAGCTGATCCAGATACCCCAAAAGCTGCGCTGTCGCATCCTCTGCGGAAGCATCTATGGAATTCATACCGTCATTATATGCGGCTACCTGTTCAAAAAACGTTGTCATATCATCCTGATATGCCGCCAGCGCTTCATCCCTGCCGCAGGCCGTCAAAAACAGACCGCACAGCAATCCGGCACATATTACTTTACATCGATATAAATATTTCAACTTACTCTCCTCCCGGGGAATTCTTACTTCGTACCGAAAATTCTGTCTCCGGCATCGCCTAATCCCGGACAGATGTACGCATTCTCATTCAGACAACGATCTAAGTGTCCCACATAAATCTGAATATCAGGATGATCCTTATGCAGACGCTCCAATCCTTCCGGAGCAGCAATAATACACATAAATTTAATGTGTTTTCCACCGTGCTGTTTGATAAAATCTACTGCCTCAGAACCGGAGCCACCTGTTGCCAGCATGGGATCTACCACTACTATCGTTCTCTGATCAATGGGTTCCGGCAGCTTGCAATAGTACTCATGCGGCTCATGGGTTACAGGATCTCTGTACAGACCAATATGACCTACTTTAGCCGTAGGTGTCAGAGCCAGAATACCGTTTACCATACCAAGTCCGGCTCTCAGGATCGGGACAATTGCCAGCTTCTTTCCTGCAATTCTGGGCGTCATACAGGTCTCAATGGGAGTCTGAACCTCTACGTCTTCTAACGGCAGATCTCTTAATGCCTCATAACCCATTAAAGTTGCAATCTCTTCAATACATTTTCTAAACTCGTTTGTTCCCGTGTTCACATCTCTGATTTGAGAAATCTTATGCTGGATCAACGGATGATCCATGATAAAAACATTATCCATCTTCTGTGTCCTCTTTCTTCCTGCTATTGAACATAGCATTCTTAAAATATACCTACTTAAAATAGTAATGACTTCATGTCCTCAAGTCAACAACTTTTCTGAATATCTTATTGCAAAAATACCATAGACTCTTTATAATTTCTTTAGATTTATTTCAGATTCAGCGAAATGGTTTAAATCAAAAGAAGAAGGAGAAATGTGTATGAACGAAAAAAATGATGCAATTCGCGATGCCAGATCTTTAGGCATCCCCAAAATGCTGTTGCTCGGTCTGCAACATATGTTTGCAATGTTTGGCGCAACAATCTTAGTTCCCATCCTGGTCAACAGCTACTTTAACGGAGAAGGTTTATCCATTCAGGTTACCCTGTTCTTTGCCGGAATCGGTACCCTTTTCTTCCATGTATGCTCTAAAATGCAGGTACCGGCCTTCCTTGGTTCTTCCTTTGCATTTCTGGGTGGTTTTGCCACAGTGGCCAATCTGGACACCGGCATTTTTGCCGACATGACTTACGGTGAAAAGCTTCCTTATGCATGTGGCGGTATTGTTGTTGCCGGTCTTCTGTATCTGATCCTGGCACTTGTCATTAAAGCCGTTGGTGTAAAACGTGTTATGCGTTTCCTGCCTCCGGTTGTAACCGGTCCGATCATCATCTGTATCGGTTTAAGTCTGGCTCCGTCCGCAGTCAGCAATGCATCTGCCAACTGGTTCTTAGCGCTTGTCTCTCTGGCCGTTGTCATTATCTTCAACATCTGGGGCAAGGGCATGTGGAAGATCATCCCGATTCTGCTCGGTGTTGTTATTTCCTATGTTGTTGCTCTTATTATGAATGCACTTGGATTTACCAATGCTGACGGCAGTGCTATTCTGGATTTCTCCGGTGTTGCAGCCTCTTCTGCTGTAGGCCTTCCGCCTTTCCAGTTATGTAAGTTTGATCTGACTGCCATCCTGGTTATGGCACCTATCGCTCTGGCTACCATGATGGAGCATATCGGTGATATATCTGCCATTTCAGCAACTGTCGGAGAGAATTTCTTAGAAAAACCCGGTTTACACCGCACCCTGATCGGTGATGGTCTGGCAACCTCACTCTCCGCATTATTCGGCGGTCCTGCTAATACTACTTATGGTGAAAATACAGGTGTATTGGAATTAAGTCGTGTATATGATCCCAAGGTAATCCGCCTGGCAGCTGTTTATGCCATTGTATTAAGCTTCATTCCGAAAATGTCCGCTCTCATCGGTTCTCTTCCGACAGCGATCATCGGTGGTATCAGCTTCATCCTCTATGGTATGATCTCTGCAATCGGTGTTAGAAATATTGTGGAAAACAAGGTTGACTTTACGAAATCAAGAAACCTGATTATTGCTGCAGTCATCTTAGTATGCGGCCTTGGTTTCTCCGGTGGTCTTACCTTTACCGTTGGCGGCACATCCGTTACTTTAACCTCTCTTGCTATTGCTGCACTTGCAGGCATTATCTTAAATGCAATCCTGCCGGGCAACGACTATGTTTTCGGTAACAATCCGAATGGCGATATCAACAGAGGCGTAAGCTTCAATCCTCAGCACGAGAAGGCTGAATAAAATCGTGCGCCGCTAGGCGCAGGACAAAAAAGCCTCATCTGTCTCAAAACAGATGGGGCTTTTTCATATCTCTAAAATGTAATCTCGCAATCGGGTTCTACCTTCCTGCAGGCTTTCAGCACAGCCTTCATAACAGTCTTCTCGTCTGCTCCCTCTGCAAATTCTACTTTCATCTTCTGAGCCATAAAACTTACTGTCGCATCCGCAACACCCTCAGTCTTTTTGGCAGCCTCCTGCATTTTCTCAGCACAATTTGCACAGTCTACCTCGATTTTATATGTTTTGTTCATACCTTTTCTCTCCTTTTCATTTTACTTTTCTTATCACCCTATTCTTCCACATGTTCCATTCCCATACTGATGATGGCGCGTACATGCTCATCATCCAGTGAATAAAAGATTGATTTGCCTTCCCTTCTGAACTTAACAAGCTTGGAAGACTTCAAAATCCTTAACTGATGACTGACGGAAGACTGACTTAAGTTTAGCAATTTGGCAATATCATTGACACATAGTTCTGTCTCAAACATCGAATAGAGAATTTTAATTCTTGTAGAATCGCCAAATACTTTAAAAAGTTCCGCTAAATCATACAGGATTTCATCATCCGGCTGCTGTTCCAGAACTTTTTTTACCACATCTTCTCTTGCCGCCAGAAAATCTCTTTCCTCATTTTCGCTCATTGCCTCATTCCCCTTCCTCATAGTTTTAACATATGTTTATCTGTTCATATGTATAATATTATAATATGTGTGTTCTGTCAATAGAATTCTCAAAAAAAGAGATGCCATTGTAACATGACATCTCTTTAAACACTTTTTACTAATATATTTTTCCTAGTACATTTTCAACTTTTGTTTAAAGCTGGAAGAAGGCCACATCTTTCTCCAGAGATTCCGCAATATCCTTCAGATCTTTTGCAGCCTGGGCAAGCAGATTGATCGTCGCATTCAATTCTTCCATGGAAGCTGTCGTCTCCTCTGTAGATGCTGCATTCTCCTGAGATACAGCAGAGAGACTTGAAATAACATCAACTACTACAGCCCTGTTGCTGTCGCACTCCGTAGCCTGTCCGTTAATAACCTGAGTTTCTTTCATAGAGTCCTCAATACCATTGCTGACATCACTGAATTTCTCTTTGGTTTCATTCAGCTTCTTCTGCTGTTCGGTAACAATCGCATCTACTTCGTTCATAATCTTGACAGATGCCTCGGAATCAATGGCCAGCTGATGAATGATATCCTCAATTGTCTTGGCTGATTGATTGGAATCCTCAGACAGCTTGGAAATCTGTGTCGCAACAACTGCAAAACCTCTGCCGGCTTCACCCGCTCTTGCAGCCTCAATACTTGCATTTAATGCAAGTAGGCTTGTCTCGCTTGCAATGGAGGAAATCAGATTGACTGCTTCCTGAATTCTTGTAACGGATTCATTGGTTGTTCTTACTGATTCTTCAATCTTCTTAATTGCTTCTGTCGTCTTATCGTTTGACTCACTCAGCTCATTAATGATCTGTGCGGAAGCTGTATCTGCCGAATGCATATTGCCGGACAAACGATCCAGCTCCTGTATACTTTCCACAATTTTCTCAATGATAATGCCCATATTATTAATCTGACCGGTAGCAGACTCAATATCCTCTGCCATGGATACAGCGCCTTTAGAGATATCTTCTACTGCACTACTGATTTCATCTGCTGTTGCGGATGTCTGGGAAGCCATAGATTCCAAAGAATCTCCCTGCTGCATCAGTGTATCGGTATTTTTCTTAATACCACCCATAATATGATTCAACTGTGTCAGCAATGTTCCCATGGAATGCGCCATCACGCCAATTTCGTCATTTCGGGCCAATATGCCTGCAGGCACTTCAAGCTGCAGATTACCTTCAGATAAAGACTCCAACAACTTCTGTGTCTGAATAATCGCTGCTGCGATTCTCTTGGCAATTAAAAATGCAGCAATCAGTGCAACAATCCATACAACAGCAGAAACGCTGATAATGGAAATTGTCTTCTGTGTTATCGTAGAAGTTACCTCGGTAGAAGGTTCACCGGCAAACACCATACCGGCAATAGAACCATCTGAATTATAAATCGGCTCATATACGGCATAATAGGACTGCCCATTAATCGTTACATCTGATGTTTCATATGTATTCCCCTGTTTTAACACCTGCTCGATAACTTCATCGGCAGCTTTCGTACCGAGGATTCTCGAACCGGTGTTAATATCCCTCAACGAAGTGGCACGTCTGGTATCCCCATAGAACAATGTAACATCCGCATCAGAGCCTTCCACAAAGCTGTCAACCACATTCTGATGTTCGGAAATACAGTACGAGCCCTTGAATAATCTTTCTCCGTCAAGTATCAAGTCTCCCGAATCCTTCGCCTCATATGCAGCATATACACTTGTACATAAGAGATGCAAGCCATCCAGAGCCTGTCTTTTGACCATGGAGCTCATTGCATTAATAGATAAACTGGTAATGATTACTTCCAACAAAAGCATCGGAATAACAATCAATGCCAATAATTCTGACATAATTCCAACTTTCTTTTTCTTCATAGTTTCTTCTCCTGTTTTTAACGTATTTTTCTCCCTTTTATCTGTCCACCATGCTGCCGGAGAAATAAGCTTTGTATATATTGCATAATTATATCATAATATACTCCAGTTTTGGAAGTACAAAATCACAGCAAAATGTCACAATTGCAAAATTCTTTTATATTATTTTCTAATTTGCCCATTTCCATGGATCCAGTACTTGTATGTTGTCAGTTCTTTCAACCCCATAGGTCCTCTTGCATGCAGTTTCTGGGTACTGATTCCGATCTCAGCACCGAAACCGAATTCAAATCCATCGGTAAATCTGGTCGATGCATTGACATAAACACAGGCAGAATCCACTCCTTGTAAAAACTGCTTCATATGTTCTTCATTTTCAGTGAGAATAGCATCGGAATGCCTTGTATTATAACGGTTAATATGAGCAATCGCTTCCTCCACGGAAGAAACCGTCTTCATGGAAATAATATAATCCAGATATTCCCTTCCGTAATCTTCCTCCGTTGCCTGCAGGCTGCCCGGAATCATCTCCGTTACTTTCTCATCCCCACGAATTTCTACCTGCTTCTCCTGCAATGCCTTGCCCAGCTCCGGCAGAAACCTGTCTGCTATCCTCTCATGGATCAGCAAGGATTCACAGGCATTGCAGACTCCAATCCGCTGTGTTTTAGCATTGATAATAATAGGGATTGCCTTATCAAGATCTGCATCCTCATCCACATAGATATGGCAATTGCCGGTACCTGTTTCGATAACCGGGATGGTACTGTTCTCTACCACAGCCCGAATCAGTCCCGCTCCCCCTCTTGGAATCAGTACATCCACGTACTGCTTTAGCTGCATAAAAGCAGTCGTAACAGCACGGTCATTATTCTCGATCAACTGAATGGCATCCGCCGGAATCCGAATTTTCTCTAATGCATCTCTAATGACCTCTGTTATGGCCTGATTCGAATAGAATGCATCTTTGCCGCCTTTCAGGATAACCGCATTGCCGGTCTTGAAACACAGGCCGAAAGCATCAGCCGTTACATTGGGACGTGCTTCGTAAATGATTCCAACAACACCCATCGGAACTCGTACCTTATCAATATGAAGCCCATTGGGTCGGTCGAAGCTTTCCATGATCTCACCCACGGGATCAGGTAATGCTTCAATCTGTCTAAGGCCTTCTGCCATGGCTTCAATACGATCAGGGGTCAGTTTCAGGCGATCCAACAGTCCTTCTGCCATTCCTCCTTCCCTGGCAGTCTCATAATCCCTGGCATTTGCCTTCAGTATATCCTCCTGTCGTTCTGTAAGCGCTTTGGCTACGCAGGTAAGTCCCTGATTCTTTTGTTCAGTAGTCAGGCATTGCAGCTTCTGTTTCGCTTCCACCGCTCTTATCCCTAAATGCTCTAAATATTCCATTGCTCTACCAATTCCTTTCTTTTCTCCTATTTACTACATAAGCCCACATTCAGTCAGCAGGTAATCCGGTCTGTAATCATGCGGTTCATTAGGAATCTGTGCAAGCACCTGACAATGATAGGCAAGCGCAATCGTTGTCAATTTGCCCTCAATATCCGCATCCTTCCCCAGACTTTCCAGATATCTGTCGTAAAACCCTTTCCCATATCCGATCCTATGTCGTTGCACATCAAATACCGCGCCCGGCATCCACATCAAGGTCTTCCCGTCCCGATGCTCCTTCCGGTACGCGGTAAAAGGAACCCTCTCTATTGGTTCCGGAATTCCCTGATAGCCGCTTTGCAGATCCCCCATACTGTCAATCTGCCAGAATTCCATATCGTCTCCATGTACTTTCGGGGCAAAAACCCGTTTGCCGTCTGCAACAGCCTGCTTAATCAATTCTATTGTATCTACTTCACTGCGATAACTAACATAAGCCAGAATTACCTCTGCCTCGCAATAAGCGGGACACAAAAGCATCTGCTCTTTTATCTTCTCGCTCAATCTTTTTCTGTCTTCCGACGGGATTTGATCCCTCGCGGAAAGAATTCTCCTGCGAATCTCTTTCTTCGTTTCCATCATATGACATTCTCACCAAATAACTGATTCATAATATGTCAGTCTCAATGCGTTCTCTCGTTCTTATTACCGTATTTTTCACCCAAATCAGTAATAGAACCATCCTTCTCCACTATGGAAATGTTATTAAGCTGCCCTCTCAGGTTAGCCCTGACATTGGCCACATATGCCTGTCTGAGTTTCTGCTGTTCTTCCTTCTCTGCAGCGGTCAATCCCTCCGCCTGTGATTTGTGATACAATTCATTGATCCGGGCAATCATCTGATCTACTTTCATTCGGAATAACCATACCTTTCATATATTTTACTGTTTATGCATCTGCTGCACATATAAGGGAAGATCAAATCTCTCATCCCGATGTGCCAGAAACAGTGTTCCAATATTCTTTCCGTCTAAAATACGATGGATCACCTTAATATCCTTACTATTGGCAATCACCATATCAATACCCATACTGCTTGCAATTTTAGCTGCCTGCAGCTTGGTGTTCATACCTCCGGTTCCTACCGTGCTACCGGTAGATGCCTTTCCCATATTAATAAAATCATCGTTCAGTTCCTCAACTACCTCTATGTATTTAGCATCCGGGTTCGTCCTTGGATCATCCGTATAGAGTCCGTCGATATCAGATAGCAGGATCAAAGCATCGGCTTCCACAAGGGAGGCTACAATGGCAGATAAGGTATCATTATCACCAATCTCAATCTCATAGGTTGCTATCGTATCATTTTCATTTACAATCGGGATTACCCCCAGCTTAAACAATTCCGCAAATGTATTCTGTGCATTGTAACGGTTGAGATTATCCACAATGGTATTCTTCGTCATAAGTATCTGGGCAGCCACCTGATTGTATTCAGCAAATATCTTCTGATAAGTCATCATCAGCCTTGCCTGTCCTACAGCTGCGCATGCCTGTTTTACGGCAATCGGATTGTCCTCTCCGGTTTCTCCCATCATAACTGCTTTTTTACCTACTGCAATAGCACCGGAAGTTACCAGCACAACATCCTTTCCACGATTTCTAAGATCGCACAGTTCCCGTACCAGTACATCCAGTTTCGTATAATCCAGATCTCCTGTCTCTGCATGCTGCAAAGAAGAAGAACCAATCTTGACAACGATTCTCTTTTTATCCTTCATCATCTCTCTGACACTGTCATTCATCTTTCTATCTCTCCTCATTTTTCATAGATAAGTTAGGTAATTGCAAAACTATCAAATAAACCTGAATGAGTTGCACAAATACTTCATTCTCTAACACACCGATGCATATACAGCAACAATTTTCTCTGCAGTCAAAATTCCGTCCATGGCTGCCGAAGTAATGCCTCCGGCATAGCCGGCGCCTTCCCCACAGGGATATAGTCCCACCACTGCAGACTGCCCGGTATCATCTCTGCCAATCCTGACCGGCGAAGAAGTCCTGCTCTCAATCCCCGATAAATAAGCTCCGCTGTCATTAAACCCTTTTACATTGTGACCAATCAGGTCAATCCCTTCCACAAGTGCCTGATTCAATTCAGCCGGCAAAATATCATGTACAGGAGCCATTTGCCACGCTCCCTTGACAGCCGGTTTAAAGTCAGGGTAATCCCTGGCGATTTTGGAATCCGGAGCGGCCCGACCTGTTACCGCTTCTCTGTAATCACCGTATCGCTCCACCGGAACTGTTCCCTGACCGATCCGGTAAGCCCGTTCTTCCAGCTTACGTTGAAAAGCAATCCCCGCAAGCGGCCCTGTCCCCGGATAATCTTTTGGTGAAACAGTCACGATCATTGCACTATTGCTATTGTCACCATTACGTCCACTGTAACTCATGCCATTAACTGCCGTTCTTCCGGCTTCAGAAGAAGCATTCACCACATATCCTCCGGGACACATACAGAAGGAATACACCCCTCTCCCACAGGAAGTCTGTGCCGTTACCTTATAGCTTGCGGCAGGAAGCAACGGATGTTCTTCTCTTCCATATTGTATCTGATCAATCATCCGACGGGGATGCTCCATTCGAAGTCCCACTGCAAAGGATTTTGCTTCCATGGGAATCTTTCTGTCATACAGCATCTGAAAGGTATCTCTCGCACTATGTCCAATGGCAAGAACGACCACATCGCTTTTCAGTTCCTCGCTATCGTTGATTACCACACCTTTGATATGCCCCTGTTCTATCATAAGATCCGATACTTTAGCCTCAAATCTTACTTCACCGCCCCATTCAATAATCTGTTTACGCATCCGGCTGACAACAGAGAGCAGAATATCCGTTCCGATATGAGGTTTTGCCTCATATAAGATTTTATCCGGTGCACCTGCCTCCACGAAAATACGAAGTACTTCCCGGTTTCTTCCATACTTATCCTTTACCAGTGTATTCAGCTTCCCATCAGAAAAAGTCCCTGCACCGCCTTCTCCAAACTGTACATTAGAAGAAGGGTCAAGTACACCCTCCTGCCAGAAACGTTCCACATCTGCTTTTCGCTGTTCCACGCATCTTCCCCGTTCCAAAAGTATCGGACGGTACCCATGCTTGGCCAGCATATAGCCGCAGAAAAGGCCTGCCGGACCTGTTCCGATAATGATCGGCCGGTTCTGCATAGGTTTTATTCCGGATATCCGGAACTGATACGGTCTGTGTACCACTGCCTGTACCTGATTACTCCGGCAGCCTGCAAGCACCTTCTCCTGGGCCTGTACTGTCACATCCACCGCATAGATAATCGTGATGTCCGGTTTCTTTCTGGCGTCAATGGATTTCCTGACAATCTGCAGCTCTTCAATCCGGTTCGGTTCTATTCTCAGTATTTTAGCTGTCTTATGTAATAAATCCTCCGGGCTGTGCTCCAAAGGCATTTTAATCTGATTTACTCGAATCATTGCATCCAATCTCCACATCAGAGCATTCCGTGACTATTCTTATACTCTCACAGCTGCCCAGCCGCTGCCATACCTGCCACGGCACCACTGCTCCAGGCCCATTGCAGATTATATCCTCCGCAAATACCATCTACATCCAGCATTTCTCCCGCAAAATACAAACCACGGACAAGCTTTGATTCCATACGGGATGTCACTTCCCTGCAATCCACACCGCCGGCACTTACCTGTGCCTGCTCATAAGAATTTGTGCTCCTGACCTCCACACGAAAAGAACGAAACAGGCTACTTAGTTTGTTCCGTTTGGCTTTCGGAACATTTTCTGCCCGCTCTGTCTCCTTTATATCTGCCAGTTTCAGAAGAAGCAGTCCTACTTTCTTATTGACTATTCCGGTTACAAACTGCTCCATTGTCTGATCAGCCTGTGCAGTCCATCTCTTCTTCCAGAAGGATGTATACTCATTATCCTCATAATCCGGCAGGAAATCAATCTCGACTGTAGTACACTTTTGATTTTGTACCGCGTAAGCAGCTTCTCTGCTGAACTGAAAAACCGGAATACCGGAAATTCCATAGTCTGTCAACTGTAATTCTCCCCGCTCAGTACAAACTTTCTGCCCGGAAATCCATAAAGTCAGTTCAGCATCACACCTTACACCTGACACCTGCTTATAGAAGCCTTCTTTGCAACGCAGTGCCGTCAATGCCGGAACAATTGGAATAATATGATGTCCCAGTCTTTCTGCCAGTCTGATTCCCTGTCCGTCTGAACCGTTTTTGGGAGCTGCCATGCCACCACAGGCAAGAATCACCGCATCATACTGATATTTCTGATGATCCTGCATTTCCAATTGTATGCCATCCTTCAATTTTCTGATTCCCATAACCTGTTGGCCTGTATGTATCGTAACTGCTAACCGCTGCATCTCATAACGCAACACATCAAGTACTGTAGCGGCCTGTTCACTGGCCGGATACAGATATCCGTTACGGTTCCTGATACGCATCCCCAATTCTTCATAAAACTTCATGGTTTCCTTCAATCCGAAGCTTTGATATATATCATCTATCATCGCTTTACCGCTTCCAAAATACCATGCACTTCCCATCTTTTCATTAGAAAAATTGCATTTACCGTTACCGGTAGCCAGAATCTTCTTCCCGACTCTGTCATTTCTCTCATAAACCGTCACCTTCGCCCCGGCTCTTGCTGCCCAGACAGCCGCCATCATGCCGGAAGCACCTGCTCCAACCACTGCAATCGATTTGACCATGTCAATAACCATGCCTTTCTCTCAACCTGCGAATTTATATATGTGCCATATACATTGCACAAGATATAATAATCCGCTAACTGGAATATGACTCCAGGAAATGATAAAGTTCTTCTTCACTTTCTATATATTTTCCCTTCATGATCTCTGCCTGTAAATCTTCCTCCAGATTCTCAAGTAAAATATCTGTATTCATATATAAAGTCTTTTTGTCTTGTTCATATACAACAATAAAATGGTCTGCCACCATCAGATAGAAGCCTTTGTCTTCTTTTTCTTTATAATATTTGCACACAATCATGTGATCTTTGGAAAAAGCCGTAAGCTCTATTGTCTGAAATCCCCGTTCCAATTCCGTAAGTGGCGGATTATTATCGTAGGCTTTCAGTTCCTCCAACAGTTCTTCCCTATCTAAACCAATATATTTTACCGGAATATTCTCTTCTCTCTCATTGACAATCCCTTTGGTAAGATCAACCTCTTCAATGAGATATCGGGTATCCGCTGTTACGACCGGTTTCTCTTCTACCGCTGCTTCTATGATCTGTATCTCTTCTGTCCCGGTACGCTCATTGTCCTGCTTCACATGATTCACACGTTCCTTAGTCTGATATCGGTTCGGGTAGAAAAACTGCTCCGCTTTTAGCGCTGTGTATCCTCCTATGCCAAGCATTACCACCGATATTACCAGAAAAAGACTGATGCGTCTTACAAGTTTCATTCCCACCTACCCTTTCACAATAGGATTTCCTGTAATCAGTATCAGTCAATTTTGAGTTTTTATGCAATGAAACCAGTATTATTACTGATTTTCTATAAAATTCCCATATTTCTTCCCAGCATCAGGAAGAAAAATCCAAATGGCATACGAGATAATTCCGCCTCACCGATAACTTTAAGCACCATCAGAAGCATCACATAGAGAAATACACCCACAAGACAGGCAATTAAGATCGTAAAAAGCGCCCCCACAGATCCTAAAAGTAACTTATTCAGTAACAGGACCACAAGCCCCGAAACACAGGCCGCCACTGCCGGAAATGCCACATCCGTCAGCCATGCCTGTCTGTATTTCAGCCTTCTGCTGACCAAAAGGAAGCAAAGAACTGTTTCCAATAGGAAAAACAGAATCAGGGAATAAATCACTCCGTCCGCACCAAGCAATCCTTTCTGAATCATCAAATAAGCCGAAACGACGTGCACAAGCACGGAAATTCCCACCGTAATCATCAATTCTCTGACCATATGCAGCTTATACAATACCTGTCCGAACAGAAAGCCCAATCCATATAATACGATCAGGACCGTTCCCTTCTGTACCCAGGCAATTGTTTCATCGGTCATTCCCTTATAAAGACATTTAACCACAGCATCTGACAACACAGCCAGATAAATCGCTATAGGAAATGCAATCATGCATATTTTTCGTACTGCCCTGCCGATCCATTCCCTCATGGCACGGTATTCTTCTCTCTCATAAGCGTTGCTTATCTTACCTGCCATTGCATATACACTCAGGCAGACAAATGCTGCGCCTATCCCGATCAATACAGCGAACTTACTATAATAACTGCCCCATAATGCTGTGCGCATTTCTCCCATTTCCTGCACATTCATACAGTAATTGAACATTCTTTGATCAATGAGGATCAATACATTTGACATTATGACGATCAATGCCAGAGGAATACTGTTATTTAGTAACAGCCGCTGCAGGGAATACTGTGTCTCCAGCTTTCTGCTATTATCCTGTCCAAGCTTTCCTTTCATGGTTCCGGAATAGATCACAAAAACAACCAAAAGATACAGAATCGTTATCATCTGGGACAACAGCACGCCAACCATGACTCCCATTGCTCCATAGGCATATGTATATTGATCTGTCTTCAATAGCAAAGATACTTTCTCTCCGTAATTATTGAAGATATTGCCGCAAATCAGCGCACAGATTAACATGGTTATTTTCTCCAGATACTGTGAATGAGCAACCAATACTCCCAGTCCGTATCCGCCAAAATATCCCCTGAAGGTTCCGATCAATGCCGAAAAAATAATCACCGGAGCTGTTACAAGAATAGCCATACGGCTTAAGGACTCCAAAAACAAAACGTCTGCCATCAAACGGGCCAGCAGCCCAAATACTACTGCTATTACCACACTTAAAGTCAGATTAATAATAAATGCTGCCTTCAGTACCTTTCCTGCATTCTTATATTGCTCTCTTTTGATCCGGTATCGGATAGCTCCCGACATTGCCCGCCCCATACTGTAAGAAGTAAACAGAGTAACAAGCCAGTATAATTCAAATGCCGGTGCCAGCAGTCCCATACCGGCATCCCCTATTACCCTGGATAAAGGTATACGCATTACCAGTAATATCATATAGGTCCATAACCCGGCGGTCAGAACCATTTGATTCTTCATATGCTTCGTTCTAATGTTTAATTTCATATTGTTCCTCAATTCTATTCTCTCGTAATTCCAAGTTGCAAAAGTACATCCTCCTGCTTCTGCTCCATCACTGCCGCTTCCTCCGGTGTCATATGATCGTATCCGCACAAATGAAACAGACTGTGTGCAGTCAGAAACGCGAACTCCCGAAGTACACTATGCCCATATTCACAGGCCTGTTCCTTCACACGTTCTGCCGAAATGATAATATCACCCAACAGCAGTTCTCCGCTGTCCGGATCAAAGTAATCTGCCTCATCTTCCTCTACCGGAGTAAAATCACCTTCCTTTTCAAAAGAAATATTGGGGAAGGAAAGTACATCCGTTTCCTTATCAATATCACGATATTCTCTGTTATACCGGCGGATTCCCTCATTGTCTGTTATCAAAAGATTTACCGTCGTCTCATAAGGACAATTCTCCATCTGTGTTACGGCATCCATAATCTTTTCCACCAGTTTCTGTATATCAAAAGGAAATGTTACATCTGTCTCGTTCTCAACGTAAGAAGTCATAATATAATTTCTCCTCTATAAATATCTTCTTCATTTCATGAATCTGTTTAAGCGATATTTCATTGTTCCACAACTCATCTGACTCCAATTTCTTCCTGAACACTGTATCAATCAACTGTACATAATCCAATTCCGCCTTTGGATTTTTGGAAAAAAGATACAAAATAGATGCCACAATATTATCTGCAAACAGGACAACGCAAGTATCAACAGATACGATCTTTTCACCCGGGTCTACATATTCCTTCAAAATCTGTCTGGCACGTGGCGGAAATTGATATTCATCGCAGATTGCAGCTACATTCTCCCATGTATTTTCTCCCTTAAGTTTTCCGATCCTGTGATAATAACCGCATGCCTTGACAGCAGCATCATCCAGTTTCAGCCGTCTGGCAATCTTATCACTCAGATAAGCAGTATGTACCGCACGATAATATTCGTCTTTGGACATATCTTTAAGCTGCACCAGTAAAGGACACTCAGGATCATTGATCTCCATGTACTTCTCCCGGTAGCGATGGATCACTGTCGAGCTGAACACCTTGAGGCTGATCAGCAATAAAATACAACAAACCATCAGATTGATTGCCGGAATCATAAACTGTGCCGCAGACAGCTTTTCCTGTGCAAACAGGATCACATTGGCAGTCAGACAAAGCATCAGCATCAGCATGGAAATCAGAATCGGAATTCCTACATGAAAATCTTCATCCAGCGTACTGAATACCAGAATCCCTACCAGCCCGCTGATAAAATACAAAACAAAAACTGCGTAATCACCGCCGGAATAATTGACTGCCATTAACAGTCCTACACTGCCTGCCGCAAGTCCCGTCATTCCGTTGCTGAATACCCCTAACAGCACAAAAATAACAAGAAAAGGCCATCCCGTTACCGGAAGATATGGCAGAAACACTGAGGCAATCAGACTGATCAGATACATAATCGCAAATCTGCCGTATCTGTTTTCATTATGATAAATAAAAAGCCCATTGACTTCACTCAACGTAAAAGAAAAAATAACAAGCCCGGTACCGGCAAGCACCATAACAACATCACGAATCATCCGGTCTGTCTGTACCTGATACAGCAAACCACCGCCAAATGCAATACCGCCGGCCAGAATAAATAAACTTGTAAAAATTAATATTCTTTTCCAAAAGTTCTTTTTATCTTCTTCCACGATCGTACTTCCTGTTTTTTGATTTGGATTCACTGTACTTCTTTTCTTTGGACTCATAGTCCTCATACGCTTTCACAATCTTCTGTACCAAAGGATGCCGTACCACATCCTTACTGCTCAGCTGACAGAACGCAATATCATCTATTTTAGACAATACTTTAGTTGCCACATCCAGTCCGGATCTGACATCCGGGGCAAGATCTTTCTGTGACGCATCTCCGGTAACTACTACCTTGGAACCAAAGCCGATACGTGTCAGGAACATCTTCATCTGTGCCGGTGTGGTATTCTGTGCTTCATCCAGGATAATATAGGCATTATCTAACGTTCTGCCCCTCATGTATGCCAGGGGTGCAACCTCGATCAAACCTTTCTCCATATTCTTATTAAAATTCTCTGCACCCATAATCTGATAGAGTGCATCATAAAGAGGTCTTAAGTAAGGGTCAACCTTACTCTGCAGATCTCCCGGCAGAAAGCCAAGTTTCTCTCCCGCTTCAATAGCCGGTCTGGTCAGAATAATGCGACTTACCTCATTATTCTTAAATGCCGTGATAGCCATGGCCATGGCAAGATATGTTTTACCGGTTCCTGCAGGACCGATACCAAACACGATCATATGATCCCGAATGGCATCTACATACTTCTTCTGCCCTAACGTCTTCGGTTTAATAGGTTTACCGCTGATTGTATGACAGATACAGTCTCCGTCTATCTCAAGCAATACATCTTCCTTGCTTTCCTTTCCCATCTCCAGGGCATAATCAATACTCTGTTCTTCCAAAACATTACCTCGTTCTGATAAAGTAAGCAGTTCCCGTACAATACGGGTTGCCTGCTCAACATTTTTCTTATCTCCACTGATTTTCACAGCACCATCTCTGTCAACAATGATCACGTGAAGATCATCCTCTATTTTCTTAACATAGGAATCACATTTTCCAAACAGATTCTGCATGTGTTCCACGGGCACATCCAAGCTGACTGTAAATTCTCCCATACTGTCTTGCCTTTCTACTCTGCCGTCGGTTCCTGATCAGACGTTTCTTCTATCGTCATTTCCTCAATCGGTTCCGTCCGGGTAGGCACCAGCTTCACGGCCGATTCTTCCAACTGCATTCGGGCACTTAATACCCAATTTATATCATTCTTTTTTATTGTAACATTTTTTTCTGTAATTTGTACCCCTTTTTCCTCTAAAGTTGATTTTATTTTACTCCATTCCTCCTGCATGATCTGTCTCATTTCTTCTTCCGTATGCTTCTTTTGTATTATTTCGTATTCCTGTACCGTTCTGTTTCCGTAGAATAACGGCAGATACAGATGGTCCAGCAGCTGCACCTGCTTTTTTTCCTCACTGACATCATAAGCATCATAAGTAATTCTTCCCAACATAAGATTCCACTCTTTATCCCTGATACCCAGAAGAGGCGTTTGTTTCTGTCTGCCGGTATATTGCTTCTCTTCATACAGAATATCCTTTTTGGCGGAAACCGATTCATTATATCGTAGGATAATGTCCGCATCCGACTGTACAAACTGATATTTTCTCACAGTAGTATCATCATTGTATACCGGTACCGCACCACTTACCAGTACATCTCCCTTTTTCACCTGATCTCCCAATGCCACCTGCGGTACGCCGCTTCTTGTTATGATATAGGACACCGTTCCGTCTCTTGTGGCAATCAGATCCTTTCCCTTTTCATTATCCTGTTGACCATTTTGGTCATATTCCGGCATTTCATTTTCCTTAATGCTGATAAGCAAAGTTGTGCCCTCAAGCTGTACGGAAGTCCATGTAATCACATCATAGTCTTCCCGTAGATGCTCCTCAAGTTCTTCAATATTCAGCCTGTTTTTCTTCATCGACACATGGACACCCTGTTCTGCCAGATAATCCATGAGCACATCCTCTGTCAAAACATAGTTGCCTTCTATTTTAATATTCCATATATATCCGGATGTCAGAATCCAAAACGTCATACACCCTATAAGTCCCAGCACAAAAATTTTACGCCTGCTCATTTTAGACACAAAAAAAGGCAGTCCATATTTTCTAAGAATGGATGCCCTTGTTCCTGTTTTTTTGAGCAGCGGTTTTAAAGCAAAAAAGCCTTTCACGCTGATATTCATGGTAGTATAATCGCCATGGTCGGCAATATCCCATACCAGTATATCGTGATTGCCGCAAAGATTCAGCAATCGTTCCGTGGAATAGCCCCACACCCTGATCGTCACATAACCTCTGATATACTGTATCCAATGAAGCATCCTAAACCTCCACGCTTACTCAATCTGCGGGGAAACAGCTCCCGGAAAGCGTTTCCCTTATACATACCGGACAGCATCAATTCTGCCGCTTATTTTCATGTCTTCATTGGTATAATAATCGATGGACAACTGCTTTCCCTCAAAACAGATCTTGCAGTTTTTCCCCTGGAGCACTATAGATTCCGTATTGTATTCCAGTATGCCTTTATAATTCTCTATAAATGCTTCCCTGTTACCGGTAATCGTAACAATAGCCGCTCCCAGCATAGTATCCTTGGGAAGTCTTAATGACTCTACAATCAGCTCTTTGGGGCCCGATAAAGCTGGTATTGGTGATCTCTTACTATTTCTTCTCATAGTTATCTATATGTCCGTTCCGAACATTTAAGACCAACCAAATCCCTGTGCCACATTACTGTCTGATTACGCCCTTAATAAACGGAAGCTTCTCAGGCTGCCTCTCGTCAAAATGATAGGCTTGCAAAAATCTCTCTTTAGCCACTTCCAATTTATCCCTGTCATTAGCATAAATCGTAGCCAATGATTCCCCTGGCTGTACATAGTCGCCAACCTTCTTATGCAATACCATACCTACCGCCAGATCGATAACGCTCTCCTTCGTCTCTCTGCCGCCTCCTAAGATCAAAGAACAGATACCGATTTCATCACAGTCAATCTTCTTCACATATCCTGCTTTCTCCGACAGAATTTCTTCCGTGATGGATGCCTTAGGAAGCAGTGACGTATCGTATACAGCCTTGGCATTGCCGCCCTGTGCCGCCACAAAATCTGCCAGTTTACTTAACGCACTTCCATTCTTTATCACATCTGAAAGCATCTGTCCGGCAACATCCTCATTATCGGTCACACCGCCGGCGATCAGCATATAAGTACCAAGCGTCATACATAACCTTGTGAAATCCTCCGGTCCTTCTCCCCGAAGAGTAGCGATTGCCTCCTCTACCTCCAAAGCATTTCCTACCGCATATCCCAGGGGCTGATCCATGTCGGACACTATGGCAATCGTATGTCTGCCTGCCATATTCCCCAAAGTTACCATCTCTTTGGCAAGTGCAAATGCATCCTCTTCCTTCTTCATGAAAGCGCCGCTTCCCGTCTTCACATCCAGTACGATGGCATCTGCTCCGGCGGCAAGCTTTTTGCTCATAATGGAACTGGCTATCAATGACATATTATCCACTGTGGCAGTCACATCACGCAGCGCATACAACTTCTTATCTGCCGGTGCAATATTCATTGTCTGCCCCATAATAGATACTCCTATTTTATTCACCTGTTTCATAAAATGCTCTGTAGAAATTCCTGTGGTAAATCCCTCAAAGCTTTCCAGCTTATCAATGGTACCACCCGTATGTCCAAGACCTCTGCCACTCATCTTCGCAATCTTAACCCCGCAAGCAGCCACCATAGGTGTCAGTGCAATGGACGTCTTATCACCCACACCACCGGTAGAATGCTTGTCCACCTTAATACCGGAGATAGCGGACAGATCCAGCATCTCACCACTATGTGCCATTGCCATGGTCAGAGCTACGGTTTCCTCAGCACTCATTCCCTGAAAATAGATCGCCATCATCATAGCTGACATCTGATAATCCGGAATACGGTCTGCTGTATACTCTGCGATCATATACTTGATCTCTTCTTCGCTTAAAGCCTCCCCGTTACGCTTCTTTATGATCAAATCATACATTCTCATATTTATAATCATTCCTTTCTCATAGCCCGCAAACTTTGGGCCGTAGGCACAAAATTGCATTTTTACTTATGATATGGTTCCCCATTTATAATACGGTAACCGCGATAAATCTGTTCCAGCAGTATCACTCTCATCAACTGATGTGGGAAAGTCATCCTGGAAAAACTGACTGCCTCGTCTGCTCTTGTGCATACTTCTTCATGCAGTCCCAGAGAACCCCCAATGATAAGCTGGATATGGCTGATTCCCTGTATGGCAAGCTGCTCCAGTTTCCCGGCAAAAGCTTCCGAATCATACATCTTCCCACCTATCTCAAGTGTAATTACATAGGCATCCTCCCGCACATATTTGAGAATCCGATCCGCTTCCTTCTTCTTAATCGCTTTTTCTAAAGCTTCACCCGCTTTATCCGGAGTTTTCTCATCCTCCACCTGTACAATCTCCAGTTTGCAATAGCGGCCAAGTCTTTTTTCAAACTCAGCAACGGCATCCCGATAAAATTTTTCTTTGATCTTGCCTACAGCAATAATGGTTATTTTCATGATTCCTCATACAATTTCTGATAATATTCATCTATAAAATGATCCAGAAAGGCTTCGTCCAGATTCAGGAACTTGTCACTGATCATACTCTTCATTTTGTCAGTGCGTTTAAAATACTTCTGTTCCTCCGGCAGTTCTTCATCCTCAAACAATCCCTCATCTACCTTAGCCGGGCTCAGATAGGTCTGACACCATTTCTCCATCTCTGTCATTAAGGAATCCTCTGCTTTCGCCTTGCTAAACAGCACTTTGGAACTGCGCATGGAAACAACACCAAACACAATAAACAGAATAAACATGGCTCCCATAACGCCACAGACCAGATATTTTGTCATACCGGCATTCTGATAAACCGGAATCACTCCTAAAAACATCAATAAGATTACTACAAAACCAATACTTCCTACTGCAAGCAGCGTATAGGCAGAAGACCTGTTATCTTCCGCTCTTGCCGCACTGTTCTGATAGGCATGATAACCTTTCGTCTCCTCATGATGTTCTATATGCTCTTCCTGCAAATCCTCTCTCTCTGCTGAAACCGTTTCTTCCTGATTACCATCTTCGGAAGCTTTCTCTCCGTCTTCTGTTGTCTGTTCCTCTTCTTCCTGCTGCAGAAATATCTGTGTCATTTTGACAGCCTGCTTCAGCTTAATCTCCCCAACTGATAACTGATATGTATGATCTTCCTCATCGTAACTGATGGTAGTCTCTATCTGATTGTAAGCAAGGAACGACTGCAGCCGCTCCATTTTGTCCTTTTCTCCAAAAATAAAAGCCTGCTTTCCGCACTCTTCCAGGCTATCTACAAGTTCGACTCCGCATTCCGCGCACACGGTAATGCCTTCTCTGTATTCATTTCTGCATTTTGGACACCACGGCATTATAATCACTCTCCTTATCTCACATATTGGAAATCTTGTCCAAAAAATATATCATATAGTCCTATTTTATAATCATTCTGCACTATTTGCAACCTAATAAATATTAAAATACAGGCAAAAAACCTCAAAAAGGCAGGCATGAAAATTCTTCACACCTGCCATCATTCAACATCCTCTTATTTTAGCAATTCCCGAAGTCCCTGATTCTTATTCTCCGACTTATCAATATCCATACAAACAGAATGGTCATCCCGTTTCTGCCATACGGAGCATTCCCCTATGGCACTCATATCTCTCCACAGTTTGAACACACCTTTATCTGCTATACCTTCCCACTCCTCTACATTGCCGGTATAGTCCACAGTATTGGCATACAATTCCCCATCATACAAACCATTTGTAAAATTACCTACCACATTCTGCAATATTCTGTCATGAGCCGGGATTTTGGAAATATCTACCTCATAATGCTCAGCTCCCGGTCCGTTAGGCAGGTTATCTGCCCACATACCGGAATAACTATGAGCTGTATATTTCCCCATGGCATTTGTCTTATTTTTCTGCTTGATATAGAAACGGAACCAGGTACCCTCACCATTTCTTACACCATGTGACCATTCACCGTAATAATAGCTGTTCTGTTCATAGATGGCAAGTCCCTTACCATTTGGCTTTCCCTCACCGTCCACTTCTCCCTGATAATAAAAACTATCCGTATTCTCCAGTTCCTTGGAGAGCTTTACATAGCGTTTTAAATGCGCCAGATCCCAGATAGCATCCTGATCATTATTTTCAAAATAAGGAAGGGCCTCATTTAAAATATATTCCTTTGTATAAGATATATCATTCTCGTCCTCCACATCAACAACAATCGCAGTCTTGTCATTATCCTGTGCAACCGTTTCAATCCGGATATCATCTTCTGTCTGATCAGAAAGTTCCTTTTTCTCCTGATCATCCTCTGAAGGCTTTACTACAATCGCATCTGAAGCTGCATCCGTACTCATAATATCCTGTTGTTTCTGTTCCTGGGCATATTCCGTAATATTCTGATTTATATCTGTTTTCGAATCCGCATTTTGGCTCTGTCGGCGAGACGGAAGTAAAACAAGCAGTACAATAATACAAATCAGAAGTACCACAATGATTCCCAGAAGCACCGCTGTCATATAGGGTCTCTGAAGAAACGATGCGGCACCGTTTACACTGCCGTCTTTTTCTGTCTTCTGCAGTTCCTCTTCATCAGTCTCCTGCTCAAAATCAACAATATCCTGATCTGACTCTTCTTCACTTCTGTCGCGCAGATCATCACGCCAATCCTTATCTTCTGAAGATTTGTTTCTCTCCAATAAATTCATATCGTAACTTTCCTTTCCGGTTTTCTCCATGCCAGAGAGCCATATTTTTCTTCTATTATGCTGCCTTTACATCATATCAATATCATATCTGTCATTCCTTAAAGAACAGGCATATAAATTATTAAGAATTTCTTACTATTGTACAAAAAGTCTGTCCGCCATAGCGAGGCAGACAGACTTCTTCATCTGTTTCATTCTTATTTGGACAGATATTCGTCAATTCCCTTAGCAGCGGCTTTACCGGCACCCATTGCAAGGATAACGGTAGCTGCACCGGTTACAGCATCTCCGCCGGCGTAAACGCCTTCTTTGGTAGTCTTACCGAACTCTTCCTCTGCCACAATACATTTATGACTGTTGACTTCCAATCCTTTTGTTGTGGAAGAAATAAGCGGATTCGGAGAAGTACCAAGAGACATGATAACCGTATCCACATCCATCACAAACTCAGAGCCTTCTATCACAACCGGACGACGTCTTCCGGAAGCATCAGGCTCTCCCAGTTCCATCTTCACACATTTAATTCCATTAACCCAGCCGTTCTCATCTGCAAGAATCTCTGTAGGATTAGTCAGCAGATCGAAGATAATGCCCTCTTCTTTGGCATGATGTACTTCCTCCACACGGGCCGGAAGTTCTTCTTCGCTTCTTCGATATACAATATGAACCTCTGCTCCAAGACGAAGCGCTGTTCTGGCAGCATCCATTGCAACATTACCACCACCTACAACAGCTACCTTCTTACCTCTCATAATAGGTGTATTGGAATTCTCATCAAAAGCCTTCATCAGATTACTTCTGGTCAGATATTCATTAGCAGAGAACACACCATTAGCCTGTTCTCCGGGAATACCCATAAACTTCGGAAGACCGGCACCGGAACCGATGAAAACGGCATCAAATCCTTCCTCTTCCAATAACTCATCAATGGTCACAGATTTACCTACAACCACATTCGTCTCAATCTTAACACCCAGCGCCTTTACATTTTCAATTTCTTTTGCCACTACAGCCTGCTTGGGAAGACGGAACTCCGGAATACCGTATACCAGTACACCGCCTGCCTCATGAAGCGCCTCGAAGATAGTAACATCATATCCCATCTTAGCCAGATCTCCCGCACAGGTCAGTCCGGAAGGGCCTGAACCGATCACAGCAACCTTCTTGCCTTTCTTTTCTTTGGCACCTTCAGGCTTCACACCATTCTCTCTCGCCCAGTCAGCTACGAAACGCTCCAGTTTACCGATGGAAATCGGCTCTCCTTTAATACCGCGGATACATTTACCCTCGCACTGGCTCTCCTGCGGGCAAACACGTCCACAGACCGCCGGAAGAGCTGAAGACTCGCTGATGATCTGATATGCTGCAGCGATATCGCCCTCTTTCACTTTCTCAATGAACCCCGGAATATTAATAGATACCGGACAGCCCTTGATACACTGTGCGTTCTTACAGTTGATACAGCGTGTAGCCTCGCACATTGCTTCCTCTTTATCATAACCTAAACACACTTCTTCAAAGTTTGTTGCACGTACTTTCGCATCCTGTTCACGGACAGGTACTTTCTTTAAAACATCTATTTCCATTAGTCATTACCTCCGCAATTTCCGCATCCGCCGTGATGAGTATCTCCCTCTTTGGCCTTTAAGAATGCTCTGCCTTCCTTTGTCTTATAAATCTGCTGACGTTTCATCGCCTGATCAAAGTCTACCTTATGCCCATCGAACTCCGGTCCGTCTACACAGGCAAACTTTACCTCACCGTCTACCGTCAGACGGCATGCACCACACATACCCGTACCGTCTACCATTATTGGATTCATGCTGACAATCGTATGCAAATCATATTTTTTCGTAGTCAGGCATACGAATTTCATCATGATCATTGGTCCGATTGCTACGCAGACATCATATTTTTTGCCCTCTGTTTCAATCAGATCTTCAATAACCTTGGTTACCATACCGCTTCTTCCATAGGAACCATCATCCGTTGTAATATAAAGATTACCGGCTACTGCTTTCATCTCCTCTTCCATGATCAGCAGATCTTTTGTCTTAGCACCCACTATAACATCTGCCTCAATTCCCTTTTCATGCAGCCACTTTACCTGTGGGTAAACAGGTGCTGTACCTAAACCACCGGCTACAAAAAGAATTCTTTTCTTCTTCAGGCTGTCTAACTCTTCACTGATAAATTCAGAAGGGCATCCAAGTGGTCCTACAAAGTCATGAAAACTGTCTCCGGCCTTCAAATTTCTCATCATTTCCGTTGCTGCACCGACCACCTGAAATACAATAGTGATCGTCCCCTTAGTTCTGTCATAGTCACAAATGGTCAATGGAATACGTTCTCCGTCTTCATCCATCCTGACAATCACAAACTGTCCAGGCTGACAGGACTTAGCGACACGGGGTGCCGCCACATCCATAAGATAGATGTTTGTAGTAAGTTCTTCAGCTTTTAAAATCTTGTACATCCTACTATCCTCCTAAATTGATATCCCCTAATTATAACATTCAGAGCCATAAAACAACCTCCATCTTGTCTATGATATATAAAGTTGCGATTTTTTGCAATAGTTTTATATGGGAACCGCCATAAAATTGCCATCCTCATCATAGCCAAGCTGTGCCGCCTGTCCTGTATGAACCTGTACCAGAAATACTTTGTCAGTACGGCTCAACATTCCGGTACCGTCATCATAATACTCATTAATGGTATAATAATCATTCTCACCAATCCGCAGCACCGAACTGAACTGATAACTCAGTGTGCCGCTTAACCGCTTGTTATGGCCCGCAGCATCCTGCAGGTACCCTTTTTCCACCAGTTGATTTACCAGACCGGATACCGCCCCTTCCGTTGAAATGGCATCCCGCAGTGCCAGGGTATAAGTACGCATGGTAACCTCACTTGACACACCTTCTTCGCTGATATTAATAAATTTAAAAAGTGTCTTACCCAGAGGCATTGGAATCGGTCCGGTATAAGGAACGCTGTCAGCCGATGGCTCTGATTCATCGGTGGTATAGTATATCTTACAGCCTTCGGCTCCCTCCACCTCGATCATGATCGGTTCCGTATATTCTCCACTGTACAATTTAACTTCCGGTGCATTTGGAACCGATAGATTAATCACATATTTCTTGCTGACGATTTCACTTTCGATTCCATAATCATTCACAAAGAAAGCGCTGACCGTATACTCTCCTGTCTCTAAGAAAAGCGGCGCCGTATATACCATGCTGTCAGTGTCCGGCTTAGTGCCATCCATGGTATAGTAAATGGTTCCCGATGTATTGGAACTTAGTTTCAAAGGAATTACTTCTGCATAAGTTCCCTCCACATAACTGAACTCCGGTTCCATGGCCATATAGCTCTGGAACATATTTACAATCCGGTTATCCGTACAGTTTCTGAGCAGCTCATTAATCTGTGCATACTGCCCCTGATTGGCATATATTGTAATCACCTTATCATAGGCTTCCTCCACATCTTCATAAGGGAAGCTGCCATCCTCAATGATTTTCATGAGCTGTGTCAGGGCAGAAGCATTATCCTGTTGCAGATAATAATAATCTGCCTCCAGGAAAAGAAGCTGCGCCTCATCCGGATGTTTGATATATGTTTCCTCCAGACAGGCAATTGCTTCATCATACTTCTCATCTGCTGCATATTCCTTCGCTTTGCTGATCTGATAATCTACAGTTTGAATATGATATGAATACGTACCATAAGAAAGAAGCACTATCGCAAAAATAATAATCAGGCTTGTAATCACCCATGTTTTTCGGTTTCCGGCCGTTCTTTCTTCATTTTCCGCCGCTTCTTCCACTTCTATAATTTCCTCATCTAAGGATGGCTGTGTGTCTTCTCCCTCCTGCATAGCTGCCAGCGTAGACAAGGTTTCCGTTAT
Organism: Lachnospiraceae bacterium; assembly: GCA_051878995.1. Lineage (GTDB taxonomy): Bacteria > Bacillota > Clostridia > Lachnospirales > Lachnospiraceae > UBA3282. The sequence goes on along the minus strand of JBJELE010000014.1, from coordinate 64,988 downwards.
GCTGTTTTCTATTTCAGGTTCAAAGTCCGGGACAATCTGAATTTCATATCCGCATATCTCGCAGATCAAATGATCCTCTTTCAACTCATTCCCACAATTCGGACATTTCATAAACGATTCCTTTTCTATTTTTGCAAAGCTACAGATTCCACACAGTTATGCATTAACATAGCAATCGTCATAGGACCCACGCCACCCGGCACAGGTGTAATCGCACTGCAGACAGGTGCTACATCCTCATAATCCACATCTCCGCATAACTTATTATTTTCATTACGATGGATTCCTACATCAATAACCACCGCACCCTCTTTGACATACTCTCTTGTAATCATCTTAGGCTTTCCGATCGCGACCACCAGAATATCCGCTCTCTTCGTTACTTCTTTCAAATCTTTTGTTCTGGAATGAGTAATGGTAACTGTACCATTCTCTCTTAACAAAAGAAGGGCCATAGGTTTCCCTACGATATTACTCCTGCCGATTATCACACATTCTTTCCCGGCAATCTCTATCCCGGAACGTTTCAAAAGCTGAATAATACCTGCCGGTGTACAGGATACAAAGCCCGGCTGTCCAATGCAGAGTGCACCTACACTCTGTGGATGGAAACCATCCACATCCTTCTTCGGATCAATCGCACGAATCACCGCATCCTCATCAATATGCTTCGGAAGCGGAAGCTGTACCAGAATACCATTTACTTCCTTCTTCGTATTCAACTCTCCGATCAGATTAAGCAGTTCTTCCTGGGTTGTCTCTTCCGGCAGCTCATATGCCAGAGAATCTATTCCAATATATGCACATGCCTTCTTCTTATTACCCACATACACACTGGAAGCCGGATCATTTCCCACCTGAATCACAGCCAGGCATACCTGGATGCCCTGTGCTTTCATTTCCTCCACTTTTACCTTTAACTCATCCTTGATCTGTGCCGAAATTGCTTTTCCATCTATAATCTGTGGCATTGCTGTATCCTCCCTTTTCTTTCTGTTAACAGTCAGTGATAGCTTTAGAACAAACCCGTAATCTCCCCCTCATCATTGACATCAATCTGATAAGCAGCCGGCTTCTTAGGCAGTCCGGGCATAGTCATGACAGCTCCGGTCAACACTACTACAAAACCTGCACCTGCAGATACATATACCTCTCTGACGTTCATTTCAAATCCTACCGGTCTGCCAAGAAGTGCCGGATTATCAGACAGAGAATACTGTGTCTTAGCCATACATACCGGCAGATTGCCAAAGCCCAACTCTTCCAGCTTCTGCAGCTGTTTCTCTGCAGAAGGCGAATAGGATACGCCGCCCGCACCATAAATTTCGCTTGCTACAGTCTCTATCTTTTCCTTTAAGGATAAGGCATCTTCATATAATACCTTGAAATGGCTCTCTTTCTTCTCTAATGTATCTAATACTTTATTTGCCAGCGCAATACCACCCTCGCCGCCTTTCTCCCATACCTCAGAGATAGCGAACTCACAGTTTCTGTCCTCACAGAACTTCTGCACAAAATCAATCTCAGCCTTCGTATCTGTCACAAACGAATTCAGTGTCACCACGATCGGCACTCCGTATTTATGCAGATTTTCAATATGCTTCTCCAGATTCACGATACCCGCCTGCAAAGCCTTAAGATTTTCTTCGGACAGATCCTCTTTCTTCACACCACCATTATATTTTAAAGCTCTTATCGTAGCCACTAATACTACAGCATCCGGCTTCAGACCTGACATACGGCATTTAATATCAAAGAATTTCTCAGCACCCAGATCAGCACCGAAGCCTGCCTCCGTAATGACATAATCAGCCATTTTGAGTGCTGTCTTTGTAGCACGGATAGAATTGCATCCATGGGCAATGTTTGCAAAAGGACCGCCATGGACCAGAGCCGGTGTATGCTCAAGCGTCTGAATCAGGTTTGGTTTCAAAGCATCTTTAAGAAGAGCTGCCATGGCGCCAACTGCCTGAAGATCTGCCGCCGTTACAGGTTCCCCCTTAAAGTTATAGGCCACAATGATCTTACCCAGCCTCTCTTTTAAATCCTTCATATCGGACGCCAGACACAGGATTGCCATAATCTCACTTGCCACAGTAATGACAAAATGATCCTCTCTGACCATACCGTCCATTTTATTTCCAAGACCTACTACCACATTACGAAGCACTCTGTCATTCATGTCCAGACATCTCTTCCAGACTACCTGTCTGGGATCGATTCCCAATTCATTCCCCTGTTGGATATGATTATCCAATAAGGCTGCCAGCAGATTGTTTGCCGAGGTAATCGCGTGAAAATCACCTGTAAAATGCAGATTCAGATCCTCCATCGGTACTACCTGGGCATAACCGCCGCCCGCAGCACCACCTTTAATACCGAAACAAGGCCCCAAAGAAGGTTCTCTAAGAGCAATAACCGCTTTCTTTCCAAGTTTACCAAAGGCCTGACCGAGTCCCACACTGGTAGTTGTCTTGCCCTCTCCGGCAGGAGTAGGATTAATGGCTGTTACCAGTATCAGCTTTCCATCCGGATTATTACTGATACTCTCTATGTATTCATCTGAAATTTTAGCTTTGTATTTACCATACAGTTCCAGATCATCAGCCTGAATACCGATCCTCTCCGCAACACTTACAATGTTTTCCAAAGCTGCCTCCTGTGCGATTTGAATATCTGTCTTCATGTCCATCTCCGCCTTTCTATATTGTTTCTTCTACAAACTGCTCAAATTCCTCTGCAGTCATTAGTACCTTACGGGGCTTTGTACCTTCCTCTTCCCCTACAACACCGGCCTCACAAAGCTGATCCATTATACGGGCTGCTCTGTTAAATCCAATCTTGAAAACTCTCTGCAGCATACCGATAGATGCTTTGTCTTTATCAATAATAAATCGTCCTGCATCTGCAAAATACTGATCATACTCAGATCCGCCTTCCGAATTGCCGCCTCCACCGGCAGCACCTGATCCGCTGTCCATACTTTTAATCTGTTCTTCTATATCCTCATTATACACATTACCGATGGACTGATTCTTAAGAAAATCTACCACATCCGAAACTTCCTTATCAGATACGAAAGCGCCCTGAATACGTGCCGGTTTCGGATATCCCTGAGGATAAAACAGCATATCTCCCTTACCAAGAAGCTTCTCCGCTCCAACCATATCCAGAATCGTACGGGAATCCACACCGGAGGATACTGCAAACGCCACTCGGCTTGGCATATTGGCCTTGATCAGTCCGGTAATAACATCCACGGAAGGTCTCTGGGTAGCAATGATCAGATGAATTCCACAGGCTCTTGCCAGCTGGGCCAGACGACAGATAGACTCCTCCACTTCTCCCGGCGAAACCATCATAAGGTCTGCCAACTCATCTACAATGATCAGAATCTGTGGCAGTTTCTGCGGTGCATCCGGATCTCCGGCTGCCCTCATGCTCTCAACCTTCTTATTATATCCTTTCAGATCACGCACATTAAAGTCTGCAAATTTCTTATATCGCTCAGTCATCTCAGCCACACCCCAATGAAGAGCTGCCGCAGCCTTCTTCGGGTCAGTGACAACCGGAATCAACAGATGTGGAATTCCGTTATAAACACTCAGTTCGACCACCTTGGGGTCCACCATAATCATCTTCACATCATCCGGATGTGCTTTATACAAAATACCCATAATGATTGTATTAATACAGACAGACTTACCGGAACCGGTAGCTCCCGCTATGAGCATATGCGGCATTTTGGCAATATCGGTCACAACAATCTGACCGCCGATATCCTTACCAACTGCAAACGCAAGATTTGAGGGAAACTCTTTAAACTCTTTGGATTCCACCAGATCACGAAATGCCACAGCAGTATTCTCTTTATTGGGTACTTCGATTCCCACAGCAGCTTTGCCCGGAATCGGCGCCTCAATACGGATATCCGTCGCCGCAAGATTTAATTTAATATCGTCTGCCAGACCTACGATTTTACTGACTTTAACCCCCTGCTCCGGTTGTAATTCATAACGGGTTACAGAGGGACCCTGACTGATATCGGTAACCGTAACCTTAACGCCAAAGGTCTGCAGAGTTTGTTGCAACCGCGCAGCTGTTTCCCGCAGTTCCTTACCGGAATCACCACCGGACTTGCCGCTCCCCTTGGTAAGCAGACTGATTGGTGGAAATTTATACGGTTTTATCGGCTTTCTGATATTTTCCGACTGTCCCACGCCCTCTGATACATTTCTGCCTTCCGACTCCTTCCCGGTATTTTTCACTGCGACAGCACGCTCTCTTCCCGGTGTTGCAGCCATTGTATTACCCATCTCAGTAGTATAAGAATTCTGTGGTTTCAAAGGTTCATAATCCGGCTCTGTAACCGAATCTTCCGACGGATAATCTGATGCTCCTCCCATGGTCCTGCCATTCATGTGAATTACAGGTTCCTCGGATGAATGAAGAGGAAACGCACCTGACGACATCTTCCCACCTATATGTATCTCATCCATTTCATCCGATTCATTCTCGATATAGTGATAAGAATGATTCTCACGCACCTGCTCTTTTGCCTGAACATAATCCGTCTCATCCTCCGACGGATTTAAGGTGATTTCGTGAATATCATCCCTTGTCTTCTCAAAACTCTCTTTTTCTTTCTCCTTATCCAGTGCCGTGTCGATCATAACACCGGACACTTTCTTATCCATACGAAGAATCTTCTCGTTTTCTTTCTCTTCTTCCTTCTGACGACGAAGCTCTGCCTCTTTCGCTCTGCGCTCTTCTGCCTCGCTGCGTCTCTTCGCAGCTCTTTCCCTACGATAAGCTGCATCCTCCACGGAGCGTTCATATACCTTACGTCCCTGTCTGGTAACTCCACCAATAAAGGATTTTTCCGTCACAATTACAAAACAGATAATACCAAGTACAATAATTGCCAACACGGTGCCCACCATTCCCAGAAACTGATAAGACACATAAGCAAGAGAACCTGCTATCACACCGCCACCGTTGTGATTTTCACTGCATCTTGCATAAATTTCCTTAATCTGATAACTGTCAGTTACTGCAAGGTCAGTACCAAACAATTCACAGATCATACTGATCATAAGGAACAGTACCGCACCGGCAACCAGCTTTCTGGTTGCAATATTGTTTCCCGTATTCGATAATCCAAAAGCAACCGCTAAAAAAATAATAATTGGTGCTATATAAGCCATCAGTCCAAAAATCCCAAACATGATATCACTTACAATGTTGCCGATTTTACCTACCACACCAAAATTGCACAGAAAAAGTATTACTGCCAGTGCCAGTAGCCCGATCAACAGAATTTCATTACGGATTGCGCTGTCCATAGGTTCCGCCTGTTTTCTACTGCGCGCACTGTTCCTATTGGTCTGCGTCCGTCTGTTTGAACTGCTTCTATTTGTATTTGTTGTTTTTCTCTTCGCGGAAGATGATTTTCTTCCCTGATTAGATGCCATTACAATGCCTCCCAAGCACAATAACGCTGCCTGCGTAAATGAAAATTTGACTCAATATAGTATATCATTTTCATTTTGGCTTGTCATCCTTTATTTTGTGTCTTCTCTTTTTCGGTCTACCATATCATGAAGCCTGGCAATTGCATCGCTGATACCTCCAACTTCACAGATAATACCTTCCTCCACTGCTTCTCTGCCGACCAGAACCGTTCCCACATCCTTAGTAAGCATTCCGGTCTCCATCATCAATTCCTCCAGTCTCGGCTTGGAAATTTTACAGTGTTCACACACGAAACCCGTAATACGGTTCTGAATCTGCTTAAAATAGTCAAAAGTCTGTTGCACGCCAATAACCATACCGCTTAATCGAACCGGGTGAATCACCATGGTCCCGGTAGGCACAATATAGGAATAATCGGTACTGACCGCAATGGGTACACCGATAGAATGACTGCCTCCCAATACAAGCGATACCGTCGGTTTACTTAAGGAAGCGATCATCTCCGCGATGGCAAGTCCGGCCTCCACATCGCCTCCCATCGTATTCAGCAAAATTAGTACGCCATCAATCTCATGGCTGTCCTCAATGGCCGCAAGCTGTGGCAGAACATGCTCATACTTGGTAGTCTTGGATGAACTCCCCAGATTATCATGTCCTTCTATTTCTCCGATAATCGTGACAAGATGAATTTTATGATGTTCTCTGTTTTCATCCAAGGTAATCTGTCCGATTTCCTCAATCCGCTCATCCCTATGTTTTTCCTTCTCTCTCTTTTCTTCTTCCCTGCTATTTTCTTTTTCGCCGGTTTCTTCTGCCTGCGCCTTCCTATCCTTTTCCTTGTTCTTTTCCTTATTGTCTTTTTGACAATCCTTTGCTTTATGATGATTATTGCCCATTTTCGTCCTCCAATCCGCAGTATGACTTCCACGAAGCTTCTTCGTCCACTCTTGTTGGCTTCGCACTACATACGAGCAAATTCCTATTACATAAAAAAGAGAACCACTTTCATGATTCTCTCTTAGTTTACGTGATCTTCAGACAATTATGCATAAATTTACTGAATATCAAAATCATCCTTTTCATCAACTTCGACATCATATTTCATATCTTTGTCTTCCACCGGATATTGATAATCCATCTCTTTCTTCACATGCTTCTTCGGAAGCGGAAGGGGATTCTCTATAAAACGAGGCTTTTCTTCTGTCTGTACCGTTTTCTCCCCGTCAGGGTCTCCTGTATTCTTAACAGATTGTATCTCTTCGACCGGCTCTGCCGCCGCGTTGATTTCTTCAATCTTTGCCCGGACCACTTCAGCTTTACCTCCGAAAATACAGCTCTGAAGCCCGGCTCCCGCAAGCACACTCCATTGAAACAGCGCTATCATCGGATAAGACATTATTCCCGCTGCAAACATCGGTGTAGGCGCGATTAATAGACCGGCCAGAATCCATAGCATAAAATTCTGTTCTTGCCTGCATCTGAAATATTCAAAAACCAGAAATGACGCCGCTATCATAAGAAGCGCTATGATCGGAAGTTCCGGTCTGATCTGTTCAAAATCATGAATGACATCAATCTCAAACTTCCGCTGATACAAGGAAGCCCAGACAGATATATCCTGCATAAAATCAGTGCCACGATATAAAGACACCATTCCGAACATAATACACAGCCCCGCCACGCAGGAAGCTATCGATACCACAAATGTGACCACACTCATACCTGTCCCGTTATTAACATGCTTTTCCTCAGGCACGGTAACCTTCTTGCCGGTAAACAACGCAATCAGAAATACAAGCAAAACAATAAGCTTCAGATCAAGATATGCCAGAATTCCTGTCACAAGCCCTACCAGAACCGCACCACAGACTGCCATCGGTTTATTAAACCGATTATCGCAGTAATCCTTAAGATATGCCGTAATCAATAACATTCCAAGCATATATAACATAAAAACAAAGCACTCGGGAGAAAGATTATACATCTCGCTTAAATAAGTGCCTGAAAATGACAGATATACGAGAACGACACATGCCGCCAGCTTTCCGACCGTCTTTCTCACGACCACATAAGCTAATACGATAGAAATCATTTGTATCACAGCCTGCAGCAATACTGCGGATGCAATCCGGTTCCCTAAGAAAGAGCATACTGCAGAGATACACATCACATACAAATATCCCGCTCCATGGGATAATGGCTCCAACGTTTCTCCTGCCCGTACAAGAGCCATGTCATAATAACTTGCATAAGGCACCTTAACAATATCACAGATAGGTGTCGGCACGGCAAAAGCCGAATCAAAATACATCTCGGAATATAGTACGGACGATATCCGGAACAATATCCCGAAGACCACTGAGATTGCAACCACAAAAAATTCCAGCATATTTGCAGTATGCATATGCATTACATATTTCTTCCGTATCATCTGCGATACAATCCTGATACCCCAATAAGCACCCACAGCTACCGGGAAAATCAGCAGACCGCCAATTCTGGCCATGGAAGAGGAAATATATCCTGCAAACAGATCAAATCCCACAAAGGTAAGCAACATAATGCAGAGTCCCGCATATACCGCCCACAGCACATAACTGAACCATGTTTTACGATAAATCATATCAAATATTCCTCTTTATTCTATGCCGGACAAGGCCTGCTCCAAATCCGCAATAATATCATCCACATGTTCAATTCCCACAGAAAGTCTTATCAGATCCGGTGCAACGCCAGCTTCCTTAAGCTGCTCATCATTCATCTGTCTGTGTGTATGACTTGCCGGATGAAGTACACTGGTTCTTGCATCTGCCACATGCGTAACAATAGCAGCCAACTTAAGCTGATCCATCATCCTGGATGCTGCTTCTCTTCCACCCTTTAACCCAAAAGAAATGACTCCGCAAGTACCGTTAGGCATATACTTCTGAGCCAGTTCATAATAACGATTGCTCTTAAGTCCCGGATAATTTACCCATGCCACCTTCTCATGTGCCTCCAGGAATTCCGCTACCTTCTGTGCATTATAACAGTGTCTCTCCATACGGAGCGGCAATGTCTCCAGTCCTACATTCAAAAGAAAAGCATTCTGCGGTGACTGGATCGATCCCAGATCACGCATCAACTGACTGGTCGCTTTGGTAATATAAGCAGCTTTTCCAAACTTCTCCGTATAGGTAATTCCATGATAGGATTCATCCGGCGTACACAGACCCGGGAACTTATCAGGATATGCGGTCCAGTCAAAATTGCCTGAATCCACAATACAGCCACCTACAGACATAGCATGTCCGTCCATATATTTTGTTGTGGAATGAGTTACAATGTCTGCTCCCCATTTAAAAGGATTGCAGTTGATCGGAGTGGCAAAGGTATTGTCTACAATCAGCGGCACCTGATGGTCATGTGCCAGCTTCGCAAATTTCTCAATATCCAATACAACCAGCGCCGGATTCGCTATCGTCTCAGCAAATACACACTTGGTATTGGGACGGAATGCCTTTGCAATCTCCTCTGCAGGTGCATCAGGATCTACCACAGTACACTCAATTCCCATTTTCTTCATGGTACAAGTCAACAGATTAAAGGTGCCGCCATATACCGTAGCAGACATGACTACATGGTCCCCTGCCTCACAGATATTGAACACAGCATAATAGGTAGCTGCCTGCCCTGAAGATGTGAGCATTGCTGCCACACCGCCTTCCAATTCGCAGATCTTTGCTGCCACACAATCATTGGTTGGATTCTGCAGTCTGGTATAGAAATAACCGTCTTCCTCCAGATCAAAAAGTCTTCCCATCTGCTCGGATGATTCATATTTAAAAGTTGTACTCTGATAAATCGGCAGGACGCGCGGCTCTCCGTTCTTCGGTTTCCATCCTGACTGAATGCAAATTGTTTCTTTCCGGTACTGTTTACTCATCCTTTATCCTCCGCTTATTCATGCTTATGTTGATCCGTAACCATATATTCTTCCTTTAATTCATTCATCATGGCTTCATAAAGGCTCCTGCACTGCTCATTCCGGTTATGCTCCACCAGTTCAACGCATTTTTTAATATAATGGTTCCAAAGATACAGGTATTTTTCTTCCGGAGATGCTTCTTTGGCAATCCTTTTGACAATAGTCGGTGCAATATCATAATATTCATGCACCACTGCTTCTCCGTCTTCCTGTCTTAGCAGATACTCATCACGGTACTGTTTCATAAGGGCTATCTCTCTACAGTCCTGCGGCTTATGCATTCCCAGACATACCGCTGTCGTTACGAAACAAAGCTTCTGTTTAAATCCACTCTTTATAGACTCATAGTCTGATACCTGGATATGATTTTTGAAACTGACTGCCCATCTGTCACAAATGGCTGCCGTCAGCTTTTTCATATCCTCTTCCCTGCCTCCGCACTGTCTCTGATATGCCACAATTGCCGGCAGAAAATAAGACACCATATAAAGATTCAGATTTAACTGCATGGTCTCCCGTTTCGTCCTGTTCTTCGCAGCAGCTAACATCTCTTCCGCTTTGACTGCCAGACAATCCGCTACCGCTTCTCTGTTCCTGTCCTGTTCTTCCAACGGAACTTCCTCTGCCGAAATCTCATTTAACTGACTAAATACAGAAGCATTATCCTGCAAATATTTCTGAAAAGATTCCTCATAAGTATCTCTTTTAAATTCTTTAATTCTCAGATCCGCCTGTTCCAGTATAGCTGCAATCTGATCAAGCACTTTCTTATCCATTTATACTAATAACCATGCCCTTCTCTCAGCCTGCAAACAATTACTCGTCCCAATTATGATATACAGCCTGTACATCATCATCTTCCTCCAGCAGATCCAATGTTCTCTGCAGGTTCTTAATCGCAGTCTCATCTGTAAGTTCCACCCAGTTCTGCGGAATCATCGTTACCTCAGAAGAAATCGGCTCAATACCCGCCTCCTTCAAAGCGGCATCTACTTCACTCCACTGATCAGGATCCGTATAAATCTCATAGCTGTCCTCTTCCTCGGCAAAATCCTCTGCTCCTGCATCCAAAGCAGTCATCATCAGATCATCCGCATCCATATCGCACTCTTCCTTGTCAACAATGATAAGTCCCTTCTTATCAAACATAAAGGATACACAGCCCTGTGTTCCGATACTTCCCTGCCCTTTGGTAAATGCGCTTCTTACATTAGCTGCCGTTCTGTTCGTATTGTCCGTTAAAGCATCAACAATAATGGCAATACCATTTGGTCCATATCCTTCATAAGTCACATATTTATAGTTAACGTTACCGCCCTCACCGGCAGCTTTCTTAATTCCTCTGTCAATCGTATCATTAGGCATATTATTGGCTTTCGCTTTAGCGATCACCTGCGCCAGCTTAAAGTTATTGGCCGGGTCCGGTCCGCCTTCCTTAACAGCTACCGCAATTTCTCTTCCGATAATCGTAAAGATTTTGCCCTTAGCCGCATCATTTTTCTCTTTCTTATGCTTAATATTTGCAAATTTTGAATGTCCTGACATAATTCTGTCTCCTTTGTTTCTGATTTTCTCTAAATATATATATTATCATTTTTGAGGTTCTTCTTCAACCGTATTTCCTTCCTTTTCCATTTCCCCGGCCTGTTCCACGATTTTTTTGGCCGCAACACTCTGAATCATCATGTCCTTAACCTCCAGAATCCGGAATTGATATCCCTCAAATTCAAACTCAAATTCTTCGCCTTCTTCCGGTATATGTTCCAGCCTGGAAATGACAAAGCCATTGACCGTATCAAAAGGTTCTTCCTCGAAATCAATTCCCAGCTGCTTCCCAAGTTCCTCCAAAGGCATCATTCCCTGAATGACATATTCATCCGTGCCGTTTTCTTTGATATAAACCGATTCCTCATCATATTCATCCTGAATATTACCTACAATTTCCTCCAGGATATCTTCCAGCGCTACAAGTCCGGCCGTCTGTCCATACTCATCAATCACAATGACCATCTGGATTTTTTCCGCCTGCATTACCTTGAGCAGATCATCAAGCTTTCGCTTCTCCGTAATAAAAACAGGCTCCCGGAGCAGACCTTTGATCTTACCGATGGGTCTGTTTTTCATACGCTCATTCATCTGCATACGCATGACATCCTTCAGATGCAGGATGCCCACAATATGATCTATCGTTCCGTCATATACCGGGAACCGGCTGTTATGCGCCTCCAGAATAAATGCCGCTGCTTCCTGCAGAGTCATCGTACAGTCAATCGCCACCAAATTATTCCGGTTGATCATAATATCTTTGGCCTCTTTATCCCCATATTCAAAGATATTATTAATCATTTCCGCTTCACTTGCCTGCAGGACACCCTGTTCATGCCCTACATTGACCATAGAAAGAATCTCTTCCTCCGTCACATCCTCCTGATCATCCGCATTACGGATACCCAGCAGATGCAGCATGATTTTAGAGGTAATATAAACAAGTCCTGTAAAAGGAGAAACAATCCGCACATAATAGTAAAAGGGTGTAATCAGACAGGTAATCCATTTGTCCGGATATCTGGATGCTGCTTTCTTCGGTACTAAAACTCCAAACGTCATTACTATGTATAGAAGAAAGATTGTTACCACAACCGCCGTCACTGCTGCAATTGAGCTGACATGCCAGTTCTGCAGACCTCCTATATGATTGACCGCCATCCGGTACATGACATAACCGAAATAGCTGTTAACACGATACAGAATAAATGCGCCTAACAGGAGGTTTGTTGTAATCACTCCCAGCTGAATTGCATTGGCATATTTGGCATGATTATCCAGCAGATATGAAAGCCGTTCCCTCTTTCTTCTCTGATTATCAGTTTCTTCTGCTTCTTCCCTGTCGCTATCTTCACTCTCTATTACCTTCCGGTTCTGCATGGCAGAACTGAAACCGTAGAAAAGTATCTCAAGAATAAGAAGAATTGCAAAAACAATAATACTGTTACTACTCGCGCCACCGTCGTCCATATATAATCCATTCCTCTCTTCGTATATGAATATTCTGAAAGCTTTTCAAAATATTCTTCAAACTAATATATCAAGTAATGAAATACGTGTCAAATGCCGGTCAACTTATGTATGAAGTTCCAGGCTGACCATCAAACCTTCATTCACTGCCTGCATAATATCCTGATCCAAATGACAGACTCTGTCCTTTAATCTTCTCTTGTCAATCGTTCTGAGCTGTTCCAGCAAAATAACAGAGTCCTTGACCATGTCATATTTACTGGCATTCAATTCAATATGCGTAGGCAGCTTTGCTTTGTTCATTTTCGAAGTGATTGCAGCGCAGATCACCGTCGGGCTATGCTTATTACCTACATCATTCTGTATAATCAATACCGGTCTTACGCCTCCCTGCTCGGAACCGATCACCGGTCTCAAATCCGCATAATAGATATCTCCTCTTCTCATTACCACACACTTCCTTCAATCATTCTAGCAATTTCCATATGTCCCGGACTCTGACATATGTGTTTTCCAGCAATAGTATTGCCAGTTTCTCTAAGGGTATACATGATAATTCATTCCGTAGGATAATCTGTTATCTGATGAAATTCCGACATGGGCTCTATTCTATTTATCTGTAGTCTTCATAGTAGTCCTTAGATGATACTATTACACCATCTTTCATATAGACACGCGGAATCCTCTTGCCAAGATCACAGGCAAGCTCATAGTTGAATCTGCCGGACAGTTTTCCCAGTTCTTCCATTGTAATCTGTTCTGCTCCGTCAGCACCGATGAGAGTCACTTCATCTCCCTCCTGCGCATTCGGAATATCCTCCACACTTACCATAAACTGATCCATGCAGACTCTGCCCAGAATAGGTGCCTTCTTTCCTCGGATAAGGACATAGCCTTTATTGGACAGTCCTCTCGGATATCCGTCTCCATATCCCACCGGTATGGTTGCCACACGCATTTTCTTCGGCGTTACATAGGTGCCCCCATAGCTGATCGCCACACCTTCATCCACTTCTTTTATATAAACAATATGACTCTTCAGCGTCAAAGCAGGCTTTAGCGGCACAATGTCTCTTGAAACTTCATCCGAGGGCCACAGACCATACAATGTAATGCCGGCTCTGACCACATCCATATTGGCCTCCGGCAGTTCCACAATACCGGCACTGTTGGAACAGTGCTTTACCGGTATGGAATAATCAAAAGTTCCCTCTATCTGTCGTATAAATTCCCGGAATCTGTCAAGCTGTTTTCGTGCACAGGATTTATCTGTCTCATCCGCTCTTGCAAAATGGGTAAAAATGCCCTCAAGCTCTATTCCCTCCGTATGTAACACCTTATCCACAAAAGCGAGACCGCTTTCATCCGGCCGAATACCGACTCTGGTCATGCCGGTATCTACCTTGATGTGCACCTTAACAGTCTTATGAAGTTTTGCTGCGCAGGCAGCAAGCTCATCGATGCTGTCCTGACGAAAAACAGCCGGTCTGACCTCCTGCCGGATCAGTTCTTCATAACAATAAGGGAACGTATATCCCAGTATTAGAATCGGCTTTGTAAGTCCGGCGTGACGCAGGATCAATGCCTCCTCCGCAGTCGCCACAGCATAACCGAACACGTAATCCAGTTTCTCCAGTTCCCTTCCGATGGGTACCGCGCCATGTCCATAGCCATCTGTCTTAATGACACCGATCATTCTTGTGCCCGGTTTCAGATTGGCATGCATATGCTCCATATTGTAACATATTGCATCCAAATCCACTGCCGCATAAACCCTTTGATATTTCTCTAACATTTTATCCCTGCTCCTTCCCGGCCCGTTTTCTACTCTATTACCCGGCTGATCTGTTCTACGATATCCGATGCCATCATAGAATGTTTTGTTACTTTCTGCGCTGCCAGATCTCCTGCCGCTCCGTGCAGATATACTCCGCAGACCGCAGCCTCCATACCATTCATATTCCGGGCCAGAAGCCCTGCTATCATTCCGGCAAGCACATCTCCGCTTCCGGCCGTTGCCATACCGTCATTTCCTGTCGTATTCAGATAATGCTCCCTGGCATCCGGTGCAGTCACTACCGTTCTGGCATCCTTACATACGACAACCGCATACATACGCTCTGCCAACTCTTGGGGATATAATAACAAGTTTTCCTTAACTTGTGAAATGCTGCAGCCGTATAGTCTTGCAAACTCTCCCATATGGGGTGTCAGTACGATCGTCCTGCCACTTCTTCCCGCCTTGGCAGTCAGATCCTGTAATTGCGGTTCTTCGGCAAGCAGATTCAGCCCGTCAGCATCAATCAGCAAGGGAAGTGTACTGTCTGTCAGACATTTTTCAAGTAAATAGTGCGGCCATCTTCCGGTACCGATACCCGGTCCAATCAGAATGGCATCTGCCCAGGTAAAAGCTTCCTGCAGGTTCGCTTCAAACTGCTCCTGCTCATCCCGGTCTGCCGTTTCCCCATAAGTAAGCAGCATACTCTCAGGCACCGCCTGTAAAAAGACGTCCCTGTTCTCTGTGACGGTAACCGTCTTAACCATACCAACTCCCATGCGGAAGGCGCTTCTTGCCGACAAGACTGCCGCACCGCAGGCATGACTGCTTCCCGCAATTACCAGCACTTTGCCGAAGGTTCCCTTATTCCCCTCTGCCCTCCGGGCCGGCAGAAGGGTCTTCCCGGACTCATCACGCAAAGTATACCAATGCGGCACATCTCCCAGAAAACTGTACTCATTGATTCCCATTTCCCTGCAGACAACATTACCGCAGTAAGAAGCAGCTTCATACAGAATCTGCCCAAGCTTATAAAACCCATAAGTAACCGTCATATCAGCATGGACTGCACACCCCAGAATCCTGCCGTCATCAGCACACACTCCCGAAGGAATATCCACGCTGCATACAAAGCCCTTTATTCGGTTTATGCAGGCAATTGTTTCCGCATAAATTCCCGATACCTCTCTTGATAAACCGATTCCAAACAAAGCATCCACTACTATATCATATTCATCGTTCTCTATTGCGTCCTTGACAGACATCCCATATTTTGACAGAATCTCCATCTGCACGGATGTCTCCCGGCTGCATTTTGCGCGATCGCCAATCATGACTATTTCAACCCGGTATCCCTGCAGCATAAGCAGCCTGCCTATCGCCAGCCCGTCTCCTCCATTGTTGCCACAACCTGCCACAACCAGTACTCTATTCTGTTTAGCCGGGCAGATTCTCTGTATTTCCTCTACCGTTACCAGGGCCGCCCGCTCCATCAACACAAGAGCGGGTATTCCAATCTTCTCTATTGTATTTGCATCATAGTGCTTCATCCGGGAAGCCGTCACCAGATACTGTTTCATAGATTCTCCTCTCTGAGATTATTCCTGCAGCATACATGCCTCCACAAAGGAAAAGCGTCAAAATCTCATGATTTCGACGCGTCCTCATTGACTTCTTTCTGCTCAGTCTCTTCTTTCTTATTCTCTGCAGAATCAACTTTCTTCTTATACTTTTCTTCCGGATTATATTTCATATCAAATAACTCAATCACATCCGCGCCGAAAATATCATGCATATAGGAATACAACTGGCGGTTCATCGCTTCCTTCTCCTGTTTGCGAATCACCTTTTTCTTCAGTTCACGACGGATATTGCCAATCCATTCCTCGATGGCCTCCAGTTCTGTCGTATTCTGCTGTATCCTCTTATAGCATACTTCCATCGTCACCAGCATCATCTTATTATTCAGCTGATTGATCTGTCTTGGAAGTTCAACCATCTCTTCCTCATAGGCCTCCAGCTTCTCATTGCAGTCATTGATCAGGCGTTTATGATCCGCCATGTCTTTCTCCTGCTTCTTGGTAGGATGCTGTCCCATCTCATCTGCCAGAACCACGATCTCATCCATCAGCTTCTTCTTCAGCTTCTTGATCTCCTTACTCTCGGTATTGACCTTGCCCTGACGTTTGAGCAGATTGTTCATCTCCTTCTCCATGCCTTTGATCTCAGAAGAATACTCTGCCTGCGTAAAAAGCTTATGCCACTTGTTATCTAATACTAATATAGGAATTTTTTTGCCAATCAGTGCCGGTTGAAACACTTCCTCCGTTCTCGACATAGCCCTGAATCCCCTTCTTCCCTAATAGCTTCTCGACTGTCCGTTTTTATGTATTATGAGATGACAGATTATAAGACAGCTTCATCAGACTGTCGGACAGATGCACATTCTCTACCTGTATCTCCTTTGGCACATGCAAATCCACATGGGCAAAATTCCAGATACCTTTAATGCCATAACTGACAAGCTGTTCTGCCACTTCCACTGCACTGTTCTTGGGTATGGTAAGAACTGCAATGTCGATATTATTCTCCCTGACAAAACGCTCCATCTCCTGCATAGGACGCACCGGAATCCCACGAATCTGTTTCCCGTAAATATTCGGATTGTTATCAAAAACGCCCCGGAAAATAAAACCTCTACGCTCAAAATTCATATAATTGACCAATGCCTGGCCCAAATGCCCCGCACCGATAATAATCAGATTGTGTTCCTTATCCAAGCCCAGAATCTTGCCGATCTCTTCATATAAATAGCCCACATTATAGCCATAGCCCTGCTGACCAAACCCACCGAAATTATTCAGATCCTGCCTGATCTGCGAAGCGGTCACCTGCATAATGTCACTTAACTCCTGAGAAGAAACCCTCTCTATACCTTCATCCTTCAGTTCTCCCAAATATCTGAAATATCTGGGCAAACGACCGATCACGGCCTGTGAAATTTCTTTTTCCTCCACGCCGCTTCCTCCCCGATTTTTCTTGATGCATACCATCGGATTGTGTCGCTTCCGGATGCGTATACATTTATAGAATAAGTATACAACTCTGTTAAAAATATGTCAATGAATTGACAGTTACCGTTTCCACTTGTAAACTGACACTGAAAGGTTAGGTAATAAAACATGATACTTTCTGTTAGCAATATACATAAATCCTTTAATGAGGTGCCCATTCTCAAAGATGTTTCTTTTCATATAGAAGATTATGATAAAGCAGCTATTGTAGGTATTAACGGTGCCGGCAAAACAACCCTCCTTCGCATTATCATGGGAGAATTGTCTGCCGATGAAGGTATCGTAACGCTTGCCAAAAACAAAACCATAGGTTATCTGTCCCAGCATGAAGCAGTTTCCGGTGAAAACACTATCTATGAAGAGCTTCTCTCTGTGAAACAGGATATTCTTGATATGCAGCAGAAAATGCACTCCATTGAGCTGCAGATGAAAACTGCAACTGACGAAAAGCTGGATCAGTTAATGAATACCTATGCCGGTCTGACCCATGCCTTTGAAGCTGCAAACGGCTACGCCTACAAAAGTGAGTTGACCGGTGTATTAAAGGGACTTGGATTTACCGAAGAAGAATTCTCCAAATCAGTCTCTGCCCTGTCCGGCGGTCAGAAGACCCGTGTGGCACTCGGAAAGCTGCTCTTACTGAAACCGGATCTGATCATCCTGGACGAACCTACAAACCACCTTGATATGTCTTCCATTACCTGGCTGGAAACCTATCTGCTCAATTATAAAGGCGCCGTCATCATTGTATCCCATGACCGGTATTTTCTGGATCGTATTGCCAATAAAGTGATCGAGCTTGACCGTTCAAAAGCCACCGTCTTTACCGGGAACTACTCTGACTATGCTGCCAAGAAAGAAATCCTTCGTGTAGCGGAATACAATGCCTATATAAAACAGCAGACTGAAATCAAACATCAGGAAGAAGTCATCGAAAAACTGAAATCCTTCAACCGGGAAAAATCTATCAAGCGGGCTGAAAGCCGTGAAAAAATGCTGGATAAAATAGAATTATTGGATAAACCCACAGAAGTCCGCGCAGATATGCATCTTAGATTAGAACCGAAACAAGTCAGCGGCAACGACGTCCTTCACGTGGAGCATCTTGCCAAATCCTTCGGTTCTCTTACACTGTTTGATGACCTCTCCTTTGATATTAAGAAAGGAGAACACGTAGCCATCATCGGCGATAACGGCACAGGCAAAACAACCATTCTGAAGATGATCAATGAACTTCTGCCTGCTGATGGCGGTACCATACGGCTTGGTGCAAATGTCCAGATTGGCTATTATGACCAGGAGCATCATGTACTTCACATGGATAAAACCCTGTTTGAAGAAATATCCGATGACTATCCTTCCCTGACCAACACGGAAATCCGCAATACACTGGCGGCATTCCTGTTTACGGGAGATGATGTTTTTAAAACAGTCAAGTCCTTAAGTGGTGGTGAAAGGGGCCGTGTTTCCCTGGCAAAGCTGATGCTGTCGGAAGCTAACTTCCTGATTCTGGATGAGCCAACCAACCATTTGGATATTGTCTCCAAGGAAATTCTGGAAGATGCGCTCAATGGCTATACCGGTACCGTGCTGTATGTATCCCATGATCGATACTTCATTAATAAGACAGCTACCAGAATCCTTGACTTAAAACATAAGACATTGACTAATTATCTGGGAAATTACGAATATTATCTGGAGAAAAGGGATGAGCAGATCGCCCTGTTAGAAGCCGCACAAGCCACCGGTTCGATGCAACCCTCTTCAGGCAACAAAGACTCTTCCACCGTCTCAGCCGCAGACGGAAAGGCCTCTGAAAGCAAGCTGGATTGGAAGGCACAGAAGGAATTACAGGCTGCGCAGCGCAAAAAGGAAAATGACCTAAAAAAATGCGAAGACCGGATTGAACAGTTGGAAACACGAAATGCCGAAATTGAAGATCTGATGGCTTCCCCTGATATATGTACCAATGTGGCAAAACTTCAGGAACTTAATAAAGAAAAAGAAGAAAATGATACTATATTAGCTTCTCTGTATGAGCAATGGGAAAAATTGTCAGAGCTATGAGAATGCAATCTCATAGCTCTGTATATCTTTACATTGCCTCGAAGGTCTCACGAATTGCTTTGATAAATCCCTCGCTGTTTAATACAGTCACATCTTTTAAGGATGTAATCAGTGCCAGATCCTTGGTCATCCTGCCATCCTCTATCGTCTTGATTGTTGCTTTCTCCAGTTTATCGGCAAATGCCATCAGATCCTTATTATCATCCAGTTCTCCGCGTTTTCTTAATGCACCTGTCCATGCAAAAATAGTAGCCACAGAGTTGGTAGAAGTCTCCTCTCCCTTCAGATGCTTATAATAATGTCTCTGTACCGTGCCATGGGCTGCCTCATATTCATAGACTCCGCTGGGTGATACAAGAACAGAAGTCATCATAGCAAGAGAACCGAAGGCTGAGGATACCATATCACTCATCACATCACCGTCATAATTCTTGCAGGCCCAGATAAAACCGCCCTTTGCCTTCATGACACGGGCTACAGCATCATCAATCAAAGTATAGAAATACTCAATCCCTGCCGCTTCAAATTTGCCTTTATATTCCGCATCATAAATCTCCTGGAAAATATCCTTGAAATTATGATCGTATTTCTTGGAAATAGTATCCTTGGTGGCAAACCAAAGATCCTGCTTCGTATCCAGCGCATAGTTAAAGCATGCCTTTGCAAAGCTGGTAATAGACTTATCTGTGTTATGAATACCTTGAATAATACCGGGACCCGTAAAGTTATGTATCGTCTCCCGAATCTCTGTACCGTCCTCAGCCGTAAATACCAGTTCTGCTTTACCGGCACCCGGCACTTTAATCTCCGTATTCTTATAAACATCTCCATAAGCATGACGTGCCAGAGTAATAGGTTTCTCCCAGTTTTTTACACAAGGCTCTATCCCTTTAACAATAATCGGCGCACGGAATACGGTTCCGTCCAGAGCCGCACGAATGGTACCGTTAGGACTCTTCCACATTTCTTTCAGATTATATTCTGTCATTCTAGCCGCATTGGGTGTGATTGTAGCACATTTAACGGCCACACCGTATTTCTTGGTTGCCTCCGCAGAATCGATGGTAACCTGATCATTCGTCTCATTACGATGCTCCAGCCCAAGATCATAGTACTCTGTTTTTAAATCAATGTAAGGCAATAATAATTCATCCTTAATCATTTTCCAGAGGATTCTGGTCATTTCATCTCCGTCCATCTCTACGAGAGGTGTTGTCATTTTAATCTTGTCCATGTTCGGTACCCGCCTTTCGGTTTTCTTATTTAATTTCTTCTACGTTCTCTTCCCCGTAGATTTCTTTTAATCCGTTCTTAACCATATTGTCATAAGCGTTAATCATATGACGGTTGGCAAGCTGTTCTGCTTTTGCGGCATCTCCTGCCTTGATTGCCTCCATGATCTGTCTGTGTTCGTCGTTAGAGGCACGTCCCCTGGTGTTGGTCGCAAGAGTCTTCTGACGCACCCGCAGCACATACTGATGGTAGTCCTTTAATGCATGCTCCAGCATTTTCGAATCACATGCCTCATACAGAATATCATGAAAACGGTTATCTAACTCCGCCATCTGATCCAGATGCCCCTTCTGCGCATGAAACTCAGCCAGATAAATGTTCTCTTCCATCTCTTCCATCTGTTCTTTGGTAATCTTCTCCGTGGCAAGCCTTGCGCACAGCCCCTCCAGAAGAGAACGTATCATATAGATATCCTTCACGTCCTTCGCTGTAATACTGGTGACATATGCACCCTTATTAGGTACAATCTGCAACAGTCCTTCCAGTTCCAGTTGTCGGAATGCCTCCCTGACAGGAGTCCGGCTGACACCCAGTTCTTCTCCGATGGCCACCTCTTTCAATTCTTCATGTTCCTTATACTTACCGCTTAAAATATCCTCCCGAAGCTTCTGGAATACACGCCCTCTCAGGGAATACTTATCATTCACATCATGTTTAATATCATAATTCGCCATTTCTCTTTACCTATTTCCTCCATAAAAGAGCCATTTACTAAAAAACATCTATTTACTGTTCTTTGTTTCAGACTTGGCACCGGGCACAGGAATGTTCAGTTCCCCGCAAGTCTTGGTAATCTGCGTAACGAGCTCTTCATCAGTAAGCACGGTAACACGGCCGGAAGCATATTCTTCATCAACCCAGACCTTCAAAGCTCTTACCAGGTCACAGTTCTTATCCAGTTGTTCATCCTCTTTCAAACGGTAATACGTGTTGATCCAGTGTGCGATCCCTGCAAGTCCGGAAGTATTCGATACCGCACAAAGTACCGGTCTGTTCAAGAACTTCTCTGTATCAAATATATTATAAATTTCCTCATTTTTCAACAAACCATCTGCATGGATTCCGGCTCTTGTAACGTTGAAATTTTTACCTACAAACGGCGTTCTCGGTGGAATTTCATAGCCAATCTCTTTCTCATAGTATTCTGCCAATTCCGTAATAACCGTGGTATCCATACCGTTCAGATCACCCTTAAGCTGTGCATACTCAAATACCATAGCCTCAAGTGGTGTATTTCCGGTTCTCTCACCGATACCAAAAAGTGATGTATTAATACCGGAACATCCATAAATCCATGCCGTAGTAGAATTCGATACCGCTTTATAGAAGTCATTATGTCCGTGCCATTCAATCAGGCTGTGAGGTACACCTGCATGGGTATGCAGTGCATAAATGATACCCTGTACGCTTCGCGGAATAACCGCACCCGGATAATTGACACCATATCCCATCGTATCACAGGCCCGCACTTTGATCGGAATCTTGTACTCATCCATTAATTTCATCAGTTCCATACAGAACGGAACCACATAACCATAAATATCCGCTCTTGTGATATCTTCCAGATGACATCTGGGGCTGATTCCCTCCTCCAGACAGTCACGAATCACGCTGAGATAATGATCCATAGCCTGTCTTCTGGTCATCTTAAGCTTTAAGAAAATATGATAATCGGAACAGCTTACCAGGATACCGGTCTCCTTCATACCGATTTCCTTAACCAGCTTGAAATCTTCCTTGCTGGCACGAATCCAACTGGTAACCTCCGGATACTTATATCCGCGTTCCATACATTTATAGACCGCATCTCTGTCCTTCTTACTATATAAAAAGAACTCACTGGCACGAATCATGCCGTTAGGACCGCCCAGCTTATGTAAATAATCATAGATGGTAACAATCTGCTCTGTGGTATAAGGTGCTCTGGATTGCTGTCCATCACGAAAAGTTGTATCTGTAATCCAGATATCCTTTGGCATATTATGCGGCACAGTTCTGTCATTAAAGGGTATCTTGGGTATCTCAGAATAAGGGAACATATTTCTGAAAACATTCGGTTTCTTGACATCGTCCAGAATGTACATATGCTCTTCTATTTCCAGAAGATTATTATGCTCATTCATTGTAACAGGTCGATTCATAAAAGTTCTCTCATCATCATACATCGTAAAACACACCCTTTCCTTCGTTTGTCTCGTATAATTGTATACAATCATACCGTTTATGTCAATATACACTGCACATTTTTTCTACATCAATCATTCCCCATCCCTGCTTGTTCCAGGAATCTCCCATATCCTTAGCACTGTATATCATCTTTCTTTTCACCTGCTCATTATTCATATAGGGATATTTCTGCAAATAAAGTGCGGCCGCTCCTGATACAATCGGAGTAGCCATAGAGGTCCCGCTTTTCTTTGTGTAAGCATACTGAAACTCTCCACTGTTTCCTCTGCGGCATTTGACATCACAGGATACAATGTCTGTGCCCGGTGCTACCACATCCGGCTTTCTGTAGAGCATATTATGGCTCCCACGGCTGGAATAATTCTCACACAAATCTTTGCGATTGCCAAAATATCCTCCTTCATGGCAGCCAACAGTAATCACTTTGCGGCTGCTTCCCAACGGTGATATGGTTCCTTCCTCCGGTCCGTTATTTCCTGCCGCACACACAACAACGATTCCCCGCTCCCACACAGCATCCAGAAGCCCGATTAACTCTGCCATACGCTCTCCCGTTCCATCCTGTCCGATTCCCACAGATACATTTAATACCCGGATCTGATACCTGATCCGATTCTGCAATACCCATAATAATCCCCTGTACATGCTTTCAATACTGCCTTCGCCCTTATGATCCAACACTTTACCCACACAAAGACGGCACGTCGGCGCCATTCCCTTATAGAAACCGCCGGAAGCATAACCGTTTCCACCGATGCATCCTGCCACATGTGTGCCATGTCCGCTGTCATCATAACACCCTTGTTTTCCATTTACAAAATCGGCAAATCCTATCACACGATTATCAAAATCCGGATGCTTACCTATGCCGGTATCCAATACTGCAACCGTTATGTTGCTCGTTGCAATTTCATTTTGTAACAGATCACTGCATCCAAGCTGTTTCCTTACACGATTCACAGCATTTCTCCATAATAAAACTCTCGGCTTTAGATTTATTCTATGCCGAGAGTTTTGTCATGTTCTATATTCTTTTATTGAATTCTCCGGGTATTCGTCTTCCGATTATGATGTTTTCTCCTTCTTGCTGCCTCCGCGGTAGAAAAACATTGCCATCGATGCAAAGAAAAGTCCCGCACCAAAGAACCACTTCGGATGAATACTGTAATCACCTGTATCCGGAGAATCATCTTTCTTCCCAAGAGACGCAAACACTGCCTGTCCCTCCTTGACATCCGCCACAACCATGTTACTGCCGGAACTGAAATTATATACTCCATAGAAGGAGAAATGCTTCGCCGTAAATTTGAGCGCATCCATACCATCCATGGATACAATACTGCTCTCCACTTCCTCCAACTGTCCGTCTGCATCCAGACATACAACATGCAGATTCTCCTCACTGATACCGGCAGGCATCGGAATCGTCACTTCCACGCTCCGTCTTCCCAGACCTGTAATCGGTATCCCGCTATTTAAGTCTGTCATGCTGATCTCATAAGCACACAGATTATGGGGCAGTTTATTGCCATAAATCTGTTTATATACATCACTTATGCAGGCTTTCGCATCCTCATTATCTTCTATATGTATCAGATAGCTGCCGTCATTGTCTTCCATAACCGCTGTGGCAGCCCCCTCATCAGGGATTGAATAACTGTTCACTTCCACCGTAATACCGGTATTATCAGACTTCTCTATAGGTGATGTGTTGCCAATCATATCCTCACCCATAGCCAGTGTATAAGTGGCATCGCCTATCTGACAGGTTTCCTCTGCTCCGGGACCCGCACCTGCACCCTGACGTCCGACAATTGCAAGAATTCCGTCCTCACCGTCTGCAGCCTCTTTCGTTATTTTACAGACAGCCCCCTCAAAGCCTGCCTGATCGGCTGCCAGCACAGTACCCGATAAATCACTTACCGTCTCAGGAACTATAGCAATCTCATTTCCTTTAAACGCCAGATCACGATAATTGTCCCGATATAACTTCGTCGCTGTCGTCTCATAAGAAAGCTTCGGAAGGGTATCACCCTCAAATATGATCACGCCATTTCCTTTTGTCTCATCACAATCACTTGTATCAAATGCTCGAAGACCTATCTTCTCCACAGAAGCCGGAATCCTGATCGTTGATATGGGACACCCGACAAAAGCCCTGTCCCTGATCTCCTTTACCTGATTACCACCTTCTACCGCAGCCAGATTACTGCAATCTGCAAAAGCAGCTTCTCCGATGATCTCAACACTGTCCGATATCTGAACAGACGTAATCGTAGTACATTTCTTAAATGCTTCCGCACCAATCTGTTTTACACTATTCGGAATAATAACCACACTGTCCTCTCCACGGTAATCTAACAAAATACCGTCTCCAACGATCAGAAAGTCACTATCTCCGTTCTCTTCCCACTCCGTAAGCCACGGTGTTTTATTAAAAGCAGCGCTCTCAATCTCATTCACACTTTGTGGAATGACCACATCAGTCAAACTGTCACAGTGATAAAAAGCAGCATACCCGATTTCTTCCACGCCATCCGGAATCTTAATAGACTGCAGATCAGATCTTGCAAAAGCAAACTCGCCGATCCTCTTGATTCCCTCCGGGATATCATAACCAGTCATCTCATCATCATAATATGCCTGTGCAGCAATCACGTTGTTATCAACTACCGTATATTTCGGGAAAGAACCGCCCTTGGCATCATCGGAACCCTCTAAACCCGGTACGGTATCCATATTTTTTCTGGCTTCCTCCTCCGGGTCACCGCCCAAAGTATCTCCTGTACTGCCCACATTGACGGTGGCTTTCGCATTGTCCACAATGACATAAGCCTCCTGACCAATGATTCTGGTCTTCCCTTTGACAGAAGCATTCTCTTCCTCTTCCATCGCATCAATATGGGACACTTCGTGATAATAATCTACCGGTGCCTCAATCCTTCCGCCACTGTCATTACCGGATATACTGTCATCTCCATCCTCACCGGGAATCGGTGCATCTTCATGATCCGATACTTCAAAATCCTCTAAAACCAGATTATCGGCATAAGTCTTAGCGCTGGACCCGGGTTCAGCATGAATCGTTAATTTTGTACATCCGTCAAAGGCTGTTGCATGAATAGAACTGACAGACGGTGGAATCATAATCTCCCGCAGTCTCACGCACTCTTCAAAAGCTTTCATGTCAATTGTATTCACAGAATAAGGAATATTGACTTCCGTCAGATTCTTACAGTTAGAAAAAGCATATGCCGGAATCGTTTTGACATTGCTTCCGATTGTCACATGCTCCAGATTATAATTCCCCCAGAAAGCATACGGCTTAACCTGTTTGACTGACGCAGGCATCGTATAAGTGTCATCCTTCCTGCCTGCCAACACCTGATACAGTGTATCGCATCCCCCTTTGGACTTGTTATAAATTGCCCCATCATCATAGGCAAAATTAGGGTTACTACTGTCCAGATCTATCTTGGCCAGACTGTAGCAGCCTGCAAAAGCGCCGTTACCAAGCTCAGCAAGGCCTGTCCCGATAGACACATCAGACAGAAGCGGACAGCCGCTGAAAGCAGCATTCTCTATCCGTTCCACAGAATTCGGGATCGTAACACTCTTCAGATTAGTACATTCAGAAAATGCACTGGCTCCGATCACCTCCACCGAATCACCTATGGTAACATGCTTGATTGTATCGTTGCCCGCAAAGGCATCTGCTTCAATTCTTTCAACATAATTGGAAATAGACACGTCCTCAGCCGTGCCATTGTACTTCACTAATGTAGTTCCATCCATCTTAAAATCAGATGCGGAAGTGGTTTCTACCGCTTCCACATCTGATACCGGAATCTGTGTCACTACTATGGCTGATACCAAAAGCAGTGCGCCAATCAGATTTCTTACTTTTCTTCCCATAGGATTCTCCCTGGAATATTAATACCGGAAACTATTCTAATACTACTTATGCTGTCTTAACCTTAACTTTCTTATCCTTCTTCAGGAAGAGGATAATGGACAGACAGGCAAGTCCAATTGATAAGAACCACTTCGGATGAATCGGATCACCGGTCTTAGGCGTTACATCCAGCATACCTTCTGTCAGATTACCTGTATCGACATAAATCGTATACGGCGAGAAATGCGTCGCTGTAAAACGAACACAAGGAACACCGTTAATCGTTGTAAAGCTCTCATTCAGCTCTTCTAACTGATCGCCATTGATAACAGCTCCTGCCATATTGTTACCGCCGTAAGCTACCAATGCATCCGGAATCGGTATCGTAATATCTATGGAAAGTCCCGAAGTATCCGTAATCTTCGTAGTACCTGTCGAATCATACAGAGTAATATCCATTGCATAATACAGGATATTGTCAAGACTTCCATACTTATTGGTCAGTGCCGCTGCAACCGCCCGGGTAGCTTCATCCGTCTCGGAAATTTTAATGACAAAATTGTCCGTAGACCCATTTACATTGGCTGTTGCCAGATCCTTATTCGAGATACCCGGCTTCGTGATATCTACTACCGTATTTCCATTATTGCCAGTTGTAGAACCTCCGTTACCCGTTCCGGTAGTTGCTGCTGTTGCTCCGTTTCCTGCTACATAATTTGCAGTAACCGTAACATTGTTGGCCGGCATTACAAAGGTGGTTGCCGGAAGGCTCACACTTGCCAAATTTACACCATTAGACTCTGTTGTCCACTTCTGGAATACCATACCTTCTGCCGGTGTATTGGCTGCAATAATAACCGTGCTTCCTGCTGTATAGCTACCGCTACCACTTCCGTTCTCTACCAGAACAGTATATGTTCCTGCCGTTGAATTCGAACCGGAGGTGTTGGAGCTATTACTTGAGCTGCTTGTATTGGAGCTGCTCGAAGAAGTAGAACTGCTCGTATTAGAGCTGCTCGAACTTGTGCTTGTAGTGCCACCCGATGTCGTCGTTGTACCGCCGGATGTGGTGGTAGAACCGCCACTGGTTGTTGCTGAGCCACCGCTATACATTGCCATAATCGTTAAATTCTTCTGTACATTGGTATATTCTTCACTGCTCCATTTCAAGAATGTATAACCGGTATGTACCGGTGCCTGTGGTGCGATAGCTGCCTGACCCGGCTCAACATACTGCGTTGTTCCAATCTGGGTGCCATCCACCTGATCATAAAAGGCAACAGTATACTTACCGTTTACCATACCATTGTCGGAATAACCCTGTGCAACAAAGGTCGTATCTGAAGTAATCCGGTCAGTAACTTCTGTATTATTGGTACCAAGCCATTTCTCAAACGTCCAATTATCTTTAGCCGGACAAGTCGGAACATCACTGATAAAGGTATTATCTTCTACATATTGTGCATCTCCCACCTGGTTCAAATCCGAATCCAGGAAGATAACACGCCATTCATCCTTCTTTTGCTCATAATTCAGCTTGTATTTATCCTTATAAGTATCTGCGTATCTGCGAGCAGATGAATCGGCATAGGTAAGAATAGTTGTCCATGCTTTCTCATCAGCCGACTCTTCATCAAATGCTTGTGCTGAAATAAATACCTCAGTGCCCGGGATTGTAAGTTCTACTAATTTCTTATCTTTAGCAAAAGCTCCCTCTTCAATGTTATTAACACTTCTCGGCAAAGAAAGTCTCGTCAAATCCTCACAATTTCTGAAACAATTCTTCGGAATATCTTTAAGTCCTGCTGTATCACTTAAATCAATCAGATTAATATACTTGCACTCCTCAAAGGCACCATCCTTGATTACACTGACATTACCCAGATTAGCATCTGTAGAAAGACTCAACTGTGCTCCGCCAACCAGATTACCTCTTGCAGGAAGACATTCTTCTATTGTATAGGAACCATCTGTATTAACAGAATAAACGATACCATTATCAGTCTTGTAATACTCGTTATCTCCTACTGTGGTCAAAGATGTACAGCCTCTAAACGGTGCCGTACCGATATCTTTACAATCCTTCCCAAGAACTACATACTGCAGGTTTTCGCAACTGTCGAAAGCATAGTCCGGAAGGTATTTAACACTATTTAAAGTAACGGATTGAATATAATCATTTCCGCGCGAATCCGTTTCCGTAATATTGCTATCCGGCGTTCTTTTATCAACATAATCACCACTAAATAATCCTGCTATGCTATCAGACAAATCATCATTCTGAGCATAATACATATCATAAACTTCATTTCCTAAATATGTTCTTGAAAAGTATGTTCGCACATTATTTGCATTATATTGAGAACTATTTTTAAATCCATTAACATCTATAGACTCAACTCCTGCCGGCACTACTATATTTTTTACTGCATAAAGAAAAGCTCTCTCTTCCTCTGTCTGAGAATGATACAAATCATTATATTTCTCATTTTCTAATACTTTATATGGATATTTGTCATAAAATGCTATTGGACTACTTGTAGCAGCTTCGACAACTAGCGGCTCAAAAAATATATCATAAGCTTTAGCCAACATACTCTTTTCTTCTGTATCTACTGATGCTAAGTATGTTTGCCAATTGCTACAAAAATCTTCATTAATCCACGGTCCATAATTTAATGAATCATATAATGTCTCTACATCACTGTCAGCAGTATCATTCCATTCATTTGCAAATCTTTTCCTAAATTCATCATATTCACTTCCACCATATGCTTCATAGTACTTTGCTTCCATTGATGCATTATATTCATCATCAAAGTATTTTGTTATATCCTCAATCTTAGGATAATCCAAAAGAGTAACCATATCTGTATTAGCATCATACATAACAGATAAATATGTAGGATTCTTTCCAACATCGCTCTTATAGCATACGCGAATGCCATCCTGTTCATTGATAAAATTATTCTTATCCATTGCCCACTCAAACGGATCATATTCTTCCACAATATCTCCATGGAAAGTTAATCTGTCGCCTCCTGTTTTAAAGGCATCTTTACCAATGACAAAATTATCATATCCTGCAGTCGGTGTGTTAAATGAAACATCAATCAAATTTGAACACCCTTCAAATGCACTAGCACCAATAGTTGTAACAGAATTACCTATGTACACCTCTTGAAGTTTTTTCCAGTCTTTAAAAACGCTATCATTAATTATAGAAATAGAATTATCATCTATAGTAATCCTCTTAACCTTCTGATTCATTGTATCATCACTGAAACAATCAGATGCGATACCCGTTACCTTTGTATTTCCAACTTTCTCTGGAATTAGTAAATTATCAATAGGATCTTCCTTTTCACCTTCTGGATCTTCAATACACGATGTTAATATACCATTATTGTCAATGCACATCAAATACGTTCCATTACTAATTTCATAATATTTCTTACCATCTTTTATATATAAATATGTTACATTAGCCACTGTCTTTCCTTTATCATTTACTGGTGCTACTGCCGTTTTAGCCTTCCTTGTTATTTTACGAGGAGATGCAATACTCTTACTGCTATCTGTTTCTGGTCCTTTAACATAAAAATCAGGGTTGCTTATCGTTATAAATAGCTTATCTGCATTATAGCTAGCATAACCACAAGAACCGCTTCCATCATCCGGAAATTCTACACAAGCCAAATTATAACAATTATAAAATGTATTGTCTGGAATCGTCACATCTTTTACGTCAACAGGTTTAGTTCTACCAAAATCAGCAGGCATAATAACAGTTTCCAAGTTTGTTCTTCCTGCTAAAACGCAATCGCCAAAACCAGTATCACCATCATATGCCTTACTGATTTTAGACGGGAAAGTAAAGCTCTTCATCGAACCAACAACACCGGAAGAAACCGCAAATGCACCATCACCGATGGTATTAATATTAACCGTTACATTCGGTGAACTTGCCTTCATTATATTTACTTCATTTAAGGCTATATCATTGTAAAACGCATAATCATCTATCTTAGCCGGACTAGTTGTAATTTTCGACAAATCAATTTTCTGCAAAGATTCACAATATGCGAATGCACCTGGTCCAATTTCTTCTATCGACTGTGGGAATTCCACACTAGTTAATCCAGATCCATAAAATGCTTCGGTTCCAATCAAGGTAGTTCCTTCACCCATGCTTACTTTTGTTAACTGTGAACAATTCCTGAAAGCAAAGTCACTAATATTCTGAACGTTGTAAAAAGCAATTTCTTTAATAAAGGAATTTTCGAATGCACTGGTTCCTATGTATTTTATTTCTTTAGGTACTGTTAAATAATAAACATTTTTTGTATCTTTAAAGGCACTGCCTCCAATACCAATAATGCTTGAATCTGCCGTATATTTGAAATCTTGACTATCAAATTTTCCGCTTGGATTTTTCCCCTCAATTCTTTGTGGTATGTACACATAATGGTTTTGAGGATTTGTAGGGTTTGCTGGATCTTTATATGTCGAATCAATAACATAAGCCAATTTGCAGCCTTTCAAGCTTTCGGTACGATTCGTTGAACTTTTATTCACATCACAATAGTATTTTAACTTCTGATCATCTAATAAATCATTAGGGGTTTTCGTTAAAGATGGTTTTTTCGGTTTATTATCATCTGTAGCAGTACTACTATTTTGCCATTTTTGAAACTCAGTTACATAAT
This sequence comes from Lachnospiraceae bacterium, assembly GCA_051878995.1. Classification (GTDB taxonomy): domain Bacteria; phylum Bacillota; class Clostridia; order Lachnospirales; family Lachnospiraceae; genus UBA3282. Next base: position 33,529 of record JBJELE010000014.1, on the reverse strand, counting down.
TCTTCCATTCCTGAAGATAATTCTGATATGCTGTATTAAAGTACTCGTTTAAAAAAGCATCATCTGGATTTTCTAAATCAGGGGATTGGTTTGCTTCATAGCTTACCGTGTATTCAGTACCATTGCTCAAACAATCTTGATAAAAAGTATCAAAAACTGATGTTTCAATTTTATCATAATCATATATAACATTTGGATTAAGTACTACCGTATCCTGTTGATAGGTACTATTATACTTACTGATAATTCCTCTTTCAGTTCCTTCTACATCTTTTAAGAAAAATTTGAACTGCCAGTCAAGCTGATAAGTTCCATCACTCAAAGGCGTGATGATATATGCAGAATAATCATTATCAGGATCTGAAGAATTCAACTCCGATGGCCTATGTGTTACTATGGTATCGGTTACACCATATGCATACTTATCCGGGACCTCAACAGACCTATATCCTGTTCCTGCACTACCGGCTCCACTTTCCGCATAGTTCTCCGGTACAGGAATCGCTGCCACACCTATAGCTGTAATCATCAGTACCGCTGCAAGACTGCGTCTTACTGTTCTCTTCAGTCTTCTCTTCGTTTTCTTGATTGGTGTTTTCTTAGACATTTCTTTTCTCCTTATTCCCTTAGGTACTCTGTCTATATCTGAAATATATCTATATGACTATTCTTCTGTATCTTCTTACAAAACATCTATATGTATGTATCGGCATTTCCCTGTCTATTCATTAGTTTTTTACCGACACAATATGCCCATGATATTTTGTTTTACATACGGTTTTATTTTATCATATATCATAATTTATGCAAGTATTTTGTAGCTACCTGCGGGCATTTGAACAGTCGTTTAACAACCGAATAGCAAACATAAATTAAGCCGGTGAAACTGCCCTTATGACAGTCACCGGCCTACATTAGATCATATTATTTTGTCATCCTTGTTTTTGCCTTATTATATTCCTCCACCGTAATGCCCAGCCCCTTACATGCCGTTTCTAAGTCCACATGGAAATTCGTCATAGCGGAATTAACCACTTCTACCACCATTCTACCATGTTCATGCTTTATTCCTTGTTCTATTCCCTGTTCTATTCCTTGCTTCAAGCCTTCCTCTCTTCCGGCGGCAAATTCATCTCTCCGATCCATTTCAAGTAACTCTTTCATATTGAATTCTTCCAGAATCATTCCTATCACCTCTGCTTGATGCTTTATTAGAAACTCCCTAAGGATATTTTGTTCGATACATTCCCTGACTGCCATATCCACCGCTACAGGAAGCGTTTCTCCCATGGCAAGATTATCTGCGATTTTATAATTCAGTATCGAATACTCTTCCAGTGTCCTGCATTGTTTCATCAACGCCTCATTATGACCATAGTTTATATTATAGACCGTTGCCTTACATTCCAGACAAGGCTTTACATCTTCCTTATCCGGCATTTCAAAAGCCTCGGACAGAGACAGCTCCCATTTATCCGAATCTTTCATCCATTCTGTATTGCCGTTATAAAATACTATGTACTGCGGCACCGGAATCTTGACCAGCTTTTTCCCATAAATATTTAGCTTATTCTGCTTTATGTATGCCTCGTATTGTCTTGCAAAATAGAAAACTCCGCGCAACGGCATGTTGGGATTGATACTGCTCTGATGCTCATACAGATTCAGCATACCGCAAACGATAAATGAAAGATCATTTTTATATCCCATGTATATGATATTTTCTATTGTATAAAACGTCAACTGGCTTTCATCATGATAATCCGAATTATTAATTGCATTATATAGTTCCAACAATACCTTTTTATTACTAAAGATATATCGAAACAATTCGTCACGGTACTTCTTCTTAACAAAGAAGCGTTTCACCACATACCGGATATGTGACATAGTTAGTTTCTTTGGCAACATGTTAATACTCAAATACTTTTCCTCCTTTGATTATAGCGAAAACCCCAACACAATACAATACACATCATAACGAAATTTTCACTATTTTCTCTAATAGTTAATTGAATTAGTGGCGAAACGCCTGATACAGTATCTACTGTATAAACAATGGGTGATCCATTGTTATAGAATGAATATAATATTTCATTACTTGTTCAAATTATAACAGACTATCAAAGAATGTCAATAAAAATCCGGCAAAGCCGGTGGTAAAACCCTTCTGTTATTCCACCCGCTTTGCCACCACGACAAACCTGCCATCCTGCTCTGAATTATCACAGGTAGACAGGGTCAACAGTTCATCTCCATAGGCAGCCGTCACACCGGTATCATACAGGGACAGAGCTGCCATCTCCTGCATATAGGAAGTAAATTCTTTCTCCGAAGCCGCATCCAGAAACTGATAATACTTAAACACAATTTCATCTTCATTGTATATCTTGGAACGGAACACATACATCACTTCATAGGTGCCCTTCTCATAAATGGTATCAAACTGAATCGTGGAATGTTTCTTGCAATAGTCTTCACTACTGTATAGATTCAGATTGCCGAACATTTTACCCGACTTCATATGATGCCCGTATATGATCAGATTGGTATTCCTATGCACCACATCACAATCCTTGTCCAGAAAAAGACTGCCGTTCTTGTCATATTCCTGATTATAATTATGATCCAGATAATATTCATTATTTGCAGTCTGCATTACCGGATAGTCAATGTTTGTATCATCGATCTTCAGCCAGCCGATCAGTTTTTTGTTCTTATTATATAAGGTCTGATATTCTTCCAAAACAGTTAATTCTGTTTCTTCCTCATCCGTATAGTGGATTGTTACAGGTGATGTTCCTGCCGCCAGGCTGCTATCCCCTTTCAGGTTTGCCAGCGTATTATAATCCATCTCTGTTCTGTCCGAGAAATAGTAATAAACACCATAATACCCAAAACAGCCTGCCGCTATCACTGTACAGAGGATAACGATCAACTTTCTGCGTCTTTCTTTTTGCTTCAGTAAGGCTTTAACCTCCTGTTGCATCTGTTCATCGCAGTCTTTCCATGAAGTCCTCTCTGTTTTCGCAGATTTTTTTTTCTTTTCCTCTTTCTTTTGCTTATGTTTCTTTTTGGAAAGATTAATATGACTGTCCCTTGTATAACCCTGCTTCTTATACTGCTCTGCCAGTTCATATATTTCATCGTCAAAATCATTTCCAACCATTGTCATGAAATGATATTTTCCGGCCTGTATATCTGCCGAGAGTCTTATCACTTCTCCCGGCTGTTCCATATTTACTTTTGCCCTGATTTCATCTATCTTTTCCTGATCACGCAACGCTGCATGATAATCTTCCTGTGTCCGGAACTGTCTTCCCGCAACGCTAAAGCCAGCCATTTTAGAACGACTCCTTCACTATATTCTTTGCACTGACGAACTGCAAGAACTGCTCGCTCGGCAGTGGCTTGGAGAAATAATAACCCTGAATATAATCAATTCCCAGGTTAACGATCGTCTCCATCTGTTCTTTCGTCTCTACACCCTCTGAGACAATCTTCAGCTCCATGTCGTGGATCATCTTCATGGAAGCCTCCATAACAAACCGGGCCTTTTGATTTGCAAAATAAGCCTGACTCATATCACGATCAAATTTCACAATGGAAACCGGCATATCTACAATATAATTCAGATTGCTTTCTCCATTACCGAAATCATCCAGAGAGAAGCTCACACCATAATCTATCAGGATCTGCATGTTCTCCAACAAAACATTTCTGGCACTGATAGATGCCGACTCCGTAATCTCCAGATTGATATTGGAAGGGTCGAGATCATATTTTTGCATAATCCGGATATAGGAATCAGCAAGCTCCCTTCCCTCACACTGTTTAACAGACAGATTTACTTCGACATATCGTATTCCGTAATATTCCTTGAGATCGTTCTCTTTGATAAAATAACAAGTCTTATCAAAAACGATCTCTCCGATCCGGTTGATTAACCCTGTTGCTTCTGCCACAGGAATAAACACGCCGGGCGGTACAATCCTGCCGTCCTTCTCCCGAATACGCACCAGCGCTTCCGCAGAGACGAATTTTTTCTCTTTAGTGGAATAGATAGGCTGATAAAACACTTCAACTCTATCCTCCTCTATTGCAGCCCGAATCATCTCTTCCACATTTTCTCTTTCACGGAACTTATTGATTCGTTCTTCATCCAGTGTAAGAACAATATTATCATTATTCTTTCTATCCTCCACCTGTAAAAGCCGAATCATATGGAAAAACTCTTCCGTGCTCCGTAGCAGAGTGGAATCAGGCAAAAACACATAATGCGGATTCAGGTTATCCCGTTGTTCAACTACCCATTCCTGTAATGAGCAGAGTATCTCCTGCATTCTTGCTTCATCATCAAAAATAAGCATTACCTCGTTCTCTACAGTCTTGAATACCTTGATTTCCTTCTTCTTATCCGCATGATTGATAATTCTCTTTAAGATGATTTCCAACTGCTGCAATTCATTTTCGTTATACTTTACCAGATCAGTTAATGTCACCAGAATAGCAGAAAAGTGTTTCTTCTGCGCAAGGTACTGTTTCATATATTCACCCAGTGCATGGGCATTAAAAGCACCGGTCTCTCTGTCCAGATTGGCCTCCGGATTCTCCAGCTCAAAAAACAGGATCAGCATTCCAAGAGAAGAAGCAAAGCCAACCAAAAGTAACTGTGGATTTAAGAATTGCACCAAAGCCGCTGCCAGCCAGACAGACATCCAGATTGCAACTGCTTTTCTCCTCTTCTGATTCATTGTTCTCCCATATACAGTAACCTTAACAAGAGTAATAAGAACAAAAATAAGCGCAAAGATATAGGTAGCAACGCAGCTTGGTCCATAGGTATAAACGACCCGTTCCTGTTTGAAATAATATATCGGAAGTGCATAGATAAGCACCGTTCCGACAAGCACTATACTGACATATATACTGTTAATAAATCGCAGATCTTCTTTCCTTTCCACGTCTGTGTTGGCATAAAGCAACCCCCAGAACACGACCCATATCAGGGAAGCAATATAAGTTTTACAAACCAAATCCATAAACCATACCGGCAAATTACTCCCTTTTACAATCGCAATGATTGAGAGAATATCCAGGCAAAGACATATCGTTTCCGCGCCCATAATGGTCAGAAACAATCGTTTGGAAAAAAGGCCCAGGGTCTTTTGTTTAAAATAGAAAATCCAAATTAACAGCAAAACTGTAAGTCCACAGCACTGTATCTCTATATTCATGGCAATTCCTCATTTCATTTGATACATTTCCGGGTAAAACAGGATATACCGAATCTTATCCTCTCTCACTATGAAATTATCATACCAATCTACCCATGAAAAAGCAAACAAAATATGACAAATCACAACATTTCATACTTTTTTATAAATACCGGAAACATGGACTCGCCCGGCACATAAGATAAACCATAAAACAAATATAACACGGAGGCTTTATCATGAGTGACTTAACAGCAACTCACTGCGGATGTAACAACAATTCAAACTGGAACGGCGGATGCTGCAATTCCTGGATTTGGATTATTATCCTTTTATTCTTCTGCGGAAATAATGATGACTGCGGATGCGGTAGCGGCTTTGGTCTGTTCCGTAATGGTGACGACAACAACTGCTGTTCCTGGATTTGGATTCTGATCCTTTTATCCTGCTGCTGCAGAAATTAACATTTTTTCAGCCTGACACATCTGTATTTCACATCTGGGAAATAGGCTCTGGCTCTATTTAGAGCCTATTTCTCTCTTATGTGGCATATACTATTCAAGAGAGAATACAGGCATCAGAAAGGCTTAATCCTATGGCAGACAAAAAAGAGGACGCAAACAGCGTTATGGCATTCGATGCCTTATATACAACCAATCAGATCCAGAAACTGAAGGTGCTGCTCCCTTACATAGATCCTTCTATGCAAAAGCATCTGGCTGTTTACATCAAATACATGGAACTGCAGTATACCATGAACCATGTACGGCAGCATCCGTTCCAGATATGCGGATGTTCCCTTTCTTCCCCGCATGTCCCGGATTTACTCAGGCTGTGTCAGGAATTATGCTTATATTCCTCGCCCGAAGAGATCAAGCAATTGGAACAATTTCAGAACATGCTGCAAACCATGGAAACAGTTCAGGAAATGTCACAGACTATGGCTGCCATGCAGGAAATCTTTCCCAACATGTCTGAAGGCTTCCCCTTCAGCGGCACTTCCGCATCATCTGATTCCGATGAAAAACAACCGGGTACACAGTCTTCTATGATTGACATGCTGATGGGCATGCTCACGCCCGAGCAGAGAACCATGTACGAAATGTTCCAGAATGCATCGCCGCCTTCAGAATAGACAGGCAGAAATTAATTAATAAAAAAAAGGAGTATTCTATGACCAATAACTGGATGAGCGACCCGGCGGTCGCAAATATTGACAAAGCGAAACTGGAATTTTTGCAGGCGCTGGTTTTTGAGAGCCAGACCCTGTCCAAAGAACAAATGCTGCCTTTTCTGATGTCCGTTGCCAAGAAAGGCTCGGACAACCATATCTCTTTCAGTGATGAAGAAGTCGATACAATTGTCAATGTAATCCGTAACTATTCTACACCGGAAGAACTGGCCAAAATAGATAAGCTTCTGAAATTGCGCAGGAAATAAGCTTATTATTATCTATCTTCCGGATATATGTATTGTTCTCTAAAATAAAATACCTCCAAAGGATGTTCTCATTAACGAGAGCAATCCTTTGGAGGTATTTCCATTCTTCTATTTCTGTACGATATTGACGATTCTGCCCGGTACATAAATCTCTTTCACAATCGTTCCGGTCAGTTTATCTGCAATCACTTCTTTTGCCTTTGCGATTACCTCATCCTTCGGATCATCCTTACCGATATTCAGTGTTGCCTTCGTCTTACCATTAATCTGTACGGCAATCTCCACTTCTGACTCCACCGTCTTAGCCTCATCATACTCCGGCCAGGTGGTCTGATATACTCGGCCCTCAAATCCGACAGTCTGCCACAGTTCCTCTGTAATATGCGGTGCAACCGGATTTAACATGGTCAACAGAGTCTTAAATTCTCCCTTTGTTACCGCATTCTTCTTATAGAACTCATTGATTAGTGCCATCATGGCAGCAATCGCCGTATTATATTTCAGATTTTCAAAATCGTAGCTGACCTTCTTAATGGTCTGATGCATCTTAGTCTCTAAATCCTTGGAATAACCGGTTTCATCTGTCAGGATATCCTGCAGCTTCCATACTCTCTCCAGGAAACGACGGCATCCCTTCACGCCATCCTCAGACCAGGATGCAGACAGATCAAAGGCTCCGATAAACATTTCATAGGTACGCAAAGTATCAGCGCCATAATCCCTTACGATGTCATCCGGATTAACTACGTTACCTCTGGACTTACTCATTTTCTCCCCATTGGAGCCGAGGATCATACCATGAGAAGTTCTCTTTGCATAAGGTTCCGGACAGGGAACAACCTTCTCATCATATAAGAACTTATGCCAGAATCTGGAATATAACAAATGCAGTGTAGTATGCTCCATACCACCGTTATACCAGTCTACAGGCATCCAATATTCCAGTGCTTCCTTGCTTGCTAGCGCCTCTGTGTTGGTAGGATCAGTATATCTTAAGAAATACCAGGAAGAACCTGCCCACTGAGGCATGGTATCAGTCTCTCTCTTAGCCGGGCCTCCACAGCATGGACACGTGGTATTAACCCAGTCAGTCATAAGGGCAAGCGGAGATTCACCGTTATCCGTCGGCATGTAACTTTCTACTTCCGGAAGCTCCAGCGGAAGCTCACTCTCATCCAGCGGTACATAACCGCATTTCTCGCAGTATACAATCGGAATAGGCTCTCCCCAGTAACGCTGTCTGGAGAATACCCAGTCTCTTAATTTAAAGTTTGTCTTAGCGGTTCCAATTCCTTTCTCCTCTAAGAACTCGATCATTTTCTTCTTGGCATCTTCTACACTCAGGCCGTCTAAGAAGCCGGAATTGACAAGTGTACCGGTAGCCACATCGGTATATACTTCTTCCTGTACGTTCTTACCGCCTGCCACTACTTCGATAATAGGCAGATTAAATTTCTTGGCAAAATCCCAGTCTCTCTCATCATGTGCCGGAACCGCCATAATAGCACCGGTACCATAACTCATCAATACATAATCGGAGATAAAGATAGGAATCTCCTTGCCATTTACCGGATTGATTGCCGTCATACCGTCAATCTTCACACCGGTCTTCTCTTTTGCAAGCTCGGCACGTTCGAAGTCAGACTTTCTGGCAGCCTGCTCGCGATAAGCCGCAATCTCATCCCAGTTCTTTAATTCTGCCTGATACTTATCAATAATCGGATGCTCCGGAGAAACTACCATATAAGTAACGCCAAACAGGGTATCACATCTGGTGGTATAAATACGAAGCTTATCCTCTTTTCCTTTGATGGTAAAGTCCACCTCTGCACCGGTCGATTTACCAATCCAGTTCTTCTGGGATACTTTAACCTTCTCTACATAGTCTACCGTATCCAGGCCCTGAATCAATTGATCCGCATATTCTGTAATCTTAAGCATCCACTGGCTCTTTACCTTACGAACTACCTCAGAACCGCAACGCTCACATACACCGTTTACCACTTCCTCATTGGCAAGACCAACCTTACAGGAAGTACACCAGTTGATCGGCATTTCTGTTTTATAGGCAAGTCCTGCTTTGAACAGTTTTAAGAAGATCCACTGTGTCCATTTATAATAATTCGGATCCGTCGTATTGATTTCTCTGTCCCAATCGAAGGAATAACCAAGAGAGTGCAACTGATTCTTAAAACGCTTTACATTATTCTCTGTTACAATCTTCGGATGAATATGATTTTTGATCGCATAATTCTCAGTCGGCAGACCAAATGCATCCCATCCCATCGGATACAGGACGTTATATCCCTGCATTCTTCTCTTTCTGGCTACAATATCCAGTGCCGTATACGGTCTCGGATGACCTACATGAAGTCCCTGTCCTGAAGGATACGGGAATTCTACTAACGCATAATATTTCGGTTTGGAATAATCGTCCGAAGTCTTAAATGCCTTCTCATCATCCCACACCTTCTGCCATTTTTCTTCCACTTCTCTGTGATTATAAACTTCTGCCATTGCTATGACCATGCCTTTCTGTTACGAGCACCTGTAACATGCCCGATAAATTACGTATTTTCTGTATGTTCTCACACTCTTCTAATTTTATTATACTTCACGGATTTGTCAACCTTTTCTTCCTTCTCTCATCCAACTTCTTATCAGCTATGTAACCACAATTACTACTACAAAAGAAACGATAGCACCTCCTCAACCTGTCATTCTGTTCACAACAAGATTCAGTCAGATGCTATCGTCTCTCATGTCGTATTAACTTTTCATTGCCTTCTATTTATTATCAGGCATCTGCATTCGCAGCTGCCACCTTACCGGCTCTTGCTGCCACTTCCTTCTCCTGCACATCACCCGGAGCCTGCTCATATCTGACGAACTCATAGCGGTAAGCGCCACGTCCGCCTGTCATGGCACGTAAATCTGTACAGTACCCCTTCAGACATGCAACCGGAAGCTCCGCTTCGATTACGGTCTTACCGTCTCCCGCAGGATTCATGCCCAGCACACGTCCTCTTCTCTTATTCAGGTCACCCATAATATCGCCTGTATAAGAATCCGGGACTGTTACCTGTAAGCTTGCAATCGGCTCTAACAGTACCGGCTGCGCTTCCATAATGCCCTTCTTGAATGCCTGAATGGTGGCCATCTTAAATGCCATCTCGGAAGAATCTACCGGATGATAGGAACCATCATAAAGAATTGCCTTCACACCTACTACCGGATAGGCTGCCAACGGCCCGCTTACAACAGATTCCTGCAAGCCTTTCTCCACTGCCGGGAAGAAATTCTTCGGCACAGCGCCGCCTACTACTTCCTGTTCAAATATGTATGGTGTCTCCAGATCACCGGAGGCTTCAAAACGCATCTTAACATGACCATACTGACCGTGTCCGCCGGACTGTTTCTTGTACTTGTACTCCACATCCGATTTCTTCTTAATCGTCTCGCGATAGGCAATCTTAGGATCTGATAACTCTATCTCAACCTTATATTCATTCAACAGACGGCTGGCAACAACCTCCAGGTGCAGATCTCCCATGCCATACAGAAGTGACTGCCTGTTCTCCGCATCATTGACAATCCACAAGGTCTGATCCTCATGCTTCATCTTCTGCAGCGCCTGTGCGATCTTATCTTCGTCACCTTTATTTTTGGCTTTATATCTCTTATAAGTATATGGAGTGGAAATCTCAGTCTTACCGTAACGGATGATCCTTGCTTTGGTGGATAATGTATTACCCGTTCTCGCCGCTGTCAGCTTGGCGATGGCTCCGATATCTCCGGCATGCAGCTCGTTTACTTCAATCGGTTTATTACCCTGTAGTACATAAAGCTTGCTGATCTTCTCCTCCACTTCCTTCTCGTCATTGTAAATGGTATCTCCGCCCTTAAAGACACCGGAGCAAACCTTAATCAACGAATATTTTCCGATAAAAGGATCAACGATGGTCTTGAAGATGTAAGCCGACTTCGGTTTGGAAAAGTCGAAATTTGCTTCAAAAATCTCATTGCTCTTAAGATCAATACCTGCCAGTTCCCTGTTCTCCGGACTCGGCATATATTTCACGATATCATCTAACAGCGTATAGATACCCTGGCATAACACGTTAGAGCCCATAGACATCGGTACGATACTTCCATCAATGACATTGTTACGAAGCGCCGCCCTGATCTCTGCCTCTGAGAAAGTATCTCCGTTAAAGTACCGCTCCATAAATTCCTCGCTGGTCTCAGCCACAGCTTCCATCAGCGTATCACGGCACATCTGCAAATTTTCTTTACTGTATTCCGGCATATCACATTCTACGACTTCCTTGCCCTCCCAACGATAAGCCTGCTCAGTGATCACGTTGATATAACCTACGAACTTCTCATTCTCACGGATCTGTAAGTGGAACGGAGCCATCTTCTTACCGTATTTCTCGGTCATCTGCTCTACAACCTGCCTGTAGGATACATTATCAATATCCATATCCGTCACGAATACAAATCGGGGTAATTTGTACTTATCACATAACTCCCATGCCTTCTCTGTACCTACTTCCATCCCCGCCTTACCGGACACTACGATAATGGCTGCATCTGCAGCACTGACTGCTTCTTCTACTTCTCCAACAAAATCAAAGAAACCGGGTGTATCCAGTATATTTATCTTGACATCTCCCCACTCAATCGGAATAACAGAAGTTGCAATGGAAATATGGCGTTTCTGCTCCTCTTTTCCAAAATCACTGATGGTATTACCATCATCTACCTTCCCCATTCTGGATGTAATACCGGACAGGTACGCCATCGCTTCTGCCAGACTGGTCTTACCGCAGCCCCCATGCCCCAGTAAAACCACATTACGAATCTTATCCGTTGTGTAAACATTCATATCATGTAACCCTCCAATTCTGTTATTTTCTCCATTGAGACACAAATTGTAAGTATATTTTACTAAATTTTATCATCAATTTCAATATCCATTATGCATTTTGCACACATTTAGTATGTGTTGAGCCATTCTTGCTTTTGCGGCCTCTAAATGCTATATTAATTATAAAAAATACAGAAGGGAAACGCAGGATGAGTAATCTTACTTGTGGTTTTATCGGGCTTGGGCTGATCGGAGGTTCCATCGCCAAAGCCATCCGCAACAACATACCGGAGGCACAGTTGATCGCATATGACATCAACACCGCTTCTCTGGCTCTTGCTCTGGAGGAAAAGGTCATCAACCGATGTCTCGACTCCATAGATGAGTCTTTCGGCAATTGTGACTATATATTCTTATGCGCCCCGGTGTCCCATAATGACGAAAATTTACTCCTACTAAAGAAATATTTGTCAAAAGACACGATTCTTACAGATGTTGGCAGCGTGAAAACAGGCATACACAGACACATTGAAGCATTAGGCTTAACAGAACAGTTCATCGGCGGACATCCCATGGCCGGTTCCGAGCGGTTCGGTTATCAGAATTCCAAGGCATCTTTACTGGAAAATGCCTACTATATCCTGACCCCTTCCGACACGGTTCCACAGGAAAAGGTATCTGCCTATCAGACCCTGGTCCGTTCTATCGGTGCCATTCCGTTAATCCTGACTTATGCAGAACACGACTATGTGACGGCCGCCATCTCCCATCTGCCCCACGTAATTGCGGCATCTTTGGTTAATCTGGTGAAAAACGCTGATTCCAAGGAAGGAGTCATGAAAATGATTGCTGCGGGAGGTTTCAAGGATATTACCAGAATTGCGTCATCCTCACCGACGATGTGGCAGCAGATTTGTCTGACCAATACGGAAAATATTACCGGACTGTTACGAAATTACATAGATGACCTGAATAAGATTGCCAACTGTCTTGATGAGAAGCGTGCAGATGACATCTACGCTTTCTTTGATACCGCCAGAAACTATCGTGAATCCTTTATTAACGCATCCAGCGGTCCCATCAAGGCTGAGCATGTACTGACTGTTGATATCGCAGACAAACCCGGTTCAATTGCTACCATTGCTGCTTTATTGGCAGAACATGATGTCAGCATCAAGAATATCGGAATCAATCACAACAGGGAGTTGGCTGAAGGTGCCCTGCGCATCGAATTTTATAGTAAAGAAGCCCTTATGGCTGCCACTGAAATCTTACGAAAAAACGAGTACAGTATTCATACAAAATAAAAAATAATTTGTAATTTAAAGATACCGAATAAATTCTGAATACAGGAGTATAACTACAATGTTGAATAAGAAAAATGCTTTAAAAGGGGAAGTTACCATTCCCGGCGATAAATCCATCTCCCACAGAGCCGTTATGTTCGGTGCTCTGGCAGAAGGAACAACAGAAGTGACCAACTTCCTGCAGGGAGCGGATTGTCTCTCCACAATAGACTGTTTCCGTAAGCTGGGAATTGAGATTGAAAACACAGAAGAACGTATTCTGATTCACGGTAAAGGACTACACGGTCTGAAAGCACCCTCCTGTGTACTGGATGCAGGCAACAGCGGCACTACTACCCGTCTGATTTCCGGTATCTTATCTGCCCAAAATTTTGAGACCACATTGACCGGAGATGCTTCTATTCAGAAAAGACCTATGCGCAGGATCATGGAACCCTTATCCATGATGGGGGCTGACATTACCAGCGTAAAAGGAAACGACTGTGCTCCCCTACGTATTAAAGGTGCTCCCCTGCACGGTATCCATTATCATTCAAAAGTGGCATCCGCTCAGGTCAAATCAGCTATCCTTTTAGCCGGATTATACGCAGACGGAGAAACCAGAGTCACGGAGCCGACTATCAGCCGTAATCATTCAGAAATCATGCTGCGCACTTTCGGCGCAGATATTCGCACAGAAGATAAGACTGCCATCGTACAGCCTACCCCTCTGCTGCATGGTCAGAAAATCACCGTTCCCGGTGACATCTCTTCCGCCGCTTATTTTATAGCAGCCGGATTATTAGTACCCGGATCTGAAATCCTGATCAAGAACGTAGGTATCAATCCTACCAGAGACGGCATTTTAAAAGTGGCTCTTGCCATGGGCGGCAATATTACTCTGTTAAACGAGAATTATGACGGTGAACCAACCTCTGACCTGCTGGTTAAATCCAGCGAACTGCACGGCATTACCATAGAGGGAGACATCATCCCTACACTGATTGATGAGATTCCGATCATTAACATTATGGCAGCTGCTGCAAAAGGCACTACAGTAATCAAAGACGCTGCTGAATTAAAAGTAAAGGAATCGAATCGTATTGATGTGATGGTAGAAAATCTGACTGCCATGGGCGCTGATATTACAGGAACCGATGACGGCATGATTATCGAAGGTGGCAAGCCGCTTCACGGTGCATTCATCAAGACGCATATGGATCACAGAATTGCCATGAGCTTCACGGTTGCTTCCCTGCTTGCAGACGGCGAAACCACACTAGAGGACAAGGAACTGGCCAATATCAGTTTTCCTACCTTCTATCACGATTTGGAGATGCTGCAGAAATAAATACTAAAAACAGAAAAGGTGTAGTCATCTCTGGCTACACCTTATTTTTGAATAAATTATGACGACAGCTTTACAAGCAGCCGGTTCAGGAAATACGACCCGACCATACAGACAATGCCTGCCACACTTCCATACCAGTTCAAGGTAGCATCTGACATCTGAAAATGCCTTCCCTCCACAAACTGCTTATAGTATTCCGTATAATATGCCAATATGTAGCATACCACACCGGACCCAATCACACCTAGTATACGGAAGTATTTCTTAAAGATGACCATACTGACAAAAGTCGTCACAAGACCCACCACAAAAAACAGTCCAAGATGCGCTCCGTAGCGAATCATCAGACTGGTAGTCTCAATCTGATCCTGTGTCGGATTCTCAAAGATCCTCCTTGCGATCTGCGAAGCCATCCGCATCGTCACATTACTGGACGTGGCTCCACTTTGAAACGATACAATCATGACAAAATACAATAACAGCATAAGGCCTAAGACAGATGCCATTATGACAACAATCTCAAGCCCTATGTTTCTATGCTTCTTACGTTCCATTATACATTCATCTCTTCTATCGTACCGTAAGTTTCTATTCTACTGGCATCCGTTTCTGACATACCGATGAAAATAGCGCCATATTCAAATTTATCATTTGCCTTCTTCTCAATACGGATAATCTCTAAGAATGCATGTAGCACCTCTTTTGTCCAGATTGCCAGAAAAGACTCATAGACAGCGCCAATCTCCAGTGGCGTATCACACACAAAGCCGACACCGGTCTTGGAAACATCGGTTACATCAATAGCCACCTCACTGGCCGGTTCATTCTGATCCAGTCTCTTCAGCATAAGCTTGGATTCTAACCCAATCCTTCTGTTCTTTCTTCTCTCTTCCATACAAATGCCCATACCTTTCTCTCAATCCAAAGAGCCATATAAACTATCCTACCCTATTTATCCGCTTTTGTAAAGGAATCTGTAATAAACATGGCATCTCCAAAGCTAAAGAACCGATACCGTTCTTTAATCGCCTCTTCATAAGCTGCCATCACATGCTCTCTTCCCGCCAGGGCAGAAACAAGCATTACAAGGGTAGATTCCGGCAGATGGAAATTCGTGATCAGACAGTCCAATACCTTAAACCGGTATCCCGGATATATGAATATCTCCGTATTATCGCAGCACTCCCGCAATCTTCCGTTTTCGTCGGCAGCGCTCTCTACTGTTCGGCAACTCGTTGTTCCAACACAGATGACTCTGTGACCGCTTTCCTTCGCCCGGTTGATCTTATCAGCTGCTTCCTGTGTCACCTGATAGTATTCCGAATGCATATGATGCTCCAAAATGTTATCCACCTTGACCGGACGAAAGGTACCAAGTCCTACATGGAGCGTCACATACGCGATATTCACTCCCTTCGCCTCTATCTGTGCCAGAAGTTCCTTTGTAAAATGAAGCCCGGCTGTGGGCGCTGCCGCAGAACCCTCATACTTAGCATAAACCGTCTGATAACGATTCTTATCCTGCAGCTTATGGGTGATGTAAGGCGGCAGGGGCATTTCCCCCAGCTTATCCAGCACCTCTTCAAAGATTCCATCGTACTGAAACTGAATCAGTCTGTTACCTTCCTCAACCACTTCCAGCACTTCGGCCCTTAACAGACCGTCACCAAAGGACAGCTTTGTACCGGGCTTAGCCTTTTTCCCGGGCTTTACCAGCGTTTCCCATATATCATTTTCTCTGCGCTTTAATAAAAGCACCTCTATCGTTGCTCCGGTATCTTCCTTAACTCCCATCAGTCTCGCCGGAAGCACCTTCGTGTTATTTAAGACCAGACAATCGCCCGGTCTTAAATAATCTACAATCTCTCTGAATATATGATGTTCTACATCGCCGGTCGTCTTATCAAGCATCAACAGACGCGAACCGGAACGATCCTCCAACGGGTCCTGTGCGATCAGTTCCTCCGGCAGTTCAAAATAAAAATCGGATTTTCTTAATTCTGTCATAACGCCAATCACAACTCCGCATTCTCAAGGAAAGCCACATAGCCTCTCTTGGTTTCGTACACATCGGCCTTACTGGTCGCTTCCCAAGGAGCATGCATATTCATGACCGCCACACCGCTGTCAATAACATTCATACCGTACAGGGCCAGAATATAAGCGATTGTTCCGCCGCCTCCTAAATCCACCTTACCAAGCTCAGCCGTCTGAAAATTAACCTTCTCTTTCTCAAAGATGGCACGGATATGAGCCAGATACTCTGCATTGGCATCGTTAGAGCCGGATTTTCCTCTGGAGCCCGTAAATTTATTAAAGACCATACCGCCACCCAGGAAAGCAACATTTTTCTTGTCGAAGCTTGCCGCATAACTGGGATCAAAGGCACTGCTCACATCAGAGGAAAGCATACAGGAGTGAGCCAAACATCTTCTCACATTCAATTCACTGTATTCTCCGGCCAGATTCATCACTTCCGCAACCGCATTTTCAAAGAATTTGGACTGCATACCGGTGGCGCCCACACTGCCGATTTCCTCTTTATCTACCAGAATACAGCAGGCAGTTCTGTCCGTCTTTCCAATCTCCAACATAGCTTTTAAGGAAGAAAAAGCACATACTCTGTCATCCTGTCCGTATGCCAGAATCATACTTCTGTCAAGGCCTGCTTCCCTTGCTTTTCCGGCAGGAACAACTTCCAGTTCTGCGGAAATAAAATCCTCTTCTTCGATTTCATAGGCTTCCTTCAGAATTGCAAGAATACCTTTTTTCACAGCATCCTTTTCTGCCTTTGCCTCTTCCTTGCTGTCCTCTTTGCCTTTTTTATCAGCTTTATCAAGCTTCTTATCAATCACGAGTGGCTTATTACCAATAACGATATCCAGTGCTTCACCCTCGATTACCTTGGCAGCCTTTTTCTCAAGCTGCTCCTGTGCGAGATGGATCAGCAGATCAGAGATGAAAAATACCGGATCATCCTCATTATCACCAATATTAATCTCGACAGTAGTACCATCCTTCTTCACCACAACACCATGGATGGCAAGGGGAATCGTTACCCACTGGTATTGCTTCACACCGCCATAATAATGGGTATCCAGATAAGCAAACCCACCATCTTCATAAAGAGGATTCTGCTTCACATCCAGACGGGGAGAATCGATATGGGCGCCCAGGATGTTCATGCCCTCTGCCAGTGGCTTTGCCCCAATCTGAAACATAACGATGGATTTGTTCATCCAGACGGAATATACCTTGTCACCGCATTTCAAAGGCACATTTTTCTTAACCAGAGTTTCTAACTCCTGATATCCCTCCTGTTCAATGCGGTTCACAATGGTGTCGATACATTCCCTCTCGGTTTTACCGTTGTCTAAGAAATCCATGTAATCTCTGGCAAAAGCATCCACTTCCTTTAACTGCTTTGCACTGTAAGTTTCCCATGTATTTTTATGTTCCATTCTGATGCGCTTCCTTTCTCATCTTAGCTTCTCAATTCAATTCCCATACTCTCTAATCCGTTTAAGATTTTCTTCATCACGCCTGTTACGTCCGCTTCTTCCAGTGTTCTGTCCTTTGCACGGAAGGTAATGGAATAAGCTACGGATTTAAAGCCTTCCTTAATCTGGCTGCCCTCATAGATATCAAACAGCTTGTAATCCTCCAGAATCTTGCCACCACGCTGCTGAATCATCGCTTCAATCTGTCCTACCAGAATATCCTTCGGAACTACCATACTGATATCTCTGGATACCGCAGGGTATTTTGCAATGCCCTCGTATTTTCTGTCAAAGGTTGCAAAAGGCAGAATCTCCGGCATATCCAGCACTGCCACATAAGCCTTGGTCTTCAGATCATAGTTATCACATACTTCAGGATGTACTTCGCCCAGATAACCGACTACCTTACCGTCATAGATAATATTGGCCTGACGTCCAGGATGCAGGAAATTCTTACCTGCTTTCGGATCATAGACAGCCTTCTTATCCATACCGATGCTATCAAAGAACTCTTCCACCACGCCCTTCATGGTAAAGAAGTCGCCCTCTCCATACATACCGAGGGTAAACTGCATTCTTTCATCCGGCAGTTCCTCAAGCGGCAGGCTCTTAGGCAGATAGATATTGCCTAATTCGTACAGGCGTACATCCTTGTTTCTTCTGTTATAGTTGGTGGCAAGACTGGTCAGCATACCGTTTAAGGAAATGGTTCTCATAATGGAGAAATCCTCTCCCAACGGATTTGCAATGGTAATGGCATTGCGCAGCACATCATCACTGTCCAACAACAGCTTATCGAATACCTTCGGGCTCTCAAAGGAGTAACACATTCCCTGTGAAAAACCGCAGAATTCCGCAATATCTCTTGCCTTCTGTTCAATCCGTAATTTAAACGGCAGCTTTCCTGTGGTGGCTTCCCCGCTGGGCAGGGTCATCGGAATCTTATCATATCCATAGAAACGCGCTACCTCTTCCGCAATATCCGCAATGCCTTCCAGATCCTGACGGAAGGATGGAATCACCAATACTCTTGTACCGTCGCTCTCGGTTTCCATGGTGAGTTCTAGCCGTTCAAAGATCTCTTCCATTTCTTTCTCGGAAACATCGGTTCCCAGAAGATCGTTGATACGCTTGCTGTCAAATTTAATCCTGCGAAGCTCTGCCAAAGGCTCACAGACATCTACCGTACCGCTCACCACTTCACCACAGCCAAGTTCCTCGATCAACTGGCAGGCTCTGTCAATGGCTGCCTTGGCATTTCGTGGGTCTAATCCCTTCTCAAAAATACCGGAAGCATCCGTACGAAGACCTAATCTCTTGGCAGACTTACGGATATTTGCTCCATTAAAAGTAGCCGCCTCAAATAAAACAGTCTTTACATTGTCCGTAATCTTAGAGTTCTCACCGCCCATGATACCTGCAATACCGATCTGTTTCTCGGCATCGCAGATCATCAGCATCTCGCCGTCCAGATTCCGCATCTGTCCGTCAAGTGTCTGGAATACATCGCCGTCCTTGGCCCGACGCACAATAATCTTGTGGCCTGCTACCGTATCTAAGTCAAAAGCATGCATCGGCTGACCGTATTCTTCCATAACGTAGTTCGTAATATCAACCAGGTTGTTGATCGGACGGATACCGCTTGCTGCCAGTCTTCTCTGCATCCATTTCGGAGAAGGTCCGATCTTGATATTCGTGCAGACTCTTGCACAATAACGGGTGCACAGATCCTTATCTTCTACTTCTACACTGATGTAATCTTCTACCTTTTCCTGATTTTCCTTTACCTCAACCTTCGGTGCGATAAAAGGCTTCTTGAAGGTTGCTGCGGCTTCTCTTGCCACACCGAGTACACTGTAACAGTCTACCCTGTTGGAAGTAATCTCATACTCAAATACCGTATCACGCAGTCCCAGCGCCTCAACTGCATCTGCGCCCACTTCGGCATCCTCCGGGAAAATATAGATACCGAATTCCGGTGCTTCCGGATACATATCCCGGCTGGAACCAAGCTCCTCGATAGAACACATCATACCGTTAGAAGGAATACCACGCAGTTTGCCTGCCTTGATGGCAATTCCATCCTCCGGTAAGGGGCCGCCGTCATGACCGCCTGCCACCTTTCCGCCGTCCAGAACGACCGGAACCTTATCGCCCTCTTTTACATTCGGTGCACCGGTTACGATCTGGATTACTTCAGAGCCGATATTTACCTGACAGATAATCAGCTTATCCGCATCCGGGTGTTTTTCGATCTTCTCAATCTGACCGATTACGATTTTCTCTAAGTTTTTATCTAATCTCTCAAAGGTTTCAACCTTCGTTCCTGTTAAGGTCATGGCATCCGTATATTCCTGATCTGTGCAGGAAAGCTCCGGTACATATGCCTTAATCCATGATAATGCTGTATTCATAATGTTCTTCCTTTCATTATTTATATCATTTTCGCGTTAAAATTCACTTTATGAACCATTTATGTTACATTTCTAGAACTGTTTCAGGAAACGTACATCATTTTCATAAAGA
The DNA here is from genome assembly GCA_051878995.1 of Lachnospiraceae bacterium. Taxonomy (GTDB): domain Bacteria; phylum Bacillota; class Clostridia; order Lachnospirales; family Lachnospiraceae; genus UBA3282. The sequence goes on along the minus strand of JBJELE010000014.1, from coordinate 13,337 downwards.
AGACGCATATCGTCAATCTCATATTTCAATAAGGCGATACGTTCCAGACCGATACCAAATGCAAATCCGGAATATTCATCGGGATCAATCTTGCTCATACGTAGTACATTGGGATGCACCATACCGCAGCCTAAAATTTCAATCCAGCCGGAACCTTTACAGAAACGGCATCCGCTTCCGCCACACTTGAAGCAGCTTACATCCATTTCCGCACTGGGCTCTGTGAAATTGAAATGATGGGGTCTGAATTTTACCTTCGTATCCTCCCCGAACAGCTCCTTGGCGAACTCTGCCAGCGTGCCCTTTAAATCCGCAAAAGTAATATGTTTATCAATAACAAGTCCTTCTATCTGATGGAAGGAAGGAGAATGGGTTGCATCCACCTCATCGGAACGGAATACCCTACCGGGAGCCAGCATACGGATCGGCAGCTTGCCCTTTTCCATCTCATGCACCTGAGTGCCGGAGGTCTGGGTACGAAGCAGAAAATCTCCGTTGATGTAGAAGGTGTCCTGCTCGTCCTTGGCCGGATGATCTGCCGGAATGTTCAGCGCCTCAAAGTTATAATAATCAGTTTCAATTTCCGGGCCTTCAACCACCTCATATCCCATACCGGTGAAAATACGCTCTACCTCTTCCATCGCTATGGTATTGGGATGACGGTGTCCCACATTATTCTTCTTGGCAGGCAGTGTAACATCAATTACTTCCGCTTTCATCTGTGCCTCTCTGGCTGCCCGCTCCATCTTGGTAATGGCCTGTGCCAGTACCTTTTCGATCTCTTCTCTTGTCTCATTTACCAGCTGGCCAACCTTCGGGCGGTCTTCCGGTGCAACATCTTTCATGCCTTTCAATACGCTTGTCAGTTCACCTTTTTTACCGAGGAAATTAACGCGTACCTCGTTCAGTTTCTCCAGTGCATCGCTGCCTTCTATCTGGCGCAATGCTTCGGCTTTAATCTGCTCTAACTTTTCTTTCATGCTTTCTTTCCTTCCTTCTTTTTTCTACATAAAAAATCCCATGTGCATCAACACATGGGACGAAATATTTCCGCGGTACCACCCAGATTCCTGCTGTTACTATGACCGGTTTCCTATATCGGAATACCATCTGACACAAAACAACAGACGCTTCATTCGGCGTAACGTGCCAAACGTCCTGAATTACTGGGGCAATCCTATTACATAATCATCACAAAACGATAGGTGAAACCCGTTCCCTCAGGCAGCTCCGGTGGGAAATTCAAACCATTATCTGAACTTAAGGAAGCTTACAGCCGATGACTTCCCCTCTCTGTAAGAAAATAATGTTCTACTGACACCATCTATGCCTTTACCTATTAAGCTGTCAGAACCCGCTACTGATAATTCCCTATCAATCTACACGACCCTGAATAGTTACATTTTAGTGATTTTTCCTCGACTTGTCAAGCCATCCGAACAGGAATTTGTATACCGGCCCGAAATACCGGTTAATATGGGCTCCGATCAGCAGAATATACATCAACAGATAGAACCAGAGCATCATGATCACCACCGTGGTCAAATTGCCATAGGTGCCGAATCCGCTGAAATGATCCACATAGACAGAAAATGCATAGGAAGCCCCACTCCAGATGATAGCCGAAAATGCTGCTCCGGGAAGCTGCGCCTTAAAACGCAGTTTATTGTTAGGCACATACGCATAGATTAATCCAAATCCTAAAGTAAGAACCGCCCAGGAAAACAAAAATCTGAAATGCATGATAAACTGCACGATCAGATGAAGCTGCGGAATATCTGTCAGCAGAAGATCCACGATGACATTACCAAATACCATGACAAACAGTGCCAGTATCATGGCTATCAACATGATCACTGTATAGATACAGGCAATGAAACGCAGTACAAAATAGTTACGTCTTTCCTCAAAATCATAAACCGCATTCAGACCACGGATCATGGCCAGCATTGCTTTGGCGGCTGACCAGACAGCCACAATAGCATATATCGTAATCGTTCCTGCCGATCTCTCGTACACATCCGATACGACACTTACTACCATGCTATCCATGGCATTGGGTGTAACCTGCGTAATTGCATTGATCAGATTACCTTCCGTCAAGGTTGTGAAAGGCAGCACCGCACATAATGCCATTAACAGAGGAATCATAGACAGAAAAAGGAAAAATGCCATGCTTGCCGCATAGGAACTGATATTCTTCTTCGTCATCTGCCAGCCAAAATCTCTTGCTATATAATATAATCTATAGATATTTCTCATAACCCACCTGACTTACCGAGCAACTTTATCTCATTTACTTCACATCCCGGGAAAAAGATGTTCAGAATCTGTCCATAGCAAACTTCCTCTTTTCCCAACGCTCTGGCACCGTTCTGTGACATACCAACGCCATGTCCGTAACCACCGCCAATTAACGTATATCCTATCACATTTCCCTTGCTTTTTCCAGTTTCTATCACAAAAAAGCCGCTGGGGAGTAAGAATTGAGGGGTCACAGCCGTGCCATCCTGCCGTACCACTTCACTTGTCCTGTCACAAAGTATATAACGAATATTGTATTCTGCAATGATTTTATAGGTTGCTTTCTTCGTCGTGATCACAAGTTCGTCTGCCACGCCTCCTGCGCCCCTCTTAACAATCTTAAGACTTTGTATCCCCTTAAACTGCTCTATCGGTTCCGACACATAATAATCGCCTTCCCTCTTGGTCAGGATTGCTTCCGGTGCCGCCTGATATCTCTCCTGCATCCGCTTCAGCATCGCTTCTTCATCTATCTTCTCTACCTGATAGGTCCAGCGGTACCACGGCTCCTCCTTCTCCAGATCCTCTTCCTGCACCGACTGTATGAACTGCCGGAATTGTTCTTCCTCCTGCAGACTCTCTGCAAATACCTCCGCCGCCTCTATGACTTTCTCATCATCTGCGCCTTCCTGCTCCATCGGTGTATTCTCCACAATATCATACGTCAGCCTGGTTGCCTGCATATAAGAAGTATCACTGTTACCTCCCGACTTCCAGATGCCGGTATCCGTTCCCACACCGCAGGAAGTTGAATAATAATAGTTTTCTGCCGGTTCTCCCTGATAAGTAAGGATCATCCCATCCGTTTCCTTGACAGCACGGGTTGTAGACGAATTTTCACTGCAGTTATGGTAGACCTGATAAGCCGTTGTATCATCCACATGAGCTCCCAGTTCCGGCACGCCTGCATGCAGAATATATCGATAGCCATAAGTCCTTGCGCAAACCGCCTGAGCCTTTAATGCTTCCATGGGATAGGAAGCCGGCATCTCGCTTGGTACAACGGCATACAGATACTCTTCCAAAGGCAGTTCATTGATAAGTACCATGCCGGCTCCGGTTCTGTAACACTCAATACTTCCGCGGTACATGTTATCCTCTCTCGTACTGTCCTGCAGATTAACCTGAATTTTATCTGTCAGATTAGTACTTTGGTATATTTTACGTTCTCCGATTTCCAAATCCTTTTCCCTGACCCGTATTGTCTCACCATCTACCACCAGTTCTACTTCTTTATGATAATTACTGTTGTCTGACGTATTCTTGATCAAAACCCGGATTCTGTCTGCCGTCTCATCCCCTGATACCAGACAGGCACATACTTTGTCCTTCAAAATAACAAAATCGGTATCTGCATAACCAATCTTCAAGTCGTTTCTTGTCAGCGTTTCCATCGTTCCAAATAACTTATAGACTTCCATCCTGTCATCAATCTTATAAGTCCCGCAACCCTCAATTTCGATTTCACTTTCTCCGATACGCAAGAGTTTGCCATGCACTTTCTTATTCTTTTCTTTTGCTTCCACGACTTCTCCATCAAAGAACGTCAGATCTGCGATTCTTTCTCTCTCCGGCATCTGCCCTGTTCCATTTTCAGATGCAATAGACACTGTGAAAGAAACCTGCCTGTAGAAACACTCTAATGTCCCATCCGTAGACTCCATGACCCATACATTGCCCAGGTAATGCTCTTCCGGCAGAACCTCTATAATTGTTAGGAGCTTATCCGCCTGTACATACACCTTCATCTCCTGAAATACATTCTGTTCAAAAGCAGTAGAACAATACTCATATGCCCCCTGCATAGAGCCATTTTCCGTGTAAGCTTTTTTTTCCTCCGCATCTATCTTTAATACAAAAACAGTAGTCTCCCAAATGGACGAATCTGTATCAAGATGTGCCAGCATCAACCGATACGCTTCGTACCAGTCAGACTTTAACAACATATCCTCCTGCCTGTAAGAATCTGCATAATCCGGAATGCCGTAAGACGCTCCGTCAATCTGCCGGTAGATATCTATGTACTGTGCATAGGTAAGAGGTGTTTCACCTGTTGCATTACCTGATGTGCCATTCGTCGCTAAACTGCTGTCAGCTTCCTTCTCCGGCTCCCATCTTACTCCCAATGCCTCCATCAGAATCTGCACATCTTCTACAGATATCTTCTCTCCCTCCGGCGCCTCCCTGTCTGTCTGACTTCTTCCAAGCCATACACATACCAGAAACAGAATACCGAAAAAGATCAATGCCAATTTAATCAAAAACTTAGAATCCCGCATCTCTTCCCTGCTTTGCAATATTGTTTCTTCTATACCTATGCACCTTTTCGATAAAATATGTAACTTCCAAACTCTACACACAACAAAAGCAGCCGTGTCAAACGACTGCTTTTTCTTCCGTATGATCCCCAAAATGCCGGATCTTGTATTTTGACTCCTAGCTAAGCTAGGTGGGTAACCGCAACCATACTTCTGTCTTCCACTGCATAAGGCCCGAAGGCCGGAGGCCTGACATCTATATGGCGATATAGGAATCCCGTTTAAAGTATCTGTAGGTTCAAAATAACAAGACTGTATCGCACATTTCAGGTTAGTTCTATTATAACCGAGTTATTATGATATTACAACTCATTTTTGTGAAATGTTAATGATTTCCAGACGCCGATAAATACAGGCTCAAAGTCTGCTCTAATTTTGATACTGCAATCGGCTTTTCTATAAAATCGTGGAATCCCATGTTAACATATCGCTCTCTTGCTCCGTACATGACATTGGCCGTGAGTGCAATTACCGGGAGCTCATCGTATGTTTTGCCCATTTGCCTGATCCGCGACAGCGTTTCTATCCCATCCATCTCCGGCATAAGATGATCCAGAAGAACAATATCAAACTCTTCCTGTTCTAAGCGTTTCAGACATTCCTGACCACTCTGTACACATGTCACCTTTGCACCGGTTCTCTTCAGCAGGCCTTTAATAACCACCAGATTGACCCTGTTATCATCCACTGCCAGAATCCTTGCATCAGGAATATACAGACTTGTTTTCTGTTCTTCTGATTCTTCCTGATTGTCCTGCGAAGCATTTGCCCGATCACATAATGGTGTATTGTCTATGACCTTCTGCGGTAATACAAAAGAGAAAACAGAGCCCTGCCCATATACACTTTCGACTTCCAGCTTGCTGTTCATCTGCTCCAATAACCGGACAACAATACTCATGCCAAGACCGGTACCTTCCACCTTACGATTACGCTGTACATCCAGCCTGGAAAACTCCGAAAACAGTTCTTTCATATCCTCCTGCTTCATTCCTATGCCGGTATCCTCTACCCGAACCATCAAGCCTATCTTATCATCCTCCAAAGGTCGATAATCTATCCGTAAAGTCACCTCTCCTTTTTCCGTATATTTAACGGCATTAGTCAGCAAATTAACAATAACCTGCTTAATACGCACTTCGTCTCCCAGAAGCACGCTTGGCATCTTATCATTTACTATTATATTAAACTTCAAATTCTTTTCTTTTGCCTTTATGGATATCATATTATTAATATCTGAAATAACCGTACCTATCCGGTAAGATACATCAACAATCTCCATCTTACCCGCTTCGATCTTCGAGTAATCCAGAATATCATTAATAATACTGAGCAGCATCTTTCCTGCATTTCTGATATCATATGCATAAGAACGGATCACATCATTATCTGTCTCCCGGATGATCATCTCATCCATTCCCAGCACGGCATTAATAGGTGTCCTGATTTCATGGGACATATTGGATATAAACAGACTCTTGGCCTTATTGATACTGTCCAGCTTCTTATTTTTCTCTTCCACAGCAGCAATGATATTTTCCTGCTGAAGAAGTCTCATCATATCCTCATGGATATCCTGCACCGCATACACAAAAACCGGATAATCTCTGGAAAATCCCTTCATTCGGATAAACATCAGTCTGCACCAAATGTACTTTCCCTGCATGTTTACCATCTGAACCTCACATTTATACTGTTGCTCTTTTAACAACCGCTCCATGACATATTCAGGTTCAGACATAGACAGAAACATCAGTCTGTCGTCCGGAAGGAACATATTAGAAATCGTATTTCTCCACTGCAGATAATCTATATCCAGATAATCCTGTTCGGAAGAACTAATCTCTGTCGTATTGGAATTGGTACAGGAATTATCCTTTAAATTAACAATCATGGAAAAAAGATAATTCTCCTGAATGGTATCCATCTTCAAACGCTCATAATCATTCCATCGGGTCCGACTGTCATCTTCAACAATCAGCAATACGCTTTCTCGTTCCGATATGCTGACAATACGATACTCATATTCTCTCTCTGCATTGTCAACCGTAAGCACCAGACTTCCATGATATTTGTCCTGTAAAAACAGATTCTCACTGGTAAATATTTCATATTTCCCTTTGTTTTTACTCATATTCGACTTGTTCAGAGAAAACAACTGGGAATACAACATAACCAAAGATCCTGTTTCACTGATCAACTGTGCAAACACATCATCAGTCTGCAATGCCTCATATGTTTTATCTTCCTTATGGATCAGATACAATGCCGCATAGTTTTGTATCACCCGGCTGTATAAATCAATTAATCTCTTCTCTCGGTCCATACCGTCTACTCCATCTTCTTTTGTACCTGATAAACACCTGTTACAATCACCGCCGCCATCAGTAAAATAACCACTTCCGCAGCTATCGTACCAAACTTGTCAGAAACAATGACGGAAACAAAGTCTACGAGGAAATGTAATATGTATGCCCCTGCAATGCAAAGCTTCTTTCCATACTTTACACCCAGATACATCAGTACAGATAGAGAAATCTGTATCGCAATCGCAAATATCCTCTCCACACCTGCTATATAGAACATATAAGAAGGTGTCGTCCACAAAGCGGACAGACTTTCCATAGTTGTCGTCCTTGTCTGCTCATCCAGCACCGCCAGACTTGCTTCCATTCCTCCCGTATTGATCATAATGGACGTAACCAGATTACTGATATAAGCAAGCCCTACAATCAGAATCGCTTCAAAACCGCCATGTCCTGCTCCATACATCAAAGCATTGCCGGTATTAAGTTTCTTCTTCATGAAAAATTTCATGGTAACAAAGCGACCTGTCTCTTCAAAAACAGCCGCCGCCAGACCACCATACAGACCATACAGCCAGATATTACCTGTCAGTACCTCCCCTGCCAGAGTAAAGACCGCCATATGTAAGATCTGCTCTAAGGCCATTGCTGCCACAAAGAATGTTGCAGCGCCTAAAAAGAAGCTGGAAATACCTGCCCCTTTCTTCTTGTGAATCAAAACCGGCAACGCAACCGGCACACCGATTGCAATTGCCAGTGAAAAAATCATACCAATGATACTCGCTACTGAGATTATCTGCATATCCATCTATTTCCACCACCCATTAAGATTTATAAATATTCTCAACTGCCTCAGATCAACTTTCTCTTTCTTGCCTCCGAGATAGCCGCCGCCTTTCCTTTTACCCCCAGCTTCTTATAATTTTCCTTGCAATGGTATTTTACCGTTCCCACATTAACCCCAAGGATCTGGGCAATCTCCTCATTTGTCATGCCTTCTGCCTGATACCGCAGAATTTTAATTGCATTTTCCGGGAAACTGAAGTCAGCAGAATTCTTTCTTAAATAAGAGGGATATAAGCTGCTCATCTGCTCCGTTTCTTTCATAACCTGCTTATAGAATTCCTTATCCGTAACAGGAAGAGATACCCCTTCCAGCAGCGGAAGCAGTGCCGTACCTTCTCTGGACAATATCCTTACAAAATGATACTCTTCTGCCAGGCTATATCCCTGCTCCAGTTTCTCCTTCCAATCCTTCCTCTTCATACGGTAGGATAAGATTGCCTTTAAGATCAACACTTCTATTTTGATAAAGGTTCGTTCCATCTTCTCAGCATAATATGCCATTTTCTCCAAAAGCAAAAATGCCTTCTCATAGCTTCCGTAAACTATGTACACTCTGATCTTGGTCAGATACCGGTATCTATCCATGCTGAAGAAATCTTCCTCTTCATTGGGTGCCTGCTTCATCCATTCCTCAATCTGAGCCTTTTCTCCCTGATACAGATAAAGTCTGCACAGAAAAGCGTCCACATTGACCAGTACTTTACTTATGATCTTTTCTTCATTATCCAGCACACGCTTTCTGAAATTCTGAATCAGTTTCTCAGCCTCTGCCACTTCCCCGTTAATCAGCCGGATTCTTGCCAGGATTGCATTCCCGACGAAGCTCTGTTCCAATTTACCACCATTATCTGCCTGCAAGATACCGGTAGATACCAACCGCAAAACTTCATAGTCATCCTCGCCCTTTTCAAATATACTTTCCGCCAGCGCTAGGTCTACCATACCTCTTCCATACTTACCCATGATAAGCGGTATTAATTTACCGATACTATTGGCCAGCTGCCTGTCTATCTTACTCCAGTCACAGAAATCCTTGCCTCCATTCATCTGAGAAGGCGTACCGCTGGTAACGGAGAATTCCGGCAGCGCCAGCTGTCTGTTCATCAGAAGCACACCGAATTTCTTAAAGATTTCCACAAGATTAGCCGAGCCTCTGTGGGGCAAAGCAATATCCAGGTAAGCAAGCCAGTTCCTGGCTGCTTTTTTCTCACTGCCTGTCAGAATTTTTTCTTTATCTTTAAGAACCTGATACCAGTATTCACTTTCCTCCACATGGAAACGCAAAGATTCCAGCATACTCATCCCGGCCGTCAGATCCAGGCTGCTTTCTATTTTTTCCTTGGGAAGCAGCAGATAGTAATGCCTAAGTTCGTAGAGGAATCCGCTGTTTGGATCTTTTCTGGCATTCTCTATTAAGATACTGCTGATTCGGTTCTCATTTTTGCACAGCTCGAACATCTTAAGTGCTTCAATCGCTTTGCCCTGCTGCTCATAGAATCGTCCCGCATTATAGTAAAGATCCATACGGTAATCTTCACTGCATTCACATAAAAGCCTTCTATGCAGACAATTGTGCAGAGTCCGGTCCATAGTGTAGACCTCTGCTTCTTCCTTCAAAAAATTCCCCGTCTCCTTAGCCTTTTTGAGCAGTTCACGGACATTCTCTTTATCCGTAATGGTCTCTGCCATGGGAATGGTAAAAGAATCCACTATGGAAAGCTGCATCAAAAATTCCCTTAACTGCACATCCCACTGATTACAAACATTCTCATCCAGATAATCCCAGAAGAGCTTCTGCACCTTATGCTTCAGTTCTGCCATGTCAGATTCCCCTCTGACCAACAGATCTGCAATCATCATGACTGTCATTCCATGACCTCTTGAAAATGTGATCAGATCCTGCAGTTCATCCTCTTTATACGGAACATTACAATTCATAAAAAAAGTGGCGATACTTTCCGGTGAAAGTCTGAAATCATCTTCCTCAATCGTTACCATAGTCCGCATCTTCAGGCTGACTGCAAGAAGCCATCCGGGACATTCACACCTTCCGCACAGAATCATCCAGACATCATTCTTCCGGATAAGCTGTATGATCTTCTCTCTGACACCGGTCGGCTCCGCCAACTGAATATCATCAATGATCACAATTTCTCCGTGTTTGAAATTCTCCGGCAGAAGCTGGCTCTCCAATACTTCCCCTGCCAAAAAATATCTGTATTCTTTTCCTTTAAAATAATGTTCCAGAAAAGCCGTCTTACCGTATCCTGTAGCACCATACAAATATACCGGACTTTTCAGTTCCTGTGCCATTCTCATCTTTTTGCGGGCACGTTCCGGATAGATATAGTAATTTGATATTTCCCTCATATTTTCTCCCTTTTACTTTTGTTTAGAAGGACTCTTTCTAAGATTTTTCAATCCAAATTCATAAGTGATAAACAGCAGCGCCGTTATCGTCACAAGCTGCGCACGATAAGTAAAGAAATAATGCAAATACGCATGATTCTCCAATACAGTATATCGCAGATAAGGTACCAGACCCAGCAGAATACATAATAAAATCATGGTTCCCGAATAATTTCTGCCGCGCAGCATATATACAATCGCAAAACACAAGAGCACAACACCAAGAAAACATCCCATGGCAGCTCCCAACTGCATCTCATTACGAAACGGGAACAGAGAACCCTGATTTCTGAGAATGGCTCCTATAAAACGCTGCATACCGGAGGCCTCAGGATCCAGATTGGTATCGCCCAGATATACCGTACCGCCGATTCTCTCCCCGGCAGACTGCAGAGCACTGTTGATTGCCTGCCAGCCAAGCGTTCCGGTAGCCAGAAGCCATTTAAACACAAACATCACTCCATAGGAAACTCCCCATAGCATTCCACAACATACTATTCTTTTCAACTCTTTACCAAAATTCTCCAATTCTCCCGCCTCATAGCGAAGCACCAGCAACATCAGCAAAGGAATGGTAATTGCCAATGTTTCCGTGGTAAGGAAATCAAAGAAACAGGTCCATACGCCGGAAACAGCCGACAGCACAAACATTTTCCCATAAAGGGCTTTGGTATCCTCCCGCCGTTTAAAAAACCGGATACACACTGCCATAACAACGTTCATCACAAGAAAAGTAGTAATATATTCTATACAAAAAGCACACATCCAAAACTGTACGATACAATTACCCATCAGATAGCAAACCGCCAATGATTTGGCATGTTGTTTCCACAAAAGCATCACGTTAAATAGCGTTAACAAAAGCAATACGCCTCCAAGGATAAGCCTTGCCCCTTCAATCCCGGTAAACAGGAATAACGGTCGCAACAATACCATCCCACCGTGCCAGTACCGGAAATAGTCTACATTCGGTTCTTTTACTTCCTGCAGACTTTCCCACAGACTGACCTCCACCGATTCCATCTCCGGATTATAATAAGATGCTCTGATCAAAGAAACCGGAAGCTCCTCTTCTGAAATATGGTACATGATATTGACCAGAATACAGTCTGCATAATTATCCTGTCTGGTATTAAACTGCCCCTCTATTAGGAGCGGAAATAATTCGTGCTCTTTAAAATATGCTCCACTCTCACGGCAGGACTCCTCGATGGCACTCTGCGGAATCAGCCCGGTCAGAACCAGAAGCAACATTCCCAAAAGCGCACTGAGTATTGCCGCTCCCGCAATTTTACCTATAATAATATGATTTACCTTTTGAAGCTTATCTGTTTTCATTACTATTTCCCGCTAAATTCTATCTTTATCTGTCAATACATACAGTCATAGAGATAATCCCGAATCATATATTTTCTCTGCGCAAACTCAGTATCAAACGTAAATGCCGTATTCCGTCATGCACTGTCCGAAGATGAGAGCTCCGCCCTCTCCGGTCCCGGCTAAACGCAACCGGCACCTGGCAGATCTTCTGTCCGCTCAGTGCAGCCCGTCCGATCATCTCTGTGGCAAATTCCATTCCCCCGCACCGGCAGGAAAGACGCAGAAAGCTTTCTCTCTTAACCGCCCGCAAACCGCAATGGAAATCGTGCACATCCGTATGAAATCGCCACCTTCCCAGTAAGGACAGAATTGGAACGCCTATGTATCTGTGTAAAAAAGACATAGCGCCCCTTTCCATAGGCAGAGCAAAACGGTCACCAATCACCACATCTGCCCCGTCACGAAGATATTGGATAAAGGTTTCTAATCTGTCAAACGGATAACTGCAGTCACAGTCTCCCATAATGACATAAGTTCCTGCCGCATGTTCGATCCCATAGCGCAATGCACTGCCGTAACCTGTCTCACGACAGCATAGGACTCTCGCTCCAGCCTCCGTAGCCCTTCTTACAGAAGCATCCGTACTTCCATTATCAACAACAAGCACTTCTCCGTCAATTCTGCTTTGTACTAAAAAAGCTGCAGCCTGCCTGACGCAGACTGCAACTGTCCTTTCTTCATTCAAACATGGCATCAGAATCGTTAATTCCATCCGTATTTATTCCTCAAATATGTATTCTATTCTTTTGTTTCGATAGTTGCTCCTACTAACTGTGCAAAATAGAAATATCCATAGAAGCTGTCTTCGTCAGCAAGGATTGCTGTATAGTCTACTCCTGCCGGAATTACCATTTTATACGCTGTTTTCTCATATTCAAAGGTAATTTCCATAGATACATCATTTCTTGCTGCAAGCTCCTTCACAATGACATCGGACATGGTATATAATCTTCCGGAATCAAACACTATATGAGCATTTTCTTTTGCCCCCTGATTGGAGCGAGCATTTCCTCTATAACCGCCTGGGTTGCCGGAATCACGTTGGTCTCCTGCACATCACCGCAGGAACATCTGTATTGTTCGATTCCGTCCTGACCCTCACTTGCTTCCTGAACTGTAACCCAGGAGTATGAATGTACATGCGTATTGGTTGTGCCGGTGGAGTCTTTCTTCTTACTCTTGGAACCTGTATTACTCTCGGAACCTGTATTATTAGTGGCGCTACCGTTGCCCGGAGTGATAAGAATTACTGTAAAGAACAAACCATCTCCCGTTGGGCTAGAAGAGAAACTAGCTGTATAAGGTCCTGATCCTGACGGCAAATCATACCAATAATCATGAGAAGTACCTGCTGAATCAGGACTTTTGTCATATACAGTATTGCCATCAATAACAACCTTCAAAAAACCACTACCAAGAAGCGCAATCTCATCTCCTGCATTTACAGTAGCTCCCTGCAAGCCAGGGGATGCAGAACCATTATGGACATTTAATCTATATTCTGTTCCTGCCGCAAACACCGTCAGGCTGGTTCCGAACATCATAATAAATGCCAGTAACAGAGCCAGCATCCCTTTTGCTCTTTTCTTCATTTCTTTTCTTTCCATCTCTTTGTTCTCCTTTACATTTTCTTTTGCTTAAGTAATTGCACATATGATATAGTTTACCATGCTGAATTTGAAAAGCAACTGTCCAAAAGGACAGTCAGCTCCGAAAGGTAAATTCTGTTTTATGCCTGCCAGTTTTATGAAATGTGTGTTTTCACAGTCCTTAC
>JBJELE010000013.1:0-2849 GCA_051878995.1 Lachnospiraceae bacterium | reverse complement strand
GGTACGCACGGTGGTGTGAGAGGACGGGAGTTAATCACTCCCTCCTACTCGATTACGTACTAGTTATATTCTCTCATATTCACATAATTGTAAAAAGGAAGGGCATCCTTGGTATATCCATTTGTCTGGATATGAATATCTTTCTGCTGTTCCTTCTCACATGCATCCTCTAAAACCTTTGAGAAGAAAGTCTGGGCAAAGGTTTTGGATGTATTCTGCTTGGACTGACGATTTTTGTCTTCGGAAGAAATCTTCTTCAACGGGGTGATCGCCATAACCGCTTCCACTTTATAATTCCCTTCATATGCATATACTGCGGTGATCCCTCCCTGGATTTAGATTTGCATTTCCTTACTACATATCCATTGTGTGTAGAAAGAACATACATGACGAACTTCTTGTTCTATTAATAGTATCGACATTTTTCTCTTTTTCTTAACACTATTTTAACAGATAAATATAAGAAATGGAAGAATAAATCTAAAAATAAACAATAAATATATGAATTTTCTGAAAATTATATGTTATTAAGAGATGGAGTGAACAGAGAAAAAGGTTGACAATTGCCTACCAAAAGAATATATTATTGGTAGGCGATTGCCAACCAAACAAACTGGAAAGAAAAATACATTGTGGTTGAAAGGAAAAAATATGGTCAGATTATCAGAAGCGGAATGGAAGGTAATGTGTTTGTTGTGGGCTAAGGCACCACAGACGATGATGCAGATTACCAATTATTTTAAGGAGTCTACAGGATGGACGAAGCATACTGTGATGTCTTTCCTAAAAAGGATGGAAGAAAAGGGAGCCATTCATTATGAGGAGGGAGACAGGGCAAAGCTGTATTATCCGGATGTGAAAAAGGAAGAGGCAGTAATGCAGGAGACAGAAGAATTTCTGGAGAAGGTGTTTGACGGGCGTATGGGACTGATGCTTAACACAATGGTGGAGAGAAAGGCGCTGTCCAGGAGTGAAATTGATGAACTCTATGAAATCCTGAGAAAAGCGGAAGAAGAAGCTTAAGAGCATAGGGGAGGAGAAAGTTATGATAGAAATGATCATCACATCCAGTATCCTTATTATAGTTATTCTGCTGCTACGGTGGTTACTCGGCGGAAATATCAGTATGCGCCTTCGGTATGGACTGTGGCTTCTGGTGGCTGTCCGTCTAATGATGCCGTTGCATGTGGGAAACAGCCAGATTAGTGTGTTGAATCTGCTGTCGGATGAAGGGTGGCATGATGCAGTTTTTTTTTCTACTGAAGAGGAGATAATATCCGGCATACAAAATGAAAACTATGATAGGTATGCCCCGTTGCCCATAGGACCGGCAATGATAGAGCAGGAACAAACCGGTGCATCAGAAACAGATATGGCATTTGAGGCAAAACCGGCTGTTGTGACAGGTAATACAGTGCGGGTAATTGTATGGCTGGCGGGCATTTTGTTGACAGGCGCTTATATGGCCTGGACTCAGATCAGATTCGTAAGATATCTTCGTAGATATCGTGAGGTTGTGCCGGAAAAGTATATCGCAACGGAATGGAAAAAACGACTGGCAAAACGCGGAGTGAAAGTTTATCAGGTAAAGAGACTTCCCAGTCCCTGTCTGGTAGGCAGAAATATCTATGTCAGTAGTGAAATGGGTAAAGAAACAGACAGGCTACAGTATATATTGGCGCATGAATATTGTCATGCCATGCAGCATGACATGCTTTGGTCATTTCTCAGAAGCATGCTTACTACAGTATATTGGTTCCATCCTCTTGTATGGGTTGCAGCTTATGCAGCAAAGCAGGATAGTGAACTGGCATGTGATGCCGGGGCGATTCGGCTGTTGGGAGAACAGGAACGATATGAGTATGGAAGGACTTTACTTTATCTGTTAAAGGAGACCGGACGTAAGAGTGGTTATACAGGATTAACACTTACAATGAATGGTAAGGAAAGCAAGATACGGGAGCGGATAGCGATGATCGCTAAGAAGCATAGCAGTAAAAGATGGGCTACAGTAGTTGTATGTATGGTCATGTGCATATCCTGTGGCTGTGCATTTACCGGAGCAACAGAGTCGAATCAAGACATAAAGGAGATCAATGAGAACGGAGAAGAGGAAGGACCCGATAGAAAAGAGATGTTATCTGAGGAAACACCGGTGAGCACTGTTGAAGTGCCGGAAGCTAATGTACTCAGACAGAATCATGCAGTCGACCAACAGGCATACAGTGAGCATTATTTGGGACAAACGGATGTATGCCCTCTGGAAGATGGGACATGGTACCTTCTTCAAAATGATGCTTCCGGCATTTCCCTTTATGGACTTTATACGGAGAAGTATGGCTGTTATGGTATTGCCACACTAATCGGAGAGGATGTGAATTCCTTCCCGGAGGAATGGCTGCCGGGATATATGATGCGCAGTATTAAAGTGTTGGAATGGGATAAGGACGGAATACCAAAGACATTTGCTTTCAGAATACGGAAAGCTGATACGAGTACATCAGAAATCTGGAAATTGTATGTGGCAGACCGCTATAATACAGGAAATGTTGTATTGTATCCTTTTGCAGAATCAGATTACCGTAAGCAGTTTGAAGAGAGGATGGAATTTTCCGTTCTTCAGGAAAGTGAGAAGATTGGGGTAATCTGCGAAGACGATATGGTAGTGGGAGAAATAGATATATCTGCTTTTGCGGATGATGTAATAGAAGCTGTGGTCTGGAATGGAGATCCTGTAGGATTCATGCTGGATGATGAGATTACCATGGTAACAGGAATCGGGCTGAAGCTGGAAGGAAGAGAGGAAGTGTGGTATGACGGGCTTTCCCCGATTGTTTTCCCGGTAGATA
>JBJELE010000012.1:0-14023 GCA_051878995.1 Lachnospiraceae bacterium | reverse complement strand
TAGACGCAAGTGTTTCACTCTATCCAAAGGAGCCAATCATTATGCCAAAAAGAATCGTTAGAAAAGATGTGCAGCTCCGGCTCATCATGGAATGTCGTCAAAGCGGGCTTTCCGATTATAAGTGGTGCCAACGACAGGATATTAATGTTGGTCCTTTCTATAACCGGGTCAGCAACTTTCGAAAAGCCGGTTATACCTTTCCTGATTCCAAAAGTGAGTCCGAAGGAGCTGTGCAGTGTAAAATAGAGTAAAACGCTTGCGTTCTAGGTTTCTAGCATGAGATCCGGAATACATTTTCAGGGGTACACCCCGAAATTAAGCGATTACTTTTGAAGCAGTACGGAGATACGGAAAAAGCACATGAGGCATTTCTGGATTTGCAGATGCAGGATGCCATGGATGAGGTTGCCAGAGTGGAAAGTCTTGTCATTCACAGATACATGCGAAACGTGGGGATTGATGGAGCTAAAGGATCCCGCGAAGTCTGCTCGTGGGAAGAGGACGAGTTAGTGGTATATTGTTAAAATGTAAAAAAATATTTTATATTGCTATTGATGGTTCCTCTGTTTCTGCATATAATAAGAGTGAAGAAATGGAAGGGAGGTCATCATAATGAAGTTTGATGAATTATTTGAGCAAAGAAGTCTGGTGGCTTCAAAGTTAAAGGATTGTATTCGAGATATGGGTTATACTAAGGTCTCTTTTGCGGCTAAGGCAGATATATCACGCCCAACATTGGATAAGTTATTGAATGGTAGCATAGATAATAAGTCCTCGTTTGACCGTCACCTTCAGAAGATACTGAAACTATTAAATATGTCTGTAGATGATTTGATGTTCTATCACTCAGCTTCAGTCAAAGCTGCTACCGCAACAGTATTTTCGCAGAATGCACCTATGGACCATGAGATGAGTGAGACAGCTAAGAAACAGTACAATTTACTCTTGGATGTCATTGATTTATGTGCAATATATTATTAAGGATACATGATGTCCGGTGGACATCGGTTCTGTGCCGACCGAAATGAAATGGAGATACGAGATTTTATGAGTGAATTGATTACTGCCGAAAATATAGACTTGGTTATAAAGAAGAATTGTGAGATTAAGGATGAAGTATTAGCACAAGCTATTAAGCTACAGACAAATCCGACAATTATGAGAGTGGCGTCAGCGCCTCAGCTTGCATTATTCATTCTTCAAGGATTTGGATTGGTTCAGATGCCAATAGAAGATAAATATTGGAGCGGTGCGATATTTGTTAAGGATGGAAAAATTATTCCGGTATTGAATACTGCATTGCCAAGAGCTAATCAGTACTTTGCAGCGTGGCATGAGATATATCATTTAATATTTGATAGAGTATCTTTTGACCATTTCATTGAAACGGACAATACTTTGGAAGAAAGAAAAGCTGAATGCTTTGCTGCATGTATGCTATTAAATGGTGTTGATAGATATTTTACAGAGCTTCCGAAAATGGATTTTATTTCAAAGATTTTCCGTTGTATGGCAACATTTCAAGCACCATATAAAGCGGTGTTAGTTTCGCTCTATGACTATGCTGTTCAGAGCGAAAATGAGAAGCTTGGTTGTAGAATTAAAGAAGTGTTTGACTTACAGTTTGATGATCTGCCGGACAGATTTAGAATACTTGGTTTAGATGATAGCTTAGTAAGCCCATCTTACGTAATCAATACGTCTTCTTTACAAGAAAGAATAAAGAAGAGTAAGGATGCAAATCCGGAACTTAATTATCATAAGGATAATGAAGAATTTTTGGTGAATATCATGACGGAAATATCCATGATAACGGGGAGGAGCAAATGTTAGAAATAACTAAGATTACTGAAATAGACGATAAAAGACATATTGCTCTTTTGGATACTTCCTCAATTTCATTCATGCAGGGATTGCAGACAAAAGGATTGCAACCAGAAACAGTTTTAAAGGATTATGATCTGATTTTAATTCCGGAATGGGTGCTGGCTGAAATAAACGATGCTGTTGGAAGAGCTGATTATGTACAAGGCTTGATTGAGCAAGGGTATCCTATATTTAGTATTGCAGAAGAGAAGTACTCTGATCTGGTGAACAATGAAGAGGGTAACTTATATCAGATAGTTCTTGCAACCACACGTCAGATAGCAAGAATCAGGAGTTATTTGCGTCGATATGTTGATAAGGCCGATCCACTTGATATGGATGCATATAAGGATTGGATTAATAAACTTTATGAGGAATGGCCAATTTCTGATCAGGTACTATCATCTGGCAGAATAAAAAAGAAAAATGCCGGTGAGGTATCTATTACCATTTTAGCCGAGATTGTTTCGTGGTATTATCCAGAAACTAAGGCGTTGACAGTATATTCTCAGGATAGGGATACTTATGAATTTCAAAGAAAGGCGGAAGCTGATCTTCGAGATATATTTGCATCGAGGACACCTGTGCCGGTTTCATATAAAAGTAATGATGCTATTTTGTGTCAGCTTGTTAGGGATGGAAAAATAAATCTTGAAAACCTAAATGACTATAGAAAAGATGTACGCAAGATTACATACAGCAAAGAACAGGATGATCATTCTATAGTATTGGTTACAGAGTTGGTTGATAACGAATTGTTTGCACAACTTGTAGCCGACAAAACAGTTCACATTATATTATAGAAAAATGGAAATGTTATGAGAGGGTTTTGGCAAATTGGATTTGATTTAGATACAAATATATGAATTAGATGATGACGATTATTATGTGAGCTATCATCAAAGAAGAATACCATGGTCTTCATAGATGCCGAGAATAATAGAGACGGTGTGTATTGCACATCCTTTCGTTAAATAATGCATCCGCCCAAAGGGAAAATGAATCCAAGAAATCGGAGTTTTAGAGAAGAAAAATACGATGCCCGGGAAAGCCGATAAAACCTTGCAAAACTTGGTGTTACAGGGCATTTAGAGATAGGAGAACATTATGATAAAAATACTTTTCATCTGCCACGGCATTCCAGTTTTACTATAATGCAGGGCTTTGCAAAGTGGGGCAGAGTACGGCATTATATGGCGGAAAGCCTTGCAAATACTACGGTTTCGACTACTAAGGCACATAGGGGATGAGCCGAAATAGTTAAAGAAATTGGGAGAAATCCTTAGTAGTAAAAGACTACTTAAGGGATGATAATTGAGCGATATATTGCATATATAGCGGCTAATTTGTGAGGATATCACGGGTTAGCTGTTTTTGTTAGTAGTAATAGTTTATGGTCTGGCAGGGTGACATATGGGGTGACTGACGAGGTGATAGACAGGGTGACTGAGAAATTAAATGAAATTCGGCAAAATAGGAAAATGCCGAAAGTGGGTTAAAGGAATCAAAGTTAGCAGGAATTAGATTTGTGAGTAAACTGCAGATTGGTCGAAGTTATATTTTATAAAATTATGACGAACGATCGTTCGATTTCTTCTTGACTTTTTGTAATGCAAAAAGTATAATGTCAATATGCACGAAAGGAGAGCATTATGAAAAAGATGGGACGTCCAAAAGGAGATAACAATATGGTTAAGAGTTATACCATCCGAATGGATGATGCTACTTTAGCTAGATTGGAATCATATTGCAAACTGATGAAGGTTGCAAAATCAGAAGCCATTCGTAAAGCAATTAATTCTATGGTGGATGAATGTGAAGAAATCAATAAATAATATGTGTTCAACGAACTGACGGACTATTTTGATGCAAAAGTGCGAGAGTCCAATGATCCATCATTCGATGGTGCTAATACGATAATGTTCGGACTCGAAGAATAAGTGAGATGGCTGTATGCCAAGGAGGACTTTTTTATGCCAATGGAAAAAACAATGTGCGAACTCTTTGCAGGAGTCGGAGGATTCCGTGTAGGAATGGAGAGATTAGGAACTGGGTGGAATACTACTTGGTTTTCACAATGGGAGCCAGATAAGGTTAATCAGTGGGCTCATGATTGTTATGTGGGTCACTTTGGTGATTTACAAGATATGCGTGGAGAATACCACACAGGAGAAGATATTTCATTAATGGATAAGAATGCCATACCAGACCACAATTTATTAGTAGGTGGTTTCCCATGTCAGGACTATAGCGTTGCTCATACATTAGCATCTTCACATGGGATTGAAGGTAAGAAGGGTGTATTGTGGTGGCAAATTCGAGATACGATTATTGCTAAGAATCCAGCTTTTTGTATATTTGAGAATGTAGATAGATTGCTAAAGTCTCCTGCAAGTCAGAGGGGAAGAGATTTTGGTATTATATTAGCTTGTTTAGCAAGCTTAAATTATTCAGTTGAATGGCGAGTTGTTAACGCTGCAACATATGGTGCTGCACAGAGACGTAGAAGAACTTTTATATTTGCATATAGAAACGATACTGTATATGGTCAGAATATGAATGGAGTAGCACCTGTAGATGTGATTTCACAAAGAGGGTTTATGGCACAAGCCTTTCCGATTGTTGCAAATACAGATATTGTGAATGGAACATTAGGTGCTTATGAAACAGATGAAGATATAATTAATATTTCTGATAATTTTGCTTTTGCATTTGACAAAGCCGGATATATGCACGAAGGTAATATTTACACATGCGATATTACAGAAGATGAAATCCAACCTGTATTGATTAGACAGATACTCCAAGAAAATGTTGAAGAAGAGTTTTATATTACAGAGGATAAAAAGCCTAAGTGGGTATATCTAAAAGGAGCAAAGAAGATTCCAAGAAAAACAAAAGATGGTCACGAATATACTTTCTCTGAGGGGCCAGTTGCATTTCCAGACCCTTGGGACAGACCTGGAAGAACAATGTTAACAAGTGAATCCACATTAAATAGAAGCACACATGTTGTGACAGACCCAGGTTCTGGAAGACTTCGTTTATTAACACCTATTGAAGCTGAAAGACTACAGGGGTTTGATGATGATTGGACTAATTCAGGAATGCCTAAGAGAATGCGCTATTTTTGTATGGGTAATGCGTTAGTGGTTCCGATGATAACGAGAATGGGTGAGGTACTAGACGATATTATGGCTAATGAAGAGCCGTAGAGAGGAGGATACAATGTCACTTTCTTATGAATATGATAAACATGATAGAAGAGATATTTTGCGTCATGCAAAGGCTTTAGAAGGTTATGTTGTAGGTGATGTTTATGAATTAGAGGTGCTTGGTAAACATCGAGATAATATATTGCAGTACTATGCAGAAAAATGTATCCAAGGATGGACTGACGAAGATGGAACATCTCACAGAGGTGATAAAGGACGAATTGGATTTTTAGTTCAGGAAGTTTATTTTGATGAACCACGTGATAATGAAGCACAAGCCGATTTAGGTGCTGTTGGAGTTGAATTAAAAGTAAGTCCTCTGATATACAAAACTAGAGCAGGATTAAAGGTTAAGGAAAGACTTGTTTTAGGAATGATTAATCGTAATGAACAATTACCAGAGAAATTCTGCGATTCTCATATTTACGAAAAATGTAAATTGATGATGTTGGTTTATTATATAGATGAAACTAATCAAGGCAGAACGCCATTCCAGTTCCCATTTCATAAATCGGCATATGTTAAAATCCCAGAAGTGGATATGGCTATGATTGAGCAAGATTATAGATATATTCGGGATTGTGTAAATGAGGGAAGATATTCTGATTTGCATGAGAGTGAGGCACACTATTTGTCTCCATGTACGAAGAATGGTGGACGTGCATTTTCGTTTAAGCCTTCATATATGAATCAGTTGTTTAGCGAGTATATTGATGCAAATAATTTGCTTTATGACCCGGATAAGGACGAGGAAACCTATGATATTATTCGTCAATATGATGCCATCATAAGTGATGCGGATGAACTTAGAGAGCATACTTTTGAAGAGATTGTATTAAGTCGTTTTGAGCCATATATAGGAATGACCGTTACAGAAATAAGACAAGCTTTAATGGAGCCGGATGATTTTGAACAGTGGTCTTCAAAGAAGACAATTGATAAAGCAGAATTTGCACGAACAACATTTGCTATGTTAGGAATTACGAGTGAGCAGGCTGAAGAGTTTGTGAGATCGAATACATATGTAAAAACATTACGTGTAAATAGCGATTTGACAATGAACGAGGATATTTCTTTTTCTGCATTTGATTTTAAAGAATTAATGGAAGAGGAATGGGAAGAGTCAACTGTTTATGAGGAAATGGTAGACAGACAGTTTTTGTGGTCTGTTTTCAAAGAGCAGGGTGAGGACTTTGTATTCTATGGTGCACGTTTTTGGAGTTTACCACAAGAAGATGAACCTATTATTCATAAGGGCTGGGAAGATATCAGAGATATTATTCGAGATGGCGTTGAATTTGTCAAAGACCAAAAGGATGATGGAACTTTGATATTAACTAAGAGAGGGAAAAACAGAATGTTAAATAATTTCCCTGACTCAAGAAATACAAATCCAAAGCGTAAGGAATATAGATTGTGCAAATCTCCGAAGGAATATAATAAGATTATTTCTATTCGTCCACATGCATCATTGGTGTATTATGATTTGAAGTCCATAGGATACGCAGATACAGAAAATCCTAGAAGCAATGGTAGTGAATTGCCAAATGGTGATATTATGACAAAACAGTGCTTCTGGTTTAATAACGAATATATTCTTGAGCAAATTCAAGATATGTTTGAAGAGTAAAAATCCATACGGATGTTTAGAAAGGGTCAAAATGATTTATACATATTTAATTCAATATGATGGTATTGATGGATTTGGAAGTATAGATTTTTGTGCTGAAAATAGAAAAGAAGCAATTAATCTTTTTAACCAGTGGTGTGTGAATGATAATAAAATGCCGGCACCAGTTCCAATCAAGAGTATTGAAACTATTTATAATGATGACGATGCAGAAGAATATGGTGACGAGTATGGAGTTGGTGACCGAAAAGCTTAGCTCGACAATAATAATATTAAAGAAGGTGAGAAATGGATGTCAGAAGAAAAAGAATGCTTTTTGTGTAAAACTATGTCTTATAACCAATTAGATATGGATTCCTATTTATCTTTTTTTGTCTGTCCTATATGTGGAAGATATGAGTTGTCTTTCTTTGAGGACAGGATACCATTTAATAAGAATCATTTAGCTTCTTATTTGGCATATCATAGATATTCAAATGATAGTGCTATAGAATATAGATTCAATACGATGCTAAGTAAAGAAAAATGCGATGAATATAAGCGAGACTTTGAATCGGGAAAGAATACACATGGACTTCCCGTTCATATGGATAATGATATAGTTGAATCATGGTACCCTCGTACTTTTGCAGATAGAATTGACTATATTTTATTGTATTTGAATAAACGAATGCATCATGTGGGACAGCAAATTTCTTTATCACTGCAAGAGTTGATAAGTATGCTATTTGTTGATAGGTATGAAATTGATGCAAACAAGTATTCACATAAGTATGGAAATTCAGAGGAAAGAAAAGAAGAGGATTGTGTATATGAAGTTGAATATATGCTAAGGTATTTAAGTGAAGCTGGATATATAGAATATACTGAAGGTCCGACTACTGAAGATGCGACTGATATTACGCTTACACCTATTGGATATAAAAGAGTTGATGAATTACAGAAAAATTCTTCATATGGGCGTAGTGTTCTTGTAGCCATGAAGTTTGGAGATGATACCGTAAAATTAAGGGAAGCAATTCGGAAAGGTATTACTGATGCAGATTACATTGCAGTTTTCATAGATGAAGTTCAGCACAACGATTTTATAACGCCTGAACTTTTGAAACATATTAGAGATAGTAAATTTGTGGTGGTGGATTTAACACATCAAAATAATGGAGCATATTTTGAAGAGGGATATGCAATGGGAATTGGCAAACCTGTTATTCAGTTGTGTCAAAAGGATACAAGATTACATTTTGATATAGCACAGAAAAATACTATTATGTGGGATGTAGAAGATGACATCCCAGAAAGATTAACAAATAGAATAAAAGCAACGATTGATTAATATATCGATGGTAGGAGTAACCGAAAGGTTGCTCCTTATTTTTTGTGCATTTTTATAAATATCTAAAATTCTCATCGTCAAATCGCACGAGTTTTCTCTTTTAAGGAATAGAAGAAATAATAAAAAGTTTCGGCCATTTGACCATATTTTTCCCAAAGAAATATGAGAGGAAAAATTATTTTCAAAAACTGTAGTTCAAAATCCCCCTAACTGTAATTGGGAGGATTAGAGGGGAGAAGAAAATCTCATTCGGATAGGAAAAAACTCAAATTCCTTACTAACAAAAATGAGAGGGAAAACGGAGATTTTAGAAAATATGCGAAAGATAAAAATTATCCCGCCCATTTCAGGAAAAAGTGTCCATTGGAATGTGAAGGGATAAAAACTTTCGTTCAAAATCAGATTTCCTGTCCAAAGGAATATGAAAGGGTTGTAACTTTTCCCGTCTATGAAAACAACACAAAGGAGGCATACAACATGGATTTATCAAAAATTCCAAACAAGCTGCGTGGCGAACCATATTTCTGCTTGATGAAACTTGAGCAGAAACCGGGCAAGGATAAGAAGGATAAGGTGCCATACAGAACGAATGGAGCAAGAGCAGACCCTACTAACCCTAATCATTTCACAAGCCTTGAGAATGTAATGAAGGTTTTTGATAAGGGTGGGTATGACGGAATCGGCATAGGCTTATTCGATGACAATATTGCAATCGACATTGATGATTGCGTGGAAAACGGAAAGCTGAGTGCAATGGCTGCCGAGATTGTTGATTCACTTGGTTCATATGCAGAGTTCAGTATTTCCGGCACGGGAGTCCATATCTGGGCAAGGGCACCTGGTCTTGTTTATGACAAGGAACGCTACTACATCAACAATCGCGCATACGGACTTGAGATTTATCCGGCGGGCGTAACCACGAAGTTCATAGTGACTACAGGTAACGCAATCAATGATTGTGACGTCAACGAATGTACAGATGCACTTAAGGTTATTCTTGAAAAGTACATGATAAGACCGTCAGCTGAAAAGCCAAAGGTCGAGGCTCCGGGGAGTTATCTTTCCGATGAATCGGTAATTGAGAAGATGCTTGCTTCTAAAAATGCAGAAAAGACAAAAGCCTTGTGGGAAGGCGAGATACCGGAAGGTAAATCGCACAGTGAGGCTGATGCAGCACTTTGCATGATACTCGCATTCTGGTGTGGTGGTGATGATGAGCAAATGGACAGAATCTTCAGACAGTCAGCTTTGTTCCGTGACAAGTGGGATGAACTTCATGGTCCTGATACTTACGGCAATATAACCATACGAAATGCGATAGCAAGAACCACAGAGTTTTACAAACCTGTTGCTATAGGAAATGCCCGTGAGGACTTCAACGAACTTGCGATTCGTCTTATGGAGTTCATGCCGGAATCAAACCGACTTTACAAGGAAGGTGACCTTGGCAATGGAAGGCTTTTTGCTGATGTGTTTAAGGACATTGCAAGATATGTGCCGGAACGCAAAAAGTGGTTTATCTACGATGGCACCCGCTGGGTTGCAGATATTGGTTCGCTTAAGGCTATGGAACTTGCTAAAGATTTGGCTGATGCATTGCTCATTCATTCCGTGACTATCAAGGACGAAGATATGCGAAACAACTTCATTAAAAATGTTGTGAGAAAGTGGCAGCAGAGAGGTTATCGTTCGGTCTACCTTAGTGACGCTCAAAGTGTGTACCCGGTGCCAATTGAGAGGTTTGATGCAGATATTTATCTTTTCAATTGTAAGAACGGAACACTTAATTTGCGAGATGGAACTTTCAGAGAACACAGAGCAGATGACTTCGTTACCAAAATCTCGCCCGTAGAATATGTGCCGTCAGCAAGTTCGGAACGTTTTGAAGAGTTCATCGATGAAATTACCTGCCGGGATAAGGACAGGGCAAGATTCCTTCAGAAAACATTGGGCTACGGCTTGAGTGGTGATACAAGGTTTGAGTGCATGTTTTTCTATTTCGGAGAAACCACAAGAAATGGTAAGGGAACTCTTATGGAGACTGTTCTTATCACACTTGGAGATTACGGAGCAACAGTAAGACCAGAAACAATAGCAACCAAGTATAACCCTAACAGCCAGAACCCCTCAGAAGATATCGCAAGACTTGCAGGCATACGATTTGCCAACATATCCGAGCCGGGCAGAGGTCTTCTGCTTAACGCAGCACAGGTCAAAACGATGACGGGTAGTGATACCTTGAATGCTCGTTTTCTGCATGAGAACAGTTTTGATTTCAGACCACAGTTCAAGCTATATGTGAATACCAACTATCTGCCTGTAATTACGGATATGACAGTGTTTACAAGTGACAGAGTTCTGATAGTGCCGTTTGAGAGACACTTTGAACCTTGGGAACAGGATAAAGGGTTAAAGGCAGAATTCAGAAAGTCGGAAGTACAGAGTGCAGTTCTCAACTGGTTACTTGAAGGATATGCACTTTTACAGAAGGAAGGTCTGCAACCACCGAAATCAGTTCTTGAGGCAACGGCAGCCTACTATCACGAAAGTGATAAGGTTACGCAGTTTGCCGATGACAGGCTTATCGAAGATGGTACCGCAGAGGTCAGAACATCACAGGTTTACGATGAATACCGAAGGTGGTGTGATGAGAATGGATGTTACTCCGAGAACAGCAGAAACTTCAATCAGGAGTTACGCAAATTCGGAAAAGTAGTCAGAAAGCGTCCGAAGGCGGGTGGTGAGAAAACCACAATGCTTATAGGATACAGGCTTAAGGTAGATTTCTTAAGCTAGGGGCAATATGTGGCTATTCAGAATGGTAAATCTTATAGGAAAAAACATTATAGAAAACACCATATGGACTAGCCACAAAATGCCCCGATTGTGAAAATGCAAGAAGGGAGGAATGCCTTATGGTCAAGATTTGGGGAAGTGCCGAGGAGTTACATTTACTACCTGGCGATTGTGACACAGAGAAGTACAAGTGCATCCGTGTGTATATGAAACCGGATAACAGCCTTGTCGGAGTATTCATGAGCAAGTCGGCAGAACCACCTCATTACTATGTGATTGATGGTTCACAGGAGATGTACTACAAAACCCGTGCCGAGGCAATCGGCTACTGTATCAGTAAAGGATACGCAGATAAAACAGAGAATTAGGAGGATATGCAAATGTTTACACAGGATTATTTTGAGAAACACTTCAAACTTCACAACAAGATTGTGCTTTACACACCGGATGATATCAGGTTGGAGTTTACCAAAGAGCCACACTTCCATATGAGTGGCGGTCACACATCACTGGACCTTATGGATGTGGAAGATCTTACCTCATTTTGCAATGCAAGAGGCTTAAAAACAAAGCCAAGCAACAACATCACTGTTTAGCACGATAGGGTGACCCCAGGGGCGGTCATAATCTCTGTGGCATTTATGGCAGGGCAACGGTGCCGCCCCTTCGTGCGAATAACTTACAAAAGTTTTAGGGGTATTAACCCCGGAAAGGAAAAAATATGGGAAAAAGAGGACCCATGCCGGGTACTGGTGGCAGACCGAGAAAAGCATTATCGGAAAAGTTAGCTGATGGTAATCCGGGATATAAATCAATAAAGGTTATACCTGCACCTTCTACATATGAAGGTATAGATATTCCAAAGCCGAATGATTATATCAAGGCAAAACAAAAAAACGGCAAGCCATTATATGCCGAGGAAATCTATAACAATACCTGGGGATGGCTTATTGAATGCAAGTGTGACCACTTATTCGTACCTGCAATTGTGGAGGAATATGCGATGAGTTTTGCACGTTGGATTCAGTGTGAAGAGGCAATTTCGGAGTATGGTTTTTTGGCAAAACACCCTACAACAGGACAGGCTATCACATCTCCGTATGTCAGTATGAGCCAGAGTTACATGAAACAGGCAACGCAGCAATGGTCTTTGATTTATGAGATTGTAAAGGCTAATTGCACAGTAAATTTTGAAGGAGCAACACCATATGAGGATGCAATGGAATTGTTGCTCAAGAGTAGAGAAAGGAGATTTTAACTATGGTTACAGAATCAATTTCAAACAACAATTCATCACAGGAGGGAACAGTAATGGGTATTGATGAAATCACAAACAGTGGCAAGGATTATGATACAGAATTTTGGAACAAGGCAATGAGGGGTAAGCCGGCAGACTTTGAGAAACTTAAGGGTGGCAGAACAGCAACAGATATGTTTACGCTTCCTTACGATAGTAATCGTAAGTATATGGCTGAACTTGAAAAGGAGAGTATCTTCCGTCAGTTTGCAACAAGTATCAATGTATCTTCATCCAACAATACCGTGCTTGCGTATGCGTCAGACGATGTGGCCGCGTGCGTGCCGGAAGGAGAAACTATCAATGTATCGGATCTGGCAGATGATTTTACAAGAATTAAGACAGAGGCTCATAAGGTGGTGTCACTCGTAAAAGTAGCGAATGCATTTGTTACTGATAATGCGTTTGATATCAAGAAACACATTCCAAAACGATTTGCAAAGGTCTTTGGCAGAGCAGAAGAAAATCTCTTCATTAATGGAACGGGAGTAGGTCAGCCTGTGGGTATTTTGAATGACACATTGGGTGCTGAGACAGGAGTTACCACAACTGACGTTACTTTCGATGATGTCATTAATCTTTATATGTCAGTAAAGGCAAAACATCGTAAGCATGGAGTATGGCTTATGAATGACGAGACGGCACTTGCTCTCCGTAAGCTTAAAGATAAGGACGGCAATTATTTATGGCAGGAGGATATGGATACCATTCTCGGTAAGCCTGTGTACATTTCAGAGTTTATGCCTAGCATTGCAATAGGCAAGAAGGTTATTGCTTTTGGTGATTTTAGTTACTACTGGATTCTCAATCGCAGACCTTTGGCTGTCAGAGCGCTTAAGGAGAAGTTCGAACTTTATGACCAGACGGGCTACCTTGCGATGGAGTATATTGACGGCAAACTTGTGAACAGAGAAGCAATCAAGGTTATGCAGATTTCATAACCAATACAAATATCATTAGTCGGGGCGGAGATATCCGTTCCGGCAGGGAGGTGAGCATAATGCATATGGTTGAAACAGAGAAAAATGATAGTGCGTTGCCTGTTGGTGAGAAGTTTATGCTCACTATCAAAGAGGCAGCACCTTACTACAATATAGGTACAAAAAAGCTGCGTAGGCTTGCAGAGGATAACCTTGGTGTGTTTTCGGTGTATAGCGGAAATAGATACCTAATTGTAAAACCAAAGTTTGAAGAATTCATCCTTAATTCTTCAGAAATATAGTTCCTTTTATCTGCCGAAAGTAGTTGCTATTTCAGGGGTGTAGAGGGAATATACGATGAACCCAATAAACCCTTGAAAACAGCCACTTTTGGCAGAAAGGTATGTGATGTTATGGCAAAGCCAAATTTAGCAGAAAAGGATATTTTGAACCCTTCGGAGGCGATTGAATATTTCGTCTTGAGCCGAAGAAAGTTCTATGATTTATTGAAAAATACGGATGGAGAAGATTTCTTGGCATACTACGGAGAACGCAAGCTGATTATCCGTGTAGCTTTTGAAAAGTATTTATTGCACCATCCAGAGTTAAGGAGGCAGGTATAATGGCGAAAGCAGGAAGAGGGCAGACAAGGCGCGATTCCAAACGAAGAGTTCTTCGTCCGGGAGAGAGCGTCAGAGCAGATGGAAAATACCAATATAAATATCATATCGATGGCAAACCGCATTTTGTCTACAGTTGGAAGTTAGAGCCAACAGACAAATTGCCAAAGGGCAAAAAGCCATGCTTGTCACTTCGGGAACTTGAAAAACAGGTTAATTCTGAAATTGAAACACTCCCCAATATGGCAGATGGTCAAATGACAGTATGTGAACTTGTAGACCGATACCTCAAAACCAAGACGGGAGTAAGGCAAAGCACGAAACAGGGATATGTTACAGTGCAGAG
>JBJELE010000011.1:0-14750 GCA_051878995.1 Lachnospiraceae bacterium | reverse complement strand
ACACATGACCAGACAGAGGCTATGACACTTGGTACAAGAATCGTAGTTATGAAGGATGGCGTTATCCAGCAGGTAGATACACCTCAGAACTTATATGAGAAACCGCAGAACCTGTTCGTAGCAGGATTTATGGGATCTCCTCAGATGAACTTCTTAGATGCAGTAGTTGAAGTAAACGGTGATGCTGTTAACCTGAAGGTTGCAGATATCAGCATTCCGCTTCCTCCGGCTAAAGCTAAGAAGCTGATTGAGGGTGGTTATGCAGGCAAGACGGTAACATTTGGTATTCGTCCTGAGGATGTATATGATTCTGAAATGTTTATCGAGACAGCTAAGTGTGTATTTGAGTCTACTATCAAAGTATACGAATTGCTTGGTGCAGAAGTTTACTTATACTGTGATCTTGCTGAGTTCCCTATTACAGCCAGAGTAGATTCCCGTACAACAGCAAGACCTGGTGACAAAGTTAAATTTGCTTTCGATGTTGAGAAGATTCATGTATTCGACAAAGAGACAGAGCAGATTATTACTAACTAGTTAGAATGATTACGAGGGGATGCATAAGCATCCCCTTTTAGTATATTTAGAAGTGAGGTTACTATATGATTTCAAGTCAAGTTATTAAGACCAGTATTGAAGAACTGAAAGCGATCTCCAAGATTGACTTGGGAGTGTGGGACTTAGAGGGCAAAATTGTGGCATCCACTTTTGAGCCGGAGGATATTTCCACTTCTATGATTACAGGATTTGCAGAGTCACCTGCCGACAGTCAGGTGATGGGTAATCATCATTTGATGAAAGTATTGGATGAGGAAGAGGCGCTTTTTATTCTGGATGCTAAGGGTAGCAGTGAAGATACGTATATGATTGGTAAAATTGCGGTAAGCCAGCTCCAGAATCTGATTATTGCATACAAAGAGAGATATGACCGCAATAACTTTTTCCAGAATTTACTGTTGGATAATATGTTGTTGGTGGATATCTATAATCGTGCAAAAAAGCTTCATATAGAAGCGACGGCGCCAAGAGCGGTATTCCTGATAGAAACAGAAAACGAAAAGGATTCCACAGCATCGGAGTTGTTGGGCGGTATGTTTTCTTCCCAGACGGGAGATTATATAACTGCTGTGGATGAAAGCAATGTCATTTTAATTAAGGCTTTGGAATCAGAAGAAGACCATGCCAGACTTGAGCAGATAGCAAATACAATTGTGGATATGATGAACATGGAAGCAATGCTTAATGTGCGGGTAGCCTATGGAACCATAGTATCGGAACTTAAGGAAGTATCTAAATCCTATAAAGAAGCTAAGATGGCATTGGATGTGGGTAAGATTTTCTATGCTGAGAAGAAGGTGACAGCCTATAACAGACTGGGTATCGGCAGATTGATTTATCAGCTTCCGATTAATCTGTGCCGTATCTTTATAGATGAAATCTTTGGTTCTAATATCCCGGAAGAGCTGGACGATGAAACATTGACTACCATTAATAAATTCTTTGAGAATAACCTGAACGTTTCAGAGACTTCCAGGCAGCTTTTTGTACATCGTAATACGCTGGTTTATCGTATTGAGAAGCTGGAGAAAAGCACGGGACTTGATATTCGTACCTTCGATGATGCATTGACCTTTAAAATTGCTCTTATGGTAGTAAATTATATGAAATACCTGGATTCTTTAGAATATTAGTGGCAATTCGGGGAAATTCCATAAATCTATAAATATAATGTCGGATCGTACTGATCCGGCATTTTTTATTTTTCCTAAGCATATATAGTAATAGACTGAAAAAACATAGTAAGAAACGTCTGATACCAGGTGATAATTTGATAAAAGAGAGAAGGAGGGGCTATGTTTCAGAAAGAGATTATATATGTGAGTCTGTATAGGAATGGAAATCGATTAGGAAGCGCCGGTTTTCTCAAAGTTGAAAACAGAGATAAACTGTGCCGGTTTTTTCTAAAACTACAGAATCTGCCACAGACTATCAGCGGCAGATTTCCGATCCGGATTTATAATGGGACAGACTGGAAAGAAATTGATGGAATAACAGTAAGGAATGGATGCGGTGTGTGGGAAGAGAGTACAGGCATTGACACAGAGCAGATACGGTTGCAGATTCTGTTGCCGGATGGCTATCTGGCAGAAGGACAAAGCAGGACGGTCTGTGGGGAAATGAAAGCGTCACATGCTATGCAAGCAATCAGGGAACCCATTCCTCAACCGGTTACAGTGCATGAGGAGAGCAAAGAGGAAGCAGTACAGGATGCACAGGATATGTCATCGGAAACTTTTGAGAAAAGGGAACTCCTTACAGCAGAATCTGAGGAGATAACAATGCCGCAATCCGGTGGTGTTAAAGAGGACAAGTGGGAGCAGATTTTGTCTTCCTATGATCAGATTCATCCTTATGGTGATGATCGAATATATGTCAAAATAGAACCCAAAGACTTTATTATATTACAGTCAAAATATCAGCACCTGGTTAATAACAGCTTTCTGCTGCACGGATTCTATAATTACCGATATGTGATTCTGGGGAAGGAGGATGATTATTATCTGGGGGTGCCGGGTGTTTTTTATAAAAGAGAGAAAATGGTTGCACTGATGTTTGGTTTTGAGGCTTTTGAGTGCGAAGATGGAGTCGCGGAAGAAGGAAAATTCGGTTATTATCTGAGGAAGGTAGAACTATAATATGGTATAACATGTCAAAACATGATACAATAAAAGCACAAGCTATGGGGAGCAGGAAAATTGGAGTGATATAGTATGAATATAGCAGTATTGTTGGGCGGGGTAGGCTTTGACAGCCAGAAAAGAACAATCAACGGCATACTGGATTATGCTCTTCCGGAAGGTGATAACGTATATATTTTTACTTGCGATGGCTGGAATTATGTGGAGCGTTTTAAATACGAAGAGGGCGAATACAATATTTTTCAGCTGCCGGATTTTACACAGTATGACGGCGTTATT
Source organism: Lachnospiraceae bacterium (assembly GCA_051878995.1). Taxonomy (GTDB): domain Bacteria; phylum Bacillota; class Clostridia; order Lachnospirales; family Lachnospiraceae; genus UBA3282. Next base: position 11,772 of record JBJELE010000011.1, on the reverse strand, counting down.
ATGAACTCCGACACGATCCATGATTTAAAAGTGACCGAGAACATAGTGGACAGAATTAAAAAGGCAAAGGTTCCATGCGTTTCCCTGAATCAAAGAGGGGAAGGGGATGTCTGTGTGTCTATGGAAAATAAGACAGGCATTCAGGCAATCGTGGAGCATTTGGTCTGTGAGCATGATGCGCGGATAATAGCTTTTGTTTCGGGGCCGCTTGATAATCATGATGCCGAGCAGCGGCTTGCAGCTTATAAAGAGACGATGGAGCAGCATGGGCTGCGGTATCGGGAAGAAAATATATTTTATGGAGATTATACCTATCAGAGTGGGATGACTGCGGTAGAACAGTATCTTAATTCCGGTCGTCCGATGCCGGATGCCATTATGGCGGCTAATGATGAGATGGCCATCGGCGTGATTCTGACTTTGGAGGATGCCGGATACCGGGTACCGGAGGATATTATCGTTACAGGTTATGACAATAGTTCCATCGCCCAGATCAATCATCCCCGCCTGACCACGGTGCGGCGCGGAGAGTATGCGGCAGGTGAGATGGCATACAAGAAGCTGAAGCAGATGATACGTGGGGAAACAAATGTATCGGATGGGACAGTATATGGCAAGGCGATCCTTTCCCAATCCTGCGGATGTGACAGGAAACATAACTATACCCATGCTGAGCTACAGCAAATGTATGTTAAGAAAACGGTTAGCACGGACAAGTATATGGAAATGCTAAAGGCATCGGCAGCAGAGTTTACCGGGCTGGAGACCTTTGATGATTTCATGGAATGTACACAGAGATATATCCGACAGATAGATCCGGAGTACTTCTATCTATGCATGTGCGGCAGCATAGAGAATTATTATGCGGAACTGGATCGTATGGCAGAAGGCAAAGAGAGAGGGCGTGATGCAAGCGTATACAAAGATGACATCAGGGTACCTCTTGCCTATGAGAAAGGGAAGTTTACCAGCTATGGGGAATTCCATAAGAGAGAATTACTTCCGCCGCAGTGTAAAGAGGGTAAAAAGGGTAACTTCTATCTGGTTATGCCGATGCATCATCAGGAGTATTGTTTCGGTTACTGCGTAGTGGGAAACTATGAAAAAGCGCTGAAGGACAGATATTTTCAGCACTTCCTTCTGAACCTGGATAATGCACTGGAAACAGTACGTAAGCAGGATGCCATGAAGGCTGTTCTGTCACGTATGAATCATGTCTGGATCTATGATGAATTGACGGGAGTCTATAACAGAGCCGGATTCCGTAAATATGCCGTTGGGTTTCTGGAAGAAGCAGTGAAGAGGAATATACCTGTAGGCGTTTTGTTTATCGATATAGATGGGCTGAAGAAAATCAATGATACTTATGGACATGAAGAAGGTGATATCTATATCAGGGAGATGGCACATCTTCTGGAAAAGACCTGCCGTCGCGGAGAACTGCTGACCCGTTATGGCGGAGATGAATTTGTGATTTTGTTAATCAATTATGCTGAGGGAGATATCAAAGAATATATTTATAAAATTCATGAGGATATCAAGCAGTATAATCGCCTTTCGGCAAAAGAATATCAGATGGATGCCAGTATTGGTTACTATGTGGAAACGGATGCTGCCAATATTAATCTGGAAAAAATAATTGAAATAGCGGATCAGAATATGTATGCGATTAAGAAAGCCAAGAAAGCTTCCAGAGAATAGGGAAACAGATGGTTTCGAAAGGCTTCAGACGCCCTCACAGTCGAAAGCCGGAATAAAGCTTTCGGAAACAGTGCCGCCTTCTTGTATGAAGGCATTTTCGATGCCGAGCGAAATGGCATAGTCGATCAAAGTATCATATTCTTCGCCGGTAAGTTTCCGGTTCAGGGAAGGAATGTCAGACACCTGTGATAGAGGTGTGTATTGATTCATAATACTCATATAGATATCATTCCCATAGGTCTCATATAAATAGCGTATAATATAGCGGGAGTCTTCGGCGCAGTCGGGCAATACAAGATGGCGCACGATGACTCCCTTTTTCATCAGAGAAGATTCACTGTCACCGGGTGAATCAAAAACGGGAGTACCAACCTGCCGGAACATCTCATCAATGGCAGCGGAAGCAACCGAGAAATAATCCGGGACATTGGAGTAACGTTGGCTGATGGAAGAAGAGCGGTATTTTAAATCCGGCAGATAGATATCCACCAGGCCTTCCAATTGCCTTAATGTTTCTGCTTTTTCATAGCTGCCGGTGTTATAGACGATAGGTATAACCAGACCGTTGTCCTTGGCCATTTGAAGAGCATGGATAATTTGCGGAACATAATGGGTAGGCGTAACAAGATTAATATTGTGGGCACCTTTTGCCTGCAGTTCCAGAAAAATTTCCGCAAGGCGTTCTGTTGTGATACATTTGCCCCTTTGCGCGTGGGCAATATCATAATTTTGGCAGAAGATACAGCCCATGTTACAACCACTAAAGAAGACGGCACCGGAGCCGTTTGTCCCGGAGATGCAAGGTTCTTCCCACATATGCAGCGCCGCTCTTGCTGTCATAAGCTCATTAGTCTGACCACAATAGCCGGTCTGGCCGGTAGTTCTGTCTGCATGACATTCCCTTGGACATAAAGTACAGTCAGACATATAAAGTTCCAAATCAGAATATTTTTCATGCTGTATCATAATCATATCTCTCACATTGTCGCCTGCAGATCACAGACAATATATAGAATCTTTCTGTCTGAATTCAGGGAATAATAAAACCGTGCGCTTTCTGTCGAGCTTAACTCATGCACGTTACCTTTACAGTTAACTCCGCCAGGCACCCTCACGGCACATGAAAAATTCTACTTAGTGCTGCTGTGTTCCCACCCTGACACGGTTCGTAGACATTCATTGCGTAAGACCCAAACTTCAACGCCACTTATAAAGGGCAGCTACACAAGCATACGCCCTCGATCAAGCATCACCCCCACTGGAGCGGATTGTGGGTACAGGGTACCGCTAACACCCCGGCTGCACGGTTAAGCGGAGATGGAGGGATTCGAACCCTCGTGCCCCGGAGGGCTAACGCATTTCGAGTGCGCCCCGTTATGACCACTTCGATACATCTCCACATGAATCTGATTATAATTTGAAATCTTCCGATTGTCCACTATTTTTCAGAAAAATATGATAAGATGATACTATTCAGAATCGTGCAGATATACAAAAAGGAGGCTGGCATGACACAGGACGAGAAATATATGAAAGAAGCAATTAAGCAGGCGAAGAAGGCATATACTTTGGGAGAAGTGCCGATTGGCTGCGTGATTGTTTATCAGGACCACATTATCGGACGGGGATATAACCGTCGTAATACCGATAAAAACACTCTGGCCCATGCAGAGATTACCGCGATCAATAAAGCCAGTAAGAAGATGGGTGACTGGCGACTGGAGGACTGTACTTTGTATGTGACATTAGAACCATGCCAGATGTGTGCGGGAGCAATTGTGCAGGCACGTATTACGAGAGTGGTAATGGGCAGTATGAATCCTAAAGCCGGCTGCGGCGGTTCTATTCTGAATATTTTGGAAATGCCGGAATTTAATCATCAGGTACAGGTTGAACGGGGTGTACTGGCTGAAGAATGTACACAGATGCTGACTGACTTTTTTAAAGAGCTTCGGGTACGAAATAAGATAGAGAAGCAGTTGAGAAAAGAAGAGAAATAAGCTATAATTAATTTGGTGTGTTTGTCCCCTTATGTTGTATAAGATAACGGGACAGACTATATCCAGAATGCATAAAGGAGGAAGCAAAATGAAAAGAATCGGTATGTTGACCAGCGGAGGAGATTGTCAGGCGCTTAATGCAGCAATGCGTGGTGTTGTGAAATGTCTGTCATGTAGTGGGGAAGACGTTGAAATATATGGTTTCCTGGATGGTTATAAGGGACTTATTTATGGGGATTTTCGTATGCTGACAGGAGCGGATTTCTCAGGTATCCTGACGAAAGGCGGCACGATTCTCGGCAGCTCCAGAACTCCTTTTAAATTGATGAGAGAGCCGGATGAAAACGGACTTGATAAAGTGGAAGCAATGAAGCAGAACTACTATAAATTGAAACTGGACTGTATGGTTATCCTGGGCGGCAACGGTACTCACAAGACAGCCAATCTTCTTCGGGAAGAAGGACTCAATGTGATAACCCTGCCGAAGACGATTGATAACGATCTGTGGGGAACTGACATGACTTTTGGATTCCAGAGTGCTGTCAATATTGCTACAGACTGCATCGATTGCATTCACACAACAGCTTCTTCCCATGGCCGGATTTTTATTGTGGAAGTAATGGGACATAAGGTGGGATGGCTTACTCTGAATGCCGGAATTGCCGGTGGTGCGGATATTATCCTGATCCCCGAGATTCCTTATGACATTGATAAGGTGATTAAGGCGATTGATGACCGGTCAGCCAGAGGTTCTAAATTTACCATTATGGCAGTGGCAGAAGGAGCTATCTCCAAGGAAGATGCAAAGCTTTCCAAGAAAGAATATAAAGAGAAAATGAAGAACTATTCGTATCCTTCCGTATCTTATGAGATTGCAGCGCAGATTCAGGAGAAGACGGGCAAAGAAGTAAGAGTTACTGTGCCCGGACATACACAGCGCGGCGGCAGCCCATGCCCATATGACCGCGTATTTGCTACCAGACTTGGTGCGGAGGCAGGTAAGCTGATTCTGCAGGGTGAGTATGGGTTTATGGTCGGTTATAAGAACCGTGAAATTGTAAGAGTTCCGTTGGAGGAAGTGGCAGGCAAGTTGAAAATGGTGTCACCGGATGCAACGATTGTACAGGAAGCCAAGATGGTAGGTATCAGTTTCGGAGATTAAGATAAACATTGATAGAAAGGTAAGGAGAAGTAATGTCATATACCGCTCTTTATCGGAAGTTCCGTCCGGATTGTTTTGAGGATGTAAAGGGACAGGAACATATTGTTACGACATTAAAGAATCAAATAAAAGCAGACCGTATCGGACATGCATATTTGTTCTGCGGTACCAGGGGAACCGGTAAGACTTCAATTGCCAAGATTTTTGCCAAAGCAGTGAACTGCGAACATCCTGTGGATGGCAGTCCTTGCGGAGAATGTCCGACTTGTAAAGCGATTGCGGCAGGCGCTAGCATGAATGTGATCGAGATTGATGCAGCATCCAACAATGGCGTGGATAATATCCGTGAAATTGTAGACGAGGTTTCTTATTCTCCGGCAGAAGGAAAGTATAAGGTTTATATCATAGATGAGGTTCATATGCTTTCTATAGGTGCATTTAATGCACTGCTGAAAACATTGGAGGAGCCGCCGTCCTATGTGATTTTTATTCTGGCAACCACAGAGGTGCATAAGATACCGATTACTATATTATCCCGTTGCCAGCGTTATGATTTCCGAAGAATCACGATTGATACGATTGCGGCCAGACTGCAGGAGCTGATGCAGGCAGAACAGATTCAGGTGGAGGAGAAAGCACTTCGTTATGTGGCTAAGACGGCAGACGGCTCTATGCGCGATGCCTTAAGCCTTTTGGATCAGTGTATAGCCTTTCATTTCGGACAGGAGCTGACCTATGATAAAGTATTGAATGTTCTGGGAGCGGTTGATACGGAAGTGTTCAGCAGGCTGCTAAGGCATGTACTGGATCAGGATGTGACAGGGTGCATTGCCCTGTTGGAAGAGATTGTTATGCAGGGGCGGGAACTCACCCAGTTTGTGACAGATTTCACATGGTATCTGCGGAACCTGCTGCTCATTAAGTCTTCGGATGATATCGAAGAGGTTATTGACGTTTCTTCTGATAATCTGGCCAGGTTAAAAGAAGAAGCACAGATGATAGAGGCGGATTCGGTCATGCGCTATATCCGTATTTTCTCCGATCTGTCCGGACAAATCAAGTATGCGGCGCAGAAACGTATTCTCATAGAGATAGCTCTGATTAAGCTCTGTCGTCCCAGCATGGAGCAGGATTACGAATCGCTCTTAGGACGTGTCAGAACATTGGAAGAAAAGCTGGAGAATGGTGTTGCGGTTATGCCGGCAGGCGGGAGCGGATATGCCGGTGGAGATGGCTATAACACTGTAGCTGATAGCGGTCCTGTCTTAAAAAAGGAGCGCCCGCCGTTGCCCCAGGCTATTCCGGAGGATGTGCAGTTGGTGGTTGGTAAGTGGCCTAATATCGTGGCACAGACATCCATGCCCATGAAGCAGTACTTGAAAGATGCAAAGCTGAGTCTGGGTGGCGATAACCGTTTGCTGATAGTTGTAGAAGATGGACTGGCTTCCGATTATTTCTTAAAGCAGGAAGGGCATAAGGAACTGCTGGAGCAGATCTTGTCAGAAACTGTTGGGAAAGAGATAGAGGTAACGATACAGACTGTACAGGGACAGGAAACTTTTGCACAGAATTATGTGGATTTGACCCAGGTCATTCACATGGATATTATAGAAGAAGAGGAAGAGTAAAGGAGAAAAAATATGGCAAAACGTGGTGGATTTCCGGGCGGTGGTATGCCGGGCAATATGAATAATCTGATGAAGCAGGCTCAGAGAATGCAGCGTCAGATGGAGGAGAGCCAGAAAGAATTAGAGGTGAAAGAATTTACGGCAAAAGCCGGAGGCGGCGCCGTAGAGGTAACTGTGACCGGTAAGAAAGAAGTGACGAAGATCAAACTGTCCGAAGAAGTGGTTGATCCGGATGACATTGAAATGTTAGAAGATCTGGTCATGGCGGCAACCAACGAGGCACTTCGTATGGCTGATGAGGCAAATGCTGAAGTTATGAATAAGATGACAGGCGGTTTAGGTCTGGGCGGAGGCTTTCCGTTCTAATGGACTTATATAGCGGACATATCAATAAGTTAATAGAAGAACTTGCCGCATTACCGGGAATTGGTTCAAAGTCAGCGCAGAGACTGGCTTTTCATCTGATTAATATGCCGAAATCACGGGTGGAGAGGCTAGCAAATACCATTTTGGATGCCAGGGAAAATGTGAGATACTGTAAAGAGTGCTATACACTGACGGATCAGGATATCTGTCCGGTCTGTGCCAATCATAACAGGGATCACAGCACGATTATGGTTGTGGAAAATGCGAGAGATCTGGCGGCTTATGAGAAAACCGGTAAATATACCGGGGTCTACCATGTACTGCATGGAGCTATTTCCCCTATGCTGGGTATCGGGCCGGGAGATATTAAGCTTAAAGAACTGATGCAGCGTCTGGAGGGTGACGTGAAAGAAGTGATTATAGCCACCAATTCCAGTCTGGAAGGTGAAACTACCGCTATGTATATCAGTAAGCTGATCAAACCCACGGGAATTAAGGTGACGCGGATTGCCAGTGGTGTACCGGTGGGCGGAGATCTGGAGTATATCGATGAGGTAACATTGCTTCGTGCGCTGGAGGGCAGAGTCGAAATATAGACTTTCGGTGCATAGTATCGCAGGGGATTGAGAAGACATTAACGAATAGAAAAGGGAGGTACTTATTATGGGAGTAGTGAAGGAAAAATTCGGAACAGCCAGAGATGGTAAAGAGGTATATGCGTTTACACTCAGCAACGCTAATGGTGTACAGGCTAAGGTCATCAATTTTGGTGCAATCCTAGTCAGCCTGCTGGTACCTGACAAAGATGGTAAACTGGAAGACCTTGTGTTAGGGTATGACAGCCTGGAGGAGTATTATGGTAATGGCAGCTTCTTTGGGGCAACAATCGGGCCCAGTGCCAACCGAATCGGGGGTGCAAGCTTTGAGATTAACGGCAAGGCTTATCAGATTGATGTGAATGATGGCCCCAATAATCTGCACAGCCATATGGAGAATGGATATCATAAGCAGGTGTGGGATGCCGTAGAAGGAGATAACAGCGTAACACTTACACTGGAAGGTAAAGACGGTGAGATGGGATTCCCCGGTAATAAGAAGATTACCATGGTTTACAGTCTGTCTGAGGACAATGCATTAAAGCTGGCTTATCATGTATCTGCTGATGCAGACACGATAGTGAATCTGACAAATCATACTTATTTTAATTTGGCAGGCCATAAAGCAGGAAAGATTGAAGATCATCTGTTGCAGTTACATGCAGGCAATTATACTCCTGTAGTACCGGGGGCTATTCCTACGGGAGAGATACAGCCGGTAGCAGGGACTCCTATGGACTTTACGAAGATGAAACCAATCGGTCAGGATATTAATGCTGATTTCGAACAGCTGAAGTTGACGTTGGGATATGATCATAATTTTGTGATTGATGGTGCTGACGGAAGCTTAAAAGAAATTGCAGTGGCAGAAGATCCTAAGAGCGGAAGAAAAATGAAAGTATTTACCACGCTTCCCGGCGTACAGTTCTATGCAGGAAACTGTATTGGTGAGGATACAGGTAAGGGAAATACCCCATATGGTCCTCGCAAGGGATTCTGTCTGGAGACCCAGTATTATCCGGATAATATCCATCATCCGAATTTCCCGCAGTCTGTATTTGGACCGGGCAGGGATTATGAGTCTGTGACAGTATATCAATTTCTGTAGAAGCGATCTGCTAATTTTATATGAATATTGTTGCCATTATACGTGGATTAATGGAGTAAGAGAGGATGTGCCGGGCATATCCTTTCTTTTTGTTTGAGGTATAGATACTCATATAGTCAAATCTGTCGCGCGTTTTGTCATATTTCTTGAGAATCGTATGATATAGTAACTCTGTATCACAGGGCGACTATTTATTCCGGGACGGAAAAGGAATAGTCTCTATGTTGTGCCAAGTTGCTTAGAAATGAGGATCAAAATGAAATCAGAATCTGTCGTCATTCACAAGGGAGGAAAAGAAGAAAGATACAAGATTTATGTGGAAGACTATGTATTATCCTATTTAAAAAGGGAAACCGGAACACTGCAGCTTTCAGAAATCTTTTTCTACGGGTACAGTGACAGAAGTGCCTGGGAATATATTATCTATGGAGCTGGAAGGGACAAGCAGATTGCAGTGTTCGAAAAATATAATCTGCTGGGAAAAGTTACATGCCGGTTAACACAGGGCGGACCTGTATTCATGATTCGGGAAAAGGACGAACTGTATGAGGTAAAAGGGTATGATATTTTCTATCATAAAAATGAAGAGATGCAAAGCTATCTGGTAGATAACAGTCAACCGTGTCATCAAACAGAAAAACAGCCTTCAAAGAATGAGGCGTTCATCAATCCGCCTGTTAAGCCCGCAGATACCCTCGGAAAACATTTGCATAATACGATGTCGCTGCAGTTGGGGATTGTTTTCGTAATATTAATTGCCATTGTGATTAACTCGACTAATAGCTATGACAAAATGGAGCAGTTAAACCAGTCGGCAAAAGAAGTTTTCTTTGCTCTTGAAAATCAGGAAGCAGAGGGCACAGTACCTGCGGATGTGGTGCAACAGGAGCCTGTTCAGAACATAGAAATACAGGAAGACGTAGAGAAAGAAACTGTGCAGAAGGATTTGCCGGAAAAGATAGATGAGAGCGAAGATGAGAAAGAGGAATCACAATTAAAGGAAGAGGAACAGGAGAAAGAGAATCAGGAGGAAGATATCTTAAAGCCGATTGCTGAGGAGACCGGGGAAGAGGAACAGGGAGAAACGATGGAAGATGAGACGTTCCCGCAAGAAGAGGATGCGGAGGCTCTGTCAAGAAGTGTAACCAGATATTATGAGATAGAACGGGGCGATACTCTTTATACGATCAGTGAAGAAATATATGGAGATATCTCTAAAGTACAGGAAATCTGTGAGCTGAACAACATATCTGATCCGGATGATATACGCTATGGTCAAAAAATAATACTGCCATAAGAAAATGTGTGGTATGATATACATGTTGGTAATGAGAGGAACGAAATGATAATAATGATTATTTAGAGGAACAACGGATGGTAAACGTCAGGGATTACTTGAAAAAGAGGGAAAAAAGAGAGAGCGACAAACCCAGGATCAGTTATCGGGAGAAAATCAAGAGCCATAAGTTTACAATCTTCTATCGTATGATGTTGGCAATCATTCTTATAGCAGCAATTGGAGCTGCCACATATATACAATGGAAGAATAAAGTATATACAGAAAGCCTGGTAGTGGCTTCTGCGGAGATTAGTATCACTCAGGATGCCAATCTTATGCCTTTTGATGGATATCTCTTAAATTATAGTAAGGACGGAGCGGGCTGCATGGATACTAAGGGAAATGCAGTATGGAACCAGACCTTTGAAATGCAGAATCCTATTGTGGATATTTGTCAGAACGTGGTTGCGATTGGGGATTATAATGGCAGAACGATTTATGTCATGAATACCAGCGGTCCTATGGGGAACATTACAACGAACAGACCGATCAGAAATCTTTGCGTAGCTTCTAATGGCGTGGTGGCGGTTGTGTTAGATGATACAGATGTTACTTTGATTTATCTGTATGATTCACAGGGGAATGAACTGGTACATTTCAGAACCACGATGAAAGAAAGTGGCTATCCGGTCAGCGTATCGATTTCCCCAAGCGGTGAATTAGTTTGTGTGTCGTATTTGTTTGTGGACAGCGGGCAAATGAAATCCAGCGTGGCTTTTTATAATTTTGGTGCAGTGGGTCAGAATAGTACGGATAATTATGTCAGCGGTTATGATTATTTGAATACCATTGTACCTTTTACGAGATTTTTAGATAACAAATCAGTTTTTGCTGTTTCGGACGACAGAATTATGTTTTATAGCGGTTCGCAGAAGCCGGTTAGCGCGGCAGAAAATCTACTTAGTGAAGATGTGCAAAGCATATACTATGGAGAAGAATATGTAGGACTGGTGTCTAACAGCACGGAAAGCAGTAACAGATATCGTCTGGATGTGTATCATAAATCAGGAGAATTAGCTCAGCAGATTGAATTTGATATTGAATATTCGGATATTCTGTTCCACGAAGACCAGATTATTATATATAATGAAACAGAGTGTTGCATCTATAATATTAATGGGCTGGAAAAATATGCCGGAAAATTCAGCAAGTCAGTCAGGACATTGATTCCGCTCAAAACGTCCTATAGTTATATGATAGTGACTCCCGATTCTATTGATACGATTGAATTGAAATAGATGTAAGGATGAACAGAACATAAGATATTGTAAAAGATAGGAAAGTTGTAGTTTAATGACGAAATTCATTTTTGTATTAATTATATTTCTCTTGTTTGTATGGAGAATAAAAAGAGGATTCTCTAATGGGATTATGAAAGAGATCGTGAATATCTTATCCGCTGCTGTGTCGTTGGTGTGCGTGGCACTTGTTCTTTTGGCAATCAGTAGTCTGGTCGCTAAAGCTATAAGCACATTAACTATTTGCGTATTTGGATTAATTCTGTTGGGGATTGTTTTTAAAATATGTAGTTTGATTTTCAGACCCATTCTGGCAATCAGCAATATTTCTGTTATTGGCGGACTGAATAAAATGCTGGGTGCAGTTCTGGGCGCAGGAGAGGCTTGCGTTCTTGCATACCTGCTGTACAGGGTACTTGATTATATGAATATTTATGTCTTGTAAAGGCTGTGAAAACTGCATGCAAAACATAGTAGAAACTTAGGTAAATTTTTTTTGAAAAATTTTCAGAAAACCCGTTGACATCTAATTCTTCATCTGCTATTATATGAAAGTCGCACGTCGGTACTTTAAAAAAGACGCAAGACAAAGCACCTTGACAAATAAACAGTAATGCAACCCTGAAAATTCTAA
>JBJELE010000010.1:0-15327 GCA_051878995.1 Lachnospiraceae bacterium | reverse complement strand
TTAGGAAACAAAAAATGCCGTATTTATGCGGCTTGAGGCGTTTCGCAAACGCCTACCCATATCTACATATTAAGAGGAGGAATATCTATTATGAAGAAATCAGAATTACTTAAGAAAAATCTGGCTCTTGGTACCGTTCTTATGCTTACCGCCACAACACTGTGGGGATGCGGTACCAAAGATACAGGCCGCACAGAAACTGCTTCTGCAGAGCAGCCCGTCGCCGAAGAGACCGGACCGGCAGAAAATACTGACACAAATGATTCGGCAGAGCCGGAAGCTGAAGCTGCATCTGATACAGAAGAAAATGCGAATGATGCTATAGATCAGAAGGCACTGATCACTGCGCAGATCCGGCACAAATACAACGGAGTGCTCTCCCAGCTTGTCTGCGCTCAGCAGCTTCCTAACGGCGACATGATTGAGTCTCCCTATGACTGGAACATGGAGATGACAGATAATTCCTACGCCATTGCAGATATAGATGGAGACGGTTATGAAGAATTGGTTATCAGTTATTCTACTGCCAGCATGGCAGGTATGTTTGAGGCCGTATACGGTTACAATCCGGAAACCGACACCCTGACACAGGAATTTATGGGCTTTCCTTCCGTTACTTTCTATGATAACGGTATGATCAAGGCAGATGCATCTCACAATCAAAGCTATGGTGAGTTCTGGCCTTTCAGCCTGTATCAATATAACGCAGCCTCGGACTCCTATTTACAAGTGGGTTATGTTGATACCTGGGATACATCGTTTACAGCAACTTACTATGACTATGAGACAGAAACCGAGGTTCCTTTCCCTACGGACAAAGATACAGATGGAGACGGCATCCTTTACAATATTCAGAAAGGAGACCCCAACAACTACAGCTGGGATATCTCTGATTATCAGTACAACAAAAACGACTTTGAGGAATGGTATGAGTCCTATTTGAATGGAGCTAAAGAGATTGCATTGCAACCCCAGCCTATCGATACCGAAATCTTTACTGCTTATACCAAAGAATATCTTGACATGTTACAGACCGCAAAGGAAGCAGTCATTCCTTCCACAGGAACGGATGTGGGACTGATGTATGTCAACGGAGACAGTTCTTTACAGGATATTACCCAAATGCTTACAGATAAGTACGGCATCACTTTTGAACAGCCTTATGAGGATTTCGAAGACGAATGGATCGGTAAATACGAAGGACAGGAAGTCTTTGATTTTACGAATTTAAATGCCGGATGCATCGGCTATAAAGACAAACAGGTTGCGGATATTACAATCTTTGATCTCTATCCGGGCATGCCCGAAGAAGAAGCCGCCAAACGAATAGAGGCCTACGGTTTCTATTATCTGGACGGCAGTGAGGAAAGCGGCAGCGTCTATATTACAGGCGATGGCTTAGGTAATCGTGCACTATGGTATCGTGTGGAGAATGGTAAAGTGGTAAATATCAGTGTCAATTCATTCTGCTCTTATGCCGGTTAGTTCAAATCACGTATTCTCTCGTATCATATAGCCGGATTCAGAAATATACACATCACGTGCAAAAAGAAATCCCCACAGCAGCATATCCATGTTTCTGCGGGGATTTCTTGATTATTTAGAATAATTCCATTTCTGATTACTCAAGGCTGTTTATCTTAATTTCCAGATATCGCGGTTGTACTCTGCGATGGTTCTGTCGGAGGAGAAAAAGCCTGCTTTTGCGATATTCACAAGCATCATCTTTCTCCACTTGTTCTGGTCTTCATAATCAGCCATCATCTTATCTTTGACAGCGATATAATCTTCTAAGTCAAGAAGTGTCATGAACCAGTCTTTGTTAAGAAGCTCTTTGTACAGTCTTTCCAGATTCTCTTTGTGTCCGACTTTGAGTGCTTCCTTGCTGACGATGAAGTCAACTGCCTCTTTGATCACAGGGCTCTTCTCATAGAAGTCCTTGGAAACATAATCGGCTTTTGCATAATGATCAATAACCTGCTCGGATTTCTCACCGAAGATATAGATATTGTCATCGCCTACAAGCTCATGGATCTCTACGTTGGCACCATCGGAAGTACCTAAGGTTACCGCACCGTTCAACATGAACTTCATATTACCGGTTCCGGAAGCCTCCTTGGAAGCCAAGGAAATCTGCTCGGAAATATCGCAGGCCGGAATCATCTTCTCTGCGTAAGCTACATTGTAATTTTCTACCATGAGCACAGTCATATATTTGTTTACATCAGGATCATTATTGATGATCTCCTGCAGTACCAGAATCAGATGGATAATATCCTGTGCAATTACATAAGCCGGAGCTGCCTTTGCACCGAAGATAAAGGTCATCGGTCTTGCCGGTTTCTTACCGGCCTTGATCTCCAGATATTTATGGATAATGTAGAGTGCATTCATCTGCTGACGTTTGTACTCATGTAATCTCTTGGACTGGATATCGAAGATGGAATCCGGATTCAAGGTAACGCCTTCTACCTCTTTCACATAAGCAGCAAGGTCTTTCTTGCGGTTCATCTTGATTTCAGCGATTCTGTCAAGGACAGCCTGGTCATCCTTAAACTCTAACAATTTCTCCAACTTATCTGCATCCTTCTTATATCCGTCACCGATGGTCTCAGACAGGAAACCTGCCAGCTCGCGGTTACAGGACAGAAGCCATCTTCTGAAAGTAATACCGTTGGTCTTATTGTTGAATTTCTCAGGATAAATCTTGTAGAATGCATTCAACTCGGTATCCTTCAGAATCTCTGTATGAATTGCTGCAACGCCGTTTACTGAGAAACCATAATGGATATCGATATGAGCCATGTGTACTCTCTCATCCTCGTCGATGATCTGTACCTTCGGATCATCATATTTCGCTGCCACTCTCTTATCTAACTCTTTGATGATCGGCACTAACTGAGGTACAACCTTCTCCAGATACTTAAGCGGCCATTTTTCCAATGCTTCTGCAAGGATCGTATGGTTGGTATAAGCACAGGTCTTGCTGACTACTTCAATAGCCTCATCCATGGTAAATGCTTTCTCATCAACCAGAATTCTGATCAGTTCAGGAATAACCATAGTAGGATGCGTATCATTGATCTGAATTACCGCATGATCATACATCTTACGAAGATCATATTTCTTCTCCTTCATTTCCTTTAAAATAAGCTGTGCGGCATTGCTTACCATGAAGTACTGCTGATAGATACGCAGTAAGTTACCTGCCTCATCAGAATCATCCGGATATAAGAACAGTGTCAGGTTCTTCTCAATATCCTCTTTATCAAAATCAATCCCCTTCTTTACAAGACTTTCGTCCAGTGTCTCAATATCAAACAGTCTCAGTTTGTTGACACCATTGTCATATCCAATGACATCAATGTCATATAGTCTGGATGTCACCTTCTTGTCACCGAAAGCAACCTCGAAGGTAGTATCTGTCTTGGTCAGCCAGGACTGATCCTCAATCCAGTCATTCTTCTCTGCTGTCTGCAGTTTATCCTTAAATACCTGCTTAAACAGACCGAAATGATAGTTTAAGCCGATTCCTTCACCCGGAAGTCCTAAGGTTGCGATGGAATCCAGGAAACATGCTGCCAGACGGCCCAGACCACCGTTACCCAGTGACGGTTCCGGCTCTACCTCTTCAATAGCACTCAGTTTCTTACCATTCTTTGCCAGAATCTCTTCAATCTTGTCATAGATTCCCAGATTAATCAGGTTATTGGATAATAATTTACCAATCAGGAACTCTGCGGAAATATAGTAGATTTTCTTTTCGCCTTCGATGGGCTCAGATACCTGCATCAGCTTCTTGGATAACTGCAATAAGCTGTAGTAGATCTCTGCATCGCTGCAGGCTGCAATGGCTTTGCCGTAGCTGCTCTGCGCCTGATTCTCCAGTTCCTTCTCCAGATTCATTACCAATACATCTCTTTTCAGGTTGCTTGCCTGTGTCATGATTCATCCTCCTGCGTTCATGTTATTTTATTATATGTTACTGATTATTAGTTTCCCATTTCTTATGCAATTATGTCTGTGTACCGGATTCTGACCAATTCATAATCCAGCACGATCTGCTGTCCTTCTCCGCCATCCAGAAGCCTTTTGAGTTCCTTGACTGCTTCTGAGGCGATCCTCTTAAAGTTCTGTCTAACCGTGTTCATCTGCTTACCGGCATATCCCATCAACGTAATTCCGTCGAATCCGCATACCGGCCGGAAAATATCCATCTCTATCAGCGCCTTCATGGCACCGATTGCCATCAGATCCGATGCACATACGACCACGTCTTTTTTCTTAGCGTATTTAAAAGTAATGTTTCTCGCCTGTAATTCTGAGAATTCTCCGTTTCTTACCAGAAGGGACAGCTCCAAATCCTCTGCCAGCTGCCGGATTCCCTTAAGTCGTTCCTCAGTTACATAGCCGTTCTTTTTCCCTGCCAGATAGAGGATACTCTTGCTCTTATTCTCGAGAATTGTCTTCTTCGCCACATCATACTGAGCCCTTGCCTGATCAATCCAGATAGAAGAGGTATTCTCATTGACCATCGGCACATCCACCAGCACGATCTTGAATATCCGTGATTCGATCAGCTTGTGCAGCACCTTATCATCCTTAGACATGCCGAAGATGATCAGTCCTGTAATACTCTGTGACTGCAGGTAACGCACCACTTCTTCCAAACTTTTGTTTTTGATCATGGAATAGAAAACGGTGATCACGTCCAGATTCATTTCCACTGCCTGTCCTATCGTACCGGCCATGTACTGCATATTGATCTCATCAATGGCCTGTGATACGTTATTCAGATTCATCAGAAATGCTACCCTGCCGGACTGCTTGGAAGAAAGGGCCGCTGCTACGGAATTAGGTACAAAGTTAAGCTCCGCAACAGCTTCATTTACTTTTTTCTTTGTCTCTTCGCTGACATTCGGGTAGTTATTCAATACCTTGGATACGGTAGAGATTGCTACACCTGCCCGTTTTGCGACATCCTTAATTGATACCATTGCTTTCCCATTCCGAATCGAATCCGATATGCATTCTGTCCTGCAGTCCGCTTATGCTTCGATTCTTATATAAAATTCTTATGGAAAATGTTTTCCGGAAATCGTTTTCCAAAATCATAATACAACAAAAAAGTGGCTTTGTAAACCACTCTTTTGAAAAAAATTATTATTTTTTATTTTCTTGCCGGATGTCTCACCAGACCATTTATGAATAAAAACCATCCATTGTATTTGAGCGTCAAACATGGTACACTTATTTCTATAAAATATTGTAACAATCAGTAAGGGAGTTCTCATGAGCGATTATATTATCAGTTGCAGTTCCACTGCAGATTTAACAGAAGAACATTTTAAAGCAAGAAACATTTCCTATATCTGCTTCCATTTTGAATTAGATGGTAAGCAGTATCTGGACGATCTCGGTAAATCCATTCCCTTTGACCGTTTTTACGAGGCTATGGCAAATGGCGCTGATACCAAAACATCGCAGATTAACGTAGCCGAGTTCACGGACTATTTTGAAGGCTTTCTGAAAGAAGGCAAAGACATCCTTCATTTAAGCCTTTCCTCCGGCATCTCCGGCGTCGTTAACTCTGCCATGATAGCAAAGGAAAATCTTCAGGAACAGTATCCGGATCGTAAAATCTATATTCTGGATTCTCTGGCCGCTTCCTCCGGCTACGGCCTTCTGATGGATAAACTGGCTGATCTGCGGGATGAAGGAAAGAGTATTCATGAAGTATATAAATGGGCCAACGATAACCGGTTGAGACTAAATCACTGGTTCTTTTCTACCGACCTGACCTTCTATGTAAAAGGCGGCCGGATCTCCAAGGCCTCCGGTTTCTTTGGCGGCATGTTAAATATCTGCCCGCTTCTGAATGTGGATTTTATGGGACGATTAATTCCCAGATATAAGATTCGTACCAAACGTAAAGTGATTCAGACCATCGTAGATAAGATGGAAGAAAACTGCGACGACGGACGCGAATATAATGGCAAATGCTATATGTGCCACTCTGCATGCTACGAAGATGCCAGAGCGGTTGCCGATCTGATTGAGGAGCGTTTCCCCAACTTAGATGGCAAGGTTCTCATCAACAGTATCGGTACTACCATCGGGAGCCATACCGGTCCCGGTACCGTAGCAGTCTTTTTCTGGGGCAAGAAGAGGGTTGACTAGCAAAGTCAACCCTCTTCTTTTGGCGAAACACCCATTGATGTAAGCTCTAGCATTTCTTCTCGCATTTTTAGCGCATCAAATACACAAAATATCCCGCATAACACAACAGCATCACAGTGCCCCCTGCTCTTCCCAGCTTCCGGTTTCTGAATACACACAGCCACAGCAGAATCATCGTTACAATACATACGATACTGTCCACCAGGAAATTGGAGGCATAGACTACCGGTGTAATCAGTGCCGAGGTGCCGACTACGAACAGAATATTGAAAATATTGCTTCCTACAATGTTGCCTACCGCAATATCAGCTTTACCTCTGACAGCCGCTGTCACGGAAGTGACAAGCTCCGGCAGGGAAGTACCAAAGGCCACAATCGTCAGACCGATCAGTCTCTCACTCATACCGAAGATTCTGGCAAGCTCAGATGCAGCATCCACCGCCATATCAGACCCCAAAACAATCATCACAGCTCCCACAATAATCAGAAGTACCATTTTCCAGACCGGGATGGGCTTATCCTCATCCGGCAGCTCTTCCGGCACATATTCACCGGATTTCGCCATTTTGAACAGATACAACAGATAAGCAATAAAGAGCACCCACAGAATCACACCATCTGCTCTGCCAACCACATGATCTGAATAACCAATTGCCAAAAGGAATACTGAAATCAGGGCCACAAACGGGATTTCATAATTAACGGTTGATTTCTGTACCGCTATCGGACGGATCACCGAAGTCAGCCCCAGAATAACCAATACATTCATGATATTGCTTCCGACCACATTACCGATTGTAATATCCGCACTGCCTTTCAAGGCTGCCGATACACTGACTGCCGCCTCCGGAAGGGAAGTTCCCATCGCCACAATTGTCAAGCCGATTACCAGCTGCGGAATTCCAAACTTCTCCGCCACTTTACCGGCACCCTCTACAAACCAGTCCGCGCCTTTCACTAAGAAAACAAACCCCACAACAAGTAACGCTAATTGAATCACCACAGCCATAAATTGTCCTCCTTGCCGTACTCTGCATTATTATGAATTCCTCTGAAAGCCCTCTTTTTCCTATCACAATTAAAAAGAGACTTCCGCATTTTCATGCTAAAAGTCTCGTTCTTTCCATCTGTCTAATGGTTCAGAAAGCGTGTAAACATGGCATAAGCCAGGGTATGTTGCTTACACAGGATAACTACTCCCTCTTAACGTGGTTCTACTGTAACACAGCATGGTCCCCCTGTCAAGAGTGCTCCCGACAGAATTCGTCTCTGTGCTCCCGACAGAATTCTTCTCTGCCGGTCTCCTGCGTCCCTCTGTGTCATTGTATCCTTGCCCAGGCTTCCTCTGTCAGTATTTTCCTGCTATTCAGTGCAAAAAGTGTTGTCGCCGTCGTGGCAGACAGCACATCGGAGATCGGCTCCGCATAGTATACCCCCATAACACCTATAAAGTGCGGCAGAATAATTGCCAGCGGAATCAACAGGATGATCTTACGGAGTACCGCAATAAAAAGGGATATTTTGGCCTGCCCCATGGCAAGGAAGGAGGGCTGAATACCGTTTTGCAGACCAAAAACCAGCATACCCGCCATAAAGATCGGCATAACCTGTCCCACCAGCTCTACAAGTTCCGGTTCATTGGTAAACAACCCCGCATAAAATTCAGGAAACAGCATGGTAGTGGATGTCGCTGTCAGCATAAACCCGAAGCAGATACCGATAGTCCGGCGGTAAAGCGCTTTCACCCGATCGAAATTCTTTGCCCCGTAATTATAGCTGATGATAGGCGTCATTCCCTGGGTAAAGCCGTTGATCGGTGCCGCAAAAAGCTGCATAACACTCTGCATGATTGTCAAAGAGCCCACATGCAGATCGCCACCATAGGTCTGTAGTCCGTGATTCAGTACGATACTGATAAAGCTTTCTGTAGCACTCATGATAAAGGGCGATATCCCCAGTGAAAAAATACTGAAAAGTATCTGCCCGTCAAACCGAAGAAACCGCCGACGTATTTTCAGGGAAGATTTCGGTCCCAATAGAAAACGCATGACCCAGGCTGCACTGCAGGCCTGAGAGATGACCGTTGCAATGGCTGCTCCCCGCACTCCCAGATGCAGTCCGAAAATAAAGACAGGGTCCAGGGCAATATTGATAACCGCTCCAAGCAGCACAGAGACCATCGCCGTTTTGGGCTGTCCCTGACATATGATAAAAGCATTTAATCCCAGCGCCACTTCCACAAAAAGAGTTCCCAACAAATAAATGGACAGGTAGTCCATAGCATAGCCGATGGTGGCGTCACTGGCGCCGAACATATATAGCAGCGGCTTTTGACAAATATAAAAGAAAAGCATCAGAACCACGGTACAGACTGCCAGAAAACTTACACTGTTCCCTAATATTTTCTCCGCATGCTCTCTGTCCTGTTTGCCAAGCCAGATGGCCGCCAGGGGTGCTGCACCGCTGCTGATAAAAGCAGAAAAGGCAGAAATAAAAATTGTGATACAAAAGGTAACACCTACCCCCGTCAGGGCATTGGCTCCTACCCCCTCCATATGTCCGATATAGACACGGTCAATAATGCTGTATAATATGTTAATAATCTGCGCCAGGATGGACGGAAATGTCATGCTGACCATCAGTTTTCCGATAGGTTGTGTTGCCATCCGTTCCTCGCGGGTCATTGTTACTCTCTCTGCCATAACAGCTTGCTGTCCCTTCCCAGGCTATTCGCTTGCACGCGTTCCGAATATCTGCTACGATATTCATGATTGCGGCAGTCTATTCACTCCATCACAAGCCTGCATAGAAAATCATAGCAGACTTTACAGATATTGCAAGTATGCTAAAGTAAATCACTATTTCATATAAATAGATAAACAGATTAACAGAGGATGTTTCAATGAAAAAATTACGAAAAATACTATCAGTCCTGCTCCTACTATTCCTGTGTGATTTTCATTTCACACCACTTTCCGTTTTGATTTTCTTCTATATTAATATATTCCCGGAATTAACCTTCCGTAAAACCTCTACGGTGCGCAACAAAATATTGGAAGACGGTGTGTGCCTGTTAGAGCTTTTTCTTGTTACCGTGGTTGCCGCACCTGCATGCTTCCTGATCAGTGTAGGATTAGGAAGAACCCTACTTCCGGATAGCAGCTCCGGCTGGCTTGCCCTGCTACCGAAGCTTCTCCTATGGATTGTCAGTGAAGCCATCCTATTCTGGAACGGAATCCTGCGGGTCTATCTCACTTCCGTACAGCTTGGTATCAAATGGCGTATCATCGGTATCCTCTGTGGATGGATTCCTTTCGTCCACATCTGGGCACTATGTAAAATTATCCGTATCACTTCTGCGGAAGTACAGTATGAAAATGAAAAATATCTTCTCAATGAAACCCGTGCGGAAAATCAGGAATGTCAGACCCGCTATCCGCTTCTTCTGGTACACGGCGTCTTCTTCCGTGATTTCCGATTCTTTAATTACTGGGGCAGAATTCCCATGCAGTTGAAAAAGAACGGAGCCGTCATCCACTATGGCTGCCAGCAGTCTGCGGCTTCCGTTGCCAACTGCGGAAAAGAACTGGCCAAACGCATCAAAACCATCGTCCAGACTACAGGGTGTGAGAAGGTCAATATCATTGCCCACTCCAAGGGCGGTCTGGACAGCCGTTATGCCATCAGCATCTGTGGAGCTGCACCTTATGTAGCATCACTGACCACCATCAACACGCCACACCGGGGCTGTATCTTCGCCGATTATCTGCTGGATAAGATTCCTGAGCGGGTACAGCAGCGTGTCGCCCGTACCTATAATGCGGCTCTGTCCAAATGCGGTGACCATAATCCCGATTTTCTGGAAGCTGTCCGGGATCTGACTGCCTCCGCCTGTGACCGCCTGAACAAACAGCTTCCGGACGATCCCTCGGTTTATTATCAGAGTGTTGGCAGTACAATGAACCGTGCCGCCAGCGGCCGTTTCCCACTAAACATGTCCTATCCTCTTGTCAGACACTTTGACGGGGCAAATGACGGGCTGGTCGCTCTGGACAGTATGCAATGGGGCAGCAACTTTATCAGCCTGCAGGTACCCGAAGGCCGCGGCATCTCCCACGGCGATATGATCGATCTGAACCGCGAAAACATCCCCGGCTTTGATGTCCGGGAATTCTATACAGGGTTGGTCAAAGACTTGAAACAGAAGGGCTATTAATGTTATCTGTTTCTGTCAGTTCTGCCGGACTGTTCCCGTTACCGCATGGATTTGATGTTGTGCCTGTATTCATTAGGCGTACTGCCTGTGATTTTCTTAAACTGCCTGTTAAAATTGGAAAGATTATTGTAGCCGCAGTCAAGCGCAATATCCGATATCGCTTTATCCGTATCAGTCAGTGCTTCACATGCCGCATTGACACGCAGTTGTGTTAAATGTTCAATGGCACCCACACCAACTGCTCTTTTGAAGCATCCCATAAAGTAACTCTTACTAAGATGGGATAATACAGCAAGCTGATCAATCGAAATATTCTCTTGATAATTGTCCATCATAAACTCAAGCGCCGGGCGAACCAGCTCACTATAACTGATACCGGCATCCTTCCGACTGATAAGCTTCGAATTGTTTTCCATTAGCCAGAATAAGCGCAACAGCTCACTCTTCATCAGGAGATCCAGTTGCGGCAGATTACCTCGGGCATAAGAAAAAATACGGTCAACTGCTCCTTTCAATTCTAAGTACCCATCAGTCTCCGAAGTGATGGGCATATTTATCTTCATGCTTCCATTGATGATAGGACGGATACATTCCGTTGTACTTCTATCGTTGCTGTTCACACCAAGCATGACCGGATGGAACACAAGAGCATGATATACCAGCACCCGATTCTGACAGGGATATGCTGCATGCAGCATATTGGGCGGCAGGATCAGCAGACTGCCCTCCTTAGCAACAAATCTGTCATCTCCGCAGATAAATTCTCCTTCCCCCTGAAGAATACAATTGATTTCAAATTCCTTGTGCCAGTGCATCGGAACATTCATAAAACATTCCGGAATGCGGCATTCATAGAAGCTGTAGGGTATGGCAGCTGTACTGTGCTGTCTCTTTTCTTCCTTTTCTCTACTCTTCATAGCTTATACTCTCTCCTCTGAATGAAACAGGATGCTATCTCAGCTCATCGCCCGCCGTAGCCCAAATAGCGGCATTAAAATAATAGTATAGTATCATTATTCAATAGCATTTACCTAGCATTCTAAACCGGATAAGAGTATCATATCATTATAGAATTCAATATTCAAGACAACACAAGGAGGTTTGCTATGAGATTTGTAAATGATAATGGTGCATTGGTATTTTATCATCTGGGCGAAACCGTCAGGATCGAAGCCTGGGGTAAGGATTCCCTGCGTGTACGTTCCACCATGTTTTCCGGTTTTACCGGTAATGCGTGGGCTTTAACAGAACCTGTGGAAAAATGTAACACCGAGATTTCCATTGAAGAGGAAGACCACTGGGTAGGTGACGGTACGATTGACCGGAAAGAAATTGCAACTATCACAAACGGCCGTATCAAGGCAGTGGTAAATTTTGTGGGAATCATCTCCTTTTACAAGGATGATAAACTGATCCTGCGCGAATATTTCCGTTCCTACGACGGAACGCTGTCCAAAGAAAGCAGATGTCTTAAGGTAATCAACCGTCAATGGAAAGGAATCATCGGCGGAAGCGACTATTCCCTGGATTTGAAATTCGAGAGCAACGACGGCGAGAAAATCTTCGGTATGGGACAGTACCAGCAGTCCTGCATGGATCTGAAAGGCTGTGTGCTGGAACTGGCACAGCGCAATTCCCAGATTTCCGTTCCCTTCGCAGTATCTTCTCTGGGCTACGGATTCCTGTGGAACAACCCGGCAGTCGGACGTGTTACCTTCGGTAAAAACTATACGGAATGGATTGCAAGAGCAACCAAAGAAATGGATTACTGGATCACGGCTGCCGATACCCCGAAACAGATTCTGGAGAACTATACAGAAGCTACGGGACATGCAGAAATGTTCCCGGAGGATCTGATGGGATTATGGCAGTGTAAACTGCGTTATCGGACTCAGGACGAGGTTCTGACGATAGCCCGTCAGTATCAGAAGGAAGGCATCAAGATCGACCAGATTGTCATCGACTTCTTCCATTGGACTGTACAGGGTGACTGGAAGTTTGATGAAAAATACTGGCCCGACCCGAAAGCAATGGTAGACGAGCTGCATTCCATGGGCATCAAAGTCATTGTATCTGTATGGCCATCCGTTGACCGCAAGAGCGAGAATTTCGGCCCGATGGCAGAAAGAGGTCTGCTGATCAGAACTGAGCGCGGTGCCGCACAGACCTATGACTATCAGGGCGATTGCGTGGAAATCGATCCTTTCAATCCGGAAACCAGGAAATACGTATGGGAAGTTTGCAAAAAGAACTACTATGATTACGGCATTGACGCTTTCTGGTTAGATAACTCAGAACCGGATTACGGTGTCTATGACTTTGAGAATTACCGCTACTGTGACGGCCCAGCACTGGAGATCAGTAATATGTATCCGCAGATGTACAGCCGTGTATTTTATGATGAAATGAGCAAGCTTGGGAAAGGTCCTGTAGTCAATCTGCTCCGCTGTGCATGGGCAGGTTCCCAGAAATACGGCAACGTGGTATGGTCCGGCGATGTACCGAGCACCTTTGAAGCCTTTGCAGACCAGCTGCAATGCGGACTGAACATGGGCCTTGCCGGTATTCCCTGGTGGACAACCGATATCGGCGGTTTTATGACAGATGATGTCAATGATCCTGATTTCAGACAGCTTCTGATTCGTTGGTATCAGTTCGCCGTATATTCTGCTGTACTGCGTATGCACGGCGACCGTGGTCCTTACAACATTCCACCGCTGGATGACAGAGACTGGGGCGGCGGCTATCTGCATACAGGCCAGCCTAATGAACTGTGGAGCTATGGAGAAGATAATTATGCTATCATGAAGAAATACTATGATATCAGAATCTCCATGCACGATTACATCAAGAGCTTATATGAGGAAGCACATATAAACGGCTCTCCGCTGATCCGTACCATGTTCTATGAATTCCCGCAGGATGCAAGGTGCTGGGAACTTCAGGATCAGTACATGTTCGGTGATAAATATCTGGTAGCGCCGATTCTGCACCTTAATGAGTTTAAAAGGGATATATATCTGCCGGTAGGTAAATGGAAGCTGACATCAACCGGAGAGGTTTTTGAAGGCAATGTAACTGTTACCGTAGATGCACCGATTGAATATATGCCGGTATTTGAGAGGCAATAGAAACTTAACAGAAAAATGAAGTAACGGAAAAGGGGATGCTGATAAATTCAACATCCCCTTAAAAAGACTCAATGCGGATGACAGGACTTGAACCTGCACGGTCGCCCACTGGAACCTAAATCCAACGCGTCTGCCAATTCCGCCACATCCGCTTATATGCGGGTTCATAAAACCCGCTCAAGTATCATATCATTTTCACGAAGTCATGTCAACCTGGCTCTTCACCAATATGACGAATCACATCTTTATTTATCTTAATAAGGAAGATTGTCGTCATAGTGAGTGATGCAATCTCTGCAATAGGGAAGGACCACCACACATAGTTGACATTCCCCAAGAGTGCCAGCAAGTAGGCTGCCGGAAGAAGGACCACCAGCTGTCTGGCAATCGAAACAATCATGCTGTATACCGCATTCCCCAGTGCCTGAAAGGCTGTACCGCAGATGATATTATAACCCGCGAAAATATAACTGAGACTGATAATCCGTAACGCCGGAATACCGATCTGCAACATAGTATCGGATGCGGCAAATAATTGAAACAGCTTGCCGGGAATCGTCTGGAAGATAATAATTCCCACAAACATAATGGCCATAGCATACAGAACAGCACACTTAAGTGTCTTCACAAACCGGTCCCGTCTGCCCGCACCGTAATTGTAGGCCAGAATAGGTACCAGACCATTATTCATACCGAATACAGGCATGAAGATAAAGCTTTGCAGTTTGAAATATACCCCAAACACTGCCGTAGCCGTCGAGGTAAAGGATATTAAGATAAGATTCATCTCGTAAGTCATTACGGAACCAATCGCCTGCATAATCATGGAGGGCAGCCCAATCTTATAAATCTGGCCTACAATATCCCACTCCATGACAAACTCTCTCAGTTCCAACCTGATTTCATCGTTTTTCTTCCTATTAAAAAGGAACGCAATAACACCGGCTGCAATTTGTCCGATGACAGTTGCCACAGCCGCACCCTGCACACCCATCTTAGGCATACCGCACAATCCAAAGATGAATACCGGATCAAGAATAATATTAATAAGCGCACCTGTTCCCTGGGTGATCATAATATAAAAGGTCTTACCCGTAGACTGCAAAAGACGCTCAAAGGTAAACTGTGTAAACAAGCCAAAAGAATAACAGCATATGACAGACAGATAATCATAACCGTATTGCACAATCTGTGCATCATCTGTCTGACTCAAATAGAAAGCTTTTGACGCAAACAATCCTACTGCCAGAAAAAGAACGTAGCTGATTCCCATCAGAACAATACCGTTTCCGGCAGTCCGATTGACTTTCTCCTGATTCTTTTCTCCCAAAGCCTTGGAGAGCACCGCATTAATACCCACACAGGTCCCGCCTGCCACCGAAATCATCAATGTCTGAATGGGGAATGCCAGTGATACTGCTGTCAACGCATTTTCATTGATTCTGGATACAAAAATACTGTCTACCACATTATAGAGCGCCTGTACCAGCATAGAAAGCATCATAGGCAGGGACATGGTGATCAGCAGTTTATTAACCGGCATGGTTCCCATTTTATTTTCCTGTGCCATAATGTATCTTCTCCCTTCTTTCTCGTAAGCAAAAAAATACCCCCAAAACCGTTTATTCAAGTTTTGAGAGTTCATAAGCATGAAGCACGGGGGATTCGAACCCCCGACAACCTGATTAAAAGTCAGGTGCTCTACCGACTGAGCTAGTGCTCCGTAAACTGGGCTAGCTGGATTTGAACCAGCGAATGCAGGAGTCAAAGTCCTGTGCCTTACCGCTTGGCGATAGCCCA
>JBJELE010000009.1:0-16502 GCA_051878995.1 Lachnospiraceae bacterium | reverse complement strand
AATTTTTCCTGTTAGTAGCTCTCCTAAGCCCAGAACAGGAAAAGAGGGTGTGATAGAAAGATCACTCTCTGGCTTTACGGCTTTAAGTAGAATACTTAAGGAAGTGGAACAGACAATGAAGAAGCATAAGATCGACATACTTCATACTACCACTTCAGGAAGTCTCGGGTCATATCGTGATATACGAGTGGCTAAACTATGCAAAAAGTACGGCATCAAGTCTATTATGCATTGCCGATATGGCTGCATAACGGAGGACCATCAGTCAAAGGGACTCGTGGGCATTCTCTTGCGCAAGTCCATGTCGCTCTTTGATCAAATATGGGTGCTTGACTCTCGTTCCTACAATACGCTGAAAGGCATTCCTACGCTTGCTGACAAAGTGCATCTTACCCCAAACTCTATTGAGGTTAATGAACCTATGAACCCCACTCCAAAGGAATATAAGCGTGTAGCATTTATAGGCAATCTTATCCCAACAAAAGGCTTGTACGAGTTGGTGGAAGCATGTACCCGAACTGAGGTGAGATTAGATGTTATAGGTCCTGGTGCTGATGAGGTGGTTGCCAAGATTAAAGACATGGTTGGTGATAAACTTGACAAGTCAATCTTTATCCATGGCAAACTGTCAAATCTTGAGGCGGTCAAGTTTATGCACGATGTGGATATTGTTGCATTGCCCACGTATTACCCTTGGGAGGCATTCCCAATATCAATCATAGAGGCAATGAGTCTAACCAAGATGGTTATTTCTTGCCCACGTGCAGCAGTCAAGGATATGCTTACCGACTTAGAAGGAAAGCCTTGCGGGATGCTCGTTGCCCCTAAATCCGCAGATGCTATTGTGGAAGCAATCGAATGGTTGCAGTCCCATAAGACTGAAGCTGATGAGATGTGCAAGAAAGCATACGAGAAGGTTTATACTTGTTATCGCAAAGAAGTTGTTTACGATTTGTATAGAGCCCACTACAAAGAGCTGATATGATAAAAACACGTGAAGAACTGAAGTTCTATCTTCAAGAAGATGCTAAAGCGAACCGAATGGAAGGGTGCTCATTGCTGAAGTATTGGGTTCGTCTATTAATTGGCAGTGAAGCCGCTCACGTATATAAGTATTTGAAGGTATTGCGTCATTGTGAATACCATTGTAACAATGGTGGTATTATTCATAAGATGCTGTATAGGTATTATAAGGTACGTCTTCATCGTTTAGGCTTTAAATACAACATACGAATCCCCGAGAATATTTGTGGCTATGGTTTGTCAATCCTGCATATTGCTGGTTGTGGTGGCTGCCTTGTAAATGCAAAAAAGGTGGGCAACTATTGCAAGTTGCAGACAGGTGTGCTAATGGGCAACACCAATCATTCCGAAGACGAGAAACCAACAATTGGAAACAATGTCGGTTTTGGCCCGGGAGCAAAAGTTCTTGGAAAAGTAATGATTGGCGATAACAGCTTTGTGGCTGCCAATGCTGTTGTTGTGAAGGATATGCCTGCCAATTCGGTAATCGGCGGAGTTCCAGCTAAGGTGATTAAAATAAACGAATAATTATGAGTGTATTTACAAAACTAAAATACAATTCGTTCTTGAGAGGATTGTGGTTTTCTATGAAGGGGACGAGTCGTTATTATATTCGCAAGTGTAACTATGCGCAATGTTCTGATAACGTGATAATTACCCCCCCCTATATGCGGGTAATCCCAGTAATATCTATTTTGGTCCAAATGTAGGGATTGGGGCGAATGCTTATATATCAGCTATAAACGCCAAGTTTATATGCAAAGGAAACTGCGCTATCGCAGAACGGTTGACTGTTCATACAGGCAATCATGCAAGAATAGTTGGTAAGTTCGTAACGGATATTACCGAAGCCAACAAACCCTTGGGCTATGATAAGGATGTTGTTGTAGAAGAGGACGTATGGATTGGGTGCAATGTGACTCTTTTATCGGGAGTCACTATTGGTAGAGGTTCAACAGTAGCAGCAGGTGCTGTTGTATCTAAATCGATGCCTCCTTATTGCATCTGTGGTGGAGTGCCTGCCAAGTTTATCAAGTTCTATTGGACTATCGACCAAATCCTAGAGCATGAGGAGAAGTTGTATCCTGAAAAGGATAGATATAAAAGAGAACAATTAGAAGAATTATTAAAAAAGTATAACCCATAGTAGCTACCTACGCTCATATTGTGTATGGTAGTGAAAGAGATCATTAACAATATGAGTGTAATCAATAGACTTAAGTCCAATTTGGTAGTTAGAGGTGCTGTAAGCCTCTATCGCGAGTATTTCGGAGTGGGAAAATCGTCTTTCGGATATATCGGTGAAAGAGTAGTCGTTATTCCTCCTGTAAATATTGTAAATCCCAAAAACGTGTTTTTGTACGGCAATAATAAGATAGAACATTGTACCATATCCACTTCGTTGGCAAAATTCATCATGAAGAAAGGTGCGGCCAGTGCCGAAGGGCTATGTGTACATACCGGCAATCATTTGCGTGAAGTGGGAAAGTATTATCGAGACATCACTAATGCGGACAAGCAAGCGTCAGGACAGGTGCTAGATAAGGATGTTATCGTAGAAGAAGATGTATGGATTGGATGCAACGTGACACTTTTGTCGGGAGTCACTATTGGTAGAGGTTCAACAGTAGCAGCAGGTGCTGTCGTATCGAAGTCGATGCCTCCTTATTGCGTCTGTGGTGGAGTACCTGCCAAGTTCATCAAGTTTTATTGGACTATCGATCAGATTCTGGAACACGAGGCGAAGTTATATCCAGAGAATGAACGCTATTCTCGCGAGCAGTTGGAAGAGATCTTCGACAGGTACAAGAAGTAATAACGGACATCTGCCTGCACAGGTGGTCGTGTGGACCTGTGCTGAGCATGACGAAGTACGATATGGTTCGATACCATCAGGCAGAACAAATAAAAAATATGAATTATGAGACAAGTATTCTTTAGTTTTCACTATAACAGAGACGTATGGAGAGCAAGATAATGCAGGTTCAAATCTTCACTGCCCACAAGGAGTGTTCCTTGTAATTAGGGAAAGGTATGAATACAACTGAATTAAAATACAATGGAAAAGAAGAAAATACTTTTTATCTGCCAATATTTCTATCCTGAAACTTTCAGGGGCAACGATGTGGCTTTTCATCTTGCAGAGAAAGGGCATGACGTACATGTAATAACAGGAATTCCCAACTATCCCGCAGGTAAGTTCTTTGCAGGATATGGGATTTTCAAGAAACGGCATGAGGTGATTCGTGGAGTAAAGGTGACCCATCTTCCTATCGTGCCTCGTGGTGTAGATAACAAAATCATGCTGATGCTGAACTATTTCAGTTATCTTGTGGTAGGCTGCCTGTATATGTTGTGGTATGCCGTTTTTTATAAGTATGACTTAGTGTTCTGCCAGCAGTTGTCGCCCGTAATGATGTCGATGCCTGCAGTACTTTATAAGAAGATAAGGAAAGTGCCACTCTACACATGGGTACTGGACTTGTGGCCGGAGAGCTTGACGGCAGCAGGTGGTATCAACAACAAGCATGTGCTGGGCTTTTTTGATTGGTTCGTAAAGAAGGAGTATAAGCATTCGGACAAGATTCTGACCAGTTCACGCAGTTTCGACCAAAGCATATTGACTTATGGTGACTACAAGGACAAGATTGTTTATTTCCCTCAGTGGGGTGACGGTGTGTCAAATTCTTCCGTGGATTTTAATATGCCGAAGATTCCTGAAGAATTTGTGGTGATGTTTGCCGGAGCAGTGGGAGAAGCGCATGGTATGGAATGTAATATGCAGGCAGCCTTGCTTACGAAGGAAAACAAAGATATTCATTGGGTGATTGTAGGTGACGGAAGAAAGCTGGAATGGGTGCAGAAGTTCGTCAAAGCGAACGGACTTGAAGAGACTGTCCATACATTGGGCAGGTTCCCATCTGAAACCATGCCTTTGTTCTTCGATAAAGCAGATGTGATGTTGGTGTCTCTCACTGACTCTCCGCTGTTTAATCTGTATGCGCCTGCTAAAATCAGCAGTTATATGGCAAGCGGAAAACCTATCATTGCATGTCTGAATGGCGAAGGCGGTGAAGTGGTTAAAGAAGCCAAGTGTGGATGGAGTGTGAAAGCTGGTGATGCAGAAGAATTGGCAAAGTTGGTGACCGAACTCTATGGCATGGATAAAAGCATATTGGCAGAGAAGGGTGCCAACGGACTGAAATACTACAATGAGTATTTCGAGAAGGAGAAGTGTCTGAAGAAACTAGATGAAATTATGAGGGTCTAATATTATTATAGTATATCTTAATAGAAGAAATATTATAAAATAATATCATTTATGGGGAAAGAAAACATACCTGAACATGTATTGAAGATTATCAAACTTGACGATATACATGCTTGTAGATCTTACCTGCGGGTTGTCACAGATTATTTGTTTGATCTTTCTTTTGCTCTCAGAGACAAAGGTTACCATTCTATCCGTATGGCAGAATCTTCCATTTGGGTTCAGATGATGTTCACAAATGCGTTGGCATTTTCAAAACTTTTAGAAGGCATGCCTTACGCAAAGGATGGATTATGGCTAAATCCCATAATTGACCATAGGATGATATATTCGTTGGGGAGAACGATGTATGAAAACCTGATTGCATTCGAATTGGTCTATATCATCCCATCCAATGATGATGAAAAACAGTTGATGTACTGCCTGTATGAGGCTGCCGGTTATAAAGAACAATTAGAAGTGCTGTCTGATGACTTGAAAGCAAGGAATCCCGAGAAGACGAAGGTGATTCAGGACTCACTGAATGCTGCAATATCAGAAGCAAAGGCAACCGCATTCTATCAGTCAGCAAATAAGCAGACTCAAGAGGTGATTAACAACGCATTCAAGAGCGGCAGATACCGCTATGTTATTCTGCCAGATAAGACATTAAAAAAGGTTGAATGGGATGATGGTATGAAATGTATGGGTATTCAGTCGGATATTTTTGATGGCATGTATAAGTACTTTAGCAATCTGTCGCACCCTTCTCATTGGGGTCAGTTACAGTTTGAACAGTCATTTGAAAAATTACAACCAGAGTACATTAATTTAGCATGTACAGCCACAAGATTTGTGCTTTCTTTTTTAAGTTTGTTTATTGTAGACTTTATGAAGTTAGTTCCGGAAGCAAAAGATGTCCTAAACCAGCAAACATATGACAATCAACAGATGATTCAATTTTTTAATGGAATATTTAGAAAAAAATAGTTTCTTGGGGGTATAAATATTTATGGAAAGTAATATTTTTTTTTTGCTTGCAAATTTGAATAATACTGACAATACATAAAAATATTTGAAATATTTTTAATTCTTTACAAATGGATTATACTTCTACTCAATCAATATTACTATCAATTCTTACTTCTATTATTACAGGTGGTTTTATCATTGTTTTTATAGAAATAGGAAACCGGAAAAATCGTGAAATTGATAGATACGAACAGTTTATGATGCCCTTTATGAAAAAACTAACTGCTTATTTCCGATTTATTAGTTGGTATAATAATAGCATTATTTATCCAAAAGATAAGGAAGATAATGTTATTTCTTTTCAAAAAATAGTAAATGAGATGGCTAAATATGGAACATCGTCTATTATGTCCGGTTTTATCTATGATATTGATAGTTTTTCTACAAAAAAATTAAAAAATATTTCTTATCAAATTAATGAAATATGGTATTGTTATGATAAAATGAATCCTTGTAAAATTAAATTAGCCAATGATAATTTTGTATTGAATGAATTAAAAGATAAATTAGATAAAGAATTATTAATTATTAATCCGACTTATTTAAGGTATAGTAAAGATGTTTTTTTAATAAGTAAGGTTTCTGGAGATTTTTTTATTGATATATTTCAGCCGATTGAAAATTATATTGATATTCATAATGAATATATGTTGCATTATAGAAGACAATATCTTCTGGTTGTTTTATCTATAACATTTGTATTATTATCATTGATACTTATGTTGTTTGTAAAATTACCTATGTGGATAATGAGAATAGATGGTATGATTTGTGTATTGCTATTAATTATTTCTTTGTTGTTATTAGGGGTAGATATAAAAACACAAATCAGAATTATTGGTAAGTTTATTAAAAATAATATTCATTTTTTATAGGTGATACTCTTTTGCAATACTACAGATTAATTTTAATAATAATGCCTACTTGGTCTTGTGTTGATTATATTTGTGAGTCGATAAAAATTGTGATGGTTCAAACATAACATAATTGTGAGCTGTTAATCCAAGATAATTGTTCTACAGATAATATATAAAATGCTTCTATATTATGGTTATCTTTTTTATTTATATATTCAATCAGAATTAATAAACAGTCAAATTTGTCGCGTATAGATTGCAATATTGTTTTCAATTACCACAGGGCAAGAAAGCAAGAGAATGGAATAGTTGCGTATAGAAAACAAATTTGGACTACATTTACAGCTCGTGAGTTTCGAAGATAGCATGAAACAAGTGGCTGACAGTTTTAAGAAACCGGAAAAGTAAGTATATAAGCCTAATTTTGCAGTTGCTTGTTGAGAGTAGGCAGTAATACTACATAAATGCAATTTGTGTATGTGCGGAAAATAGTGTAAATTTGCAGTCGAGTTTGATGTAATTTCTTTGTGCTTCTGCCATAGTGGCTGATAAAGTATTAGATATGACGCAGATTTGTGATGATAATATTATAGTTCATTATGAACTGAATGATAACTCTATTCATGTTATTGATGCTAAAATAGAGGCGGAGTCATCTGTAGCGTATGTTCGTGCTATGGATTATGTGTCTAAGGTTCTTGGTGTTTCTAATAAACTTAAGACTGGTTCTTTGCGTAATGGTAGCGTAGTAAAAATTTTCTGGTTTGATATCCAAGAAAAGGAAGATAAAAAGGTATTACAATTTATTCTTTCGTTTGTTTTTCGTAGTATTTTCTTCGAAAAGAAGATTGTGGAACTAGAGGATTTGATTGAAGAATGTGATGAAGATAAAGTTTGTATTGAAAAAGTGTTATGCAAATATGGTATTGATGAATTCAAAATTAAACGACTTAATGCACATCTTCATTTAAAAAAAGCAAGATCAGAGTACTTTAGACAATTATTATCATGTAATAATATTAAAGCTATTGGTATTAAGCGTAATGATGTTGAGCATCTCGAGAATATTGATTTAAGAATTACCAAAAGTGAGTTTCCTTTATATATAGAAGAGTTTTTACCGGAAATAAAGATTGATGATAATGCAAAAGTATATATTATCAGTCCTGTTATCGTAAAAGGGAAAACTCTCAAATGGAACGGGTCATATAACGGATTTGATATTCGATTTGAAATTCTATTGAATCAATTTAAAACTGAATCTCAAAATGCAGAAATAAATTTTCGAACTGGTTTTTTTATAACATGTAGACTTCAATATGAAGAAACATTCAATGAGGACGAAAAACCAATTCATAACAATTATAAAGTTACTGAGGTTTATGGTCATGGTTATGATGATAACTATATAGAAACTTTGAGTGGAAAGAAAAAAAAGATTAATGATAACCAACCAACCCTGTTTGATGGGGTAGATGATTAGTAAAATCTTGTTTATCATGAAAATAAAAATCATAAAAATAGAGAAGTTATACGGCAAGTATGACATTGAATGTAAATTACGTGAAGGAGTAAATATCATCGCTGGTGATAACGGTTCTTATAAAAGCACGTTGCTAAAAATATTAGCAAGCATTTGTGAACCGGAAAAAATATCTGATGATTTTGATGTTAAGGGAGTAACTTTGTCTATGACAGATAATATCATAATTAAATTCCGTAGTTTTAAAGATAGTTTGCTTCGCTTGAAGAAAGATGCGGAAAGGGATGAGCTTCTTTCAGAACTTGCTTCAAAAATTAACGCTGACATCGAAGGAAAAGACGATAATAGTCTGTCAGACCATACTATCAATGCCAGTATTATTGCTATCAAACAAGGAAATAAAATACTTTCCATAAGCAATTATAAGCAATTACGCAAGTACAATTTTATTTCTACATTTGACGTGCCTATAGATGCAAACAAAGGTAGTGTATTAGATCAACAACTTGAAAAACTTGAGAGTGAATATGCCTATTTTCTATCGGATCTGACGAAACAGATTACTACCCGAATCCAACAACAGGGTAATGTAAATATAAATGATCTTAAGGATATAAATGCTCATAATAATACTTTTATCGATATAATTAATAGTGCTTTTGCTAATACCAACAAGACCGTTGATACCACTCAAAGCAAACTTCAGTTCAAAATAGGCGAAGATTTGCTTGAGAGCAACAAGCGTCTGTCGGCTGGCGAGAAGCAGTTCCTTATCGTTATGCTTACGGTTCTTTTGCAAAGAAAAGAAGAGAGCATTCTGATAATGGACGAGCCGGAGATTTCTATGCATCTTGATTGGCAAAGGACATTGATTGAAAATATCCAGACATTGAATCCTAACTGCCAGATAATAATAGCTACACATTCTCCGGGTGTTATTATGGATGGTTGGGAGCAGTTTGTCGTAAATATGTCATCGCTAATTAAAGAAAGTTAATTGGCTATGAGTGATTTAAGTAATAATGTAACCAGTGATTGGATAAGGGCTACTGGTTTCTTTGGCCACACCACTTATAAAATTCCCGTTTCCTTGTTTGTGGAGGGCGATAATGATGTGCCATTATGGGAAGAGGCCGTTAAACCTTATCAGAATAAGTATGATATTAGGGTGACTACAAATAAGATGGTCAATTTAGATGAAGGAAATGGTAAGAATGTGTTGTTGTCAATGGGTGGATTAGGACCATCGAAAATTGTTGCTGTAGATGCTGACTTTGACTTGCTGATTGACAATTATTCGGCGAACACAGAAATGGTGAGGTCTGGTAAATACGTTGTTAACACGACATGGTATTCGTTGGAAAATATCTTATTGCAGAAGACTCATAGTATTCCTCTACTTGAGAGTTTTTCCGAATCATCTATAGGATGGTTTATGGACTATCTACAGAAAGTTTCTGAAGGCATCTATAATTCCCCTGCTCGCAAGTTTGGAGAGATACTGGCAAATTTGAATATTCAAAAGTTGGCTGCATCAGGAGATTTCTCCGCATTGAAAGTTGTTTATTCCAATGAGGGCATAACCAATATTGAGACAATTGGGAATAGATTGTCAGAAATGGATTGTGCCGGACGAAACCTATGGAAGGTTATGCGTGGGCATAATCTGTGGAACACGATAGTGAAGCCTGAGGAGGAAAGACTGATAAATGAAAGGATTAAGGAGATTACTGACCAACAGGTTGCGGAAGGTAATCCGTTTGACAGAATTGCCGCAATGAATCAACTGGGGATTTATACGAGAGTAAAAGATTTCGTCGAGGTTGAATTATACAACAATAATTTAGACGGAATATCAATTCCTGCCGAAACACGCTCAAAACTTGACCGTTTGTTCTCTTAATAGTGCTATCTCGGTGAATGGTTCTCTTCACCTATCCGACAATTCTGCTAAAATTTGGTCGTGGATTAAGGCGTAATTTCTGTTTTTAGCTTTGATTTATAATCTCTGTCAATACGGCAGATATAACATTTTTTTTGTTTTTATATATTTGCTTATTTGTTTGATAAAGTTCTTAGACGCTTATTATCAATGATGTATTGTCTGTAATAAATGATTTATTACTTGCGTTAATGAATTATGATGCATGCAAAATATATTATATAAGATTTTTTTTTTTTTTTATATCTCTTTATTTTCTCGTTAATATTTTTCTATAATTATGTATATATATCTATTTATTTTAGCAGTTCTCTTTGTGGTGGAACTGCTTTATTTTCGTGTTGCGGACCGGTTTAATATCATCGACAAGCCGAATGAGCGGTCGTCGCACTCGTCGATTGTGCTTCGAGGTGGCGGAATTATATTTCTTTTCGCTGTTTTTATTTGGGAAATTACGAAGTTGTGTGGTGGTTTCGGAGTTTCTCTTAATTTTTACCCCTGGTTCTTATTTGCTGTGACGCTTGTTGCAGGTGTCTCTTTTATTGACGATATTCGTTCTTTGCCAGATTCTGTGCGACTTATAGTGCATTTTCTATCTATGGGTCTACTTATCTTACAATTTTTTTTTTCTGCCAAAGGAGAAGGTCTGTTCAGAGATGCCAATGTATTGATTAACATAATATTTGTTATTGTTGCTTTGGTTGTTTGCGTCGGGGCTACGAATATCTATAATTTTATGGATGGCATCAATGGTATTACTGCCGGTTATTCTTTTACCGTGCTTTTGTCGTTGATATTGATGAATTATCAGATGCCTTTCATAGATAATTCTTTTTTGTTTGTGAGTATGTTGAGCGTGATAGTATTTGCATTTTTTAACTTTCGTCCACGTGGTAAAGCTAAATGTTTTGCCGGGGATGTGGGCAGTGTAGGTATTGCTTTTATCTTACTTTTTGCTATCGGGATGTTGATAGTCAAGACGGAAGATATCACCTGGCTTATATTCCTCCTTGTTTATGGTGTTGATGGTTGCCTCACTATTTGTCACCGCATCTTGCTACACGAAAATCTTGGTGAGGCGCATCGTAAACATGCTTATCAACTGATGGCTAACGAGCTGAGAATGTCGCATCTTGTTGTTAGTATGATATATATGGCTTTACAAATGATTGTTTCTCTTGGGTTTATCTATCTTTGCCCGTTACTGGCGTCTTTTTTCGGATTGTCGCTCGTGGTGTGGCATTGGATTTATCTCCTTACGGCTTTGCTATTGCTTTCCATTGGTTATATTATCTTTATGAGAAAGTATTACCACTTTCACCAGGCTTATTTAAATTCTTTGAATCGTAATTGAGAGATAATAATTATATCGTCGAAAGCAATTCCGAGAGTTGCCCTTTGAGAGAAGGAATTAAAGAGAATCTCTATTTACTTTAGTACATATTATTTTTTTCTTGGCATACAAGAAAAAGGTAATATTATATGTTTCTAAAATTACACTATTTCTATGTATAAATTATAAATATTCCCTTTTATGGAAATAATTGAAATCAATGATAATCTGCTGGCGACATTGCATCTACAAGCTGTGGCATCGGAACGGAAGCGTATGAACTATGACCTCAGAACGACGGCTGAGGATAATTCGCAACGTATGCTGAATGCGTTGGAAGTGGGAACGAAGGTGCCTATTCATCGGCATTTGGAGACATCAGAGACTACGATTTGTCTGCAAGGATGTATGGATGTGGTGTTCTATGACTTGCGTCCGAATGAGGATTGTGGCGGTCCCTTTATGGGCAGTGAGGGCACTGTTATTGCTCCCGGGATGGAGTGTAATATCTATGAATGTTACCGCGTAAGGCTCTGTCCTCGTGATGGAAAATACGGAGTGCAGATTCCTGTAGGTGCTTGGCACACTGTTGAAGTCTATGAGCCAAGCACGATATTCGAGGCGAAGGATGGGGCGTATCGACCTTAACTTTGACCTTAAGCTTAACGCTAACAAGGTGGCTTATCTGAAGCATTATGGTGAGGATTTCCAGTCGAGCGGTCACTTGTATCTCGTGCGCTTGTTGGGCAAGGATTCAGAGTATCGCAACGAGGTGATTCGTCAGATGGCGGAGCGTGGTATTGCCTGTAACGTGCACTACAAGCCGCTGCCGATGATGACGGCTTACAAGAACCTCGGATTCGACATCAAGGACTATCCTAATGCCCACCATCTGTTTGAAAATGAGGTGACTCTCCCGCTGCATACCCGTCTCACGGATGAGGATGTGGCGTATGTAATCGGCAATTTCGTAGAGATTTTAAAAGGGTGAAGACAAAGGTTAGATCGAAGACAATAGCAAAAAGGGATATGGGCGTTCTGCTCATATCTCTTGTCGTTCCCATCCATCGCCACCCAATGAGCAACGAGTCAGTGATTTGCCTCTCGGGCAAGTTGGTGGAAATCATATACGAGGAGGAGAACATTACCAAGGACTTCCCGATGGGCATGGACGCGCAGGACGTGCCTTCTGGCAAACGGTTCAAGGAGTCTGTTCGCTATATGCTTGACACGAGCCTTGGCAACTTTGGCTGTGTGGTGCCTGCCGGTGCATGGCATACAGTGGAGGTGCTGGAGCCAAGCGTCATCTTTGAAGCGAAGGATGGCAAGTACGGAGAAGACGGCAGCGAGAGTTCTTAACGATAACGATGAAGGCATTGCCATCGTAAAATTTCCCCTATCCACAGCTATCGTTAAAAAAGTTATCGCTATCGTTATCGTTAATCCAGGAACTGTAATCTGTAAGAACTGTAAGATTCGTAAAAAAGAAAGTATAAACGAACGAAAGCGTCATCGGAAGAAATTCCGGTGGCGCTTTTGTTTTTATCGAACACGCGCCTATAGGCTATCCAATGAATTTAACGAATAGTCGCTGTGAGCTATGAGTTTTGGTACTGGCTTCCAGCCTAATTGCCCTCGACATCCTAAGGAAAATCTGAAACCGGAAGATATCCGTTCTATCCGTTTAATCTGTGTTCAAAAATTCGTGCAATTCGTGCAATTTGAGGAAGGCGATATGGAACGTACGAATGTGGTGATTCAAAACTGGATGAGATTAAAGGACACCATCGAATTCCTTGGGTTCTGGGAACAGTTGAGCAATCCGAATTTTAATTGCATCGAATTCGAGGCAATTAAAGCTTCTGCTGGTGTTGAGCAATCTGGAGTCGTATAATGCTGTGATGATTCGCCAGGGAAAGAACCTTTCCAATTGCGTTTAGGTGTTCCATTTGCGCTTGCGCGCGTTCCGGATGGTTTCAGGTGGGTCCAGGTGGTTCCAAGGTTTTAGAAGGTTTAGTTATAGCAAAAGCCGCATTTGAGTTGAAAAGACTCAGATGCGGCTTTTGGTGTTATTGCCCCGTAAATTAGCACTCAAGACATAAAATATTTGCGCAATAAACATAAACATTTGCGTATATCGGGAAAAAGAGAAAATTAAGAGAAGTTTAAGAGAAACTCATAAGTTGAATGGAATCAATTGTGACCACATTACACCTCAGCATGTGCAGTCATGCATACTCTTGCTGCACAGTTCACATGTTTCTATTGTATTTGAAAGCTGCTTTTAACTATCCATAATTTAAGAAAAAGATGACGATTTTAAGATTTAAGTATTTTTAATACGAAAATGGTGTGCAGATTGAAATGTTTTCATTAATTTTGCACACCAAAAAACAACATAATGTTATGAAAGATACTTTTGCAAGGAGGTTAGTTAATGCCCGCAAGATAAGGTGCATGTCGCAGCGAGACTTGGTTGCCCGGATGGAGGGTAAGGTTTCTTCGACTGCCATCGAAAAATATGAGAAGGCGCAGATGATGCCTTCGAGTGACGTGCTGATTATGTTGGCACGCATTCTTGGATTCAGAATGGATTACTTCTTTCGCCCGTTTACAGTTGCAATTGATGCTGATGGGTTTGAGTTTAGAAAGCAAGCATCGTTGGGTGCAAAGAAAGTGGAGAGTATCAAGCATATGGTGATGTCTGAGATTGAGAAGTATCTGGAGGTGGAAGGTGTCTTGGGCATTCAACCTCGATTCGCGCTTGACTATGGTAATGTGTCAGTGGAATCTGAAGAGGATGCCATGGCTTTGGCTATGCGTTTAAGGAAGGACTGGAGCATCGGTTTGGACGGTATTACTTCGGTTATAGAATTATTAGAGAGCAATGGCGTGAAAATCATTGAGGTTGAGGCTGATGCGAAGTTTTCTGGCACATGCAACAAGGCCGGAGAGATTCCTGTAATTGTGATTAACAAACAGATGTCGGCAGAAAGGAAGCGCATGACTATTTTCCATGAGTTAGGGCATCTGCTGATGCATTTTGCACAAGGCGTGGATGAAGAAAAGATGTGTACTGTGTTTGCCAGTGAGGTGTTGATTCCGAAGGAAAAATTTGTAGATATTTTGGGTGAATCACGTCATGATATTTCTCTTGTTGAACTGCAAGTAGTTCAGCGAGAATATGGCATTAGTGTAGATGCATTGATGGCAAAGGCTGCTCAGCTGAATGTGATTACCCGGAGACGGTATCAGTCGTATTTTAAAAAGAAAAACGCTTTGCCTCTGTTCAAGACTGCAGTTGAAAAGAGTTTGGTGGATGATGAGCATACGAATCGCTTTG
Source organism: Lachnospiraceae bacterium (assembly GCA_051878995.1). Classification (GTDB taxonomy): domain Bacteria; phylum Bacillota; class Clostridia; order Lachnospirales; family Lachnospiraceae; genus UBA3282. Next base: position 2,239 of record JBJELE010000009.1, on the reverse strand, counting down.
AGCGACTGGTTTACAGGGCTTTAGCAAGTGAGGTGATTTCGACTTCGAAAGCTGCATCATTATTGAACTGTTCGGTGGAAAAAGTACGTGATAACCTTAATCTGCTGTAGAAGAGATGGAGATTGTTGTGAATGATACAAATATCCTAATCGATTTGGCAAAAGCGGATATGGTTAGGAAAATCGAACTAAATATTTATTTTAACAGACTGATAGATAGTATAGATAACGGTATAATAAAGCCCGAACCTATCAAGTCAATTATGTTTCGCCTGGGAGAGGTGCTAGTGTGTTGTCGCAAGTTTTAGCAATCGGCAATAAAAAAATTAAGTCATTTCTATGCCGTTATGATTTTTTTTTGTAACTTTGCCTATCCTGCGATGAAATATCATTTCGTTGTGGGCTCACATTTGTTCAATATCTTATGTGTTGAGCATAATGTGTTGAAAACTATTTATTTATAGGTTGCTCTTTTCTCGGAGCATTAATATATTCTGAGCATGATTAATACTTCTTTTGCAGGGTTGAAACTCGTTTCCCCTATTATTGTAGGTAGTAATAGCCAAACTGCCAATATCCAAAAAATCGTAGAGTTTGAAAAAGCCGGCGCCGGAGCCATCGTTCTAAAGTCCCTCTTCGAAGAGTCGATTATGAGGGAGATTGCTTCTCTCGGTAATGACGACCATCCCGAGGCTTATGATTATTTGTCAGGATATGTGAGCGAGAAGGTTGTCACTGATTATCTTGCACTTATCGCTGAGGCAAAAAAGCGTTGCGCTATCCCTATCATCCCTTCTATCGCTTGCCATTCCGATGGTAAATGGGAGGAGTTTGCAAAACGTATGCAAGGTGCCGGTGCAGATGCGCTTGAACTTAACGTGATGAGTCTCAGTACTTCCCGCGTGTACAAAGATGGCGATTTTGAAAGAATACATTATAAAATAGTTGAGAATGTGGTTAAGTTGGTGAATATCCCGGTTATTGTGAAAATCGGTTCAAACCACTCTAATATCACCTCCCTTTGCGATGGGCTTTATGCTCGTGGTGCAAAGGCTGTAGTTCTCTTTAACCGCTTGTTCCCTACCGATATAGATGTAGATCGCCTCACTTTTACTATCGGTCAGGCCCTCACTTCTCCTGCCGATTTATCCCTCCCGCTTAGATGGACCGGTATAGTATCAGCCTCTGTGCCTCAGATAGATATCGCTGTTTCCGGTGGTGTCGACTCTTGGAAGGGTATCGCAAAATCAATCCTCAGCGGTGCTAAAGCTGTGGAAGTGGCAAGCGCTATCATCCGCGAAGGCGCTTCTTGGATTACAAATGCTAACAAACTTCTCGAAGAGTGGCAACAATCCAAAGGTTTTAATGCTCCTGAAAACTACCTCGGTAACATGAATGCCGCTGAACCTGAAAATGAGGACAAACTCCTTCGTACCCAATTCCTCAAATATTTCAGCGAGATACACTAATTATATTAGCCTACACAATATACATTATTATATAGGGACAAATTATCGAACAAAACTTTCGAACAAAACTTTCGAACGAAGATTCTTTTGTGCGTAATTAAAAATGTCTCTTTCAATATAACTATCGGCGTCTTTTCCGGATGCCGATAGTTTTTTTTACGCTTAAAATTCCCTTATTTCCTCCCTCAATCAAGTTTCTCCCGATTTCTATTGCTTCCTCGTCCCGATTTTATTGCTTCCCTGTCCCGATTTTATTGCTTCCCTGTCCCGATTTTTATAGCTCACCTGTCTCGATTATTTTCTCCCTTTCCTCCTCTCCACCGCTTGCGATTCCTCTTTTACTCAATTTTAACTCTCTCTTTAAGCCTGCAATTTTTTACATGTGATTCCTCCTCCTCCCCACCTGCGATTTCTTTTTACTTATTGCCGTTTAAAACAATCTCCATGCCCGAAATTCCTTCAACATTCCTCAATTTTTACTCTATCTACCCCTCGTTTTAATCTCTCAATCCGATTTGTTTTCTATCCCTTTGAACGAAGTTTTGCATGAAAAAATCTCGAAAACGCGAAAAATTCCCCGGAAATAATGCAGTTTGATAATCCAAATTCAATGCAAAACCCAATGATTTTATGCTTTACAACATAAAATTATTCGTTTTAAAAGGGTAGTGTAATATTATATGTTGCATCAAATCAAGCAAATAAAAAATAATTCGAAAAAAGTATAGAAATAATTTGCAGGTATCAAAAATAGCAGTACCTTTGCATCCG
>JBJELE010000008.1:0-3399 GCA_051878995.1 Lachnospiraceae bacterium | reverse complement strand
CATCTTTTACCAAAACTTCCAATGTACTCCTGCATTTTTTGCAATCCACTTCTGAATCGCTCTGTGCACTTTTCTCCAGAAATGCTCCACAGACAGAGCAGTGTACATGCCATTTAATATTACCTGATCCCATAGGCTTCCTCCTTTAAGCAATAACATATGATCTTTCATTTATTACTCAACGGATCCAAGGGAAATAAAAATCCGCCTTATGAGCATCATGGTTGTCCATTCCGTAAGCGCCAAAGCTGCGCGGGCAATCACGATTTCCATATTCAGACTGGCTTTGACAATCTGTTGTTTTCATTTCCGCTTCCTGTCAGCTCCCACTCGCCGCCGGTTTTGCGGAAACTTCCACAAAAATAATTAACAGGGTTCTTCTAATATTTCAAACACATTTCCAGACAGATCTGTAATATCTGAAATTGGTATCTCCGTATCTCCAATCCGGAGATGAATCTGCAGATCAAAGAATTCCACAGTTCCTTCAATGGTACAATGCTTTCCTTTTCCCGGAAATTCCATACTCTCGACAAAATATGTTGCCTGAATCCACATACCTGTAGAAAGATACTGTAACTTTCTGTCCAGTTCCTGCTTCTTTTCCTCAGACAGTTCCTTTCTGGGTTCATAAAGGATCTCTTTTTTCCGGACCGACTCTTCAAATCCCCGAAGAGCAGCAAACGGTGCAAACTGCTTTGCCCGGTGTCCCACATCCATCTTTCGCCGGTTGGATACCGGTCTTGGCATATAAATTAATTTTGCATACGCACTTGCCATCATGATCTATGCACCTCCTTATGCACGATGACCGCCAATCTGATTATTTCGTTCTCTGTATGTAGAGCAGTCAAGCAGATTAGCTCCCCGCATAATCGCATTTTTTCCATATCTCTTTTTTACATCCAGAATAGCCTGCTGTAAGTTCTTTTCCTTTTCGACTGCAGCCGGATCTGTAAACAGATCATACTGCAGATATCCTTCCGGCATGACCCGGTTGGCGCAGATCTCGATCCTCCGGATCCCTGTATGACGGTCTGTAATTTTCTGATACAGTTTATCCACTTCATCCATGATAGTGCTGGAACTGTTTGTCAAAGATGTCAGCCGCACGGTCCCATGGGATGAAGGCCGCTCATATCGATGATCATAAGCAATCCAAAGTGTGACAGAGCCAGTGATCAATCCTTTAGACACCAGATCCAGCACAAGAACGTCTGTCATTTCCCGGACAACCACCGCTGCCTCCTCAAAAGAATAATTCCGCATAAGCACCTGCCCGTTAGACAGGCTGTGTTCCTCCGTGTGGTAATTCTTGATATCATGAATATCACAGGATTCCAGACCCCAGGCATGATCGATCAGCAGTTCTGCATCGATTCCAAACATCTTATAGAGCCAATCCTCAGATGTAACAGATGTATAAGCAATATCTCCCATGGTATGGATTCCATAACCGGCAAGTTTCTTTTCTGTTCTGGAACCAATCCTCCAGAAATCACTGAGCGGACGATGATCCCATAACTGCTGTCTGTAGGATATCTCGTTCAAAATACCAATGTGATCCTCCACATGTTTTGCCACAATATCCATGGCAACTTTTGCCAGATACAGGTTAGTACCGATTCCCGCAGTAGCAGTAATACCGGTTTCTTTCATCACCGCATCCATAAGCTCAACCGCCATTTCCTTTTCTGTCATATGATAAAGGGACAGATAATTCGTCACATCCATAAAACATTCATCAATGCTGTATACATGAATGTCCTCTTTGGAAATATACCGGAGATAGATACTGTATATTCTGGCAGAATAATCAATGTACAACTGCATTCTCGGCATGGCTGTAATATATTCAATACCTGCCGGAATCTCATGGATGCGGCACCGGTTCTTCACCCCCAGCTTCTTCATAGCCGGAGTAATAGCCAGGCAGATCGTAGACTGTGATCTTGTCGGATCCGCAACGACCAGATTTGTCTTAAATGGATCAAGGCCTCTTTCTACACACTCGACGGACGCATAGAAGGATTTCAGATCGATACAGATAAAAGACTTCTGACGTCCCATTTTTTTCACCTCTTTTGCACGTAATTGCCTATTTTCTCTTCTAATTGCTTCTTCCTGCGTCATTTATTCACATTCCAGATGCAATAATACAACTGAAAATCCGCTAAAATAGGCAATTTATAAGAGATTAATATTGACATTATAGGAAATATTGTTTATATTATATGCAAGTAATTGCTTATCTGTTGTGATTCACATTATAGGCAATCAATTTCGCATTGTCAAGAGTTAACTTGCGTATTTTAGGAAATTACTTTCCTGCTTTTGCTCCGGGATAAGTCAATAAACCTGAAATAGCTTAGAAATGAGGTATTGTTATGACATTCGGTGAGAAAGTAAAAACATTGAGAAAAACGAAGGATATGAGTCAGACCCAACTGGCCCAGGCAATTGGTGTATCCTTAAGAACGGTAGGCGGATGGGAGAAAGAAGGACGTTATCCAAAGCAGCATGAACTTTATCAGAAACTTGCGGATACTCTGGGATGTGATGTTTCTTATCTCATGACAGAAGAGGAATCCTTTATTACAGAAGCCACAGAACAATATGGATCCAGAGGTGCGAAACAGGCACAGCAGATTCTGGAACAGGCAGCCGCCATGTTCGCCGGTGGAGAATTATCCGATGAAGATAAAACCGCTTTCATGGATGAGATCCAGATGCTTTATCTGGATTCCAAAAGACGTGCCAAGAAGTTTACACCGAAAAAGTATCTCAATGAAAAGTAAGTGTCCTTTTTATGGTACAGCATTTGGAGTACATTATACTTGCGGGGAACTCTCCGCATCTTTGAGATAACGGATCTTTTGAGGTGATTTATTTGGGAAATAGTTATATCTACGCAAAAGTGGAAAAACTGGTCAAACGCTTTAAGACCAGAGACCCTTTTGAACTTCTCGACTGCATGAACGTCGTAGTCGGAGAAACATCGAATTATAAGAAATTAAAAGGTTACTGCTTCATGAGCTGCCAGACGATCTATGTCATGATCAGCAGTTTCCTTTCGGAAGAAGAGCAGCGCATCGTTGCTGCACACGAACTGGGGCATATCATCCTGCACCGGTCACAGCTGAAAATGGCTCCCATGAAGGATGATGTGCTTTACAATATGATGGATTCTACAGAATATGAAGCCAATCTGTTTGCTGCAGATCTTCTTCTCGAAGACGACAATGTGGCTGAAATGTCCAAGAACGAAGACCTGAATTATTTTGGATTCTGTAGCAGCCTGAATGCCAGCCCGGAACTCATGAGCTTCAAGCTCTACAGCCTGATGAAACGCGGGCAGGCTTATCATATGCCGATGGAGATACAGAGTAATTTTCTGGC
>JBJELE010000007.1:0-178391 GCA_051878995.1 Lachnospiraceae bacterium | reverse complement strand
TAGCCAAGTGGTAAGGCCCCGGTCTGCAACACCGTTATCGCCGGTTCAAATCCGGCAGTCACCTCTCGTAACCTCAAGAATGATATTTTTCTTGGGGTTTTATTTTCTAATCTTGCAGAGGATTGTTATGATTGGGTAATTATAGGTATTTTTATGGGTATTGTTCCAAAATAGTTGTTTAAGTTGTCTCTTTTGTCATACTTCAAACATTATTGACCCAAACATCACTATATCTATTCATAAAGTCATAAAAGAAAAGTAGCTCTAGGAAATGCTTCCCAAAGCTACTTTAGTTATTTCAAGTTATTTCATTTCTTAGTTCGCGGAAGTAATCTTCTCATCATCTACCAGGAAAGAATCACCGTCTTCTACGATACATACCATTGTTTTACCGGTATTGAACTGAATTTCATTTCCGTCATCATCATAATACCTTGTTGCACCGTAATCTGAAGCCTTTTCCCAGGTTACGTGGATACCTTTGCCGTTTGTAAAGAACCATCCGTCTCTGGTGTTATCGTGGCACTGGAATGCTAAGTAGCCTTTCTGGTCACGAACTTCGTAATAGGTATTCTGAACAATGATATTCTTAAAGGACAATTGCTGGTTGTTTGCCATATCAACATGAGGACCATCCGCTCCACCGGATAAGTGCTGGAATCTGTCATAAAGTCCTGTTTCGCTGTTGTATACGAAATAGCAGTTTGTGACCGGATAAGTAGGTGACATGTCAACTTTATTGGCAGTAATGGCATCGCTATATTGCTCTAAGGTGTTAGGAGAACCGGTTGGAGCAAATATATAATGCTGTTCGTCGGCATAGCCGTCACGATACTCTAAATCATATCCGAGCTTTTTAATATCCGACATAATACCTTCGGTATCAACATAAGCATTATCCGTAGAGTTGCCGGTGTCGTCTGCACGCCAGAAGTTGCTGCTGGATAATCCATCAATATCTTCGGTATCAGGACGATTAATTACCTCGTCTATGTAGAAAGGTCCGCCGTAGTGAATATAGAATGCATCCCACTCAAATGACCAATATACATAATAATCACGACAGCTTCTGACATTACCGAGTCTGTCAAAATCACTCCAATCCTGAAACAGTGCCATCAGACGGGTAATACTTCCTTCTACATTACATTCATAGAGCACATCTGCTTTGGAAAGACCATACTGCGATGCTGTTTTTGTATTGGGAATCATAACGGTGATCGGTCTAGTATTATTTACTTCTTCAGTAACCCACTCATTTGTGATGCGGCTACGAACCATTCCTTCTTCCGGAGGAACGTCTTCATCAGACTCTTCTTCTACTTCTTCTGCCTCTTCTTCAATTTCTGGTACGTCATCAATAACTTGTTCTACAACAGGTTCTGCGATCTCTTCTTCCTTTTTACCACAACCAAATAACAAAAAAGCAGAAGATAAAGATATGAGAAGTAGCACTTGCAATCTTTTCATCTTTCATCCTCACTTTCTATCTGGGGCTATGACCCAACTATTCCTAGTATAGCATAAGAAAATTATTGAGTCACTAGAAAATATTTGAAAATTTAGACAAAATGTTACTATATTATTACAGAAAGTTTGGGAAAATGTATAGGCACCATTTTATGGGAAAATATTAGGACAGAAGTTATTGTAATTGCATAATTTTCCTATAAGTTGTAATATATTATACATACTGATAAAAAGCTATAAGAAAAAGAAAGCAGAGGATGTTTCCATGAATAATTATTCTACGAAAAAGGTGATTGTAACCGGCTGCAATGGACAGTTAGGACGTGCCATTAATCTGCAGTATGCAGGAAATACAGAGTATGAATTGATTAATACAGATGTCGGCGAGCTGGATATTACAAAGATAGATGATGTCATGAGATTTGTAAGGGATATACAGCCCTATGCCATTATCAATTGCGCTGCTTATACGGCTGTAGAAGCCTGCGAGAAGGAGGAAGATCTGGCTTTTCGGATTAATGCTATCGGGGCACGTAATCTTAGTATTGCGGCCAATGAAACAAAAGCTAAGATCATGCATGTATCCACAGATTATGTCTTTGACGGTAACGGCACAAGACCTTATATAGAGACTGATCCGGTGGGACCGCAGGGAGCTTATGGAAGAACGAAGCTTGCGGGCGAAAATTTTGTTAAGGAATTTAGTGATAAACATTATATAGTTCGTACAGCATGGCTGTATGGCGATGGTAAGAATTTCGTGAAAACGATGTTACGTCTGTCTGAGACAAATGATAAGGTCAGAGTTGTCAGAGATCAGGTGGGATCGCCTACCAGTGCCAAAGAGCTGGCGAGAGCCATTGCATACTTGCTCCCAACGGAGAATTATGGACTCTTCCACGGCACCTGTGAGGGGGACTGCAGCTGGGCACAGTTTACGGAGGAAATATTCAGATTGGCAGGTAAGCAGACTGTAGTCGAGGGTATTACTTCTGAGGAATATGGCGCTGCCGTGAAACGCCCGGCTTATTCTATTCTTGAGAACTATATGCTGAAAATGACAACAGACTTTATGTTTGCAGACTGGCATGATGCCATAGCAGAATATTTAAAGGATGTCAAATAGAAAAGAATATGGTATACTAAACGCAGACTTGTAACGTAACACTAACATATAAGAGAGTGTGAAGAAGATAGTTTAGAAAAAGGAGATTGTTATGCAGAAAATAGCGTTGATTACAGGTATTACCGGTCAGGATGGTTCTTACTTGGCTGAATTCTTATTGGACAAGGGTTATGAGGTACATGGTCTGATCCGCAGACACAGTATCACCAATACAGCAAGAATCGATCATCTGATTAATTCCGATTATCATAAAGTAAAATTTTTCTTACACTTTGCAGATACGACTGATTCCAGCAATTTAATGAGACTGATTGCTGAGATTCGTCCGACAGAGGTATATAATCTGGCAGCACAGTCACATGTAGGTGTGTCTTTTGAGGTGCCGGAATATACAGCAGAAGCTACCGGAGTCAGTACTTTGAAGCTATTAGAGGCGATTCGTGTAAATGGCGGGACTTGCAGATTTTATCAGGCATCTACTTCTGAATTATTTGGTGGAATTCCGGAGACTGCCCCCCAGAGCGAGAAAACACCGTTTTATCCTAAGAGTCCCTATGGTGCGGCAAAATTGTATTCCTACTGGATTACAGTAAATTACAGAGAATCTTATAATATGTTTGCATGCAATGGCATTCTCTTTAACCATGAATCTCCCAGACGAGGCGAGAATTTCGTTACCAGAAAGATTACCTTAGCGATTGCCAATATCATTGCAGGCAATCAGGAGAAGCTGTCTTTGGGCAATATGAATGCGAAACGTGACTGGGGATTTGCAGGAGATTATGTCAAGGGTATGTGGCTGATGCTGCAGCAGGATAAGCCCGATGATTATGTTCTTGCAACGAATGAAACGCATACAGTCAGAGAATTTGTGGAAGCGGCTTTTGCAGAGCTGGGAATCGAGATTTGCTGGGAAGGCACCGGTGTTCATGAGAAAGGCTATGATGCCAAGAGCGGAAAACTGCTTGTAGATGTTAACCCTGAGTTCTATCGCCCGGCTGAGGTGGAATTCCTTTGGGGTGATTGTACTAAGGCTGAGAAAGAGCTTGGATGGAAACGGGATATAGATTTCAAGAAATTGGTTGCTATGATGATGGATGCAGATCTTCAGGAGATTGCAGGTATCAGTTGTACTGATTATAAAGCGAAGAACAGCAAGTAAGAGTAATCACGTGTCAGGAAATTAGAAACATTAAGTGAGAAAAGGCTTAGGTATCTATGCTATCGGTAATATTGATATGGTGCTATATGCTGATGACCACTTTTCTAGTGGGATATGGTATACTGCGCATAATTACGTATCGTATACCATATCAGATCAGGCATATGGACAGTTATCTGTTCTGTGGGCTTGTAGGTGTTACGGTATATGCACAGTTTTTCAGTCTGGCCTGTAAGGTTGGTCTTCTGGCGAATCTGATACTGTGCACAGTGTGCCTTGTAATCGTGTGGTTTGACAGAAAGGCACTTGGCAGTAAACTGAAGGTACTATGGAGCGATATAAAGAGAAAAAGATCAGGGAAAAGAGGGAGAATGCTTGTCATATTATTCCTCTTTTTACTATTTGCCTACGGAACCTCGCGGGGGATTATCCATTATGACACCGGGTTGTATCATGCGCAGAGTATCCGTTGGCTGGAAGAGTATGGCGTTGTCAAGGGATTGGGTAACCTGCATTGCAGACTGGCATATAACAGTTCTTCCTTTGCCTTGTCGGCGCTTTACAGCATGTCCTTCTTAGGAGGGCAGTCTTATCACTGCTGCGCGGGATTTCTGGCATTTCTATTGGCTAAAGTATGTTTGGAAATTGCAGATTCCATACGGAAAGGCAGACTTCGCATCGGTGATTTTGCCAGGGTTATGTGCGTTTATTATCTGGTTATCATCTTTGATGAGATGGTTTCGCCGGCTTCCGATTATTTTATGGTACTGACAGCTTTCTATATCGTAATCCGCTGGCTTGATCTGTTGGAGCAACAGGAAGATACAGTGTTGCCGTATGCTCTTCTATGTGTGCTGGGCGTATTCCTGATGACGATTAAGTTGTCGGCAGCACTGATCCTGTTACTGGTCGTACACCCGGCTTATTATCTCCTTAAAGATAAAAGATGGCGGGAAATTGGACAATATCTGTTCCTGGGCATTTTGACGGCACTTCCATATTTTATTAGGAATGTATTGCTTTCCGGTTGGCTGGTGTATCCTTTTACACAGATCGATATTTTTCATGTGCCGTGGAAAATTCCGAAGGGCATAGCAGACTATGATGCCAGAGAAATCCAGGTCTGGGGCAGAGGATATACGGATGTGGCACAGTTTGATAAACCCATTCGGGAATGGCTGCTCGGGTGGTTCTGGACGTTGGCGGGCAGTGACAAGCTGCTTGTGCTGGCAGCAGGGTGTTCCGTGTGCATATTGCTTGTGTGCGGATTGATGATGCTGTGTAAGAGGTCTGCAGTACCGGCACGACAATGGCAGGTATTGCTGGTGCAGGTTACTATGGCCGGTTCTTTTCTTTTCTGGCTTGGTACTTCACCGTTGATCCGTTATGGATGTGTGTATGTGTATCTGACATCGGCGGTGGTGCTTGGAGGTATTTATGATGCGGTTATTAACCAAAGAAGCAGATATGCTGAGAAGAGAACCAAGAGCTGGGCGGTTTGGCTTAGAAACAGTACAAGTAAGCTGTGTATGGCAGTAGTTGTACTGTTTATAGGATATAAGATATGCGCACTTGGTCAGGAAATTATTCAGTCTTATATGAATGCTTATTGGCTTGTCCAAAAGGATTATGATAATTATGAGGTAATATCTTATCAGATAGAAGGTGTTACGTTTTACTATCCGGCGCAGGGAGATCAGGTGGGATATGAAAGCTTTCCATCTTCACCGACGATGGCGCAGATAGGATTTCTGGGAGAAGATATCAAAGATGGATTTAAAATGAATTAATATTCAGCATAGAAAGGTATGGTAAGTATTTATGAACAAGACAGACAAAATTTATGTAGCAGGACACAGAGGATTGGTAGGCAGTGCGATTGTAAGAAATCTGCAGGCAAAAGGATATGAGAATGTTATCGGCAGAACCCACAAAGAGCTGGATCTGACCAGTCAGCAGGCAGTCAGAGACTTCTTTGAGACAGAGAAACCGGATGTGGTGGTACTGGCAGCTGCAAAGGTAGGAGGCATTAATGCCAATAATACCACACCGGCAGAATTTGCATATGAAAATATGCAGATCCAGTGTAATGTGATTAAATGCTGTCATGATTATAAGGTAAAGAAACTGCTGTTTTTGGGAAGTACTTGTATCTATCCTAAGATGGCTCCACAGCCAATCCCGGAGGATGCACTTTTGACAGGGCCTCTGGAAGTGACTAATGAGGCATATGCGATTGCCAAAATTGCCGGTCTTGAAATGTGTAAATTCTATAAAAGACAGTACGGAGATGATTTTATAAGTTGTATGCCGACCAATCTGTATGGCCCTCATGATAACTATGATCTGCAAGGCTCCCATGTCATGCCTGCAATGATCCGTAAATTCCATGAGGCAAAGGTTAATCATGCACCGTCTGTGGAACTGTGGGGAACAGGGACACCCCTTAGAGAGTTTTTGTATGTGGATGATATGGCAGATGCCTGCGTGTTCTTACTGGAAAACTACAGTGGAGAGCAGCATGTTAATATTGGTACGGGCAAGGAAGTAACCATTAAGGAACTGGCAGAAACGGTACAGAAGGTAGTAGGTTATGAAGGGCAGATCGTATGGAATAAAGATATGCCGGACGGTACCCCGCGTAAACTGACGGATGTTACCAAGCTTCATGGGCTGGGCTGGAATCATAAAGTAGATCTGGAGGAAGGAGTACAGCTTGCTTACGATTGGTTTAAGGAAAATGTAGAGGATGCGAGACTTTAGACCCAGATTCGTGCGACGCCTTACCCTTTACAGCGCGGTAGATGTCTGTTATTATGTCAGAAATAGCAAATGTATGTTGTAGTTTGGATGCTTTTGCAAATGAATTACAACATATATGCTGTTATTTTGGGAGTAAAGGAGTAAAAGGGGAATGACACAAGGGAATATTGTAAGCGAGCAGGAATTGCAGCAGACGATATCCGATCTCATGCTGGAGTTGGGAATACCTGCGCATCTGAGGGGATATCAGTATTTGCGAAGTGCGGTAAGCATGTGTGTGCAGGACATGGAACTGGCCTGTAGCGTAACGAAGCTCTTATATCCGGATCTGGCTAAAATGTATCAGACGACAGATCAGAAGATTGAGAGAGCAATCCGTAATGCCATCGAGGTATCCTGGGGAAGAGGAAATGATGAACTGTTTGAGGAGATGTTTGGATTCTGCAGTGAGTATACCAGACCAACTAACAGCGAATATATAGCTGTGGTGGCAGATTACATACGATTGCAATATCATTTGATATGAGAGAAAAGGAAGAGATACGTCTCTTCCTTTTTTTGTACAACTATGATAGAATTATTTTGAATTAGTCTGACTATTATTCGGTCGATATTCGGAAGGGCAGGAAATTAACATGAAATTACTAAGCGTCATAGTACCTTGTTTTAATGAAGAAGAGAATATCAGGGATTTTTATGACGAACTGTTTAAGAATGCACCTTTTTTTCAGGAGAAGGAAATAGAGGTAGAGGTGCTGTATATTGATGATGGTTCTAAAGATCAGACTGTGGCAGAGGTTAAGAAGCTGCGCGCGGAGGATGAAAGAGTCCATTTGGTATCCTTTTCCCGAAACTTCGGGAAGGAGGCAGCTATTTATGCCGGACTGCAGAAAGCAAAGGGTGACCTGGTGGTTATGATGGATGCGGATTTACAGGATCCACCGTCATTACTTCCGGAGATGTACAGTTATATTGAACAGGGATTTGATTCTGTAGCTACCAGAAGGGTTACCAGAAAAGGGGAACCACCGATACGGTCTTTTTTTGCCAGAATGTTTTACCGGCTTATGAATAAAATTTCCAAAACGGAGATCGTTGATGGTGCCAGGGATTATCGTCTGATGACCAGACAGGTAGTGGATGCTATTTTATCGATGACGGAATATAACCGTTTTACAAAGGGAATATTCGGGTGGGTAGGCTTTGAAACAAAATGGCTGGAATATGAGAATATTGAGCGCAAAAAGGGCGAGACAAAATGGTCCTTCTGGAAGCTCTTTTTATACTCGTTGGAGGGTATTACCGCATTCTCTACGGTGCCGCTTACGATTGCTTCCGTGATGGGGGTTCTGTTCTGTATGTTGGCCTTTTTAATAATCATAGTGACGATTGTCAGGAAACTTTGCTTTGGCGATCCTACCTCCGGGTGGCCATCACTGGTATGTATTATTATGCTGGTCAGCGGTGTGCAGTTGTTTTGCCTGGGTATTGTGGGGCAATACTTATCTAAGACTTATATGGAAGTAAAGAAGAGACCGATTTATCTGGTGAAAGAGGATATCTGATGGGTGGGCTGGTTAGTATTATTGTGCCGGTATATAATGCGGCACCTTATATTGCTAAGACAATAGAGATGGTCAGGCAGCAGACCTATGATAACTGGGAACTGATTTTGGTCAATGATGATTCAAAGGATGACAGCCTGCAGGAAATTGATAAGGCGCTGGCGGTTTATGAGAACTGCCCGGGTAAGGGAACAATCAGGGTAATCAACAAGGAATGTAATGAGGGCGCTGCCAAAGCGCGGAATACGGGCTTATCCGTAGCCACCGGCAGATACATTGCTTTTCTGGATGCAGATGATGTGTGGTTACCTGATAAGCTGAGTAAAGAGCTTGCATTTATGGAAGAGAGGCAGGCGGGATTTGTATTCAGTGCATATGAATTCGGAGATGAACAGGCCAGACCTACAGGCAGAATTGTTCATGTACCGGACAAACTTACGTATCGCAAGGCTTTATCACGCACGGTTATTTTTACTACGACGGTGCTTTTGGACAGAACGATAATTCCGGACAGATTAATGCAGATGCCGGAGGTGGCAAGCGAAGATACAGCAACCTGGTGGCAGATTTTACGGGAAGGATATGCAGCATACGGATTGGATGAGGTATTGGCTGTGTACCGCAGACCTGCCCAATCTTTATCTTCTAATAAACTGACGGCGATAAAACGTATCTGGCATCTATATCGCCGGCAGGAAGGACTTTCTCTTCCGGAAAGTATATTCTATTTTGTATTCTGGGCGTATAGAGCGACCATTAGGCGTATATAGCACATGATATACATTGGCCGGATAAAATGAGGAGATTGATGGTCTCTTCAAAATGGAGATTGATATGAAACGGATGGAAACATTAAAGAGAATTATTATTTTGCAGCTTTCCTTTATCGGATTGCTTGTTCATACAGCGATTTATGCATACTTCTGGTTTGAGGAGTACTATCCCTATCTGAGATACCATAGGAATTTCAGATTTTATTTTAAGGGACATGTACTGATTATCGCCATATATTTTATCCTGTTATTTTTCTTTGCCAGTACTTATGGTGCTTTAAAGATCGGATATTTAAAGTCAATGGATGTATTTATATCAGAGTTCTTTTCTTTGCTGTTTGTCAATGTGATCTCCTACTTTCAGATATCTTTGATGGCGAACTGGGTTGTCAAGGTAGGACCAATTGCAAAGGTAATGCTCTTCCAGACGTTGTTTTCCGCTGTGTGGGTGTTTATCTGTAATGCATTCTATTATAAAGCGTTCCCGCCAAGAGAGATTTTGATTGTTCATGGGGAACGGCCTATTGATGATATTGTGGCGAAGTTTGAATCCCGCAAGGATAAATACAAGATTAAGAAATGTATGAATATTTCTGAGGGAATTGATGCCGTAAAGGAAGAAGCTCTTAAGCAGTATGGTGCAGTGGTGCTATGGGATATTTCTGCCAGTGACAGAAATGCTTTGCTGAAATATTGTTATAGCAGGTCCATCCGTGTATATATGATGCCGAAGATATCGGATGTGTTAGTAAAGGGAGCAGATCAACTTCACCTGTTTGATACGCCCATCTATTTGACGAGGGAGTATGCGCTTACGGTGGATCAGCGGATTGCCAAGAGGGTGATTGATCTGATTTGTTGTATTATTTTACTTGTTATTGCTTCGCCCTTTATGTTGCTTACTGCGATTGCCATTAAGGTATATGATGGCGGTCCGGTCTTTTATAAGCAGATTCGCTGTACCAGAGATAGGAAGGAATTCTATATTTTGAAATTCAGAAGCATGAAGGTAGACGCGGAGAAGGATGGCGTGGCAAGACTGGCATCCAAGAATGATTCACGTATTACACCTATAGGTAAATTTATTCGTGCCACGAGAATTGATGAGCTGCCACAGCTTCTTAATATTTTAAAGGGAGATATGTCTTTTATCGGCCCCAGACCGGAGCGGCCGGAGATTATTGACCAGTATCTGGAGGAAATGCCGGAGTTTGCTTTCCGTATGAAGGTCAAAGCCGGACTGGCGGGATATGCCCAGGTATATGGGAAATATAATACTACACCCTATGACAAACTGAAGCTGGATTTGACTTATATTGAGCAGTATTCGGTATGGCTGGATTTGAAACTGATGCTTCTTACGTTAAAGATATTGATTAAGCCGGAGAGTACGGAAGGTGTGGACAGCACCCAGACGACGGCGCTTAAGGCAGGCGACGGTGGAGAAGGAAAACAATAACAGTTCGGAAGAGAGAAAGGTCCGGTTGTTTCTATGAGTGGAATTAAGTATGCCGATGCAGGCATGGATATGAAAAAGTGGATACTGATGCTATTACACAGATTTTGGATGGTACTGGCAGTAGCGGCGGCAGGCGCTGTGCTTGGCGGCATAGTTTATACAGTGGTCCATACGGTGCCGGAGTCGGAACGGGAGTATCGTGCAGTTTCTAAGGTTTATCTGGATTTTGCAACAGACGAGACCGGAGAGGTATATCAGGAATATAACGGTTATACGTGGAATGATTTGATGGCAACAGACCCCATTCTGGATCTGACGATGTCTTATCTGTCGGAAGACTACACAAGAGAAGAAGTGATGGAGGCAACAGAAGCAACAATCCTGTCGGATCTTCGTCTTCTGACCGTGACCATTACAACTAACCATGCGGATCGTACGGATGCCATTCTGACGGCTACGGATCAGGCGCTGGAGGAATATGGAAGCACTGCCAAGGAATTTGTACAGATACAGGCTATACAGACGACGCAGGCATCGCTTGTGGTGGCAGATTCCAGGCTGGTACAGGCAGTTGTTCTGGGACTTGTGATTGCTGTGGCTGTGGTTCTTTTGGGAATGTTGTTATACTATGTGCTGGACGACCGTATTCTGGTGGCAAGTGATGTAAGACAGGTGACAGATGTTCCGTTTGTGGGCTATACTTTTAAGGATATAGAAGAGAGATTGCAGCAGGATTATGACAGCACGATAGCATATTTACAGAAGAAGCATGGAGAAATCCTGGAAATCAGCGTCTCCTTGACGGAAGAAATAGCAGCAGAGCAGTTTGCTAGAGCAAGAGAAGCGGATGGCATTATTGTGGTGGTTCCCTATGGAAAAATACATGGTACTTATTTGTCTTATTTGATTGGACAGTATCAGGTGCAGGGTTGTAAGATTGCAGGAATTGCGATTGCGGATGCAGATGTAAAATTTTTAAGAAGATATTATGGACGGACAATATGAAGGTACAGGTACTTGTCTCTGCAGTGGAGCAGAATGCGGCAGAGCTTACGGCGAAAATGAATATTCATACGGATGCAGTGATTGTGAATCAGTGCGATAAATATGGTTATGAGGAATTTCACGTGCAGGGAGGAAAGGTACAGTGCTTTTCCATGAAAGAGCGTGGCGTGGGCTTGAGCCGTAACACAGCACTTTTGCATGCGGATACGGATATTTGTATATTTTCGGATGAAGATATTGTTCTGACCAGGGATTATGAGAAGCTGGTCAGTAAAGCTTATGAACAGATGCCGGATGCAGACATGATTCTGGTTAATGTGAAGGTTGCACCTTCCCGCAGGACTTATTGGAATGAGGATATCCATAGAATTAACTTCCGCAATTACGGGCGCTATCCTGCTTACAGTATTACTGCAAGACTGGATGCACTGAGGAGGGCAAATGTGTATTATTCTGTATTATATGGTGGTGGTGCCAGATACAGTAATGGGGAGGACAGTCTGTTTCTCAAAGATTGTCTTAAATCCGGTCTTAAAATTTATTCTCATACCATATGCATTGGGGAAGAGACAGAGAGGCCGTCTACCTGGTTTAGTGGATATCATGAGAAATTTTTCCGGGACAGAGGTGTCCTGTATCATGATCTGTACGGTGTGGCGGCAGTACCATTGGCGTATCGGTTCTTGTGGGTACACAGAGATGAGATGTGTCGTGAGATACCATTAAAAAGGGCTTTTGAGCTGATGCGGGAGGGTATTCAGGAAGGAAAGCGATGACAAGGAAAGGACCATGGTAGTCGATGATTCTATATATCACGGTGGCAGCGGTTACGGTGCTGCTTGCTGGGCTGGTGAATAATCAGCCGGTCACACAACCTTATAGGATTACAAGGCAACAGATGTGCAATCGTATCTGTCTTTTGGGCATCTTTTTGATACTGTTTGCATTGTCTGCCTGCAGGTTGAATGTAGGAAATGATTACGCCAAATATGTGGAATTCATGCATCTTGTTAATTGCGATTCTTATGTGCCTACGGAAATCGGTTTTAACCTGTTGGTAAAATTAATCTATTGGTTATCGGGTTATGAAAATTATCTGCTTGTTTTTGCAATATATGCGTTTGTAACAGTTTTCCTGTTTTTGCTTGCAATTTATGAATCCAGTGATGATTTTCCTCTTTCCTTTTTTCTGTTTATGGCTTTGGGATATTATTTCCAGACCTTTAGTACTGTCCGGTATTATCTGGCGCTGGCGATTGCCTTGTATTCCATGAAGTTTGTTCTGCGTAAGCAGTGGGGAAGATTTCTGGTTCTGATTCTGCTGGGCTCCACTTTCCATAAATCGCTTCTGGTAGTTATTCCGCTGTATTTTCTGGCTACATTGCGATGGAAGAAATGGCAGCTTGGGCTGGCAGCTTTGTTTTGCAGTACCTTCCTGTTCATGCAGGATTTCTATCTGAAGATAGTAGTATTTTTATATCCGACTTATGAAGATACAGAGTATCTGGAAGGCGGGACAAGTTATATTAATATATTGCGTTGTGCAGCAGTGCTTATCTTTGCGGGGATTGTACTATGGATGCAAAGGCGGCAGAGCCGGTTAAATGTAGCGGAAGGCGAAGACAGGCAAGTCGGAAGAGGGTTGGAGGATGACAGATTCCGCTTTTATTTCTATTTGAATCTGGGCGCTCTGGTTTTATATGTATTCTGTTCCTTTTTGCCGATTATTTCCAGGATTGGATATTATCTGACGGTGAGCCAGATATTGTTCCTGCCGATGCTCTTGCAACAGATTCCGGATAAGAAATGGCGCAGGTTGTTTCGCGTGGGTATTATTCTGGCAGCGGTGCTTTATTTTGCAATGTATTTAAGCAGAGCCGGTAATGATGGTGTTCTGATCCTGCCATACCGGACCTTCTTCTTTCATGATATGGTTAATATCTTGTCGGATGTTAATTGACAATAGGAGAACATATATGACATTCAGTATTATTGTAGTCTGTCTGAATGCAGGAGATAAATTGCATAAAACGATAGAGAGCATCCTAAATCAGACGGAGTCAGACTATGAGATTATAGTCAAGGACGGAGGCTCTACGGATGACTCAGTAAAGACGCTTCTGCCCGACGATAAGATGAGGGTATATTGTGAAGCGGATAAAGGTATCTATGATGCTATGAATCAGGCGCTTGCCCATGCCAACGGCGAATATGTCTGTTTCCTGAATTGTGGGGATTATTTCTATGACAGGACAGTGTTGAGCCGGGTAAAGCAGCAGGTTGAGCAACTGAGAGGACAGCAGATGCAGGTACCGCAGCAGAATGGGTATATTTTGTATGGCAATATACTGGAACGCAAGACAGGTACTCTGGTACAGTCCAATCCTGTGTTGGATGATTTTGCATGTTATCGGAATTTACCGTGTCATCAGGCATGTTTTTATGATAGAAGGTTGTTTGATGTCAGAGGATTTGATACGAAATATAAAGTGCGGGCCGACTATGAACATTTCCTGTGGTGTCTGTATGAGGCAAAGTCGAAAGCGTTATATATGTCGCTAACGGTAGCCAGTTATGAAGGCGGAGGATATTCGGAGACAAAGACGGGTCTGAAACGTTCCCGTCAGGAGCATCAGGAGATTGTGGGAAAATATATTCCTGCAAAGAAAGTGAGAAAATACCGGCTGATGATGCTTCTTACGTTGGCGCCGCTTCGGACGTGGCTTGCCGGGAATAAGGTAACAGCAGGTATCTATCAGAAAATGAAAAGGACAATTTATTCTGTAAAAGGGTAGTCTGTAAGATGAAAGAAAGGCGTGAGGATTGATATGAAAGTATTATGGGTATGTAATATTATGCTGCCGGTTATCGCGAAACGATTGAACATGCCTTACAGTAACAGAGAGGGATGGCTCAGCGGGTTGTTAGACAGGGTTATCTCTGAACAGGGAAGAAATCGGATAGAACTGGCAATCGCTTTTCCGGTAGAGGAATCCGTGGGACCTTTTGATCAGGATATGCAGTTAGGGGAAA
This sequence comes from Lachnospiraceae bacterium, assembly GCA_051878995.1. Classification (GTDB taxonomy): domain Bacteria; phylum Bacillota; class Clostridia; order Lachnospirales; family Lachnospiraceae; genus UBA3282. The sequence continues at coordinate 164,035 of JBJELE010000007.1, read as the reverse complement.
ATATGTCCTGTCACTGCTATGCTTTTGTAGAAGATCTGACTGCGCCGGAGCAGTATGACCCGGATCTGGAAGATTACTTTAAGTTGATCATAGATGATTTCCAGCCGGATATTATGCATGTATTCGGAACGGAATTTCCTCATGCATTGGCGAGCATTAAGGTTTTTAATAATCCGGAGCATACGCTGATTGGGATTCAGGGGCTGATTTCTGCCTGCGCCAGAGTATATATGGCAGATTTGCCTGTGAAAGTACAAAGACAGGTTACTTTCCGTGATATGGTACGCAAAGACAGTATCAGGCAGCAGCAGAGGAAGTTTGAGAAGCGTGGCAGATTTGAGATTGAAGCGATCAAGAGAGTAAAGCACATTGCGGGCAGAACGGATTTTGACCGCGCTGAAACGGCGAAGATCAATCCCAATGCTACATATCACTATCTGAATGAGACACTCAGGGGGATTTTTTATCGTGACAGGTGGAAGAGAAGTACCTGCCAGCCTTACCGGATTTTCTTAAGTCAGGGAGATTATCCCTTGAAAGGCTTTCACTATCTGTTAAAAGCAATGCCAAAGGTTCTGGAGCAGTTTCCGGATACAGAAATCTATGTGGCGGGCAGTAATATTTTAAACAGGGAAACCTGGAAGGATACGTTAAAGCTTCCGGCATATGGAAAATACCTGTTGAAGCTGATTAGAGAGAATCATTTGGAAGATAAGGTAACGATGCTGGGGCGGCTGAGTGCGGAGGAAATGAAGGAACAGTATTTATTAAGCCATGTATTTGTATGTCCTTCGGCATTGGAAAATTCACCCAATTCCATCGGTGAGGCGATGCTTCTGGGGGTTCCCTGTGTGGCAGCTAACGTGGGTGGTATCCATAATCTGTTAACAGATGGTGGGGACGGATTCCTCTATCCGCCGGGAGATGCGGATGCTTTGGCGGACAGGATCATAGAGATCTTTACCAAAGAAGCGATTGTGGACCGGATGACAGACAATGCCAGAAAACATGCCCGTGTCAATCATGACGCGGACCAGAATTATTATCGCTTGCTGAGGATTTACCGGGAGATGCTGTCATGACCTTTACTTTTGTGTCAAATTATATTAATCATCATCAGATCCCTCTGTGCGAGGTACTCTATAAAACGTTGGGAGAGAACTTTACGTTTGTCCAGACCATGCCCATGGAAGAAGAACGGGTTGCCATGGGGTGGGGTGTGGATATTCAGAAACTGCCTTATGTGCTGTGCCTGTATGAGAAGGAATATGAATGTCTTAAGAAAATAGCAGAGAGTGATGTGGTGTTATTCGGTTGGACGGAAAGAGAGGATATTGTGGCTTCCAGGCTGCAGAGCGGCAGAACGACGCTGCGTGTCAGTGAGCGCCTGTACAGGGAAGGACAGTGGAAGGCCATCTCTCCTCGTGGTCTGATTGCAAAATATAACGAGCATATCAAGTACCGCAGACAGAATGTCTGCATGCTATGCGCCGGTGCCTACACGGCATCGGATTTTAACTTGATTAGAGCTTATCCGGATAAGATGTTCCGATGGGGATATTTTACGGCTCTCAGAAAGTATGATGAAACACAATTGGATGCAATGAAGATACAGGATGGTGCACTGCATATTGTCTGGGCAGGGAGATTTATCCCGTTGAAACATCCGGAGTATGTGGTCCGGCTGGCGAAGCATCTTCGGGACAAGGGATGCCGCTATCACATTCATATGCTGGGGGACGGAGAATTGGAGCCTACCATAAAACGGGAAGTTACGGCTTTGGGACTTTCGGAATACTTTACTTTCTATGGCTATACAGAGCCGGAGAAGGTGCGGGATGTGATGGAACAGTGCCATATTCATCTTTTTACAAGTAATTATCTGGAAGGATGGGGCGCTGTAGTTAATGAGGGCATGAACAGCGGATGTGTGGAAGTGGTTAATGCTCAGGTGGGTGCTGCACCATATTTAATCCGGCACGGTGAGAACGGGCTTGTGTACCCGGATGACAGCTATGAGAAAATGGAAGCTTTAGTGGAGGATTTATTCGCTCATTGGGATGACAGGAAACAGATGGGATGGGCTGCCTATGAGACAATCCGGGATATGTGGAATGCGGAGCATGCAGCTAAGGAGTTGCTGCGATTTGTAAGTGATCTGCAAAAGAGCAGGATTATTGCAGCCGAAGATGGGCCGCTTAGTAACGCACCGGTCATCAGACCGGGAAAGATGTATCAAAGTATGATGGATGGCAGTTTATAGTGATGAAGAAAATCAGTGTTATCGTACCGGTATATAATTCCATAGATTGTCTGGAAAGATGCGTGAGGTCTATTTGTGCACAGACTTACTCTGACTTGGAAATCATTCTGGTGGATGATGGTTCCACAGACGGAACAGACAGACTGTGTGAGCAGCTGGCCGGGCAGGATGACCGTATTGTTACGTATCATAAGCAAAACGGCGGGGCCTCTTCTGCAAGAAATCTGGGTATTGACAGGGCATCTGGTGAGTATCTGGGTTTTGTGGACAGTGATGACTATATAGAACCCTATGTGTATGAGAAAATGATGCAGGTTCTCTCGGAAAAGGATTGCGATGTGGTGCAGATTTCCCGGGACGAGGTGGATGAGGACGGCGTAAGGCTGCCGGATGTGTGCGTACCGCCTAAGGAAGTGCGGTTCTGTGAGACCGAAACTTTTGTGAAGGAATTGCTGTTGCATCAGGGGGATTGTTCCTTTTGTACCAAGCTGGTGAAGAAGGAGCTGTTTGCCAAACACAGATTCCCGGAAGGCGTATTGAATGAAGACTTTAGACTTTTGGTAGATATGCTGCAGGAGATTGACGGTATCGTTATTCTGCCGGAACAGGGATATCATGTGGTATGCCGTAAGGAAAGTACAACAAGAAAGAAGACAAAGGACAGCTTTTCACGGGTGTTTCTGGATATTGTGGATAATGCTGACCGTATGCAGGAGCTTGTGGATAAGACTTATCCGACACTCCATACCTATGCAATCCGGTTTAATCTATATCAGCGTCTGGATTACCTTCTGCATGTACCGATTTCACAGATGACTGGTGAAAATGAATTTTATTGCAATGTGAAGAAATATCTGAGAAGCCATGTGACGGATACTGTCGGGAATCCATATCTGACAGGAAAGCAGAAAGTGTATTTGCTTATTTTGACGGTGGCGCCCAAAATGATCAGAAGCGTGCATACGTGGAAAATGGAGAAGTTTCAAGGGAATGAAAGATAGATTTACAAAGAAATTTTATATCCTATGTTTTGTTATCATTTGGGCTGTGCAGATGGTGGCGGCCTTTTATTTTTGTACTGCAAAACAGGGATTCCATGAGGATGAGTATTATACCTATTATTCTACGGCACGCACCAATGGATTCTATGTGGAAGACGGACAATGGATGAGTCGGGAAACATACAGGGACGAGTTTGTAGTACTTCCCGGACAGCAGTTTCAGTATGGACTGGTCAGACAGGTGCAGTCCTGGGATGTGCATCCGCCTGTGTATTACTGGGTGTTTCATACGGTGGCATCCCTGGTGCCGGGTGTTTTCTCAAAATGGATCGGCCTGTCGGTGAATCTCTTTTTCCATGGGATCAATATTATATTGCTGACATATCTGTCCTATTTAATCAGTAATCGTAACAGAGCATTATCTTTAATAATAACTTTGTTTTATGGGCTGACTCCGGCAGCGATTAGTGGAGTGGTTTTCATCAGAATGTATGAGATGCTTACCATGTGGGTGTTACTTTGCGCGATTCTTCATGTGCAAGCTGTACAGGAATTTGACTGCGATGGGAAAGCATCCGGGTCAGATAAAGGGAAATTATCTGTAAGAAGTTTTCTGATACCGATTGCCGTGGTAACATATCTTGGCTTTTTGACACAATACTATTACTTTATTTTTCTGTTTTTTATCGGGGCGGCTTTTTGTATCTGGCTGTTATGGCATAACCGTAATCTTTGGAATTGCTTGCGATATGGTTTGAGTCAGCTGATTGCTTTTGCACTTGCCTACCTGACTTATCCGTCCTTTCCGGGACAGATGTTTCGGGGACAGCGGGGAGCGCAGGCTACGGAGAACTTTTTTGATTTGTCTAATACGACAGAAAGACTGCGGTTTTTCTGGAATCTGCTGGACGAGTATGTATTTGGAAAAACACTGGCATGGATTTTGTTAGTGATTGTACTGCTTGCTGTGACGGCTTATGCGATAAATGGACGGCGTAAAGTGTCTGCTTTGAGCCAAAAGCAACAACAGGGCACGAAGCCGGATGCGGCATGGTGTCTGCTTGCCTTTGCAGTTATCGGATATTTCCTGGCAGTGTCCAAGACCGCATTGCTGTTGGGAGACACTTCGAACCGTTATCAGCTTCCGGTTTATGGAATGATTGTGCTGCTGCTTTTTGACGGGCTTTATCGGCTGGGAAAGATGTGTATGTCTGGTGTGACGGGATTTTCATCTGCAAACGCTCAGGCAAAGTCGCTTTCTATTCTTAGCATACTGGTTGTTTTAGCATGCCTGGTGGTAGATTTGACCGGTCTGATCGGCAACAGGGTTGTATTTCTTTATCCTGAAGATAAGCAACAGATGGAATTTGCCAGAGAGCAGGCGGCAGCAGGAACTCCGGTCATATATTTATATCAGGCGGGAGCAGAGTGGTGTATCTGGGATGTGACTAATGAACTTCTGGAGTATTCTGAGGTATACTTTGTTTCCGCAGACAGTGTGGATGTGATGAAAGACGAGAAAACCAGGCAGGCAGAATCGTTAGTTGTGTATGTGGCAGATGGAACAGATGCGGATGCCCAGATTGGGAGAATCATAGACACGAATCCACGTTTGGCAGAACATCGGGAACTGATGTTTGAAGAGAAGTATTGCGACGTATACTATTTAAAATAGTTCTATGCACATATAATCATAAAGGGAACTTGAAACAGGGTGTTGCCATCCTGGACTGCCTATGCTATAATTCACGAATAAGCAGTTATTTCTAAACGTATTCATTGTATATCTTTTTCTGTTTATTCTTTAGATTCCTGCTTATAATCCAAACAATCATCAGGCAGGAGTCGGAATAAGAGCAGAGTTTACGGGTGCCATGGACTCCTGCGCAACAAAGGAGGAGACCATATGGCAAAAAACTACGAGGAACTGAAATTGTCCGATGACTTTATGTTCGGCAAGGTCATGGAGGACGGAGCACTGTGCCGGGAGGTACTGGAATGCCTGCTGGGGAAACCGGTGGGAGAGCTGACGGAGATGCAGCCCCAGCGGGAATACCGCTATGCAGTGGACGGGAAACCTATTCGCCTGGATATTTATACCGGGGACGGGGAGACGGTTTATGATGCGGAGATGCAGAATTTGAACCACAAGAAGCCGGAGGAACATGATTTGCCCAGACGGAGCCGGTTTTATCAGGCAGCGATGGATACGGATCACCTGAAGAAGAATCAGTCATACCGGAGCCTGCCGGAGACCAACATCCTGTTCATCTGTACCTTCGATCCCTTTAGAAAGGGATTACCCCGGTATACCTTTCGGAACAAATGCGAGGAGTTGCCGGAATTGGAATTGCAGGATCATACGGTAAAGTATTTCTTTAACTGTACCTGTCAGAAGGAAGAGATACCGGATGGTATACAAGCTCTGTACCGGTACATAATGACGGGAGAACCGTTGGATGAGCTGACCGGAAAGCTTCACAAGGCTGTGGAAGCAGGGCGGCGCAATGAGAAATGGAGAGGTGAGTATATGAAGGAGCTTCTGCATGATGATGATATGAGAGAAGAAGGACGCGCAGAGGAAAGAGCCAATACAGAGCGTGAGAAAGCCAATGCAGAACGCGAAAAAGCCAGAGCGGATGCGCAAGAGGCTAGGGCAGATGTACAAGAGGCCAGAGCAGATGCCTTAGAAGCCAGGGTGCGTGAACTGGAAGGAATAATCAGTACTATGAAACAGTAATTATGTTATTGTTTCATAGTAGTATATTTCTGTGGAATGGAGATGCTATCTATACAGGAGAAGACTGATTGCAAACTATTTATCCCTATGCTATACTTAAAAACAATGTAGAAGATATTATTTTCGGAGGAAAACTCATGTTAAACGGCAAAACAATATTGATTACCGGAGGTACGGGTTCTTTCGGTAAATGCTTTACGAAATATGTATTGACACACTATGAACCGAAGAAGATCATCATCTATTCCAGAGATGAGTTCAAGCAGTGGCTGATGGAGAATGAATTTTCAGAATACAAAGAAAAATTGCGGTTTTTTATTGGTGATGTACGCGATGTGGAACGTCTGAAGAGAGCCTGTGAGGGTGTAGATTATATCATTCATGCGGCAGCATTAAAGCAGGTGCCTGCCTGTGAATATAATCCTAATGAGGCAATTAAGACGAATATCCACGGCGCGATGAATGTAATCGATGCCGCATTGGATTGTGGCGTACAGAGAGTGGTTGCATTGTCTACCGATAAGGCGGTCAATCCCGTGAATCTGTATGGCGGAACCAAACTGGTATCGGACAAGCTGTTTGTAGCTGCCAATGCTTATGCCGGCAGCAAGGACATTAATTTTTCTATTGTAAGATACGGTAATGTGGCAGGAAGCCGTGGCTCTGTCATTCCGTTTTTCCATAAGCTTATCAAAGAGGGAGCGACAGAGCTTCCGATTACGGATCTTCGTATGACGAGATTCTGGATCAGTCTGACAGAGGGTGTTGAATTAGTTATTAAGGCACTGTCGGAAGCAACCGGAGGAGAGACTTTTATCAGTAAGATTCCTTCCTTTAAGATTACGGATCTGGCTGAGGCAATGCTGCCGGGCTGTAAGATTAAGGAGACGGGCATCCGTCCGGGTGAGAAGCTGCATGAGATCATGGTAACGACAGAGGATTCCATGACAACCTACGAGTATGATAAACACTTCATCGTATATCCGCAGATGACCTGGAATAACAGACAGCAGCCGGATTTGAGCGGTAAAAAGGTTGCGGACGGCTTTTCGTACAGCTCCGGTAACAATACAGAGTGGCTGAGTGTAGAAGATATCAGAGAGTTGCTCAAAGATGTGGAGCTGGAGAAATAAAGAGAATCGTGATCAAATAAAAGGACATGTATGCAAACGCATGTCCTTTATGTGTATTATATAAGCAGATATTGACAGACAACGGATTACTGTTTCAGAGAATTAGGAAAGAAGGTAATGGATATGAACAAACCTGCGATTGAAGGGGGAACTCCCGTCAGGGAGACTAAGATTTTCTATGGTCATCAGTACATAGATGAGGATGATATTCAGGCAGTGGTAGATGTGTTAAAGAGTGATTATCTGACCTGTGGGCCGAAGATTACGGAATTGGAGCAGAAATTATGTAAGGTAACAGGTGCGAAATATGCGGTAGTATGCAGTAACGGTACGGCAGCCCTGCATATTGCAGCATTGGCAGCAGAAGTAGGAGAAGGAGACGAGGTCATTACCACGCCGATTACTTTTGCGGCATCTGCAAACTGTGCTCTGTATTGTGGTGCTCGTCCGGTTTTTGCCGATATCAATCCGGAGACCTACAATATTGATCCTGAGAAGGTAAAAGCGGCTATTACACCCCGCACGAAGGCAGTGGTAGCTGTCTCCTATACGGGTCAGTCTGTGGAATTAGAGCCACTAAAGAAGATATGTGAAGAGAACAATCTGACTTTGATCGAGGATGGCGCTCACGTAATCGGTACGAAGTACAAGGGACAGCCCAACGGTTCCGTGGCAGATATGACTACCTTCAGTTTCCATCCGGTGAAAACGGTAACCGGTGGTGAAGGCGGAGCGGTGCTTACCAATGATGAAAGTTTATACAAGAAGCTGCTCCTTTACCGTTCCCATGGGATTACCAGGGATGCAGAGCAGATGGAGCATGAACCGGATGGCCCGTGGTATTATGAACAGATTGCCCTGGGTTATAATTATCGCATGACGGATATGCAGGCAGCGCTGATTATCAGTCAGCTTGATAAGCTTGAGATGTTCAGTAAGCGCAGGAAAGAAATCGTGGCAAAATATAATGAAGCATTTTCCAAGCTTCCGGGAATTTTTGTACAGAAGGAAATTCCGGAATCGGATACAACAAGGCACTTATATATTCTTCGTATTGTGCCGGAGAAACTGAAGATTAACAGAAAACAGTTCTTTGATGCATTGGCGGCGGAAAATGTATGCTGTAATGTACACTACATTCCTACTTACTATTTCCCGTATTATGAGAAGCTGGGTTATCATAGGGGATTATGTCCTAATGCAGAGAAGCTGTATGATGAAATTATTTCACTGCCGCTCTATTATGCAATGAGCGATGAAGACGTAGAGAGCGTTATTGAGGCCGTGACTAAGATTGCAACCTATTATGCGGGTTAATTCCGGCATATTGTCTGCGGAAGAGATTTGTCTTTGACAGCAGCTATACATTGGAAGTAAAGGAATCAATATATGAAATTATCTATTATTGTGCCTGTCTATAATATGGCGGCTGATCAGAAACTGGAATATTGTCTGAATTCCCTTATTAATCAAACGATAGAGGATTATGAGATTATTGCTGTGGATGACTGTTCTACGGATACTTCCTGGGATATTCTGCTAAGATATGAAAAGGAGTACCCTGATAAGTTTCATGCCATCCATTCTGAAATCAATCAGAAGCAGGGTGGTGCCAAGAATATTGGCATGGATAAGGCACAGGGGGAATGGATTGGATTCATAGACAGCGATGACTGGGTTACTCCGGATTTTTACGAAAAACTGATCCGCAAAGGGGAGGAGACCGGTGCGGATATGGTAGGCTGTGATTATCACCTGACGGATGAACACAGCATGAAGATTGGACAGGTTGTGCACAATAATAAGCCGGAGCAGACAGGGACTCTGAATGAGGAGAAATACCGTTCCCTGATTCTGGACAGTGGCAGTCTGGTGGTCAAGGTATACCGCAGGGAAATCGTCATCGATCATCCGAGTCGTTTCCCGACAGGAATTTTCTATGAGGATAATGCGCTGGCTAATTCGTGGATGCTTCGTGCGAAACATTTTGAATATATCCAGGAGCCGTTATACTATTATTATCAGCATGACACTTCTACGGTGCATACGATAAATGTGAAACGATGCGAGGATCGTATGGAAGCCGGGCGGATTATGCTGCAGGAAGCGAAAGCTTACGGGTATTTTGAGAAGTATTATCCGGAACTTGAGTTTACTTTTACCATGCTATTCTATGTAAATACACTGTTTACTTATATGCAGGGTGTACGTCCGGTCCGTACAGACTTTGTGAAAAGGCTTGGACAGGAAATGCTGGAGACTTTCCCGGATTTTCAGAAGAATTCCTATTATATAGAGCGTATCGGTGCGGAGGAAAAGAAGCTGATACAAATGCAGCTTACCTCCACCGCCCGGTTTATTCTGTATTACAAATTGTTATGGGGCTATCGGAATCTGCGTAAAAAGCTGGGGTGAGAATGAAAACAAAAGAGATATCATTGAAGCATAAAATAATATATGGCATTATCGTGCTCCTTGTAACGGTGCTCCTGCTTTTGGGTAATGAGGGTGGCCAGCCTTTAGAATATACCGGTACTGAGCTACAGCATTCGGTTGGATTGATTGATTCGGAGAATTCGTTAGTCATTAGGGAATCGGTGGCCAGAACCGGATGTATTGCGAATACACCGCAGTATTTGATGAATAAGGGAACCTATACCGTAAGCATGGATTATAAGGCAGATAACGACGGTTCAGTACTGGAGTTATGGGAGCAGGGAAGCAAGATTGCTGCATGGCCTGTTCCGGCAGGACAGCAGAAGATGGGTGTAGATTTTACATTATCCAAGGATGTCAAGCAGCTTCAGTTTAAGGTTAATTACAGCGGACAGGGAGAACTGACGATAAAGAAGTTTACACTGTCTCCTGAGGGTATGTTTTATTCGGATACATATTTTTTTGTGGCACTTTTTGTTGTGATAAATGTGATTGGCTGCCTGTATGTCAGGAGCGGCAGAAAATGGCTTACTCAGGAGCAATTGGTTGATTACAGCATTATTTTTGGGGTTGCTCTCTTAGCCACCTCGCCAATGATGCAGACCTATCTTTACAATGGCGATGATCTGTGTTATCACCTGGCGAGACTGGAAGGACTGAAGGATGGTATTTTAGACGGACAGATACCTGTCAATATTCTGCCTGACGGTTTGAAAAATCATGGTTATCTGAATGCCATGTATCCTTATCTTTTCCTGTATATCGGAGCCTTTTTAAGAATTTGCAGAGTGTCACTGGCATTATCATATAAGGTGTTGATCTTCCTGGCAAATCTGGGAGCGGCAGTGAGTGCTTATGTGGCAGTGAAGTCTATGGTGCAGTCACGCAGAAGCGTAATACTGGCTGTAGTATTATATACACTTATGCCCTATCGCTTTACTAACATTTTTTCCAGAGGAGATCTGGGAGAGATACTGGCATTGGTGTTCTGGCCGCTTGTCATAGCAGGACTTTATCATGTGATTTTGGGAGACCGCAGGAAATGGTATTTTCTGGTGATTGGTTTTAGCGGAGCGCTTCAGAGCCATATATTAAGCGCTGCCTTTGTGGCGGTAATATGTGTGATCACTGCACTGGTTTATGTCGGACGCATTATCAGGGACAAAAGATATGCGGAGATAGGCAAGGCAGCAGGTCTTTCCATGCTGTTGAATATGTGGTATCTGGTCCCTTTTATGACTTATTATTATATGGAGGATATCTGTAAGGATAGTCTCAGATGGAGCAGCTATTTTGAGCAGTCTATCAATCTTTCTAATCTGACACAGAGTCTGAGCCTGTACAATAAGCAGTATTTTTCTCTGGGGCTGGCGCTCCTGGGATGCCTTGGCATCGGTGTGATTTATCTGCTTTGCGAACATAGAAGTCAAAAGGCGGATTTGGACGGTTATCTTCTCTATCTGCTTGTTATGGGTTGTATTCTTGCATTTATGACTACCGGATATTTCCCAAACCGGACCTTGCTTGCCAATAGTTTGTTTGAAAATATTGCAACGATGATTCAGTTCCCGTGGCGTTTCCTGGGACCGGTCTGTGCCTGTATGATGTTTGTGGGTGTTATCGGCTTGTCACGTTCGGATATATTGAAACCTTTCCGAAATATTATATTTGCTTTGCTGATAGGGTTGAATCTGCTGGTAATCGTGTCCGTACCGACGGATAACAATCATATGCCCTACGATAATCCGGAAGCGGTGGCATCTAAGGGACATGAAAGTAAACTGGTTGCGAATATTGGATTGTTTTATCCGCATGAGTGGCGGCTTGACGGGGCATCAGATGAACGCCTGACATCCAGTGTGATTACATCGGATATGAATAATATAACCGTTTATGATTATCAGAAAAAGGGGACGAAAGCGGTTATATCATATAGCGCAACAACGGATAGAGGGTATATCGAATTGCCTATGCTGAGTTATCTTGGTTATCGTGCTTATGATGAGAATGGTCAGAAAGTTGAGATCAGGCGGGGCGATGCAGCCAGAATCCGTCTGGCAGTCACGGGAGATGGTATAGAGCATCATATTTATGTACGGTATGGGCCGGTTCCGGCATTCGTGATTGCCAATGTGATATCTGCCCTGACTATTGCAGGATGCATATGGTACCGGTATCGATATAGAAGAAAGAAAAATGCATCTTCAGACAGTATACAGGAAGAAGTTAAGGATGCAGTAGTGCTTCAGCAATCCTGACAGCGCCCCGGCCATCCAGAAAAGCTCTCATAGATTGGGAGCTTTTTTTGCGTGCATTTTCATCTCCTGACATTTCTGTCAGAAAACGCAGAATATTGGAAAGTGCGGAGCTATTTACGCCCGCAAAAGGAATCAGTCCTTCCTTTGCAAAGGTCTCAACGGCAGTGCGCTGGTTCTCTGCCATCAGATAGCTGACGGTCGGAACACCTACGGCACATAATTCACACAATGTAGTTCCCCCGGCCGAAACGGCCAGGTCGCAGGATGCCATAAGGGAAGCCATATCAGAGACCCCCGTGTGGATATGAATGTGTGGATTGGTAGCAGCTATGGACAGTAATGTATGGTAGCGGGAATTGGATTTGCTTGTTACAATGTGGTAATCATATGTCTGAAGTGGTCTGCAGCTTTCGTCGGGCGTGTCAAAGATTTTCTGAAGAAGACATTCTGCTATGCCATTCGGGTCGGTGCCTCCTGTAGACAGAAAAATATTTTGTACGGAAGGACGAACAGTATATACAGGCTGCATGAACTGTTCTCTCAGAGGAGTATATCTGGGACCCAATAATTTGCGTCTTGCATTTGTATAATAAGGGGAGTCAGTTTCCGTGTCATAATTAATGACCAAATCCACATTATAGGAAAAGCTTCTTAGATCATCCAGATAGGCAATCGGATAGTGAGCGCCCAGTGTTGCAAAATAGGCCGGAGTAACAAAATAAGAGTCCACAAAAAGCCAGGGTTTGCTGAGACCTGTGCCGGACACAGTACCTTTGCAACCCGTTTGAGCATCCAGCCAGTCAATTAATGCAGGCAGTTCTTCATGCATCCTGCGGTAGTCGCTGTGCAGACAATAAACAGCAAACTCGTTGGGAACATCGAAGCGTTCCTGTAAAAGGGCAAGGCTCTCTTCATCTGATACAATAAAAGCTACATTGGCATTTTGCTTTGCGCAGGCGCGCGCGATAGTAAGACAGCGCATAATATGTCCTGTGGCAATTTCCGTATTTCCGTCTGTTCTGAAGTAGATAGAGGGTAAACCTGACATAGTGTATCCTTCCTTTTCGGACAGATTATAATTGTCCGGTAATTATCTGTAGTATACCGATTCTGTGGCTAAAAGGCAAATAATTTGTTACAATGGAAATGTAGGAGGAAGGAATATTCTTCTGCTTACAGAATGTTTTTGCAGAAGGTATTACCGGAGCGGTAAAATAATTTGAAAGGAGCCTTGCTGTTTTATGACACAGTTTCATTATGACATGGTAAAAGATCCGTTATTTTTTAAGGAAAATGTACTTCCTGCACATTCCGCGCAGGCAATTTATAAGAACAAAGAAGAGTTTTTTAAGGGGAAGAGCTCTCTGAAAAAGTCCCTGGATGGTATCTGGAAATTCTCCTATGCGGTTAACATTGATTCTGCTATTGCGGGTTTTGAGAAAGCAGAGTATGACTGCAAAAGCTGGGTAGATATCCGGGTCCCGGCGCATATTCAGATGGAGGGATATGATGCACCTCAGTATGTAAATATCCAGTATCCCTGGGATGGCAGAGAAGCATTAAAGCCGGGGGAGATTCCAACACGTTTTAATCCGGTGGCAAGTTATGTGAAATATTTTGAGGTGCCCAAAAAGATGCAGGGTAAGGAAATCCGTATCTGCTTTCATGGTGTGGAAAGTGGCATGGTCCTCTGGTTAAACGGCAGTTATGTGGGTTATAGCGAGGATAGTTTCACTCCTTCTGATTTTGATCTGACTCCTTATATCAGAGAGGGAGAAAATAAACTGGCAGTGCAGGTGTACAAATGGACTTCTTCCAGCTGGTGTGAAGATCAGGACTTCTTCCGATTCTCCGGTATTTACCGCAGTGTGGAGTTGTATGCGGTACCAAAGGTACATGTGGAGGATATCCGGGTAAAAACTCTTTTTGCAGAGGATGATTTTTCAAAGGCTGTGTTGGAAGTTATAACAAAAGTCAAAGGAAAAGGAAGTATCCGTTATACTCTGATGGACGGTGACAAGATACTGTTTGAACGGACAGAGAAGGTTGCTGGGGATGCTGCAGGTATTGCAACGGTAATGCTGCAGGAGGAGATTGCCGGTCCAAAGCTTTGGAGTGCAGAGGAACCGAATCTGTATCAGCTTGCTGTTGAGGTGCTTTCCGATTCCGGTGAGACAGAGGAATATATGGAGCAGGCTGTTGGCTTCCGCAAATTTGAGATGAAGAACAATCGGATGCTGTTAAACGGCAGACGTATTGTCTTCAAAGGCGCTAACAGACATGAGTTCAGTTCTGTTTCCGGACGTCAGGTTTCCTATGAAGAGCTGGAGAAGGATATCGTGACGATGAAACGGCACAATATCAATGCCATCAGAACCTGTCATTATCCGGACGATATTGATATTTATGATTTGTGTGATAAATATGGTATCTATATGCTGGCAGAGAACAATATGGAGACGCATGGTAGCTGGGATGCTTATATGAGAGGTCTGAAGGATCAATCATATGTACTGCCCGGTGACAGGGAAGAATGGGAACCGATGATGCTTGACCGTGTCAATTCCTGTTATCAGAGGGATAAGAATCATCCTTCCATCCTGCTGTGGTCCTGCGGTAATGAGTCCTGCGGTGGCAGAACCATTTATCGGATGTCCGAGAAATTTAGAGAACTGGATGATACCAGACTGGTGCACTATGAAGGCGTCTTCCAGGACAGAACCTATAACGACAGCTCCGATATGGAAAGCCGCATGTATGCGAAGGTATGGGAGATAGAAGAATATCTTGCGACACCGGATGCCAAGCCGTTTGTATCTTGCGAGTATGCACATGCTATGGGTAATTCCTGTGGGAATCTGCATAAATATACCAGACTGGCCGATCAGGAGAATTCCGGTTACCAGGGCGGTTTTATCTGGGATTATATTGATCAGTCGATTTACAAAAAGGACCGGTACGGTAAAGAATTCCAGGCCTACGGCGGCGACTTCGGTGACCGTCCTACTGATTATAATTTCAGCGGAAATGGCATTGTATATGGCGGTGAGCGCGATGCATCCCCGAAGATGCAGGAAGTGAAATTTGACTATCAGAACATAGAGGTTACGGTAGGTGAGAAGGAATTTGAGGTATGGAATAAAAATCTGTTTGTAAATACAGAAGCTTTTGAAGCGAAAGCCATACTGCTTCGTAATGGTGTGCAGATAGAAGAGAAAGCATTGGAAATTGCCGTGGAACCGGAAAGCCGGGAGAATTTCCCGATTCCATTTACCATCCCTGATTATGCGGGCGAATATGCAGTTATCATTTCCTTCCGGTTGAAGAAAGATACTCTATGGGAAAAAGCCGGCTATGAGGTGGCATTCGGACAGGCTGTGGTGGCAGTTGTGAACGATGCAGATGTAAGAGCAGCTGTTCAGGCAGGAATTCCTGTTGGAGCTGCGGATTGCATGAAGGCAGAAACAAAGCCCTATACGGTGATTTACGGTAATAATAATATCGGTGTCAGAGGAGAGGAATTTGAAGCATTGTTCTCCATGTTAGGTGGTGGACTGGTTTCCTATCGTTATGCAGGTGTAGAACTTTTGGAGAGAACACCAAAGCCGAACTTCTGGCGTGCACCGATTGACAATGATGAAGGCAACAATATGCCGGGACGGTATGCCCAGTGGAAAATTGCCAGCCTCTATCTGACAGGCAAAGGCGTAGGAACTAAGAGAGAAGCACCGGGTGGTACGCAGTATGATAATCCGGTGGTAACAGAAGAGAAAGACTGCCTGACCCTGACTTATACTTACCGGTTACAGACTACACCGGATGCAGAATGTCAGGTAACCTACAGAGTCTATGGAGATGGCCGGATTCAGACTACGTTATCTTATGATCCCGTTAAAGAATTGGGTGATATGCCGGAGTTTGGCATGATGTTCCACTGTGATGCCGATTATGATCATGTGGAATGGTACGGAAATGGTCCGGCAGAAACCTATGAGGACAGAAAAGAAGGCGCGAAGCTTGGCGTTTACCGGAATCTGGTCAAGGATAATCTGGCACAGTATATGGTGCCTCAGGAATGCGGCAATAAGACCGGTGTCCGTTATGCGAAAGTTACTGATCGCAAAGGCAGAGGACTTCTGTTTGCCGGAGATAACATTAATTTCTCAGCATTACCATATACCCCGCATGAGATGGAGAATGCAAGGCATCCTTATGAACTGCCGGAAGTACACTATACCGTAATCCGTGTGGCAAAACAGCAGATGGGTGTGGGCGGAGACGACAGCTGGGGTGCTCTGGTACATCCTGAGTATCTGATTGATGTCAGCAATAAGGTGGAGTTTACCTTTACGTTCCGCGGAATATAAAAATTATATTAGAGGAATTATGGTGGAAGTTTGAAAATCTTGCGACTATTCTTGAATATTTAAGATGTGTATGATATAGTATGTATAGGCAAGCAATGAAGCGATTAATTCTAAGCTAGACCATGCGAAAACCCAGAGAGTGGCAGCTCTCTGGGTTTTCTTATGTACTTTTAGTCTCGTTGATAAATAAAGGCAAATAAGGTATACTGTTTACAGTATAAATCAGAGTAAAATCATTCTAACAGGGAGGATTCGTATGGGTTCCATAGCAATCATCACGGCAAGAGGCGGCAGTAAAAGAATACCCCGCAAAAATGTAAAACTGTTCTGCGGGAAACCTATTATTACTTATTCCATTGAAGCAGCGCTTCGGTCGGGATTGTTTGAAGAGGTTATGGTATCTACGGAGGATGAGGAAATAGCACGAATTGCCAAGGAGGCAGGTGCGCAGGTTCCCTTTATGCGTAGCAGCGAGAGCGCTGGGGATTATGCCTCTACGGATGATGTGCTACTGGAAGTGTTGGAAGCATATAAGGAACGTGGAAGAGAGTTTGACAACTTCTGTTGCCTTTATCCGACGGCGCCATTTGTGACGGCGGAGAAATTAAGGACAGCCATGGGACTTTTGGCAAAAGCGGATTCTGTGATGCCGGTAGTGCCGTTTTCTTTTCCACCTCAGCGGTGCATGGTATTAAATGAGGAAGGTGAGCTTCGTATGAAATGGCCGGAACATGCTAAGACCCGTTCTCAGGATCTGGAGCCGTATTATCATGACTGCGGACAGTTTTATTGCTGCCGGACGGCACCTTTTTTAGAATATAAGACGACGGACCTGCCGCATATGGTGCCTATGATCATGAGTGAGCTTGAGGTGCAGGATATTGACAACCCGGACGACTGGGAGATTGCGGAACTGAAATATCAGAAAATGATAGCCGGTCAGAGTCATATTGGATGTCAGACAAATTAACTAAAAAATAAATTAGGAAAAGAGAAAATAGCTGAATGAAAAAAGAGTTTAAAATAGGCAGCAGGACAATTGGGAAAAATTCTCCCTGCTTCTGCGTGGCAGAGATGTCCGGTAATCATTTAAAGGACTATAACAGAGCCGTAGAAATCATACATGCGGCAAAGGAAGCCGGTGCGGATGCCATTAAGCTACAGACATATACGGCAGACAGTCTGTCCATAGATTGTGATAATGAATATTTTCAGATCCACGGTGGATTGTGGAATGGTATGACAGAGTACAATTTGTATCAGGAGGCCAGTACACCCTGGGAGTGGCAGCCGAAACTTAAGGAAGTGGCAGAAGGGCTGGGCTTAGAGTGTTTCTCATCCCCCTTCGACTTTGCATCCGTGGATTTTATGACTCAGTATCACATGCCGGCCTATAAGATTGCTTCTTATGAGATTAATGATATTCCGCTTATCCGCAAGGTGGCGAAACTGCATAAGCCCGTTATCTTTGCAACAGGGGTGGCACATGCAGAGGATATTGAGAGAGCGCTTCAGGTATGCAGGGAAGAGGGCAATGAAGAAATTATACTTTTGAAATGTGTATCAGCTTATCCTACCCCTTATGAAGAAATTAACCTGAATATGATTCCAACTCTGGCCCAAACCTATGATTGCCTGGTGGGTTTGTCCGATCATTCCATGGGCAGTGTAGTGCCGGTTGGTGCAGTACCTTTGGGTGTTAAGATGGTGGAGAAACATCTGACGTTGCGGCGTGCAGACGGCGGGCCGGATGGCGCTTTCTCCATGGAACCCGAAGAATTCAAGGAGATGGTGGATCATATCCGCATCCTTGAGAAAGCACTTGGACAGTCAGAGTATGAATTGACTGAAAAGCAGGAAAAAGAGAGAAGTGGTTCTCGTTCCCTTTTTGTAGTAAAGGATATTAAGGCAGGAGAAATGATTACGCCTGAGAATGTGCGTTCCATTCGTCCCAATGCCGGACTTCATACCATGTATTATGAAGAAGTATTGGGGAAAACAGCGGTTTGTGATATTGCAATGGGAACACCACTCTCCTGGGAATTGATTCGTTGAGACTGTGAGTTTATTGTCCAAACTCCATGAGATGAATAAAGAAAGGACGATGCAATATGTCAAAAAAGAAACTAATCTACAACCTGTTTGTTGTCTGCGGAACGGAGCTTTTCATCTTCCTCCTGGGTCTGAAAGGGATTGGATATATTTTTTTAACCGCTATTTATCCGCTGCTGGACGGAATCCAGGATATAAAACTATATGAGTTCTGGTACTGGGCCGGTTACTTTAGCCTGTATCTACTTCCCGCCGCCGCTATATTGATTTATATGAGGATGACCGACCGCACGGTGCTTGCCAGCTTTGCTCCCCAAAAAGGCTCGGGCCGTGCGTTTGTCATCGGGTCGCTCATGGGTGCGGCAATCAATATGCTCTGTGTGCTGCTCGCTGCCGCTACAGGCTGCTTTACGCTGACCTTATCCGGCTTCACACCACTAATTATACTGCAGGCCATCTTCAGCTTTTTCCTCTGCGCCTGTGAAGAGTTGTTCTGCCGTGGGTATGTGCTTGAATATCTAAAAAAGAGCTATCCCATCGAGGTTGCCGCAACGATGGGCGGTGTGCTGTTTATCTTCCACCACATTTTCAATATGGAGATCTTTGGTTTCAACCCGTTCTTTGCGCTGAACGTTTTCCTGATTGGCGTGCTCTTGACGCTCGTGATGCAGCTCACCCGCAGCATCTGGGCCGCATTCGGAATACACACGTTCTGGAACTTTACGCAACAGTTTATCATGGGGTTGCCAAACAGCGGCGAATCCTCCTCCCTGAGCATCTTCCAGGGGAACGGCGCTGTTGATGGTTTCTTTTTCAACACCGTGTATGGTCTTGAGGGCGCTCCGGGCACGACGCTTGTGATTCTTGTCGTTCTTGTCATACTGTATACGCTGTACAGAAGGCAGCAGGCCGCAACGTATGCCTGAGCTAACCAATCCCTCAACAATCATGATCGTGATGGCGAGTTGCAACGCCGACACCGTAGCCCGGGACGTCCGGTTCCTGGCGAGCAGGGGTACACCTTCAGTCCTGTCCAGCCGGTGGATTTGTTTTTGCGAACCCGGCATGTGGAGACCGTTTGCTTGCTGTCAAAGAAATCTTGATTTTATGCGGGTTAGCGGGATTTTTTGAAGAATATGTACCTGTGTTTTTAGCGGGAGAAAATGTATATAGAAAATAGAAATTTAAGAGGGGTGCAAAAATTTGTTGATACCAAAGTTGTGCGTCGGGATTGTATCGGCAGTAATTTGGTGTCCGCGAATAGTGTCACCCCTCTTTATTTTTTTGATTTTCGATGTGAATTTGGAACACATTTGACAGAAAGATCGTTGGCACGAAGATATTATATGAGATAACATTTTTGTGATATCATAGAAAAATAAAATTTTCCAACCGGATGGAATTTTGGGAGAACTGCAATGATAGAATTTGGAACAGAGAATACTGAATGTGGAAAATTTCCACCATATATTATTTCTTGTAAAGAACTAATAGGTGAAGGTGAACCATTAAATACTTTGGTAATTGAAATTGGAGTAGAAAGTGGTGACGAATATAGAATAACTTTTGAGAATTATATGCTTCATCTTACGAGAAATGAATCCTATACTTTCTGGGATGAGTATGAAGTTAGAAAAGGACAGTTTTTTATTAAATTTGAGAAATCAAGAATGTTAGATATGCTAGATGCTTTAATAATTCATACAGAAGATCATTCCTGGCCGGGAGTAGGAAAACATTTCGGGATTTATGCATGTGACCACATAATTGATGTCATTTCTGCAAATGACCCTGTTATTGAAAAAATAGAGTAATTTTACGGTTGAGCAAAAGCTATATGATAATGCAAAGCAAAAATATAAAGATAATTATCTTGAACAAGATATTTTATACATGATATAATATCCGAAAAATCGGAAATACAATAATGATGTTGGATGAAAATAATAGGAATAATGAGAGTTATATCATGTATATATATGAAAAGATCTTTGCAAGACTCGAAGAATTACATATGAGCCAGATTGAATTATCACGTAGAACGGGTATCGCAACAAGTACCATCAGCGATTGGCGCAAGAAAAAAATTAATCCACAGGCGGATAAACTGGTAGTTATATGTAAGGCGCTGGATATGTCACTTGTAGAATTGCTTTGTGACGAGGAAGATAAGCAAAATGAGGAATTAACTGCAAATTATATACTTGAGGACCGGGTGATTATTGAAGGGATAGTGAATGCGCCCTTTGATATCAAAAGAAGAATTATTAGTTACTATGAACAGTTGCTTACTCAGAATATTAATCCTAAGGCAAACAACATTTCTCAGAATAGAAGTATTTCAATTATTCGCGATGAAGCAGGGAAGAGTATTGCGCTAATTAATGATATTCGATTTAAGTCTAGACGAAGTATTGATTGGAATGAGATTGAAAATTATCTCAAGCAATATGTTGGCGAATGTTTTGAAATATTAGAAACGGCTGAAACAGTATATATTGGAACAGATTTCCCTGATGAATATGCACATTCGAAGGATACTAAGAATGTAAAAGGTGTGAATGAAAAAGCCAAAGCCAATGCTATTACTGCGGTTGGTGAACTGTTAGAAATTGCAACGGGCAAGACAGAATTTCCGGATTATAATAATAAACATGGAAATAGGGCAAAGTATGGGTGGTACCGCTACACAACACGATTTGGGATACCGGTCTATAGTGAAGATGGGGTATTAGAAAGGTATAACATTTTTCGAGCAAGAATTTTGGTAAGGCGAGATGAGGATGGAAAGTTATATTTGTATGATGTTGTGACAATAAAAAAAGAAACGAGTAAGCCGCTTGAGTCATAGACTGTACGGTAGTAAACTTCGTTTCTCCATAAAATAATATCATATTTATATTGTTGAGTCAATCCGAATATTCGAAAATGGAATTTAAGATATCCGAATATTCGAAAATGGAATTTAAGAATTTGCCAGAAATGAGAAGGTACAAAAAGTCTGCCGGAATGGTGCAACATTTTATTCATACATGGGTGCAAAAATAGGTTAAATCAATGTCACGTGCGCGAATGTTAATGCGAAGTAAAGTTTCAATGCATGTGGAGACGGTATGCTTATTGTCCAAACTTCATGAAGCAAAGCATTATGTGAATGTAACTCTTGATATGGACGAGTTGGATATTACTTTTGCAGAGAGCAAGGTGACATATAAGATGGCAATTCACATTTATATCCTTAGCATCGCCAGATCCGTATATTTCAACATGCAGACACCCTCTTCATAATCCCCGATGGTATTTGCATTCTCAATTCCTGCGATATTATTGGCAATCAGTTTGGGGAAGTTCACTCCACAGTTATAGGCATGGGGATATCCGCCGCCGAAACGGGGATTAATTTCGGAGATATAATAGTGCCCATCGATTTGGAAAATGTCCATGTCGACCGGGCCGCACAGGTCTAAGGTTGATACAGTTTCCTGAATCAGTTCAAAAAGCTTCTCATCCTTGTAAGATACAGACTTCTCCGTCTCTCCGGCACGCATACGCAGCTTCTTCTTGACGAAGATGGTGACAGGCTTTCGGGACAATAGATCCACATAAATATCGGCACCGTATTCCTCGCCTTTGGCAAAGTTCTGGACTAGATATTCTTCATCTGCGTATTTGCACAGAGTTTCCAGCAATTCTATGTGTTCCACCTTCTGTATGCCTACACTGCCGCAGCCGCGGGTGGGTTTCAAAAAGACGGGTAGAGACATAGTGCCTGCTTCCTGCTCCTTCAGAAATGCTTTGAAGCTGTTCACGCTGGTGAGGGCGGGCAGCTGATGTTTCTTAAGATGTTGATAAAATGCAAATTTATCCCGGCACAAATCCACAGTCTCTGCATCGGACACAATGGGAGTTATACTGTTATCGGTAAATAAAGTCTTATGGGTTGCGATCAGATACAATTCGTCTTCCTGTAACGGAAGAACTGCATCAATGGCTTCCTTCTTACAGATATCGATAATCGTATCCAGATAACCGGGCTCGGTCATGCGCGGCACGATATAGTGTGCATCTGTCTCGTACAACGCAGGCGCATATTCGCTACAGTCTGTTCCGACTACCTTCTCTATGCCATTTCCGTTTTCTTTAAAATAGCGTACAAGTAAATTCCTTGTACCGCAGCTTAAAATTAAAATGTTCATCATTATCTACTCCAAAATCTGTCCCTGTACATATTCTTCCGGGGTCCATTTTTTACGAACCATCTTCATTTCGTCCCCATTGCGTACATATACGGCAGGGAAATACTGAATGAAAAGAGGGTTCAGGCTCATAGTATAGCCGCCTACATTTTCATAAATAATGTGGTCGCCGGGGACTAATTCCGGCTGATTCGCATAAGTAAAAAGCCGGTCTACTTCCATACAGGTAAAACCGCTGATGACCTGACGATCCATCACAGGACGTTCACCGGCAAAGTCTTCTTTATACTCTAAATGAAACAGATGGGATGTTTTGATCATCGTCGGATCAATGTTAAAACGGCTGCCGTCTGTCATTACATAGCGGGTGCCCTTAATATCTCTTGTGTCAAAAATGCTGGTTACGAAAGTGGTACATTTAGAGATTAGCGAAATCCCGGGTTCTACAATGATCTTAGTTTTTTCCGGCGAAAAGCATTTGGACAATTCTTTTGCTACTGCAGGAAAATAATCAGGATATTCGGGACGGCCTTCCATACCGCCGCAGTAACCGCCGCCTAAGTCTACATACTCTAAATCAAAGTGGAATTCCTGCTGCAATCGGCATGCCATCCGGGCAATGGAACGGAAAATATTTACGCTGCGGGACTTGCTGCTGGAATGGAGATGCAGACCGGCAATCTGTACGTTGGGAAGATTGCGTAATATTTCAACGGCCTGAGCAAATTTACCGGTTTCATAGCAGAAGCCGAAACGACCGCTGACCTCGCCCATGGTGGTTTCACCGGGACACATCTGTTCCAGATTAAAGTTAGCTCTGATTCCTACTTTTATGCGGGTATCCGGATTTTCTTTTGCCAGTGCCATCAACCAATCCAGTTCCTGACGGGAATCCAGATTCACATAACCGCCGGCAAGAAGTACATTGCGAAAAGAATGTTCCCCCTTGTAGGGGCCGTTATATACAATTTCACTGTCCTTGAAACCGAGATATTTCGCCAGACTGTATTCGTCTTCGGAAACTACTTCCGCATAGGCACCGTTTCGTTTTACGAAGCCCACAAGCCACGGTAAGGAATTCGTTTTAAAAGAATAGCCCACCAGATAATTACCCCAGTTCTCTGCAAGTGAGTCTGTAAGCATATCATAATAACGTTGTAAAATCGGTTCATCTATTACAAAATAAGGTGTCGGTAACTGCGTATTCATATAAAACTCCATTCAGTTAATTGTAAACATCTTTATCTTACCCCATTTTCAGTATCGCGACAAGGTAAAAGTGATTCTTCCCGAATAGGGAAAGTTGGAGTATAATAAGTTCAGCACTGTGGCTGTTTAAGCTGGTAGAGATAATACTAGTAGAAATAATAGTGGAGAAATAATGAGAGAACGAATTTATGTATGTCACACCTTTTACCATGTATATGTAAGCTGTCTGAAAGAACTGGCGCTTCCGAAATCTGAACAGGGCAAGGCAACTCTGGTGCTCAGTACCATGTCCAATAATTTTGGTAATCTCAAAGAACGTGCCGATCAGTGCCCGCTCTTTGAGGAAGTAATCATGTTTGATGAAAAAGAAGATGTCTTCTTTCCGGAGCTTCAGAAATATCATACGGACAAAGGGAATCTGGTGCTTAATATGCTTTCCCGTATCAAATACACGAAGCTTTTCGGCAGACTGGAGGAGCAATATATTCCGGTAGATTTCAAAAAGTATCGGGATATTTATGTGTTCTGTGATTCCGATCCCATCGGGTATTACCTGAACTATAAGAAGATTTATTATCATGCGGTGGAGGATGGTTTAAACTGCATTCAGTATTATGATACGGCCCGCTATGATAACAGAGGACATTTTGGATTAAAAGCATGGATGTCGGCGCGCAATCTGATCTTTATCCAGAACGGTTACGGCAAATACTGTCTCGATATGGAAATCAATGACTTAAGTGTAGTTCCATACCCATGCAAAAAATATATTGAAGAGCCCAGAGCCAAGCTGGTTGACCGGCTTACGCGGGAAGATAAAGATATTCTGATTCGTCTGTTTATCGAAAACCTGGATAGTCTGCTGGAGCAGCTGCGTGCAGGAGCTGAGCAGAAGGTGCTGGTACTTTCGGAACCTTTGTGTGATTTAGAGGTGCGCAGGCGGATTTTCTCAGATATCATTGAGCAGTACAGTGTCATAGACGGAAAGCAGGCTCAGATCATCATTAAGCCCCATCCCCGTGATGTTCTGGATTATCGTAAGGAATTCCCGGAGCATATTGTGCTGAGTGGCAGGTTCCCGATGGAAATACTGAATTTCATCCCGGGACTGTCTTTCAGGAGAGTGATTTCAGTGCTGACTGTGCCTAACGGAATTCAGTTTGCCGAGGAGGTTTTATTCTTAGGAGAGGATTTCTTAGACCAGTATGAAGCACCGGAGCTGCACAGACAGAATGAGCAGATATAAAGGGAGAGCTTTGTGCAGTTGACATGATATAGGGCAGATTTACGCAATTTGCAGAGAACAATACTTTATAGTATAATAATTTATTATGCTGTTTTGGAATAAAGGAAAGAAACCATGCTTAAGATTTTAAAGAAAATGAATCTCCTGCTGGATAAAAAGCAGAAGCGTTCCATGATTTGGATCATATTGATGATGCTGGTAGGCGGTGTGTTGGAAAGTCTGGGTGTCACCATGCTGGTGCCGATCATCACGGTCGTACTTGATCCCGTAAAGGTAGAGGAAAATAAATATCTTTCCGCAATCTATCATGGGCTGGATTTACAGAATACCACTCAGTTTGCAGTGGTCATGCTGGCGGCGTTTGTAGGTGTTATTGTGGTAAAGAATATTTTCCTGTTCTGTCAGCAGAAGGTGCAGCTCAAGTTTGTATATACAAATCAGTTTGCAACCTCCAGACGCATGATGATCAATTTCATGCAGCGTCCTTATGAATATTATTTGAATGCGGATACTTCGGTGATTCAGAGAAACATCACTTCAGATGTCAATAACATGTACGGACTGATCTTAAGCTTCCTGCAGCTTTGCAGTGAGTGTATTGTATTCGTCTGTCTGGTAGGTGTTCTGCTTGCCATTGATGCACAGATGATCATGATCGTAGCAGCGTTAATGATAGTGCTTCTGTTTTTGATTAAGAAAGTTCTGAAACCCATCATGGTCAAAGCCGGACAGGATAATCAGGATTATTACAGCGGATTGTATAAATGGATTGAACAGTCCGTTATGGGTATTAAAGAGATTAAGATTGCTAATAAAGAGAATTATTTTATCAATGAGTATGCCAAATGCGGTGCAGGCTATGTGAATTCTGTTCAGAAATACAACATTTTTAATGCTACACCGAGACTTTTGATTGAGACAGTCTGTATCGGTGGCATGATTGGATATTTTATTGTGATTATATTACAGGGAGCAAGGATAACGGATCTTCTGCCTCAGTTGTCTGCACTGGCAATGGCAGCTATGCGACTCCTTCCCAGCGTAAACCGTATCAATAATTATCAGACCTCAATTTCCTATTTTGAGCCGTTTTTTATGGGGGTCAGTGATCATCTTCAGGAGGAAATACATGACGATCAGGTAAGCTATGATGCGGAAAAATATCTGCAAAAGAAGGAAGTAGAGAAGCTGGAGATAAAGAAGGAGATTCGATTAGAGGATATTACCTATAAATATCCTAATAGCGATACTTTGATTTTTAACCATGCAGATATGGTGATTCCTATCGGTAATTCAGTTGGTATCGTAGGAACGTCCGGTGCGGGTAAAACCACGATTGTTGATATCCTGCTGGGGCTTTTGCAGATTGAGAGCGGCCATATTCTTGCCGATGGTGTGGAAGTCAGGGAACATTATGAGTCGTGGCTTAAAAATATCGGCTATATTCCCCAGACTATTTTCATGATCGATTCTACCATTCGAAAGAATGTGGCATTTGGTTATCCGGATGAAGAGATTGATGATGATAAGGTTTGGCGTGCCCTGAAAGAAGCACAGTTAGATGAGTTTGTAAGAGGACTGCCGGAGGGGCTGGATACCAGCATTGGAGAAAGAGGTATCCGTATTTCGGGAGGACAGAGGCAGCGTATTGGTATCGCAAGGGCACTTTTCGAGGACCCTGAGGTACTGGTACTGGATGAGGCGACTTCTGCATTGGATAATGAAACAGAGGCAGCTATCATGGATTCCATTAACAGACTCCATGGCAGGAAAACACTCATTATTATTGCGCATAGATTACAGACCATAGAGAAATGCGATATGGTATATCGTGTGGAGAACGGGACGGTAACAAGGGAACGATAGTTACTTATGTCCGGTAAGACAGCAACCTTCATTGGGCACGGAGGACCAATCGGATGAAAAAGAAAGGCGAGGATATTCATTTATGAGAAAACTGTGGGATTTCGGCTGGGGCTTATACAAGAAATATGAAGAGGGAATCAATTATCTGATTTGGGGATTTATTGCATTCCTGCTGAATATGGTATTGTTTTATCTGCTTGCAAATGTATGCCATATGCAGGAACTGATAGCCAATGTTATTTCATGGGTCGTCTGTGTGATTTTTGCATATTTTACGAACAGAGTATTTGTGTTTAAAAGCCAGAATAAGGATGCACAAAGTGTAGGCAAAGAGTTTATGCAGTTTGTAGGTGCAAGGGTTGGCACACTGCTTTTAGAGGAAGCTGTTATTCTGGTTGGAATTACCTGGTTGCATTGCAATAACATGATTGTTAAACTGATCGGTCAGGTCCTTGTGATTGTGTCCAATTATGTTTTGAGTAAGCTTTGGATTTTTAAAGAAAAGAAATAAATTGCTCTGGAATGAGGTCTCATATGAAAAAAGCAAGACAGGCTAATTTTGAACTGCTGCGTATTGTGGCAATGTTGATGGTAGTTGCACTTCACTATCTGGTGAAGGGTGGCGTTGCTGACCCTTTTGTGGGGAAAAGTACTCCTGTCAATTATTTTGCATGGCTGTTGGAGGCTCTTTGCCTTGTTGCAGTTAATTGTTATGTGTTGATCAGTGGTTATTTTTTGGTGGAATCTGAATGGAAGCCGGGACGGACTGCGTCTTTGCTTTGTCAGGTTCTTTTTTATTCATTACTGATACCGATTGTCTTCATGCTGGTGGGAGTGATCCCGCATGGCAGTGTCAGTCTGTATGAATGGGTGGAATATGCTTTTCCTATCAGTACCGAGCATTATTGGTTTGCCACGGCATATGTGCTGATGTATCTTTTTGTGCCGCTGTTGGCGGCGGGAATCCGTCAGATGGATAAAAGACAGATGCAGGTGATCATAGGACTTCTGTTGTTTTTCTTCTCTCTGATAAAGTCCGTGGTGCCGATTTTCCTGGCAACAGACCGCTTCGGGTATGATTTTGGGTGGTTCCTGTGCCTGTTTGTGATTGCCGGATATATCCGGAGATTTGGTATTCCATGGCTGGAAAAGAAATCCCACGCAGTAGTGTTATATGTATTGACCGCCACTGCAACTTGGGGTATTTCCATGGCATGCCGCATACTTGGAGAACGGTTTGGAATTTTGGAATCCTATGCGGATATACCTTATACGTATAATCATATTTTCTGCCTGATTGGGGCGGTTTCCCTGTTCTATGTTTTTAAAGACGGCAGTATCAAGGTAGGGAAGGTGTCGGAAATAATCTGCAGGCTTGCTCCCTATACTTTTGGTGTCTACCTGATACATGAACATAAGCTGGTACGATATTTATGGCCGGAGTGGGCACACGTGGAAGCTGTAACCGGCAGCTGGAGTTTCATTCCGCATATGCTGGGTTGTATTATTCTGATATATTGTCTGGGCAGTGCAGTTGATTTTATCAGGGCGAAGCTTTTCCTGATAGTTGGGAACGGAGTGAAAGGATATCGAGACAGAAAATGAAACAAATAACGAAACTATACGGTCGATATCAAAAGTATATAGAGAATATTATTTTTCCATTGATTCTTCTGATCTATCCGCTTCTAAAGATCAATCAGGGAATCGATGTGTCGGATACTACATATAGTCTGGCTAATTTTCAGTATTTTGGGTCTATGGAAGGCACCTGGATGGTGGCAACCTTTCTGGCAAATGTCGTAGGGAGTCTGCTGATGCACCTGCCCTGGGGCGATACCCTTTTGGGAATGTATTTTTATACGGCACTGCTCCAGTCGGTCATTGCGCTGGCAGTTTATCTGGGGCTCCGTAAGAAACTTCCGGTACCGGTGCTTTTCTTAGGTGAGTTCATGGCGCTTTCCCTGTGTTGGTGTCCGTCTACCATCTTATATAATTATCTGACCTATCTGCTGATGACTGCGGGGGTTCTGTTGTTATATTATGGTGTTCTGCAACGGACAGAAACAAAAGCCCTATGGCTGTATTTGGCAGCAGGCATCTGTCTTGGAGCCAATGTGGCTGTGCGCATGCCGAATGTGGTACAGATGGCGTTTGTTGTGGTGGTCTGGTATGGCGCGGCACTGATGTGTCATAGGCAGAATGTGCTTCTGACTGCAAAGGATGGTGGGCAGGAAGCGGTTTTACAGAGACGTGCAAATCGTCAGACGGCATGGAAACTGGCAGTGGGAGATACCCTCTGGTGCATTTTGGGATATGTCCTTGGTTTTGGAATTCCTTTGATAGCGATTTGCATTAAATATGGGATAGATGCTTATCCTGCTATGGTCAGGACTATGTTTGCCATGACGGAGAAGGCAGTGGATTATAAGCCGGTCTCCATGGTGACAGGAATGTTCGGAGATTATATTATCGGGGTATACTGGCTGCTTTTTGCGGCAATTTGTATAGCAACGGGATGGCTTCTGATGAAAGTACAGAAAGTGCTCTTTCCTGAAAATGGCATTATTCGTGGCCTGTGCAGGCTGGTTTATGTGGTAATCCTGACGGTGCTTTTGCGTTTTTATTGGGGCAAAGGAATGTTCAGCTTCCGTTATTATGAATACAGCAGTATGTATTATCCGACGGTATTGCTGTTACTAGTGGCAATTGCGGCGGCGGTATACTGCCTGCTCAGGAAACAGGTCTGTTCAGAACAGAAAATATTGGCAATGATAGTATTGGTGCAGATTTTTGTGACGCCTCTTGGAAGCAATAACACTCTGTATCCGATTATCAATAACTTATTTCTCGTCATTCCATTCCTATTGTGGGTTGCCCGTGACTGGTCTCTGACAGATAGGAAACAGACAGCTTTTTGTTTTGCATGGAAAGCACCTTTCGTAATGTTGATTCTGTTTGTGCTTGCGCAGAGTATCGGTTTCCATAAGAACTTTGTGTTTCAGGATGGGATACAGTGCGAGAGACGGACAATGTGCATTACCTCGCCCGCCAAAGCAGCCAATGTGTATACCGGGCAGGATAATGGCGAACTGTTGCAGGAACTGGCAGTGTTTGCCGAGGAAGAGAAACTGACCGGCCGGAATCTGATTACCTATGGAGAACTGCCGGGGTTAGGCTATTTACTGGATATGCCGTCTGCGCTATCTACCTTCTGGCCGGATCTGGATTCCTACCGCATGGTGGAATATGAGCGTGATATGGCGCGGATTGAGACAAATATGAAACAAGGGAACGATGAATCTCCGGTTATCATTTTGGCATCTCCTGTGGCAGCCTATCTGAGTGAGGATGCGGATGGCATGAACTGGTTTGACGTAGACCGGGAAGCTATGGATCAGGATGAGAAGTTACAGATGCTGGGTGGTTTTATGGAGCAATACGGTTATCGGGAAGCATTTTGCAATGCACGTTATGCAGTGTATGTGACAGATAGGTGATGATATGGTATACTTATTCGCAGTAAAAGATTCTGCATGGGAAGTATATGTAAAGACTATGATAGAGGGTTATTAAGCGGAGGCAGACAATGATTAATTTTAATGTGCCGCCTTATACGGGCAAAGAGATAGAATATATCAAGGAAGCCGTTCAGAATCAGAAGATCTGTGGGGACGGTCCTTTTACGAAGAAATGTAATGAATGGATTGAGAACAAAACCGGTACGGCGAAATGTCTTCTGACTACATCCTGTACCCATGCCACGGAGCTGAGTGCTCTGCTTGCGGATATTAAGGAGGGGGACGAAGTCATTATGCCCTCTTACACCTTCGTTTCAACCGCAGATGCCTTTGTTCTGCGGGGAGCAAAGGTTGTATTTGTTGATGTGAGACCGGACACCATGAACATAGATGAGACCTTGATTGAGGACGCCATTACAGAACGTACAAGGGCAATTGTTCCGGTTCACTATGCCGGTGTAGGCTGCGAGATGGATACTATTATGGACATTGCGGCCAGACATCATCTGATGGTCATTGAGGACGCGGCACAGGGAATCATGTCTACCTATAAAGGAAAAGCACTTGGTACCTTTGGAGAGTTTGGCTGTTTCAGTTTTCATGAGACGAAGAATTTCAGTATGGGTGAGGGCGGTGCGCTCCTGATCAGGGATGAGAAATATATAGAGGATGCAGAGATTTTCCGGGAAAAGGGAACGGACAGAAGTAAATATTTCCGAGGACAGGTAGATAAATACCGTTGGCAGAATTATGGTTCTTCCTATCTGCCAAGTGATATGAATGCAGCTTATTTGTACGCCCAGTTACAGCTTGCAGACGAGATTACGAAGGCCAGGATGGACAGATGGAACGAATATATGGAACAATTAACACCGCTTGCGAAGGAAGACAGGATCGAATTGCCTTACATACCGTCATATTGTGAGCATAATGCCCATATGTTCTATATTAAAACAAAGGATATGGAAGAAAGAAGCAGACTCATTGACTTCCTGAAGCAGAAAGAAATACTGACAGTATTTCATTATGTGCCGTTGCATTCCGCTCCTGCGGGGATGAAATTCGGAAGATTTCACGGAGAGGACAAGTATACTACCAAAGAGAGTGAGAGACTTCTTCGTCTGCCCTTGTTCTATACTTTGACAGCGGAACAGGTGGAATATATCACGGAACAGATCAAGGCATTTTATCATGGATGATCAGATAATGTGAGGCGTGTGTAGTTCATGAAAAGGAAAGAATATTATAAGAAATATGAGAACTGCATATTGACTTTTATTATTTTGCTTTTGAATGTGATCCTTATGGGGGTCTGCTTTGATTTCTATTATGATTTAAATGATGATACCATGATGAAGGATATTATGGCCGGAATCTATACAGGAACACCGGATGGTCATAATATGCAGACACTTTATATATTAGGAGCATTGATTGCTTTTGGTTACAGGCTGTGCAGGAGTATTCCCTGGTATGGCCTGTTTTTGTGCTTATGTCAGTTTGGATGCTTCTTTTTACTGGGGCTGCGGCTGACCGGGTTGATGGATCATAAGGATTCTTCTGCAAAGGCTGACGGAAATCGAGACGGTAAGATTTTTGTGCTTCTGATTCTGGGTCTGTTTCAGTGGGGCATATGCCTTCCCCATCTGATAAATGTCCAATACACGATTACCTGTGCGCTGATGTCGGCAACAGCGATTTTTTTATTTGTTACGACACCAAGGACAGATACGGTCAGAAAGTTTGTGATACGAAATATTCCGTCTATGCTTCTTGTTATTATTGCTTATCAGCTTCGTACGGAGATGCTGCTTCTGACCCTTCCTTTTGTGGCATTGGCCGGAATATTCCGCTGGGCGGAAGAAGATAAGATATTTACAAAAGAAAATTGGGGAAAATACGGTACGGTTGTGGGAATCATGCTGGCGGGAATGCTTCTGTCACGGGGAATAGACTTAGTGGCATACGGTAGCGCAGAGTGGCGGGATTTTCAGAATTTCTTTGATGAGAGAACGACGGTTTATGACTTTTATCCGGAGGTAGTCACAGAGGATGATTTCGCGGCAGATTTGGAGCAGATTGGTGTAACCGACATACAACAGGCACTGTTGCGTAACTATAACTTTGGCCTGGATGATGCGATAGATACACAGATGCTGGCTTCCATGGCAGATTATGCTACGGATAAGGTTGGTGCCTCCAGGGACTGGGGCGCTATTCTCAAGGAGAAAAGTCAGCTTTATTTATACAGGATTTTTCATGCCGGTGACGCCCCCTATAATGTGATAGTGCTGTGGGCATATGCGGCAGTGCTGGCAGCAGGACTGAGCGCAGGCTTTCAGCATGCTGTGACCGGGGAGAAGAAAAATGAAAGCGGACTTCACAGATATGCTTTTGTAGGTCTGATCGTACTTGTAGTTGTGGTGCGGTCCGCTATCTGGATGTTTATACTGATGCGGGGACGTGATCCGGAACGTATTACGCATTCCCTGTATCTTGTTGAGTTTACACTTCTGGCAGCAATGCTTGTACGGATATTACAGAGATGTCAGACGAAGAATTACGTGATGCATGGCATGGTAATGCTGTTTATTCTGATTATTGCAGGGAATCTGTTAACTTCCGTACAATTGGTGCGGTATGATCAAAGTCAGCGAGAAATGGTCAACCAAGACTGGCAGGAAATTGATGCCTATTGCCGGGCTCATGAGGATAATTTTTATTTCGAGGATGTTTATTCTACCGTGGCATTTTCACAGAAGATGTTTGCGGATGTCAATAACACACTTGCCAACTATGATATTCTGGGCGGCTGGATGTGTAAAAGCCCCCTGTATCAGGCAAAACTGAAACAGTATCATATTGACAGTGCAGCAGATGCACTTTTGTATCAGGATAACATTTACCTGATCCTGTCTGATACCGAAGCTTCCGGGCAGGGCTTTGAGTGGCTTACAGACTACTATGCCGACCGTGGAATTACAGTGAGTGTACAGCAGAGTGACATTATTAATAAAAATTATTCTGTCTATAAGGTGCAGCAGTAGAAATATGTGTAGCTTGTCATTATGTATAGCCTGCAGCCTGTCAGCTTCATAAGCAGACTCTCTGTGAGGCCGGTACTTAGAGCCTGTATTATAGGCTCTTATGTACCGCTGCCAGAGCAGCGAAGCGGAAGCGTGTCTGCGTTGAACTGACAGGCCGTAGGCCTATAGAACTCACACATTGCAAGTTATTAATAATTATGGAGACCTGAAATGAACCATATAGTACATCTCCGTCCGATGACGATTGCAGACACTTCTAAAATCGTCACATGGCGTAATAAAGACTTTGTCAGGGAAAACTTCATATATCAGGAGCTCTTTACGGAAGAAGGGCATCTTGCCTGGATCAGGA
Source organism: Lachnospiraceae bacterium (assembly GCA_051878995.1). Taxonomy (GTDB): domain Bacteria; phylum Bacillota; class Clostridia; order Lachnospirales; family Lachnospiraceae; genus UBA3282. The sequence goes on along the minus strand of JBJELE010000007.1, from coordinate 130,348 downwards.
ATCAGGTAGAACCCGGCCATGTGGTTCAGTTCATCATCTGTCTGGAAGACGGCAGAGAGATTGGCAGTGTGTACTTCCGGGATATTGACAGAGAACATAAGACGGCAGAGTATGGTATTTTTATCGGAGAGGAAGATGCCATCGGGTGCGGCTATGGTACACAGACAGCCCGCTTGGCACTTGAGTATGCTTTTGATACAATGGGACTGGAAAAGGTGTTTCTGCGGTTTCTGGAAGAAAATACCGGAGCCCGCATAAGTTACGAACACGCCGGCTTTCACCTGATAGAGAATAAAGAAGAAATCGTATCTTTACGGCAGGGAGAACGCCGGGTCTTATTCATGGAAATTGATAGGAATACATGGAAGAGCATGAAAATATGACACTTGGAATGGAGGAAAGTATGAGCAAGCTTGTCAGCTTTGTAATTCCCTGTTATCGGTCGGAACAGACAATAGGCGGGGTAGTAGAAGAGATAAACAGTACGATGGCAGAATTGCCGCAGTATACCTATGAGATCATATTGGTCAATGATGCGTCGCCGGATAATACCTTTGAGACAATCCGGGATCTGTGCCGGAAGCAGTCCAATATTTGTGGTATCAATCTGGCGAAGAATTTCGGACAGCACGCGGCACTGATGGCAGGTTTTCATTATGTGCACGGAGAGATAGTTGTGTGTTTGGATGATGACGGACAGACTCCGGCCAATGAGGTGGGTAAATTGCTGAACGGCATTGAAGAGGGTGCGGATGTGGTCTATGCCAGATACGCCGCCAAGCAGCATTCTGCTTTCCGTAATTTTGGTAGCAAAGTCAATGAATTGATGACTCGTGTGATGCTGGGCAAACCAAAGGAATTATATATTTCCAGTTATTTTGCGGCGAAGCGTTTTGTGGTGGAGGAAATGACACGCTATCAGAATCCTTATCCTTATGTAATCGGATTGGTTCTTCGCTCTACCAAGAAGATTATTAATGTAGAGGTAACCCACAGAGAGAGGGAAATCGGCACATCGGGTTATACAATCGGTAAGCTTTTAAATCTTTGGTTTAACGGTTTTACGGCTTTTAGTGTGAAACCTCTTAGGCTGGCCACGGTAATGGGGATTATTTCGGCATGCGCAGGATTCCTGTATGGTATTTATACAGTTATCAAGAAATTTGTAAATCCGGATGTGGTGGTAGGATTCAGTGCGTTGATGGCGGCGATTGTCTTCTTCGGAGGATTGATTCTTCTGATGCTTGGCATTATTGGAGAATATATTGGCCGCATCTATATTTCTTTAAATAATTCACCACAGTATGTAATAAGAGAGAGTATTGATGGAAGAGATACAGTGGAAGATTAAGCTTAAACTGAATATGATTGCACTGGTTCTTGCAACGGCCGGAACCTTGTGTTTTCCGCAGATCCTGAATCTGAAAGAAAACAGTCTGGGTTTTACGAATAGTATTTTCTCTGTTTTTGTATGGCTTCTCTGTTTTTATGCGGTTAAGATTTCATTAGAGACCATTGATCTTCAGGATAAAAGGGGCTGGCTGATTGCAGTCATTCTTTCTTTTCTGTTTACTGCAGCGATGTTGTTCGGTGTACGGCTTGATTCTGTGGAAAATGTGAATTTCAAGGATATCAGTCTTTGGGTTTCCCTGCCGGTCCTGACTTGTCTGTTTACCGTGCTTGTGCGCAAGTTCTGGAATTTCTTAGGCGGAATGGAAGAGAAAAGAGCTGCTCTTATGGCGCAGAATCTTACAGTGCAGACGCCGAAGATGAAAGAAAGTACAGCCAATCTGCTTACTTTCCTGTTCCTGCTTCTGTGCTGGCTTCCGGTGTTATTGGCAGTATATCCGGGGTTTTTTGTCTATGATGCCCAGGATGAATATCTGCAGGTGGCATCCAGAACCTTTTCTACACATCATCCGCTGGTGCATGTGCTTTTATTAGGCGGTATTATCTGTGCCGTTCATAAAGTGACAGACTCCTATAACCTGGGAATTGCCTGTTATACTGTGTTCCAGATGATACTGGTATCGGGTGGTTTTACTTTCCTGCTATCTTATCTGAGAAAGAAAAAGGTCTCCAAAACACTGCGGCTTATCAGCATGCTTTACTTTGGCCTGTTTCCGGTAATTGTCATGTTTACGTTATGTTCGGCTAAGGATGCACTGTTTTCTACGGCTCTGTTGATATTGTTGATCTGCTTGTTGGAAATGAATCTGGACAGTGACAGATTTTTTGACTCGAAGGGATGGCTCTTGTTGACAGGGGCTTCGGCAACGGGTATGATGCTTCTTCGTAACAATGGCCTGTATGCTTTTGTATTTCTGATTCCGTTTCTGGCATTCTATCAGAAGAAATATCGTAAGAGAGTGCTTGTCTGGGCGGCCATATCGATTGCCGGCTGTCTGCTTGTAAACGGTGGCCTAAAGGTGGCTTTTCATGCGGATGACAGCGAGAATCAGGAGATTCTTACGGTACCGATCCAGCAGCTTGCCAGAACCTATAAATATGAACCTGAGGTGTTTTCCCAAGAGGATGTGAATACGCTGCATGAAATTCTGCCGGAGGAAGCATTGGTTATGTATAATGCCAGACTTTCCGACCCGGTAAAGTATCGGTTCCGGAATGATGCTTTTGCGGCAGATAAGGGTAAATACATTAAGTTATGGGCAAAGATTGGATTGAAGAAACCGCTGTCCTACCTCAATGCGTGGTTGATGACCTCCTACGGGTTCTGGTATCCGGATACGGTAATCAATGTCTATGCGGGTAATTCAGTATTCACATTTACTTATAAAGATTCTTCTTACTTTGGTTATGAGGTGGAACTGCCGGGAGAAAGAGACAGCAAGATTCCATGGCTGGATGAAGTGTACCGCAGATTGTCCTTAGAGATTGAGCAGGAAAAGGTGCCGATAGTGTCCATGCTTTTTTCACCGGGTGGATTGTTCTGGCTGTTTGCTTTTGTGTTCAGCTATATGCTGTACCGTAAGAATTACCATATTTTAATGCCTTGCATCATGGTGCTGGCGGTATGGCTGACTGTCATTCTGGGGCCGACTTATCTGCCCAGATATGTACTTATTTTCTGGTTTGGGCTGCCGTTGTTTACTGCGTTACTTTTGGAAGAAGAACGGTTTAGGACATGCCTGACGCAGCATTAAGAACGGCTGTGCAGCTTGGTTGTAAAAAGAAAACAATCGTGATATACTAAACAATGATTATTTTGGATAGGAAATATTATGAATCGGATTATTAATAGAAGACAAGCCATCTGCGGTACGGCATGGATTATAGTGGCATGTATTGTGCTGGCTCTTTGGCCGCTTAGGCTCATCAATGAGACGGTAGTATCGGACAGCAATAAACAGATGGTAATGGAATCTGAGGCGGTTACATCAGACTATGTAGTGAAGCAGATGTTCATCGCCCAGTATGACAAACTGAAAAATATAGATATTTACTTCACGGATGCCGAGATAGGCAGCGAGTTTAACTTCGTGCTCTATGATGCTTCAATGAATATTGTCATGCAGCAGGTTATCAGCACGAAAGACATGAAGCAGATACCGGGTTACTGTACGATTCAGGTAAATATCGATACAGAGGTCGGCAGGGAATACTATTATCTCATTCAGGGATTGGACTCAGAATTCCGTGTGGCTTACGAGCAGACGGAAGACTGTGGTAATATCTATAATGGCACATTATATTACGGTGATGTGGAGGACACAGAACATTGTATCATTGCCGAATATGATTATGAGGTGCCGCTGCGTAAGGGCAAAACATTAGCATGTGATGCTCTCTTTGTGCTGTTTGGAATACTGGTTACTTATCTGACAGGGATCTATTACCGGAAGAAACCGGAGTATAATACGCTGCTTACGGTGGAGAAGGCATATAAGACGGTTATGAATCCGGTAATTATTCTGGCCGGTGCTGCAGCATGTTTTGCAGTGTATCCGTGCAAACTGTTTACAGAGGATACGGTATCCATCCTTTTCTATGAAGGAAGCATTATACTGGCAGTTCTGATTGCTTTGTATGCTGTGAATCATTCCAGAACCGGTTATGCAACGGACAGATTTTTCTTTACGGTGTTTGGTGAAAAGTGGCAGGATTATTTACAGTCTGTGATGTTTGCGGGTGCACTCTGGGCATGCTGTAATTATATGAACGGTCTGTATGAGATCCATCACACGGTAGCTTACAGACAGATGCTCATTTTCTTCGCCCTTGCCGTTATTGTCACCTATCAAAGGACAGAACTTTTTAACTGGATCAATTTGCTTTATGTGATTCTGGCTGCAGTAGTCGGGCGGATTTATTACACCGATGCCATGGCAGCTTTGGAAGAACCGGAAGAGTTGGATTATTTGGTAGTGAAACTGACAACCTGGGTAGGTATCCTTGCCGGATTTGTGATTGTCAATATTATCAGAGATTTGTGCGGGAAGAGAATCCGCAGGATATCTGCCGGATATGGTATTTTAGTAGGAGTGTTCTTTACACTTATCATTGTATATCGCAATACAAGAGGATGGCCTATTTATCTCGTATGTGCCTTTACGCTGTTTTATCTGCGGATGGCAGCATGGGATCATAAAGAGCGGCTTTTGCAGAATATATGTAATGGCATCCTGCTTCATTTCGGAGCCATGGTCATTTATTGCCTGCTTCATCGACCATACATGTTTTATCAGTACTACAGATACCCGTTTATTTTCCATACCGTAACTATTTCTGCGGTTTATCTGGCGTTGGCGGTATGTGCAGCCATGGTGAAATTTCTGGATAAATATCGGAGATGTCCCACGTTTGCATATACTTATAAGGAACTGATCATGCTGGGTATTTCTGCTGTGTATCTGGTACTTACATTATCCAGGACAGGATATCTGGCGATTGTAGCAATGGCAGTGATTATTATTCCCGTCAGCTGTTTTGCCATGAAGGGAAGATGGAGCAGGATGGTACAAAGCATCGGAATGATGCTTGCTGCTGTTTTGGTGTGTTTTCCAATCGTATTCACGGCTCAGAGAATTGTGCCATCTGTGGCTGCGGAGCCGATTCTTCATGAGATAGAGGAACTTCCGACAGAGATTGTGCATGGCAGAGTGACGGATTCTAATTATTACATTACCATTCAGCGGTTTGTGCAGGTATTCCAGATGAAGATACTGGGTATTCCGGAAGAAAAATGTGTGGAAGCTATCTGTATCGTCCGGGAGGACGGAGAACCGGCTTATATCAATGATTACTTTAAGAATGGGGTCAGACTTCTGTTAGCTTCAGAGGAGGACATGGCAGCCTCCGGAGAAGAGGAACAGGAAGAAGAATCCTATACCAATGGTAGATTGGATATCTTTAGATTGTACTATAAGAATCTGAACAAGATTGGACATGAGGATATGGGTATCATGGAGCCTGACGGTACATTTACCGTGCATGCCCATAATATTTACCTGCAGGTAGCATATGACCACGGTATCTATGTGGGCATTGTATTTATTATTTTAGGAGTGGGCACTTTTATACAGTCTGCCATTTATTATCACAGACGAAAAGAGGATACCATATGCGCGGTACTTCCGATGGCGATTTTGATCCTTTTCGCCGTAGCGGGACTGACCGAGTGGATCTTCCACCCATGCTGCCCGATCGCTTACTGCTTACTCTTAACGATGGCTCCGCTTTTGATCGATATGAATAGATGATCGGAATCGGTTCAGAGTGGAGAAAATGAGAAACAGACAGGATATTATGATGGAAAAGAAGAAAAGAAAGCCTTTTAACGTAAAACTGTTTTATAGAAGAACCTGCCTAATCATATATGACATTATCAGTATTATTCTGGCAAGTTATATGGCGATTCTGGTGCGCTATGAGTTCCATGTGGATACCATTCCGGATCATTTCATGCGACCGGTTGAATTGTTTATGCCATTGAACATTGCTTTGACGTTGGTCATTTTTTACTGCTTTCACTTATATAGTAGTTTGTGGGCATTTGCAGGTGAGACGGAGCTTCAGAATATTGTTGTGTCCTGTGTTTTGTCGACAGTGGTCAACGGTATTGGTATGCAGTTCTTTAAATTGAAGTCTCAGGCAGTACCGAAGAGCTATTACCTTTTGTATATGTTCCTGCTTGTCACCTGTATCTTTGCAAGCAGGTTCTCTTACCGCTTTTTCAGAAGTATGAAGCATAAGCAGCAGAATAAGAAGAATCGTATTTCGGTTATGGTAATCGGCGCAGGAGAGGCTGCTAATGTGATTATTAAGGAGATTGTGAACAGCAATTTCTCTACGATGGTCATTAAGTGTATCATCGATGATGACAGAGGAAAATGGGGCAGATATATCCAGGGCATTAAGGTTGTCGGAGGCCGTGATAAGATTGTAGAGTGTGCGGATGTCTATGATGTGGATGAAATCATTGTTGCCATGCCTTCTGCCAGCAGATCAGAGATCAAGAGGATACTGGAGATTTGTAAGGATACGAATTGTAAGCTGCGTTCCCTGCCGGGTATGTATCAGCTGGTGAACGGAGAAGTCAATGTCAGCAAACTTCGTGACGTGGAAGTGGAGGATCTGCTGGGAAGAGAACCTATCAGTGTGGATATGGATTCTATTCTTGGTTATGTGCAGGGCAAGGTAGTGCTGGTAACCGGTGGCGGCGGTTCTATTGGAAGCGAATTGTGCAGACAGATTGCGTCGCACAGGCCGAAACAGCTGATAATTATAGATATTTATGAAAATACGGTATACGACGTACAACAGGAGTTGAAGAAGAAATATCCGGAACTGGATCTGGTGGTTCTGATTGCATCGGTCCGTAATACGAACCGGATGAATTATATCTTCTCAAAATACCGTCCTGATATTGTTTATCATGCGGCAGCCCATAAGCATGTGCCGTTGATGGAGGACAGTCCTACGGAAGCGATAAAGAATAATGTATTCGGCACCTTTAAGACTGCGCAGGCGGCAGCCATGAGCGGCGTGCAGCGCTTTGTTATGATTTCTACCGATAAGGCGGTGAACCCCACCAATATCATGGGCGCAAGTAAGCGTATCTGTGAGATGATCATCCAGACCTTTGACAAGCACTACGATACAGAATTCGTAGCTGTGCGGTTTGGCAATGTGCTGGGCAGTAACGGAAGCGTTATTCCTCTTTTTAAGAAGCAGATTGCAGCGGGCGGTCCGGTTACGGTTACCCATCCGGATATTATCCGGTATTTTATGACTATCCCGGAGGCGGTTTCTCTGGTACTTCAGGCAGGTGCCTATGCGAAGGGCGGAGAGATCTTTGTTCTGGACATGGGTGAGCCGGTCAAGATATTAACACTGGCAGAGAATCTGATCAAATTGTCCGGTTTCCGGGTGGGAGAGGATATTAAGATTGAGTTCACGGGCCTTCGGCCGGGTGAGAAGCTGTATGAAGAGCTTCTGATGGACGAAGAAGGCATGAAAGATACAGCCAATAAGCTGATCCATATTGGCAAGCCGATAGAATTGAATGAGCAGGAATTCTTCAGTCAGCTTAAGGAACTGAAGGATGAGTGTCAGATAGAGAGTTCAGATATCAGACCGTTGATTCATGAGATTGTTCCCACATATCACTATGAGGGAATGAATAATTAGATAAGTGGCGCAACGATCTATACATTTATATGAGTGAAATGTATGAAAGGAAGTAAAGTAATGGACAAGAAAAGGATCTACTTATCTTCCCCCACCATGCATGGTGAGGAACAGGAATTTATTAAGGAGGCTTTTGATACAAACTGGGTTGCACCGTTAGGACCCAACGTCAATGCCTTTGAGGCAGAGGTGGCAGAGTATACCGGATGCGGCCATGCGGCGGCTTTGAGTGCAGGAACGGCAGCCATTCACTTATCTCTGAAATTATTGGATGTGAAACAGGGGGATGTGGTATTTGTTTCTGATCTGACCTTTTCTGCAAGCTGCAATCCTATTGTCTATGAAAAGGCGACTCCTGTATTCATAGATGCGGAACCGGATACCTGGAATATGTCTCCTGAGGCTTTGAAAAAGGCTTTTGAATTATACCCTCATCCTAAGGCAGTTATCTGTGTCCATCTCTATGGTACACCCGCAAAACTGGATGAAATTATGGCCATTTGTGCAGAGCATCAGGTACCTTTGATCGAGGATGCTGCTGAATCCTTAAGCAGTACATACAAAGGAAAACATACGGGTACCTATGGAAAATATGGTATTTATTCTTTTAACGGAAATAAAATTATTACTACTTCCGGCGGAGGAATGCTTGTATCTGCCGATGAGGAGGCAACGAAGCGGGCAACCTTCCTGGCAACACAGGCACGTGATCCGGCAAGATATTATCAGCATTCCCAGATTGGTTATAACTACCGTATGAGCAATATTACAGCCGGTATCGGCCGTGGACAGCTGCTTCATATCGAGGAACATAAAGCAATCAAGAAGGCGATTTATGAACAGTATAAGGAAGCCTTTGCAGATATCCCGGAGATTGTCATGAATCCAATGAATCCGGACGGAGACGCGAATAACTGGCTGTCCTGTATGACGATTGCTCCAGACTGTTCTGTAACGCCGGACATGGTTATGGATGCGCTGGCAGAGGAAAATGCGGAGAGCAGGCCGATCTGGAAGCCCATGCATCTTCAGCCTGTTTTTGAACAATATGACTTTATTGCACATAATGCGGATGGCAGCAGTGTCGGAAAGGACATTTTCGAGAGGGGCTTGTGCCTCCCAAGTGATATAAAGAACACACCGCAGGATATGGAATTGATTATCCGCACGGTAAGAAAGTGTTTTGGTCGGTAGAAAGGGAAAGATAGGGATATGTATAGAAATTGTATCAAGCGTTGCCTGGATTTTCTGTTATCGCTTTGCGCGATTATCATACTGAGCCCTCTGCTGTTGGTGCTGTGTCTTCTGGTACGTATAAAACTGGGAAGCCCTGTTCTCTTCTGCCAGGAGAGACCGGGTAGAAATGAAAAAATCTTTAAACTGTATAAGTTTCGTTCCATGACGGATGAGAGAGATGAAAAGGGTGAACTTTTACCGGACGAGATCAGACTAACCGGGTTTGGAAAGCTTTTAAGGTCAACCAGTCTCGATGAACTGCCGGAATTATTCAATATCCTGAAAGGGGATATGAGCCTTATAGGGCCAAGACCTTTGCTTGTCAGATATCTTCCATGGTATACGGAAGAAGAAAGACATAGGCATGATGTACGCCCGGGACTTACCGGACTTGCACAGGTAAATGGAAGGAATGCCCTTGGATGGGAAGATCGTTTCAGATATGATCTTATGTATGTGAACCATCTTACTTTTTGGATGGATTTAAAGATTATTGGAATGACTGTAGGAAAAGTCCTGAAACGTTCCGGTACTTTGTCAGGAGCAGATCAGACGGTAGCAGATTTTGATGTTTACAGAAAAGAGCAGAATCATGAGAAAGATAGCCCTGTTTGAGAGAGAACTTGATAAGACACCGATTATGCCTCTGTCGGCGCAGTACGGATCGAACGATTATTTCATGAAAAGGGATGATATGATTCCCTTTAGTTTCGGCGGTAATAAAGCAAGGAAAGCAGCTGAATTTTACCGGGAGATCAAAAAAGCAAAAGCAGATGTGGTGATGACTTATGGAAGCAACAGTTCCAACCATTGCAGAATCATTGCGAATATGGCAGCTGCTATGGGGCTTTCCTGTCATGTAATCTCTCCGGAAGAAAATCATGAGATTTTATATAATACAGAACTGGTAAAGGAGTTCGGTGCAGTGATTGAAACCTGTCCCGTGACTCAGGTGGCGCAGACTATAGAGAATCGAAAGCAGGCATATATTGCAGAAGGGAAAAATCCTTACTTTATTACCGGTGGTGGTCATGGTAATCCGGGCACGGAAAGCTATGTGAAAGCCTATCGTGAGATCGTCTCTTATGAAGAGATCCATCATATCTATTTCGATTACATTTTTCATGCCTCCGGAACAGGAGCTACCCAGGCAGGGCTTGTGTGTGGACAGCTTCTCTCGGGAGATAAAAAACGGAAAATCGTAGGTATTAGCATTGCCAGAGAAGAAGGAAGGGGACGGGAAGTAGTAAAGGACAGTATCCGTGAATATCTTGGTGATGAGTTCGAAAGACTCTATAGAGAGGAAGCACTTATTTTTACGGACAAATACCGTTTGGGTGGATATGGACAATATACAAAGGGAGTAACAGATACCATTGAGAAACTGATCTGTAAGGAGGGAATCCCTACAGACAGCACTTATGTGGGAAAGGCTTTTTACGGTATGTGCCGATACATCGAGGAGCATCAGATTGTTGGCAAAAAGATACTCTTTATCCATACCGGAGGAGCACCACTATTTTTTGATTATCTGGACAGGAAGGAACAGGGCAACAAAGAATGAATATACTAATTTTAAGTGCAGGAACCAGAGACAAGATCGTGCAGTATTTTAAAAAAGCTGTGGGAGATGAGGGTAAGGTTGTTGCTACCGATTGCTCTAATCTGGCCCCTGCTGTATATGAGGCAGACAAGTTTTATCTGGTACCCAGGATAACGGCACCGGGATATCTTGACCAGATTCTGGATATCTGCAAAAAAGAGAAGATCGATGGTGTGTTTTCCCTGATCGATCCCGAATTAAGTTTGTTGGCAAAAGAAAAAGAGAAGTTTCTGGCGGTGGGAACCGTACCAATCATATCAGATTATGAACTGGTGGAAACTTGTTTTGATAAATACAGAATGTTTGAGATGCTGCAGAAGATGCAGATTCCTACGGGCAAATGCTTTATGGATAAGGAAGACTTCTATCGGGCAGAAGAAAGGGGAGAGATTTCCTATCCGGTTTTTGTAAAACCGGTAAGAGGCAGTGCCAGTATCCATATTAATAAAGTCAGCAGCAGGAAAGAAATTGAAGTACTGTTTGATTTGTATGATGATCTGATGATCCAGGAATATATGGACGGACAGGAATACGGCGCGGATGTCTATATTGATATGATATCCGGTAAGTGTACCGATATTTTTGTGAAGAAGAAAATCAAGATGCGTGCCGGAGAAACTGATAAATCAGTTTCTTATAAGGATGAGGCATTATTTACCATGATAAAGAAATTCGTGGAAGAATGTGGATTTCGTGGTATGATAGATATAGATATTTTTGAGATAAATGGGACGTATTATCTCTCAGAGGTCAACCCCAGATTCGGCGGCGGTTATCCCCATGCCTATGCCTGTGGAGTAAATATGCCGGCAGCGGTTATCCGCAATCTGGCGAGAGAGGAAAATGAAGTGACCATTGGTGCATACCCGGAAAATATCTGCATGATGAAGTATAATGAAATTGCAATCCGGGATATGAATGGTGTGGAGATCGTGCCCTGACCCCGGTTTGCGGTAAGTCACTTCGAAATGGAGAAAAAGATGGGAAAAGTATTGATACTTATAAATTCATCAGGGGGATTGTATGATTTCCGCAATGAATTTGTACAGGCACTTGCGGCTGAGAATGAAGTGTTCATCAGCATGCCGGATGATACCAAAGAGAAAGAGTTACAGGCAGAGGGCTGCCGGATTATAAAGACGGCGATTAACCGCAGAGGGATAAATCCCCTGGAGGACTTGAAGTTATATCGCACATACAGTAAGATGATGAAAGAGTTAAAACCGGATCTGGTAGTGACTTACACCATTAAGCCTAATATATACGGTGGTTTTGCGGCAGGCAGACATAAGATACCTTATATTGCCACCATTACCGGATTGGGTGGTGCTTTTGATAAGACCGGGATACTGCTCAAGGTAATTGTTACCATGTACCGGATGGGATTAAAAAAGGCATCCTGTGTGTTTTTCCAGAATCAGGAGAATCGGGATATCTTTCAAAATTATGGTATCAAAGCGAAGAAAAGCCGGATGGTTATGGGTTCCGGAGTGAATCTGGACAGACATCATTATGAGGAATATCCAACCGGAAAAGAAACCCATTTTTTGTTTGTGGGACGTGTGATGAAGGAACGGGGAATCCTGGAATTTATCGAAGCTGCCAAAAGACTGCACAGTGATCAGGTGTTCTTCGATATCCTGGGATACTGTGATGAAGATTACCAGGATCTTCTGGATACCTTAGAGAAACAGGGAGTCCTGCATCAGATAGGATTTCATACAGAAGTACATGAATATCTGGCAGCGGCAAGTGCCATTGTGGTGGCATCCTTCCATGAGGGAATGTCCAATGCCCTGATCGAAGGAGCGGCTACCGGACGACCGGTTATTGCATCCAATATCAGCGGATGTATGGAAGCTTTTGAGGAAGGCAGGACGGGCTTTGGTTTCACACCCGGTAAGCCGGAAGAACTGATAGCAGCCATGGAGAAGTTTCTGTCATTGTCTACGGAAGAACGTGCCCGGATGGGACGAAATGCCAGAGAGAAGATGGAGAAAGAATTTGACCGGAAGCTTGTAACGAAAGAATATATGGATGAGGTACATCACATTTTAGGCAACAGAGAATCATAGGGAATTCTTGGACGCATAATAAGAGTTGAAGTAAAATGCTTCGGAATGGAGGAAGAAATGGGATTATATGAAGATCTTGTAAATGGTAAAGAGAAGTTATCACTGGTAGGATTGGGTTATGTAGGTATGCCGATTGCCGTAGCTTTTGCCAGAAAGATTAATGTAGTGGGATTTGACCTGAATGAGAAGAAAATTGAACTGTATAAGAATGGTGTTGATCCTACCAATGAAGTAGGCAATGAGGTTATCAAAAATACTAATGTGGCATTCACTGCAGATCCTTCTAAGTTAAGAGAAGCAAAATTCCATATTGTGGCAGTACCTACACCGGTTAATGATGATCATACACCCGACCTGACCCCGGTAGAAGGAGCAAGCCGTATTCTGGGACAGAATTTGACGAAAGGCTCTGTTGTTGTGTTTGAGTCTACTGTATATCCCGGTGTTACGGAGGATATCTGTGTGCCAATCCTGGAGAAAGAATCCGGCTTAAAATGCGGAGTGGACTTTAAGATCGGCTATTCACCGGAACGTATCAATCCGGGTGATAAAGTACATAGACTGGAGACGATTACCAAGATTGTATCCGGAATGGACGCAGAGACACTGGACACAGTCGCTAAAGTTTATGAATTAGTAGTGGAAGCAGGTGTATATCGTGCCGAATCCATTAAAGTAGCAGAAGCGGCTAAAGTAATTGAGAACAGCCAGAGAGATATCAATATTGCCTTTATGAATGAGCTTTCCATTATTTTCCACAAGATGGGTATTGATACCAAGGCTGTATTGGAAGCAGCGGGAACCAAGTGGAATTTCCTGAAATTTATGCCGGGCCTGGTAGGCGGACACTGTATTGGTGTAGACCCCTATTATCTTACCTATAAGGCTGAGGAGCTGGGTTATCATTCCCAGATTATTCTGTCCGGACGCCGTATCAATGACGATATGGGCAAATATGTGGCAGAGAGTCTGGTCAAAGATCTGATTAAGGCAGATATCCCCGTAAAGCGTGCCAAAGTGGCAATCTTAGGATTTACTTTTAAAGAGAACTGTCCTGATACAAGAAATACCAAGGTAATTGATATTTATAAAGAACTGGGAGAGTATGGAATCCATCCTATCGTGGTCGATCCGGCAGCAGATGCAGATGAGGCAAAACGTCTCTATGGCATTGAATTCCAGACCATGGATGATGTGAAGGATGTGGATGCTGTGATCATCGCCGTTGCACATGACAAGTTCTTAAGTCTGAGTAAGGATGATATCAACAGCTTCTATAATCCGAAGCATAAACAGAAAGTACTGATGGATATTAAGGGACTGCTTGATAGAAAAGAGTATATGACAGAGGATTATCTGTATTGGAGATTATAGAATTGGATAAAAACAAAAAGAAATCTTTTTGTATTTTCATAGGGCTGCTGATATTCTTCCTTGGAATGTTGGCAGCTTATGGCGTTGGAGTATATAATGATTCCGACCAGTATATTACCATGCATATTCACAGGGAACCGCTTTATCCGTTATTCCTGGCATTTTTCCGTGCTTTTGGTGGAGAAGTTTATCTGACACTGGTGGCGGTAGCGCAGAATATGCTGGCTGCTTTCGGTATTTATGTTTTATCGGAATACCTGACAGAGCACTTTAATCTGCACCTTTGGGAAGAATTGGCGGTTATTGCCTTACAGCTCATGCCCCATTTGATAACAAAGTATGTATCTGCCCTGAGTATTTTTCTGGAAAATTCGGTTATGAGTGAAGCGCTTTGTATTCCGTTATTCCAGTTTTTCCTGTATTTTACGATGCGGATGATTTTTGAACATAAGAAACGTGACATGATTCTTGCACTGGTATTTGCGTTTCTATTGTCCATGACCAGAGGACAGATGATGATCACGATCTTAATGTGGATGGTTATTGTATTGTTCCAAATGGTAATAAACAGGAAGTATCGACAGCTTTTCCTGCCGATTGTGGTGGTAATAGCGGTATTTGGGTTGCGCAGTCTGTCTGTTCACGTGTATAATTATGCCGTTACAGGATATTTCATGGGCAATACGTATGGACAGGTCAATACATTGACCAATGTGATTTATGCCTGTGATGAAGAGGATGGCAGTGTATTTGAAGAAGGAAGTCTGGAACGGGAGTTTTTTGACCGTTTTTATGCGGAAGCCGATGAGATGACAGCCAATTATAAATATGGCGGTGATTCCTTTACAACAAGAGTGCAGCATCTGGAAGATTACCATGATATGTTGAAGTTCCAGGTGCTGGAAGCTAATCTGTCGGCGTATTATTTTGGACTTGGACAGATAGACTATTATGAACAGAGCAGAATGTCTGATGAGATGGCCGGTATCATGATTCGGGGACTTTTGCCGGAATGTTTCGGACAATGGCTGTATGATTATGTGCTTTTGTGTACCTATGGATTTGTAAGAAGCATAGCGATTGTACACCCTCTCATTAACTGGGTGGCGTTGCTGATATATATAATAGCTGTGGGCCTTGCCCTGTGGCAGTTATACCGCAGAAAGCATAGTGATGCCGTGTGGGCTATGGGATTGGCACTTCTGTTTATTGCAGCTAACGTGTGTGCGACCTCTCTTACGATTATGTGTCTTTCCAGATATATGGTCTATGGTTTTTCTATATTCTATATTGCATTGTTCCTGTTGTTCAGGGAATGGATACGGAATAGAAAAGATATACAATAATACTTACGAAATGAGGATGGAGAAAATGGGTTATCAGGATATCAAATTTGATGCAGACAGTGTGTTTCTGGTAGGCGGAGGCGCCGGATTCATTGGTTCCAATCTGTGTGAGGCATTGATTCAGATGGGGTATACCGTGCGGTGTCTGGACGATCTGTCGACCGGTAAATATGAGAATATTGAACCGTTAATCGATCATGAGAAATTTACATTTATTAAGGGAGATATCCGGGATCTGAATACTTGTTTAGAGGCGACTAAAGGAGTGGATTATGTGCTCAATCAGGCGGCTTGGGGAAGCGTTCCCAGAAGTATTGAGATGCCGCTTTTGTATGAAGAAATTAATATCCGCGGTACTTTAAATATGATGGAAGCATCCAGAGTAAACGGGGTTAAGAAGTTTGTTTATGCTTCCAGTTCTTCTGTGTATGGCAATACCCCTACCCTGCCTAAGAAGGAAGGACAGGAGGGAAAGGTCATTTCTCCATATGCCCTGACGAAGAAAGTAGATGAAGAGTACGGACGTCTCTATAAAGAACTTTATGGGCTGGATACTTACGGACTCCGTTATTTCAATGTGTTTGGGCGCAGACAGGATCCGGATGGCATGTATGCGGCAGTAATTCCTAAGTTTATCAAGCAGCTGCTGCATGATGAAGTGCCTACCATTAACGGGGATGGCAGACAGTCCAGAGATTTTACCTATATAGATAATGTTATTGAAGCAAATCTGCGTGCGTGCCGGGCTTCAAGCGAGGCGGCAGGACAGGCATTCAACATTGGTGCCGGCGGCAGGTTATATCTGATTGATATTTATTATCATTTATGCAAAGCGTTGGGGAAAGAAGTGGAACCGAACTTCGGACCCAACCGTAAGGGAGACGTAAGAGATTCCAATGCAGATATCAGTAAAGCAAGAGAACTTCTCGGTTATGATCCGGAGTATGATTTCGAAAAAGGAATTACTTTGGCAATCGACTGGTACAAGGAATACCTGAAATAGGAAAATAAATCTATGGAAATGAAACTGGGCGGCTATCGCATTCAGATAGCCAGGGAATATCAAATTAGTAATACAATGCCGAAGATTTATAATGCTAAGGGGCAGCTGCTTGAGACCTATTTTATCAGGAATAGGCACTCTCAGCATGCCCCTTTTGGGCATGAAGGGCAATATTTCTTTTGGGACCGGTACAATTACGGGCTGGATACCCATTTCTATGGACCGGAAGTTATGACGAAAACACTGGGCCATCCCATTGTAAAATATGGTATGCTGACGGAATCCAGAGTAATCGTGCCCAAAGATTATGAGGTGTTTCATAAGCACAAAGGTCTTGAAAAAGACTTCAAATATATTTTCACATATGATGAGCAAATATTAAATGAGATAGAAAATGCCAGATTTTATCCCATTGCGGCAGGCATTTGGAATGCAGAATTAAAGGAGAATCTGTATCAGAATAAAGAAAAAGATATTTCTATTCTTTGTTCTGATAAGGTAATGTGTCCGTTGCATCAATTTCGCCTGGAACTTGCAAGAAAATGTAAGAAGGAACAACTGGCACAGACTTTTGGTAAGTTTGACGGCGGTTCTTATGTTAAGAATGTAGATGAATGTCTGGATACATTTCGTTTTTCCATTGTAATAGAAAATGATATCTCGGATTATTATTTTTCGGAGCGTTTGACAAGCTGTTTTGCTGCGCAGACGATTCCTGTTTATTTGGGAGCACGCAAGATTTCTGAGTTCTTTAACCCGGATGGAATTATTTTCCTGCCCGGAATGGATTTGGATCAGGCAGAAACAATTCTTGCACAGTGCACAAAGGAGACATACGAAGAGAGACTTCCTGCGGTGCTTGATAACTATAACAGAGTACAGGAATATCGGAACATGCAGGACTATTTGTACGAGCACTACTTAAGCCAGCCCGACATGCAATAGGAGGATTGCCATGAAATATAAAGTAGTTGTATTTGGTGTGAAAGATACTTCAGAAAATATTGTGACTTTTATTCAGGAACAGATCTGTCCGGTCGATCTGGTTATTACAATCAGCCCGGAGGTAACGAAGAAAAACCAGGTTTCCGGTTATAAAGGGCTTTCCTTTCTGACTGAAAAATATGGGATTCCGGTGCATGAAGCGGACAGTTATTTCCTGACAGATGAGAAGACACAGAAATTTATGCAGGAAAATGAATTTGATATCGGTATTTCCATGGGCTGGCAGAGGCTGATGCCCAAGTCCGTGTTAGATTGTTTTAAGTACGGTGTCTTCGGTTTCCATGGAAACAGCGGTTACCTTCCTTTCGGAAGAGGACGCTCTCCGCTGAACTGGTCAATCATTCTGGGAGATACCAGATTTAATCTGAATCTGTTCAAATATGACGAGAAGGCAGACAGCCCCAATGTGTTTGCCACAGAGATGTTTTCGATTACACCCCATGATGATATTCGTACCGCACAGTATAAGAATATGATCTGTTCCAAGAATCTGATCCGCAAGCTGCTTAAGGCCTATCAACAGGGGCATATTGAGGTTCGTACAGATTCTAAGGACTTTGACTCCTGGTATAATAAGCGGACGGCAGCAGACGGTAAGATAGATTTTCATATGAGAACCCGTGAGATCTATAATCTGATCCGCGGCGTGGCGGCTCCTTTTCCAGGCGCTTTTGCCATGATTGGAGAAGACAAAGTGACTGTATGGGAAGCCCATCCATTTGATGAGATGATTGATTTCTCTGCCTATGCACCGGGAGAAGTGATCGATATTTTTGATGGGAAGCTTGTGGTGCGCACCGTGGACGGTTCTCTTTTGATAGATCGATTTGAGAGCCCTAAGACGATTGTTGTGGGCGATGTGCTTGCATAATGTGAAAAATCCGTATGCAGGGTAGAGAAAGGCATGGTTATTGTATGAAGATTGCTGTACGAATGGATGATATTTCTCCTGAAATGGATTGGGCGAAATGGGAACGTGCCGATCAGATTCTTAAGAAACATCATATTACTCCATTACTTGGTGTGGTACCGGATAACCGGGATGCTAACCTGATCAAAGATACGAAACCAGATTCAAAGGAGTTTTTCTGGGATTTTCTGCAAAAATGTCGGAAAGAAGGATATGTCCTTGCTCTGCATGGATGCAGTCATGTCTATGATACAAAGAAAGGCGGAATGTTTCCTCTTAATTCTTTCTCTGAATTTGCCGGCCATCCCTATGAGAAACAATATGAACGCATTGCCCATGGCAAAGAAACGTTAGAACAGCATGGCATACATACGGACATCTTCATGGCACCGGCACACAGCTATGACCGGAATACATTGAAAGCATTGCGTGAACTGGGTATTGATAAGATGACAGATGGATTTGGTAGAAAGCCTTATGTGTATCAGGGAATAACCTTTTATCCCATTGCGCATCATCTGGAGAAACAGTGGAATCAGGAAGGATATACAACCCTTGTGCTGCATACTAATACAATGGAAGAGAAGGATTTTCAGCGGTTGGAAAGGATTTTGTCCGAACGGGATGTGATTTCCTATCAGGATTATTTACAGGTTGAGCCGGTGCATGCAGGAATTTTCCATCGTTTGTGGGAGTTTTGTATGGCTAAGGCGAAGCATATGATCGTACAGATCAGATCATGACAAGGAGGAACGGGTGATGGAACCGGTACGAGTATTACATGTATTGGGCGGTACGTCGCTTGGCGGCGCGGAGAGCCGCATTATGGATTTATACAGACATATAGACCGCAGTCAGGTTCAGTTTGATTTTCTTGTTCATTCTGATGAACAGCCGCGTAAGCCGCAGTTTTATGACGGGGAAATAAAGGAATTGGGAGGACGTATCTATGTGCTTCCCAAAATGAAATTATACAATTATATTGCCTATAGAAAAGCGATTGTGAAGTTTTTTCGGGCACATCATGAGTTTGTGGCAGTGCATGGACATATGACAAGCACTGCAGGTATTTATCTGCCGATTGCGAAGAAGTTTGGAATACCCAGGACCATTGCACATGCCAGGAGTGCCGGAGTCGACAAGGGATTGAAAGGACTTGCTACGCGCATTCTGCGTCTGGGACTTGCAGGTAAGGCAGGGGACTGCTTTGCCTGTTCAAAAGAGGCAGCTATATCGGTATTTGGACAAAAAGCATATGACAGGGGAAGGGTAACGCTTTTCCCCAATGCAATAGATTCTGATAAATTTGCATTTAATAGGGAACTTCGGGAAAGTATCCGGGGCGAGCTGAAGCTGGAAGATAAATTCGTAGTAGGGCATGTAGGACGGTTTCATTACTCTAAGAACCATGAATATCTGATACGTGTCTTTGCGGCATTTTGCGAAAAATGCAGACAGCAGGGTGAACCGGAAGCCATGCTGCTTCTCCTTGGAGAGGGAGCATTGATGGAACAGACGAAGGAGCTGTGCCGGGAACTGGGCGTGGAGAAGAATGCTATCTTCGCCGGTAACCATGGAAATGTGGAGGCTTATTATAATGCCATGGATTTCTTCTGTTTCCCGTCCAGATTCGAGGGACTTCCCGGAACGGTAGTGGAGGCACAGGTAAGCGGCCTGCCTTGTCTGGTGTCTGACCGGGTTACCGGAGAAGTGGGAATTACGAAGCTGGTCTGCTATGAAAGTATTGATGAGAGTCCGGAACGCTGGGCGGATATTATGTTGGAGAAAGCAATGCATATGGATGAGAGAAGATCCTATGCGAAAGAGATTGCGGAGGCCGGTTTTGATGTAAAGAAGCAGGCGCAGAAGCTTCAGGAATATTATCTGGGTTTGAACAGATAGGAACGAAGGAGGCAGATATGAAACAGCGAAGAAAGAGAATTATGCTGCTGGTACCAATGCTCCATCAGGGGGGCTTTGAGAGGGTATGTGTTGTTACAGCCAGGCTTCTGGAGCCTTTCTATGAAGTATATGTGGTTATCTTTGATTCCAGTGATATTGCCTATGACATCAAAGGGATCAATGTGATCGATCTGCGCCTTGGAAGTAAAAAAGGAGTGCCTGCCAAAATAGTGCAGGTTATCAGACGATGCATTCATGTCATGCGCCTGAAAGACAGTCTGGGGATTGATATTGCCTATAGTTTTGGCCCCACAGCGAATCTGATCAATGCGCTGACGCGCAGACATAATCAGGTCTGGCTTGGAGTCAGAAGCTATATGGACATGGGGAATCCGAAGCAGATTCGCTTTTTTGCAAAACATTCTGATAAGCTGATCTGCTGCTCGGAAATGATTCGCAGGGAAATAGAAGAAAAATATAAATGTGATCATGCATATACATTGCATAATCCTTTTAATATTGCTGAAATCACGGCATCCGCCGCACAGGAGGAAGCGGAAATTCCATGGGAAGACGGCAGGATCATAGTTTCCATGGGAAGAGAGGATGTAGTGAAGGGCTTCTGGCATCTGCTTAAGATTTTCAGTGAAGTACATAAGAAGCTTCCGGATACAAAGCTGATGATTATCGGTAAGGGTGAATTTGAAGAATACAAACAGCTGGCGGTTGAGCTGGGTATCGATGATGCAGTCTACTTTACAGGGCTTAAGAGAAATCCTTATCCTTATCTTAAGAGAAGTACGCTTTATCTTCTCACTTCCTACAATGAGGGATTTCCGAATGCACTGGTGGAGGCAATGGCATTGGGGATTCCGGTGGTGGCAACGGACTGTATGACCGGTCCCGGAGAGATTCTGGAGGACAAGTACGGTATTCTGGTTCCCAATATGTCCCCGGAACCTGATATGAATGCAGGAAACATTACCGGGGAAGAAAAGACCGTAGCGTCCTGCGTGACAGGACTTTTAGAGAATGAACAGGAAATGGAACGATACCGGAAGCTGGCATTAGAGAGAGCTTCTATGTATTCCACAGAGAAATATGTACAGAAGATACAGGAGTGGGTAGAGGATGTGTAAGAAGATATTGGGAGATGGAAGGCAGATTGCAGTCAAAGCGGTATTTTCGCTTCTCTATGCCCTTTTTATCGTGTTGGGAGATTTTGACCGTGTACTGGTGCAGACCGGTTTGCAGATTGCCGGACGGATTCTGGGCTGGTGTCTGTTTGCTTTTATCCTGCTGACAATTGTTTTCGGAGTACTGGATCGTCGCAAAGCGGGCCTGTTGCCGATAGGTAGAATGGAAAAAAGGTTTTTCCGGAATTATATGTATCTTGTTTTTGCGGGAATCTGTTTTTTATGCTGGTTGCCGTATCTGCTTATTTATTTCCCCGGCTGGATCAGTAACGATTCCGTATGGCAGTTAGAACAGGTATGCGGCTGGGTGGAACCGTCCAATCATCATCCCTTTTTCCATACAATGATTATTAAGTGCTTCTTTATGTTAGGATTTCGGTTGTTTGGAACCTATACGGGAGCGGTGGCTACCTTTGTGGTGGCGCAGATGATTTTTATGTCATGTGTTTATGCGTTGATACTTTATGATTTCTACCGAAAGGGTGCGCATCCTTTCTGGCTGGCATTTGGACTGTTTTTCTATGCCGGGCTTCCCATGAACGGACTGTATGCTACCTGTATCGGGAAGGACGTAATCTTTGCAGGGGTATTGCTTCTGTATGTGAGGGAGATAAATTTGTTCCTCTCTAAGGAAAAACAGAATCTGCCGTCTGACGGAAAAGTATGGAGATGGTTTGGAGAGAATAAATCATATCTGTGCCTGACTATCTATGGTTTCCTGGTTTGTGTGCTGCGGAGCAACGGTATTCTTGTTTTTGCCGGCACGGCAGCAGGAATGATCCTTGCGGGGTTAATACAGAAGAAAGTGCGGTCACGGAGTTGGCAAAAGATATTGGTGAGCAGTGCGGTTGTACTGGGGTGCTATCTGGTTTATACCGGTCCTGTGCTGAATGCTTTGCATGTGACACAGCCTGATACGATTGAAGGGCTGACGATGCCTACCCAGCATATTATCAGCGCTTATGTGAATAACGGAGAGATTACAGAAGAAGAGATGGCATTGTTAAATCAGGCAGTGCCCATGGAGAATATTGCCTCTTATTATAATCCCTATTTTTTTGATATCGTGAAAGAGTATATCCGTGCAGAAGGAGACCAGCAGTTTATTGCAGATAATAAGGGTGCCTTTCTGAAAGTGTGGCTTCAGATTGGTCTGCGCAATCCGGTGCAGTATCTGGATGCGGAAGTAAGGCAGACTTGCGGTTACTGGATGTTTGACTGCAATGAGCCGATTTATGAACAGTATCGTATGGCAGAGAATCCGTTTGACCTTACTGTTCAGCGTAAAGTATTCAGCTACGATTTTGGCTTATGGATGGATGATTTCCTGATGAAATTTCAGGATTTTTATAACCGGGTATGGAGTCTGGGGCTGACCACATGGACGATGTTATTTTGTATGGCATATGCGTTATACCGCAGGAGAAGCTGTCTGCCCTATCTTCCCTATGTGATGTTGTTTATATCTCTATTGCTGGCTACGCCGGTTCATGCGGAGTTCCGTTATACATATGGAGTGTTTGTGGCTCTGCCGTATCTGGTGGGGATAAGTTTTGGCAGAACGCAAGCCGGACTTGCAGTATGTTGTGATGACAGTCAACGGTCTTGACAGGGAGGATTAGGATGTCGATTACCTCATTTTCTTATCTTGGTTTTGTGGCGGCGGTATTGATACTGTATTATGCTGTTAAACCTGCATGGCAGAGCAGATTTCTCTTGTTGGTCAGTCTTGTTTTCTACGTGCTGGCAGGTGAGGGATATACCATTATTTATCTGGTGATTACCACGGTCAGTACTTATTACGCGGCGAAAGCCATTCACGCGGAAACGGAAGAAAAGAAGGCAAAAAGAATACTGACTGTGACTTTGCTTTTGAATTTTGGAATACTGGCAATTGTTAAGTACTATGGATTTATCCTGTGGAATGTGAATGCGGTGCGGGGCTGGTTTGGCAGTGAAGCCATTGGCACATCGCTTCATATTGCAGCATCCCTCGGAGTAAGTTATTATACCCTGCAGTTAGCCGGATATCTGTTAGACTGTTACTGGAAGGTAGGAATGGTGCAGACGGACTTTTTTAGGTTTGCATTGTTTGCCTGTTATTTTCCGCAGATGACATCCGGACCGATCAGCCGTTATAAACAGATTCAGGCAGACTTATATAAGGAACATAGTTTTGATTATGCTCAGGTAACCCATGGTTTAAAAAGGATGGCCTGGGGCTTTTTCAAGAAGATGGTCATTGCAGACCGCCTGGG
Organism: Lachnospiraceae bacterium; assembly: GCA_051878995.1. Lineage (GTDB taxonomy): Bacteria > Bacillota > Clostridia > Lachnospirales > Lachnospiraceae > UBA3282. The sequence goes on along the minus strand of JBJELE010000007.1, from coordinate 106,790 downwards.
ACTGATCGTGAATTCCGTGTATGGAAATTATGAATCCTATCATCTTGTGATCATCTGGGCGGGTATTTTCTGCTTCGCGTTGCAGTTATATACAGACTTTTCGGGTTGTATGGATATTGTTTTGGGAACCTCGGAATGTTTCGGAATTGTTCTGCCGGAGAATTTCCGTAATCCTTTCTTTTCCACAACGATTCAGGAATTCTGGCAGCGCTGGCATATTACACTGGGAACCTGGCTGAAGGATTATATCATGGACCCGGTGTTGAAATCCAATACGTGGATTAAGCTGGGAGAGAAATCCCGTAAGAGACTCGGAAAAAAATGGGGCAAGAGAGTGCCCACCTATCTGGGTATGCTGATTCTGTGGCTTGCCATGGGACTGTGGCACGGAAGCGGATGGAAATTTATTATCGGCGAGGGCCTCTGGTTCTGGATTGTGATCATTACGGGCAATATGTGCAGCAAGTCATTACAGAAGATAAATCAGAGATTACATATTAATCCCCAAAATGTGATATGGATAACTTTTCAGAGACTGCGTACTTTCTTTATCTTTAGTCTTGGTCTGATCTGCTTCCGGGCAGCAGATATGAAAGAAGTGTTTGCGGTATTAAAGGCAGGAGTTACCCATGTCAGCCAGAGAGGCTTCAGTCAGGTCAGAGGGGATCTGGGTCTGATCAATCTGATTATGCTGTGTATTGCGCTGATTATATTTGCAGCAGCAGAGATCATGCAAAACCGGCAGATAGATTTGTTTGTCTGGATTACTGAACGGCCCGTGGTAATCAGCTGGGGTGTGTATCTGATCCTCTGCGGGATGATACTGCTGTCACTTAGTATATCGGGACAGAGCTTTATCTATGCGGGATTTTAAGGAAAGATAAGATATGAAGAAGAAACTTGCATTGAAATTAATCTTGCTGGGCTTTCTGTGTGTGGTGTTTGCCTGTGGGGTGTCGATGCTGATCGATCCCTATAATGTATTTCATTGGAGCCGGGCAAGGGACAACGGCGTAGAGCCGAACAAGAATTACGTGAAAACCCAATATGTGCTGCATCATCCTGAGCAGTATGATACATTTATCTTTGGTAATTCCAGGGTGGGCTCCATTGATGCTTCCAAGATCGGGGATACCTGTTATAATATGTATTATTCAGAAGGACTTCCGGCAGAGCATTATGAGAATCTGAAGGCTTTCGTGGCAGCAGGAGTCGATGTGAAAACAGTTTATCTCGGAATTGATGATGTAACCTGTTTCGTAGATCCGGCGATTCATGATGACCAGTTGATTCGGCGTCCTTTTCGGGCGCAGGAACCAGAGATAGCGTTCCTGGCGGATTATCTGGATCCTTCGGTTGCTTTGCAGTCGTTGGAGGCAATGGCCGCCTATACCGGAGAGGAACCGGGCTTTCGGGAGAGACTGTATTCTACCGGCAACTATTATCTGGATACGGATTTGACGGCAGAGAGTCTGGAACAGGAAGAATGGCCCAACTATTTTGCATGGTACGGTGAAGGTGCGATTGAGGATATCAGAGAACTGAAGAACTATTGTGATACCAATGAAATCGAGTTGATTGTATTTGTCAATCCGGAGTATGAGAGACGTTTTGATGAGGCGATAGAACAGGGATATCTGGATTTCCTGAAGGAGCTTGCCGGGATTACCGATTATTACTGCTTCTGCGGTTATAATGATATTACAACAGATATGGCTAATTTCCATGATATCAGTCATTACAGACAGAGCGTAGGTGACCTGATGATACAGATTATGAAAGGGGAAAACAATGGAGAGACCTTGCAGTCTTTGCAGGCCCAGGGCTTTGGCAGGTATGTGACGGCAGCAAATGCGGAGGAAGTCATTGAGAATTTAAAAGGGATGGAATAAGCTGAGTCTAAAGATACAGCCGGTATAAGGAGAGATAAGAACTATGCGGGAATTGGAATATCCTTTTAACAGTGAAGAACTATATCAGAATAAAAAGAAGATCAGGAAACAACTGTTGGCGCAGCTGGATGAGAAGAGCTGTCTTCATAAGAAAATAGCAATCTTAGGCGGTTCTACCACCAGGGACATTAAGCTGATGCTGGAGCTTTTCCTGTTGAATTACGGAATCAAACCGGAATTCTATGAATCGGAATTTAATCAGTATTATCAGGATGCCATGTTCCCTAATCCGGAACTGGAGGCTTTTGCACCGGATGTTATTTTTATCCATACGACCTTCAGAAATATCACGGATTTTCCGGCTTTGGGTGATTCTGCCGAGGCTGTGGAGGAACTGCTCCGGAAGGAGTATGGAAAATATGAGAAGATGTGGAAACGTCTGGCAGACGTGTATCACTGTGTGATTATTCAGAATAATTTTGAATATCCGTATTACCGTATGATGGGTAATAAAGATGCCAGCGATATCCATGGTAAAGTGAACTTTATAACCAGACTGAATCTTTTGTTCTATGAATATGCACAGAAGACGGGCAATTTCTATATCCATGATATCAATTATCTGTCAGCACAGTACGGATTGGAGCAATGGTCTGATCCGTTCTACTGGCACAGCTATAAATATGCGGTATGTGTTCCGGCGATTCCTGATTTTGCATTCAGTCTGGCTAAGATTATCAAATCTGTCTATGGTAAGAATAAGAAGGCCTTCGTACTGGATCTGGATAACACCTTATGGGGCGGTATTGTTGGAGATGATGGTGTGGAGAATCTGGTCCTTGGCCATGAAACCTCTGCCGGGCAGGTTTACTGTGCTTTTCAGGAGTATCTGAAGGAATATAAGGACTTCGGAGTGCTTCTTAACATTGATTCTAAGAATGATTATGAGAATGCCATAGCCGGTCTGAACCATCCGGCAGGTGTGCTTCGACCGGATGATTTCATCAATATCAAAGCGAACTGGGAGCCGAAAGACCGGAACCTTGTGCAGATTGCCAAGGAATTGAATCTGATGCCGGACAGCATGGTATTTGTGGATGATAATCCGGCGGAACGGGAGATTGTCAGGAGTCAGGTGCCCGGTGCGGCAGTGCCGGAAATGCCGATAGAACCGGCTTATTATGCGAAAACCATTGATCGCTCCGGTTTCTTTGAGGTAACCAATCTGTCGGAGGATGACAGAAAACGGACTGCCATGTATCAGGAAAATGCAAAAAGGGCACAGGAAGAGGCAGCCTTTGAGGATTATGAGGACTATCTGAAAGCATTACATATGAAGGCAGAGATAAAACCTTTTGCACCGGTTTATATGGCACGCATCGCCCAGCTGACGAATAAGAGCAACCAGTTCAATCTGACGACCAGGCGTTACAGTCAGGCAGAGATTGAGACACTGGCGGCTGACGGAGATTATATTACCCTGTATGGCAGGCTGGAGGATAAATTCGGTGATAACGGAGTGATTTCCGTGGTAATCGGACATAAGGAGGAAACAGTGCTGCATATTGATCTGTGGATCATGAGCTGCCGTGTCTTGAAAAGAGATATGGAATATGCGATGATGGATACGTTGGCGCAGACAGCCATTGATGCCGGAATAGAGGAAATTCGCGGTTATTATTATCCCACGGCCAAAAACAACATGGTAAAAGAGTTTTATTCTTTGCAGGGATTTGATAAAATAAAAGAAGACAGTCAGGGGAATACGGAATGGAGTCTGTCACTGACAAATGGTTATCAAAAGAAAAATCATGTGATTTCGGTTAATGAAGAAAATTAACTGTAACGTGAAAGTATGGAGGAAAGTATGACAAGAGAAGAAGTATATGAGAATCTGAATGAAGTATTTCGGAATGTATTTGATGATGACACCATTGAGGTGCATGATGAGACCACTGCCAATGACATCGAGGATTGGGACAGCTTTGAGCATATCAATCTGGTGATTGCCGTAGAGAAAAAATTTAATGTGAAATTTACGGTGGGTGAAGCCAATGAGATGAAAAACGTCGGTGAGATGGTAGATATTATTCTGGAGCGGATGCCCAAATGAATGAGTATACCTACGATGAGATAACAATAGGACAGGAAGAATCTTTTCAGGTAACTGTGTCAGAAGAGATGATGGAGCAGTTCTTACAGATCACCGGAGACGTGAACCCGCTTCACCGGGATGCAACATATGCGGCCACCAGACAGTATGTTGATAAGGTGGTCTATGGTATGCTGACAGCTTCCTTTTTTTCAACACTGGCCGGAGTATATCTGCCGGGTAGGTACAGCCTGATCCACAGTGTGGAAACCAAGTTCCTGCGTCCTGTATATGTGGGTGATGTACTGACAGTGTCCGGTACGGTGAAGGAGAAGGAGGATGCATATCGTATGCTGATCTTGAATCTGCTCATTAAGAACCAAAAGGGTGAGAAAGTTGTGAAAGGAACCATGCAGATCAAAGTGCTGGATCAGTGAGACCGATGGAAAAAATTATTTTAATTACCGGCGCCTCCTCGGATCTGGGGATGGCATATATCACAGAGAATGCAGAAGAATACAGTAAGATTATAGCGCACTATCATCATGAGAATGAGCGTTTTGTGGAATTGTGCAGGACATATGGGGACAGGATTGTGCCGGTACAGTCGGATTTTTCCCATAAGGAAGATGTGCAGCAATTTATTGCCCAAATTAAGGAACAGAATCTTGTGCCTACACACATTCTGCATCTGGTTTCCCCTGCTACCCGGAGTGTGAAATTCCATAAGAGCCGGATGGAAGATTATGAATTAATGATGCAGGTATCTGTATACAGTATTGTGGAAATATTGAAGGCATTCCTGCCTGAGATGCAGAAACAGAAGTTTGGAAGGATTCTGCTCATGTTGTCGGCTTATGTACAGATTCCTGACCCGAAATTTGCAGCGCCTTATGTGACTGCCAAATATGCTCTCCTTGGACTGATGAAGGATGTGGCAGCAGAGTATGCCTCGAAAGGCATTACGGTCAACGGGATTTCTCCGCAGATGATTGAAACGAAGTTCCTAAAAGATGTGCCGGAATTGATTGTGGAGCAGCAACGTGCGGCAGGGCCGCTGCAGAGACTTTTGCAGAAGGAAGATATTCTGCCGATGATGAAACTGCTGCTTTCTGAAGAAGCCGTAGCGATTACGGGAGAGAATATCGGTATAACCGGAGGAAATCATATATTATGATGCGAAAGATTGCATTTCATTTAAATTGTCTGGAACAGGGCGGTGCAGAGCGTGTTGTTACCAATCTGGCTAATCAGTTTGCGGCAAATGGTTATGAAGTTATTATTGCCACAGAGTGGTATGGAGAGAATGAATTTCAGACAGATGAGAGAGTACGACGTGTACACGTGGGACTAAAGGAGGGCGATGAAAAGAAACATCGCCTTGTTCAATTTTATCTGCGCGTGAAATATCTCAAAGATTTTTTGAAAAAGGAAAAGCCGGATATTCTGATTCCTTTTGCCAGACGGGCACTTTACCGTGGATTGATGGCAGCTTATTTCATGAAAATTCCGGTACTGATTTCTATTCGGACTGATCCGGTGGGGCATTACGAAGAATTGTCGGATAAGTTACAGATTCCGATTCTGTTTCCAAGAGCGGATGGATGTGTGTTCCAGACGGAGGGCGCAAAGGAATTCTTTGCTCCCAGATTACAGGATAATTCCCGGATTATTTTAAACCCGATCAATCCTAAATATATTGGGGTGCCGGAGCCGGAACATAGGAATAAGACTGTTGTACAATCCGGACGGCTGGTAGACTTTAAGAATCAGCCTATGCTGATCAGGGCTTTTGTGGAGGTGCACAAGAAGCATCCGGATTATGATTTGAAAATTTATGGGGGAGATTCTTTTGACGGAACGAAGGAAATTCTGGAACAGATCATTACAGAAAATCATGCCCGGGATTATGTACATTTGATGGGAGCCAGTGACAGCCTGGAAAAGGATATGGCTGATGCAGCATTGTTTGCTTTTTCATCCGACTGGGAAGGACTTCCCAATGCGTTGATGGAAGCTATGGCACTGGGACTTCCCATTGTGGCGACGGACTGCCCATGCGGTGGACCGCGTACGATTATGACCAATGAGGTGGATGGACTTTTAATTCCCATCAAGGATCAGAAAGCGTTGGAGGATGGTATTAACCGTCTGATCGAAGACAGACCGTTTGCGGAAAAACTGGGCAGAGAGGCACGTAAGATTGCCGATAAAGCGAATGGAGAAGCTGTTTACGAACAATGGAGAGACTATATTGAGGAATTGTGCACTAAATAATTCATAATATTTTTGGTTAAATATTTGCGGATATCATGTATAATAGCTATATACACGGAAAGAGAGGACAAGACATGTTTTCATTTGACGATTATAGAGAGATTATCAGAATCATAAAATCCACAGGCAGACAATGTGGTTATGCGGATGCCTTACATAAGGACAAGTTCATCATCATGCGTCACGATGTGGAATACAGCGTGGACCGAGCTTATCAGCTTGCCAAGGTAGAACAGAGTATGGATTTCATTTCAACATATTTCTTTCAGTGGACGAATAATTCCTATAATATTTTATCCAGAAGAAATATGGATATGATTAAGGATATGCATGAGAGAGGGCAGCATATCGGCCTTCATTTTGCATTAAATGGCATGACGGATATGCAGCAGATCCGTAAGCGCATTAAGATGGAGATGGAAATCTTAAGCGAAATGTTCGGCTTTGAGATTACGGAATTTTCAGTGCACAGACCGTCTAAAGATGTGCTCAGAGAGAATATTAAGCTGGATGGCATTCTGAATGCTTATCAGGATGAATTCTTTACTTTTGCGGATCAGATTACAGAGGATACTGAACTGAAAGTGAAGTATATGTCTGATGCCAATCATATCTGGCGTTATGGATATCCGGATGAAGAGAATATTACCGGATACGATAAAGTTCAGATTTTGACCCATCCTTTCGCATGGTGCAAGAAAGGGTATGACAATTTCGATAACTATAAGTCACTGTTACAGGAAAAATACATCGAATTAGTGGAATCCGTAGACAATGAATGTAAGGATTTCGGAGAGTATAAGGACTATTTTATGGCGAAGGATGTCAGGTAGTCAGAACCGGTATATTTGAGCCGGTATAGTACTTATATGTTGTTGCATGAAAAGTATACAGGAAATTTGCAGTCTAAAAGAAAGGTCCGGTTATTATTATGTGCGGAATATGCGGATACATCAGTAAAAAGAATATTACGGCAGAGCAACTGAAGGAAATGAATGATACGATGTATCACAGAGGACCTAATGACAGCGGAGAAGAGATTTATCCTGCTGCGGATGGCTATCAGATTGGATTTGCACAGAGAAGACTTTCCATTTTGGATTTGTCCATGCTGGGACATCAGCCGATGCATTCCGATAACAAGCGCATTTCTGTTGTCTATAATGGAGAGATTTACAATTTTCAGGAGTTAAAGAAGGAACTGGCAGATTATCCTTTCCGGTCTAACTGTGATACGGAAGTGATTATTGCCGCATACTTAAAATGGGGGATTTCGTGCATTGAACGGTTCAATGGTATGTTTGCCATTGCTTTGTATGACAGGGAGACACAGGAAGTCTATCTGGTCAGGGACCGTATCGGTAAGAAACCCCTTTATTATTGGTACGAAGATCAGAATCTGGTGTTTGCTTCGGAGCTGAAACCGATTATGAAGTGTCCGGGATTCCATGGAGAGATTGCGAAGGGTGTGTTATCCCGCTATCTGTTTCAACAGTATATTAATGCACCGGAGAGCATCTATCAGAATGTGTACAAGCTGGAACCGGGTGCGATTCTTCGGTTTAGCAAGGGTCAGATTAAGGTATGGAAATATTGGGATGTCAAAGAGGCTTATGAGAAGGCTCAGACCAATCCGGTAGGCAGCTATGAGGAAGCCAAGGAGCAGTTGAAGGATTTGTTAAAGCAGGCGGTGGCTGCAAGGATGATTGCGGATGTACCGTTAGGTTCTTTCTTAAGCGGCGGCTATGATTCCTCTCTGATTACCGCCATTGCGCAGGAACATTCTCCGGAGCCAGTTAAAACCTTTTCCATCGGTTTTCATGAGGAAAAGTATAATGAAGCAAAGTATGCCGGGGCGGTAGCAGATCATTTGGGAACCAATCATACGGAATTATATATTGATGAAAAGGATATGTTTGAACTGGTAGACAGTATCCCGAAGTATTATGACGAACCCTTTGCAGACAGTTCCCAGATTGCGACCATGATGGTGTCGAAGCTGGCCAGAGAGCACGTGACGGTAGCCTTGTCGGGAGATGGGGGCGATGAATTCTTCTGTGGTTATAATATCTATGAAAATGTGGCACAGGCGCAGAAACTGGATGTTTTAGGCGGCATGGTGCATGGTATCTGTCAGTTGCCGGGTTTGAAACAGGCACATATTGAGGACAAACTGCCGTTCCGGGTACGTGTAATCGCAGGAAACAGAGAGAAGGAAAGCAAAACCCAGTTTGGTGCCGGTAATTATATCGTGAAAGCCAGAGCTATGGTTGGAGAGTTGCCGGAGGGTGAAGCACTGCCTGTTCATTATCTTGTTGAGAGTCAGTATGGTGTGGACAACTGGCAGATCAGAAGAATGCTGTTAGATATGGATACCTATCTGCCGGGAGATATTCTGTGTAAAGTGGATCGCGCTTCCATGAAATATTCATTGGAATGCAGATGTCCTATTCTTGATACGAAGGTAATGGAATTTTCTTATCGGATTCCGCATCAGTATAAATATGCGGGTGGAGATAAGAAACATATTTTGAAAGATATTGCTTATGATTATATTCCGAAGGAACTGTTGGATCGCCCTAAGGTTGGTTTTGGAGTACCGCTTGATAAGTGGCTCCGGGGTCCATTGAAGGAACAACTGTTAGATTACAGTAGTTATGAATACCTGAAAAAGCAAAATATATTTGATGCGGCATATGTTTCTGATATGATCCAAAAGTATGTTGTAACAGGTGATGCGGGACCTGCAACAGGAGCAAATTATTCCAAATTGTCATGGTCATTCTTTGTATTCCAACAGTGGTATGAAGCGTATCACAATAATATAAAATAGCGAATGATATTTTATATATGATAGAGAAATGAAACTATATTTCAGTATAAAATGCAGGAAAAAGGATAGAAATAGCGAAAACCATTAAATAAAATAAAGGAAGAAATATAAAGGATAATTTAATTTCCTTGATAAAAAAGGATAATTTTGCAGGGAAAATGCAGGATAAATCTAAAAATCATAAATAAAAATATGTAAAATGAAGGAAAAAATTCAAAAATATGGAAAATCATGAAAGGAGAAAACACATAGCTTTTTATATTGGTTCTCTGTACAAAGGCGGAGCAGAGAGAGTGTTCGTAAATCTGGCAGAGTATTTCCTACAGGAAGGATATCAGGTTACGATGGTAACTCAGTATCAGAAAGAGAATGAGTATGAATTGCCGAATGGAATTAAACGTGTTATCTCTGATATTACGCAGGAAGAATTGAATAACAGTCGTATAGCTAATTTCTATGGCAGAGTTAAGAAATTACATCATATCTGGAAAACCGAACAGCCGGATTTGGTGTTGTCCTGTATTGGGAAGAATAACTTTATGGCAGTGGTTACGACTATGTTTACCGGGACCAGACCGGTGGTGTCGGTGGTCGGAGAAGCCGGAGAAGAATATCCGAACCGGTTCATGAAGATGCTGGCCAATTTGTTATTTCCGCATGCAGCCGGTATTGTGTTACAAACGGAACGTTCCAGATATTTTTTTAATAAGAAAATACAGAAGAAGGCAGTTGTATTACCGAATTCTCTCAATCCTGACTTTATGAAACCAAGATATGAGGGGATACGGGAGAAGAGTATTGTTGCTGTGGGCCGTATGGATGCCAATAAGAATCATGAGATGATGATTCGGGCATTTGCAAATCTGGCGGATAAATATCCGGAATATACCCTGACGATTTACGGCGACGGAGAACTGCATTCTTATTTGGAGGAACTGGCCGGACAGCTGGGTATAGGGGATCGGGTTTTTCTGCCCGGTATGATTCAGGATGTGGCAGCCAGAATAGAGAAAGCGTCTGTATTTCTTCTTACTTCTTATTCTGAAGGTGTTTCCAATGCTTTAATCGAGGCTTTGGCAACAGGACTGGGAGTTATTTCTACGGATGTGCCCAGTGGCGGTACGGTAGAATTGATGGAGGATGGCGTAAACGGACTGATCATTCCGGCCGGCAATCAGAAAGCATTAGAACAGGCAATGGATAAATTGCTTGGTGATCCGGCATATCTGGACAAGCTTGGCAGAGAGGCAGCCCGGATTCAGGAGAAGCTGGCGCCGGAGAGAGTTAACCGGCTGTGGCAGGAATATTTTGAAAGAATTATGAACAAAAAAGGGAAAGGAGCGGCTTTATGAACAGAAAGCAGAAGGTAAAGACTGCCATACAGATCATTGCCTTTATCGGTATCTTCTTAATGCTGCTAATCCCCGTCTCTTATATGCTAAGAACCAACGGTGAAGTCAAAGACCGGTTTTCCGGATTCTATGCCGAGAAAAATAATACGCTGGATATTGTGATGATTGGATCCAGTCCTGTTTTTCCTTATTATATAGCACCTAAACTGTGGGGTGAGACGGGAATCGCGATGTATCCGTTGGCATCCAACATGCAGCGTCCGGCCGCGATGAAGTACCTGGTAGAAGAGGCGGAGAAGTCTCAGTCACCCGAACTGTATATTTTTGAGATGCGTATGTACACCATTGCAGATGCAGACTTGCGGTCTAATATGGCATATACAAGAGGTGTCACGGATAATATGACCTATTCCGTGCAACGGGCAAAAACGGTGAAAGCGTTGGTGCCGGAGGATGAGGTGGAGAGTATGCTTCCATATTATGTGGATATTATGAAATATCATACAAATTGGAAGATGCTGGCACTGCCTTCTGAGTGGGGCAATATGTTCTATCATAAGAAGAGTCCCTATAAGGGATATACTTTCCGGGATGAAGTTGGACCGCAGCCGATGCCGGATTGTGTGGATGTTGAGGGAGTACAACCCATTCCCGAGGAGCAGGAAGCATATTTGCGGGAACTGCTTACCATGCTGGATGATATGGAACAGGATGCATTATTTATTGTATCGCCGTATGGTTTGTCGGCGGAGGAACAGCAGATGTTCCGTTATATGGAAGAAATTGTGGAAGCCTATGGTTATCCGTTCTTAAATATGAATGAGCATTATGAGGATATCGGCATTGTTTTCGAGGAAGATTATGCGGATTACGGAAGCCATACCAATGCAGCAGGGGCAGAGAAATGTACGGATTTTCTGGAACAATATCTTTTAGAACAGTACAGCTTTACAGATAAGCGTGGGAACGCCGTTTATGCATCCTGGGATCAGTCCTATGAAGATTGGAAGACAGAGATGGAAACAGCCAGAGAGACGATTCATGAGCGGATCATGAATGAAGATTATGCCGAAGTCGGGGAAGAGGAGTAGAAGATGTGTGGAATTGCCGGATTTTGTAATGGTGGTGAACATTGGAAACAGGATATCGAGCGGATGAATGAAAAGATGTACTATCGTGGTCCCGATGCGTCCGGTATCTGGAGCAATGAAGAGCATACTGTGGTATTTGGACACAGAAGGCTTGCGATTGTTGACCTGACACCTTCCGGTGCACAACCTATGGAATCCCATGATGGCAGATATGTGATTGCTTATAATGGGGAAATTTATAATTATGCTAAGATAAGAGATAAACTGTTGCGGGAAAATAAGGTGACTGCTTTTAAGGGAACATCCGATACGGAGGTTCTCTTGGAAGCAGTTTCTGCATATGGGCTGGAGCAGACCTTAAGAATGGCCAAAGGGATGTTTGCGATAGCCCTTTATGACAAAGAAAAACAGGTGTTATCACTTGCCCGTGACCGGGTAGGAGAGAAACCTTTATATTATGGTTTTGTCGCAGGCAATGAGGGTAGGGAGCGTTTTGTATTTGCTTCGGATTTGAACTCTGTTGCCGCTTTGGAAAACTTCAGCAATCCTATCAATACTGCGGTTTTGGAGAATTATTTCAGGTATGGTTATATTCCTGCACCCTGCTCTGTTTATGAAAATATATGGAAACTGGAGCCTGGGAAATTACTAGAAATTAAATTTCCATTTAATAAATACGCAATAAAAACCTACTGGTCCATGCAGGAAACAGCGGTATACGGGCAGGATCATCTCTTTACGGGAAGTGAAGAGGAAGCTGCTGAGGAATTAGAGAGACTGTTAAAGGATGCCATCCGTGACCAGATGATGGCAGATGTTCCGGTTGGCGCGTTCCTCTCGGCTGGAATTGACAGCAGTACAGTAGTGGCGTTGATGCAGTCGCTAAGTCGGCAGAAGGTAAGAAGTTTTACGATCGGTATGTGGGACCCGGAATTTAATGAGGCGGAGATAGCTTCACAGACTGCAAAGATTCTGGGGACGGAGCATACGGAACTGTATATTACGGAACAGGATGCGAAGAATGTGATTCCGAAACTGCCCGGAATGTTTGGGGAACCCTTTGCAGATTCCTCCCAGATTCCAACCTATCTGGTAAGTAAAATGACAAGGGAGCATGTGACGGTGTCCTTAAGCGGCGATGGCGGTGATGAACTTTTCTGTGGTTATGGCACCTATCAGTCCATCAATCGTATCTGGAATCAGACGAGAAGGATTCCTTATTGGATGCGAAAACCGGCAAGCGTACTTCTGGGAGCGGTAAGTGCACAGCAGCATGGTGCTTTGGCTACGAAAGCAAGACTACTGGGAGCAAAGAGCATAGAAGATATGTATTTGCGTTCGGAGATTGGAGAAGGATTTCGGATTGTGAGGAAGGATATTCGAAAAGCAGAGGGATGTCAGACGATTATGGATACCTATCCTCGTTCATTACTAAAAGAACCGCAGCATAATCTGATGCTGATGGATCTTATGATGTATCATCCGGATGATATTCTGAATAAGGTAGACCGGACCGCCATGTCTGTTTCTTTGGAAACAAGAGTGCCGATGCTGGACAGAGATGTGGTAGAATTTGCATGGACACTTCCACTCTCTTACCGGAACAAGGATGGAGTAACCAAGAAGGTGCTGCGGGATGTGTTATATCGGTATGTACCCAGAGAATTGATGGAACGGCCTAAGACCGGATTCAGTATTCCTTTGCATAAATGGCTGAAGGAGCCGGAGCTTCGTGAATGGGCGGAGAGTCTGATTGACAGGCGTATACTGGACAGGCAGGGCATTCTTGATGCGGATGTGGTCTGGAGACTATGGACGGACTATGTGGAGAAGGACATCTGGCGTGTACAGATATGGTATATTCTGATGTTCCAACAGTGGATGCAGTTTGCCGGGAGATAATAGTAGCATTTCAAGGAAAGTAGATTTAAAGGGAACAGAATATGAAAATAATGGAGCATTATCAGCCGGCAGTAATCCGGAAGGAGAATCAGACAGCGTTACTTTCTGTTATCGTAGCTGCCTATAATATAGAAGCATATATTGAGCGGGGAATACAGTCGATTTGCCGTCAGACTTACAGCAATCTGGAAATTATCGTGGTGGATGATGGTTCTACGGATCAGACCGGCGCTATCTGCGACAGGCTCATGGCTGGGGATCAGCGTGTGCATGTCATACACAAAGCAAACGGCGGTCCTGCAGAAGCCAGAAATGTTGGAATTGCGCAGGCAAAGGGGCAGTATATAGGTTTTGTGGATGGAGATGACTGGATCGATCCTGATATGTATGAGAAAATGCTTGGTGCTCTTTTGGAGCAGAACGCGGATATTGCGATTTGCCGTTACAGACAGGTGCATAAAACACATACGGAAGATGGTTCTGTAGACAGAGCAATTCTTTTCGAGAATCAGGAAGCTTTACAGTATTATGTGGAAGAAAGGGAAGAGTTTTCCATCCAGAATGCGGCATGGAATAAATTGTATAGGAGAGAAATCCTTACGGATGTGTCCTTCCCTGTGGGAAAATGGTATGAAGATATTATGTTTGCAACTATGGCTTTGAGCCGTGCCAAGCGTTGCATTTACCTTGACACTGCCTATTATAATTATATAATAGACAGAGAGGGAAGCATCATGAATACACAGATTAATCCGCGTACTTTTACGGATCAGATTCCTGCTTACAGGGAGAAGACCCAATTCCTGGTGGATTTGGGAAGACAGGATCTGGCAGATATTCATGATTATTTTTTTTATAAGAGATTATTGCTTTTCTATAATCAGTTAAAAGAGCGGAAACTTCCTGATGGAGATAAATACCTACAAAAAATAACGGATATTATTTATAAAAACAGGGAGCGCATTGAGCTGGTATTCACCTGTCCGGTGGCAGATCCCAGAGATCGCAGAAAGGCTAAGCTTTTCCTGAAATCTCCGGCGCGTTATTGGCGCAAAGTAAAATGGGAGGAGTCAGTAGTGATTCCCTGCAAGGTGGCAGTGAAAGCAATGATAAGGCGGAAATAAGAGGATCGGGATGATAATTATACAGTTGGCGGGCGGATTGGGCAATCAGATGTTCCAGTATGCCCTGTATCTGCAGTTGAAAAGTCTTGGCAAAGACGTAAAAATAGATGATGTGTCGGGATTTAAGCAGGATAGGCAGCGTGTTCCGGCACTGGCACCTTTTGGCATTACTTATGAAAAGGCGTCTGCCAAGGAAATAGAGAAGATGCTGGATGCTTCCATGCTTCCCTGGCACAGAGTACGTAGAAAACTCTGCGGACGGAAGAGAAAGTCCTATTTTGAGGAGGACAAGTTATTTCATTCGGATGTTTTGACCTGGGATGATATTTATCTGGAGGGATACTGGCAGACGGAGAAGTATTTTCGGTCGGTGACGGAGCAGGTCCGGTCGGCTTATGATATTGGCCGGTTGTTGTCATGTGTAAGGAATAGAGAGAATGCACAGATTTCAACTGCGCCGGGCACGTCTGCTACGTCTTTGGATGAGTATTTGCGGGAAATTAATTCTACGGAGTCTGTCAGTGTGCATATCCGCAGAGGAGATTATCTGACCCCGGAGAATCAGGCTTTGTTCGGGAATATTTGTACGGAAGCTTATTATCATAAAGCCATGGAGCAGATGAAAAAGAAATATCCTGCCTGCCGGTTTTACCTTTTTACGAATGATAAGGAATGGGCGAAGGATATTGCCGGCTCGTTTTTGGCACAGGATGTGACGGTAGTAGAACTGCCGGAGGATGACTGCAGAGATTACGGAGAATTTGTCCTGATGAGCCGGTGCAGACACAATATACTGGCCAACAGCAGTTTCAGCTGGTGGGCATCTTATCTGAACCCAAATCCGGACAAGACAGTATATGTACCGGACAAATGGCTGAATGGCTGGGATTGCAGGGATTTCTACCGCAGCGATATGATAGTGATTCAAAGTGATGTAAATTTATAGAAATAATGTAAGAAATTCTGAAACGTAATATTGTTGTTTCGTTGTGCAAAATTAACAATTCGACGCAGGCACGCTCTCGCTACGTTCCGCTCGTAGCGGTACATAAGGTGCTAGAATACAGCACCTAAGTACCGACGGCTCCACAGTACCTTGCTTATGAATATGTTAATTTGCACAACTGTTCAAGATACACGAGTTTATTTATAACAGATTTAGTACAACATAGAAGGAACCAACATACATGAGTAAGAAAAAAACAACCACAGAAGATAATAAGAAAGTATCCATGCTGCAGAAGATCAGCTATATGTTTGATAAAAGGCAGAAAAGGCAGATGGCAGGACTGGCCGTTCTGATTCTGATTGGCGGTGTTCTGGAGACCATGAGTGTTTCCATGATGCTTCCGGTAGTACAGGTTATTATGGACCCGGATTCCCTGATGACGAATGCGTATGTGTCGGGAATCGTAAAGATGCTGCATATCGACTCCGGCAGGCAGCTCATCATTCTGATGCTGGGAGCTCTGATTGTTTTGTTTGTTATTAAGAATGCCTACCTTCTGTTTCAGACTTATGTGCAGAATACCTTTGTAACCCGTAATCGTAACAGAATGATCAGCCGTGTAATGCGGGAATTTTTAAACAGACCTTATGAAGAGTATCTGGGAGCAGACATTCCTACGGTGTTCAGGTTGACAGACAGTGATATCCCTAATGCTTTTGAACTTATTCTGGTCATGATCCAGATGCTGACGGAAGTTGTAGTAACAGTCTTTATCTGCTGTGCGCTGGTCATTGTAAGCCCGGCGATGTGCTTATTTATTGTGGTGATATTCCTTGGTATGACAATCATGATCACCAAGGTGTTAAAGCCCCGCTTAAATGCGATTGGCCGGAGAAATCAGTCCATCCAATCCCGGATTGCAAAATGGAGGATTCAGTCTATCTATGGACTGAAAGATGTAAAGGTACTGCATCGGGAAGAGTTCTTTGTGCGAAACTATTATGAGAGCGGTGCCATCGGCGCTAATGTGGCAAGGAATTATGCAGTACTCAATAATATGCCCAGACTTCTGATAGAGTCGGTCTTTATGGCAGCAATGCTGCTTTTCATTATGATATATATGCTGCAGGGAGGAGATATTTCAGTGCTGATTCCACAGCTTTCTGCTTTTGCGGTGGCAGCTGTCAGAATTATGCCAAGCGCCAGCCGTATCAATACCTATCTGTCACAGATTGCTTATTCCCAACCCTGCCTGGATTACTTGTATGAGAATCTGACAGCTGAGATGAAGGCAGATGTGAACGGTTCCGTGACCGGTCTGACTAAAGAAAATCAGGGACAGACAGAGACAGAAAGACAGCCGTTGGAGCTGAAAGATAAGATCGTGCTGGATCACATCAGCTTTACCTATCCGAATACGGAGAAGCCGATATTTACCGATGCCCATATGGAAGTGCATAAGGGGCAGTCTGTAGGAATCATGGGTCCCTCCGGTGCAGGTAAATCTACCATTGTGGATATTCTGCTGGGGCTTTTGCATGCACAGGAAGGTACCATTACCTGTGATGGTGTTAATATCTTTGATGATTATCCGGCATGGCTTGGTAAGATAGGCTATATCCCGCAGGCAATCTATCTGATCGATGAGTCGATTCGTGACAACATTGCCTTCGGAATTGATGCGGACAAGATAGATGATAAGAGAATCTGGGAAGTGCTGGAAGAGGCACAGCTCAAGGAGTTTGTGGAGGAACTGCCGGAAGGGCTGGATACTACCATAGGCGACAGAGGCGTCAGGATTTCCGGCGGACAGCGTCAGCGTCTTGGTATAGCCAGAGCCTTATATCATAATCCGGAAATTCTTGTATTTGATGAAGCTACCTCTGCGCTGGACGGCGATACGGAGAAGGCAGTCATGGATGCGGTTAACAGTTTCCATGGCAGAAAGACAATGGTTATCATCGCACACCGCCTGAATACCATTGCCAAATGTGATGTGATCTATAAGGTAGAAAATGAGAAAATTGTAGAGACTGTTTTGGAACAGTGATAGATTAACTGTCTGATGACTAATTGATTAGATGGAGAACTAAGATGATTGGAACAGAGTTTATTGATGGACAAGGTTTGGGAAACCAGTTGTTTTGTTATGTGACTGCCAGAGCGATAGCACTGGAAAACGGATATGAGTTCGGTACGGCCGGACAGGAGAGGTTTGCAGTCAATATACACAGTAACAGAGGCATGTATTTTATGGATGTGGACCTGG
Organism: Lachnospiraceae bacterium; assembly: GCA_051878995.1. Taxonomy (GTDB): domain Bacteria; phylum Bacillota; class Clostridia; order Lachnospirales; family Lachnospiraceae; genus UBA3282. Next base: position 89,009 of record JBJELE010000007.1, on the reverse strand, counting down.
GACATGCCATTACCGAGGAAGAGAAGAAGAATTTCCGGGTATATGAGGATGTGGATGACAGGCTTTTTATCGGCAATTCCGGACATGACCTGACTCATGGATGTTATGTGGCGGGGGCAGATCCGCAGATCCATCATGTTAAAGATAATACACTGATTTATGGCAATATGCAGGATGAATCTTATTTCATCAAGTATCTCCCCCAGGTCAAAGAATGGCTTAAGGTGAAGCCGGAATATGATTCCTATGAATACAGCAGGGAGAATCTGTGCGTTATCAATATGCGCGGCGGTGAATACACAGGAAGCCCGGAGCTTCTGATCAATCAGAAATACTGGCTTCATGGGATCAAAGAGATGAAGAAGATCCGCCCGGATATGGAATTTGTGATTATTACGGATGATGTAGAGACAGCGCATAAGATGCTGCCTGGTATTGAGGCACATCATTTTGATATTGGTAAGGATTATGTGACTTTAAAAAATGCACATTATCTTCTTTTATCGAATTCCTCCTTTGCCTGTCTGCCGGCACATACCAGCGAGACACTGAAGTTTGCCATCGCGCCCAAATATTGGGCAAGACATAATGTGTCTGATGGGTATTGGGCATCGGAACAGAATATTTACAGCCTGTTTCATTATATGGACAGAAAGGGCAGACTGTATACGGCGCAGGAATGCAGGGAAGAACTGGAACAGTACAAGAAAACATCCAAGAAATATGCATCGGTAAATGTACGTCCTACGGGCGTGAGGCTTAAGATGAGAAAGTTGCATGCATGGTATATCTATAAAAAGGCATATGTATGTACCATTGCCAGAGGCGTGAGAAGACGTGTCTGGAAGCTGACCGGAAGGACGGCAGATCAATAAAAACATAGGCCGCCGGGGAATTGGCCGGTGTGAACCGAATTATGATAACAGAGATATGATACAGGGAAAGATATGACACAAGAAGTACAGAAAAACAGGATACAGAATAGTTACGAGAAGTTGACCGGTATGTTACAGAGACTTTGCAGAAAAATCTCTGACCGGATGGAACAGATTCCCATGAAAAGGATGGTAGTGTATGCAGCCATCCTGTTTGTGCTGTCTCTGATTCCGCTTTTACTCCTTGGCAGATATAATGTGATGTGTATCGATGATTATGATTACGGAAGAGTGGTACATGACACATGGATGGAGACCGGTTCCTTGTGGCAGTCCATACAGACGGCATGGAAGCAGAATATGGAGTTCTATCAGAACTGGCAGGGCACCTATATTTCCTGCTTTCTGATGGCGCTGTGCCCCATGAATTTCCGATATGAGGCAGCCTGGGTGGTGCCGATCATTATGATCGGGATGTTTGCCACTTCAACCTTTGTTCTGGGCAGACATATTCTGCGTCAATGGCTGGGATGTGATAAAATCGGCAGCAGTTTCATTATGCTGATGATTCTTTTTATGTTCTATCAGGTCATTGAGGCTCCCTTTGAAGGTATCTACTGGTATAACGGCGCCACACATTATATTTTCATGGAGTCGGTATGGTTCTTTACACTGGCAGCCATTTCAGCAGCTTTTTGGAGCCTTAAAAAATCCAGGGAGATTATCCTGTGTATGATTGCAGCGGTATTGGCCGTAATCGTAGGAGGCGGTAATCTGGTGACCGGATTGCAGGCGGAGATTTTTATGGTATTGCTTCTGGTCTATGCGGTGGTGACAAACCGTAAGAAGATCTGGACGGTGGGAATTCCCCTTTTGACAGGAAGCATCGGTTTTCTGTTCAATATATTGGCACCGGGAAATGCGGTACGAAGTGAGCTTGATCCATCTATCGGATATTCGGCTGTGATGTCAGTTCTTCTGTCTTTCTATCATGCCATAGTATTCATGATTCGCTGGACACCGGCATTTGTTATCATAGTATGGCTGATGCTTTTGCCTGTATTATGGAAGCTGACCAGACAGTCCAGACAGAAGTTTGATCATCCGGTTTGGGTAACGGCAGGCGCCTGCTGCGTGATTGCGGCCATGTTTACGCCTACCTTGTACGCAGTCGGTATGGTGGGACTTGCCCGGGTAGATAATATTATCCAGATGGTATATTATCTTTGTCTGATTATGGTAACAGCCTATTGGTTAGGATATTTGAATCACCGGGAAAGAGACGCCCTTGGTCTTTTCTTGGATAAAACAAAGGGACGAATGACAGTGGTATGTTTCTGTCTGATGCTTCTTATATGGGGGCTGACGGCAGATAAAAATACCTACACCAGCATATCGGCACTGCGCTCTCTTGTAAACGGCGAAGCACAGACGTTTTATGAAGAGGCAATGGAACGGCATGACATCTATATTGATGAAGATATTGTGGATGTGGAAGTGAAGCCTTACAGTGCCAGACCGGCTCTGTTTTCCTTTGATGATCTGACCACGGATGCAGGAAACTGGCTGAATCTTGCGGTCATGCAGTATTATCATAAGGCATATGTAAAGCTGGCAGAGGATTAGTATAAAGGATACGCTTATTAGTGTGAATATCAGAAGGACAGAAATATATTATGAAACAGAGAACACAGAATTCGGAGACCAGATTAAAATTGCCTAATGTGACACTGGCGGCGATGACCAGCGTGGATCTCTATGAGACTATCAAGGCTATGGAATACAGTATGCGTGGGATAGAGTTTGGTGATGTGGTGCTTATCACTCATCGAAGACCTCTTACCCTGCCAAGGACGATTCGCTACTCCCATACCTCCAAACTGGACAACATTGATAAGTTTAATTATAAAATGGTATATGAACTGGGAGAACACATTCACACAGACTATGTATTGTTAGTCCATGCGGACGGTTTTGTGGTACATCCCGAAAGCTGGAGGGATGAATTCCTGGATTATGACTATATCGGTTCGCCCTGGCCCCTGCCGGAGAATGATTATGCCTATCGCGATTCCAAGGGAGAGATTTGCCGTGTGGGAAACAGTGTATCTATCCGGAGCAAGAAGCTTCTGGATTTCCCGAAGCAGGCGAATCTGAAATGGGAAAAGATGGAGGATGATAACTATAACGAAGATACCTTCCTCTGCTGTAAATATAAAAATGTGATTGAGGATGCGGGCATGAAGTTTGCACCTATTGAGGTGGCAAAATTCTTTGGGCATGAGCATATGATCCCGGAGATCATGGATGTTGAGGCACCCTTTATCTTCCATAAATGGAGAGGGAGAAATGCACAGTATCCGAAGTTTGTCAATCTCTGGAAGGTGAGATGGCAGAGATGCAAAGATACGGTCCGCCCTTTATTATTCTGGCGGAGAATCGGAAGAAAATAGTGTAAGTTTTGCAAAGTTTCAGAATGGAGTAAAAATGATATACGATTGTATTCCCTTTTTTAATGAACTGGATATTTTAAAGCTTCGGATGCAGATATTGTCTCCTTACGTGGATAAGTTTGTGTTGGAAGAATCTACGGTTACTTTCTCGGGAGAGCCTAAATCCATGATTTTTGCAGAGCATCGGGATATGTTTGCGGAGTTTGAAGATAAGATCATCTATGTGGCAGTGGACAATTCTCCGATGAGCGGTGTGACTACCCACGAGCGGGATAAATTCCAGAAGAATCAGCTGATTCGTGGGATGGGAGAATGCAAACCGGATGATATTGTGATTTTTGGTGATGTGGATGAAATCCCGAATCCTAAGACGCTGATGGCGATTCTGGAGCATTTTGATCCATCCAAAATATATCATCTGGCTCAGAGAATGTTCTATTGTTTCCTGAACATGGAGGAAATGTCAGGCAATCTGTTGTCCATAACCGGAGAATTTGAAGGGGTAAAGCAGAGACAGTGGCTGGGTACGAAGGTATGCAGTTTTGGTAATCTGCCTAAGGAAGGAATCGTGTTCCTGAGGGAAGTATCGCCAAAGGATGAAAGAAGTGTGAGGGTTGCCGACGGCGGCTGGCATTTCGGATACATGGGTGGTGACGGAGAGAGAGATGTGGCAAAGCGGATCGGTGTGAAGGTACAGGCTGCAGCCCATCAGGAATACAACACCTCGCGTTACTTATCGGAGGCGGTGGACAGACTGCTCTGCGGAGAAGATATTTTTGACCGTGATGCGAAATTTGTGCGTGTGGAGATAGATGAGAGTTATCCGGATTATTTAAGGGAGCATCAGGAAGAATATGACTTTCTGATCGCACCGGAAATCAGTAAAGCAGGGATTTTCTTTAAAAGGACAAGGCTGGCATGCAGACAGCAGCTCAGAAGACTGCATGGTGCTGTAGCCAGAGTGGTACACAGATGATGCAGAATGTATACAGAAAGTTGAGAGACAGCAGGATTCCATGGTTTCTATTCTATGTGGGATTGACGTTGGAACTTCTCATAGTGATTGTGGACAAGAGCAATTATATCAATCCTATAGAGGGCTATCTGTTTCGGATAACCTTTCTTCTTTTTGCCATGAAACTGGTGCTTACCCGGTATGACCGGAAAGAATGGATTGCCATTCTGGTGCTGGAAGTGGTAGGCTTTATTTCTTATCGCGTTACGGGGGACAATGATATTATCCGTATTGTAACCTTTGTGGCTGCCTGTAAGAATATCCCGTTAAGACAGATGCTGCGCTATACCTTCTATGTGACATTGGCAGGGTGTACGGTCATCATACTGCTTTCCGTTACGGGTGTATATGGAGAGATCAGCCTGACCCAGGCTTATGGCCATGCATCGGCGGAAGAGACCCGCTATGTAGGTGTGGAAGAGTCGGAAGAAACCCGCTATACCCTAGGTATGGGACATCCGAATGCTTTATCCTGTATGTTTCTTATGCTTACAGCACTGGGTGTGTACGTTTATTTTGAGCAGATGAGATGGTATATTTATCTGTTTCTTATGCTGTTGAATGTGGGAGTTTATTGGCTGACCGGTTCTAAGACCAGTATGCTGATTACAACGGCATTTATTGCAGGGGCATGTGTGATGACTTACTGGAAGGCATTGCGGCAGAAGGCTTTTGTATATCTGTGTGGTGCATTGGTTTTTGCCTTGTGTATCGGCTTTTCCGTGGACGCGGCAGCCTGTGCACAGAGAGTACGGGATGCGCAGTGGAATGAATTCTTTTATTTAAATCCCAGGGATAACGGGCATATTGTAGTCCTGGGCAAAATTGACCGTTTTATTAGCGGCAGAATTGTTTCGCTGACAGATTCTGAGAACAATGACGGTATGATTCAGACCTGGTCTGCTTTTTCCAGTGAAAATAATATGAATTACTATTTTGATATGGGCTGGGTAAAGCTGTTCTACCGATACGGAGTAATACCGGGAATTCTGTATGTGGTTGCCTGTCTGGCCCTGTTGTGGCAGTTGTATAAGCGTAAGGAAGCCTGCGGACTGGTTCTTTTTGTGACCTTTGCGGTCTATACGGTGGTGGAGGCCCACCTGATTTCCGCTTATGTGGGAAGAAATTATCTGCTTATGATGATGGGAACCATGCTGCTCGTGCAAAAGGGTACACAGCCGGGAAAGGATGCGCAATGATACGGGTATTGATGATTGGACCGGACAGAAGCGTGCATGGCGGCATCTCCGGCGTGGTGAATAATTATTATGAGGCAGGTCTGGATCGTAAGATTACCCTGTGTTATATAGGAACGATGGTGGAAGGAAGCAAGCTGCGTAAACTGGTAAAGGCAGCAGGGGCATATGTGAAATTCTTAAGTAAGCTTCCTTTCTATGAGATTGTACATGTCAATATGGCGTCGGATAACAGTTATCGCCGGAAAGCGGTGTTTATCCGTACGGCACATTTTTTCCGTAAAAAAATCGTAATCCATCAGCATGGAGGAGATTTTGAGACATTTTATGAGAAAGAGCAGACTGAGAGAGGACGGAAGAAAATACGGGAAGTTCTGAAAATGGGAGATGCTTTTCTTGTACTGGCGCCTCAGTGGAAAGAACTGTTTGGTCGGATCATTGGAGAAGATAATATAACTGTTCTGCCGGATTCCATTGCCATACCGGATGCTTTTGCGAAGCAATATGATAATCATAAGGTGCTTTTCCTGGGACGGTTGTGCAGGGAGAAGGGAATCGGAGAGTTACTTGCCTGTGTGCCCGGGCTGGCAGAAAAGATACCGGATTTCCACCTGTATCTGGGAGGTATCTGGGAAGATGATGAACTGCATCAGATGGCGGAACGGGATCAGGAACATATTACCTGGCTTGGTTGGGTCAGCGGTGAAGAGAAGCAGAAGTGGCTTAGAGAGTGCCGTGTGCTGGTGCTGCCATCCTATTTTGAGGGGCAGTCGGTGTCGTTGTTAGAAGCAATGGCATATTACTGTGGTATTGTGGCATCGGATACGGGAGGAATCCCTCAGATGATAGAGCAGGGGAAGACCGGACTGCTGGTGCCGCCTAAGGATGAAGATGCCCTGCAGGAAGGGATTCTCCGACTGCTGCAGGACGATGATTTGTGCGAGAGTCTGGGAACTGCTGCGCGGGAAAAAGTGGAGAGAGAATTTGGCATAGAAGAAAATATGCGGAAACTGACAGCAATCTATGAGGCATTGGGTTAGTTTAGCATTGCATTTTTGCAGCAGGCTATTCCAAAATGAGGATTCGTATGAAGGAATTGATCAGTGTAATCGTACCTGTTCATAATGGACAGGATTATCTGGAAAAGTGCATAGACAGTATTGCAGCGCAGACCTATGACAGTCTGGAAATCATTGTGGTCAATGACGGTTCCACGGATAATACAGCGCAGATCTGCGAAAATCTGCAGAAGAAATATGCTGATGTGTATATCATAACGCTGACGGATGTTGGCGTGGCGGCAGCCAGAAACCGTGCGCTGGATCAGGCAAAAGGCGAATATGTTACATTTGTGGATGCGGATGACAGATTATGTCCTGATATGCTGGAACGCCTGTATCACAGTCTGAAAGGTACAGACAGTGATGTGGCAGGCTGCCGGTTTACGGCATGGAGTACGGAAGATGAATGGAAACACGTTGTAGATGGAGAGCCAGGAGCTGAAGGTGCAGAAGCGGCAGGAATATCTGACGTAATGTTGAATATGAGGGCAGGAAAGCAGTTTGACAGTTATCATTATCTGACGGACAATATTCTGCAGGATAATTGCCGCTGCTGGAGCAAACTTTATCGCAGAAGTGCCATTGAAAATGTGCGGTTTCGGGAAGAACTGACGATTGGAGAAGATATGCTTTTTCTGGTAGACCTTCTTCCGCATATCAGGAATGCGGTGGAACTGGAATACGCGGGTTATGGATATTATCAGAACCCTAAGGGGCTTATGAGACGTCCCTTTAAACCTTCCTATATGGATCAGATTAAGTGTTGGGAACTGGCTAAAGAGGAAATCCTGCGTGTAGATACATCTCTGGAATCCAGAGTAAACGCCAGGCTTATGACGGCAATCATGCTGACGGTTGGGAAAATTGCATTACTTTCCGTCAAAGGGCGCAGAGAGGTTAGAGATTATCTGATGATATGCAGGGAAAAACTGTCACTGTATAGCAGTCGGCGAGAAGACTATACTTATCTGCCGGCCGGGTATGGAATAAAGATAAGGCTGTTTACTAAAATGCCGGGACTGTACATGATGCTGTATCACGGTCTGCAGATGATGAAGAGATAGGATGAAACAGAGGAATAGGATATGAAAAAGGAAACTTACAAAATCAGCGTGATCGTACCGGTCTATAATAAAGAATCATATTTGAAGGAATGTATTGAAAGTATTCTGGGGCAGAGTTACCGGAATCTTGAGTTAATCCTGGTGGATGATGAATCTACGGATCAAAGCGGCACGATCTGTGAAAACTACGGACAGTCTGATAAGCGTGTTGTGGTGCTGCATCAGAAGAATGCAGGTCCTACGGCAGCCTGTGTGGCAGGGATGCATGCCGCTACCGGAGAATATTATATGTTCGTAGACAGTGATGATTATGTGGATTCTAAGATGCTTGCGGAAATGGCAGCGCGACTGAAGGGAATTCCGGGTGAGGTGGTCTGCTGTAATCATATACTGGAGAAGCAGAAGAAGACGGAAGCTGTCTACAGTGCGATTGCGCCCGGAGTATACACGGGGGAGAAGCTGAATAAGGAGATTAAAGAGAAACTGATCGGGCAGGAACAGAAAGTTTTTCCCATGTCCCGTTGTATGAAATTATGTGAGAAATCCATTTTTGAGGGTAATGAGAAATATTATGACTATGATATCCGCTTTGGGGATGATTCCCATTTGATGTATCCGGCTATGCTTAACAGCAGCAGAGTGGTTATCATGGAGAAAGCATTATTTTATCATTACCGCTATGTGGAAGGATCTATTATTCATCGCTATGATGAGGGAATCTATGAAAGCGTGGAAAAACTGATGGTATCCTTATCCGGGGCAGCCCGGGATAAAAAGGTTCCGGATGGAGAACAGATGGTTGCAAGAGAACACTGTTATATGCTTTTGTATGTGCTCAAGAATGAGTTGCGGAATCCTGACAGAAACTATAAGAAGAAAATTCGGGAAATCTTTTGTGATCCGAAAGTACGGGAATTGATCCTGAATACGCCGTTATCTATCAGGGATCGGACTAACGCACTTCTTTATCTGGGAATGCAGTATCCGGACAGCGGATTGATCAGTATTTTGAGAATGATGCTGAAGATACATGACAGATAAAACTTGTCCCTTCAGTTTGCAGGCTGGGAGAAAGGCATGGTTTTAGTATGATTATTGTCAGAGTGATGGGCGGACTGGGCAATCAGTTACAGCAGTATGCTCTATATCGTAAATATGAAAGTCTGGGTGTGGAGGCCAGACTGGACTTATCATGGTTTGATGAGAATGTACAGGAAAATATGCTGGCAAAACGTCAGCTTGAGCTTTCTTATTTCACAGATCTTCCCATGCAGATCGCAACCGGAGAAGAAATACGCGCTGTGCTCGGAAGACAGTTTGGTGAGCCGGAAAGCTTATTTGCAAAAATAAGAAGAAAGATCAATCCGGCCCTTGCTCCGGTTTTTACGGAAAGTGATATGTATCATCCGCAGATATTGGAATGGAAACAGAAATATCTGGTAGGTTACTGGGCCTGTGAAAAATATTATGCTGATATCCTGCCTCAGCTTCGGGACAGCATCCGTTTTCCGGAAAGCAGTGATGAGCGTAATCACAGACTGGCAGAAGAAATGGAACAGAGAGAGTCTGTCAGTGTGCATATCAGGCGGGGAGATTATCTGGATGAGGCAAACAGGGCTATGTTTGGTAATATTTGTACGGAAGCCTATTACGACAGTGCCATTGCCTATATAAAAAAGAAATACCCGCAGGCAGTGTTTTACATTTTCTCGGATGACAGCGATTATGTGAGAGAACATTACCGGGGAGAGGAATATCATATTGTGGACTGGAACAGAGGGGACGACAGCTTCTATGATATGATGCTTATGAGTCATTGCAGGCACAATATCTGTGCCAACAGCACCTTCAGCTTCTGGGGAGCTAGATTGAACAGACATCCGGATAAGGTCATGATCCGTCCTTCCATCCATAAGAACACACAGATTTGTGTGCCTGAAGAAATGAGGAGCCTGTGGCAGGGCTGGACATTGATTACACCGTCCGGAGAGATCATTTGATATTCTATTCAAAAACTTATATAATAGGCTCAGCGACTTATAGTCGTTGAGCCGGAAAATCATCAATTATACTTGAATGAGTTGTGCAAATTAACATATTCATAAGCAAGGTACTGTGGAGCCGTCGGTACTTAGGTGCTGTATTTTAGCACCTTATGTATCCGTTACGAGCGGAACGTAGCGCAAGCGTGCCTGCGTTGAATTGTTAATTTGTACAACGATACAAAGCTTAAACTAGATTTGGCAATTACCTTAATAACAACGAATATAGAAGAGGAAAGAACCGGTAAACAATGAATCGAAAGAAGAAAATTATTGAGAGTTATGGTCTGTTATTGTCAGACCTTCTCTGTATCATAATTGCATATACGGCAGCTATCCTTCTGCGTTACCAGAAGTTTTCCAGGGTGATGGAGCCGGAAGTACACGTATTGGTATGCGTGTTCTTTCTGCTGTTCTGTACGATTTACAGCTTCCTGCTTGACTGGAACAGGAACTTCCTGGAACGCGGTATTTTTGTGGAATTTGTGGCAGTACTGAAGTTTAACTGTTTTATGCTGCTGGCGGTTGCGAGCGCCCTTTTCGTTATTCAGAGAGGTGCGGCATTTTCGCGACTGGTAATGGGATACTTTGCTGTGCTGGATGTGATCCTTGTATGGATTGTCCGGATTGCCATGAAGAGAATTCTGCGGGTTTACCTGACTTCGGAATCCAATCTGGTGAAGATTATGGTGATTACCAAAGACAGTGTCATGGACCGTACTGTTACCCAGTTAAAAGAGAAACTGGATATTAACTATGAGATTGTGGCATTAGCCTGCGTGGACGAGGATCGCAAAGGTGTGATTGTGGATGGTATTAAGGTCACAGCCGATGGTACGGATGTACTGGATGTGGCAAGGCAGATGCCGCTTGATGAAGCCTTTGTGAATCTTCCGGATACGGATAAGAAATATGTGAAGAAGATTATATATGAGCTGGAATCCATGGGTGTGATCTGCCATTATAATATTGATATCATTGATGGCGGGCAGAAAGAGATTACGGTGGACAGCTTCGCGGGCTATACGGTAATGTCCTATTCCATTAACCATTATGATTACCGGCGTATGATGATCAAGCGTCTGATGGATATTGTGGGCGGCCTGGTTGGGCTTTTTATCACAGCGCTGGTAACGCCTTTTGTAGCACTGGCAATCCATCTGGATTCACCGGGACCAATCTTTTTTGCACAGACACGTATCGGTAAGAACGGCAGACGATTCAAGATATACAAGTTCCGTTCCATGTATATAGATGCGGAAGAACGGAAGAAAGAACTGGAATCCCGGAATGAGATGAGCGGACTTATGTTCAAGATGGAGAACGATCCCCGTATTACGAAGGTGGGGCGGTTTATCCGCAAGACAAGTATTGATGAGCTGCCTCAGTTCTTAAATATTGTGAAGGGCGATATGAGTCTGGTTGGGACCAGACCGCCTACGGAGGATGAGTTTGAACAATATAACTCCCATTACAGGAGACGTATCAGTATGACACCGGGGCTGACCGGTTTGTGGCAGATCAGTGGGCGAAGTGATATTTCAAATTTTGATGAAGTAGTCAAATTAGATCTGGAGTATATTGATAACTGGTCCATCGGGCTGGATATCAAGATATTATTTAAAACTGTGGGTGCCGTGCTGAAAGGACGGGGCTCCAGGTAGGTGGAGAAAGAGAATGGACTATAAGAACGACAGACTTGTCATGTATTTGCATGGCGGAAGCGGCAACCATGGTTGTGAGGCAATTGTCAACAGTACCTGCCATATGATTGAAGATATTCCCAAGCTTTTGGTAACAAACAGCGAGAAGGAAGACAGAACATATTCGGTGGCGCCATTGTGCGATATTTTACAGGAGCGTAAGATTGCAGAGCATTTCTTTGCTCATGTATGGTATTATGTGTGGCGCATGGTTTTCCATGACCCGGAATCTTTTATGCGTTATCGGTTCCGGGCAGTTTTAGGTAAGAATCTGGCGCCTCTTTATGTGTCTATTGGCGGTGACATGTACTGCTATGAACTTTCTAAGAAAGAGGCGATTGTAGCGAACAGTACTTTCAACAGGGCGGGAGCAAAGACTGTACTGTGGGGATGTTCTCTGGAGCCGGAGCTCTTGCAGGATCCGGAAGTGGTAGAGGACATGAAGCGTTATGCCCTGATCACGCCCAGGGAATCCATTACGGCAGATGCCCTTAAGGCAGCAGGGGTTAAGGAGAATGTGAAACTTTATCCGGACCCGGCATTTTCCTTACAGCCGGAGGAAACAGAACTTCCGGAGCATTTTCAGCCCGGTAACACCATTGGCATCAATATCAGTCCTATGATTGTCCGTAACGAATCGGTAGAGGGAATTACTGTCAGCAATTACAGAAAGCTGATGGATCATATTCTGGAAACAACGGACTGCAGCATTGCCCTGATTCCCCATGTGATGTGGAACTATAATGATGACAGGCTGACACTTGCGGAACTGTATGAGGATTATAAGGATAACGACAGAGTGATGCTGCTTCCGGATATGGGATGTCAGCAGGTGAAATATATTATCTCTAAATGTCGTGCTTTTATCGGAGCAAGAACCCATGCCACGATTGCAGCTTATTCAAGCTGCGTTCCTACTCTGGTGGTAGGATACTCAGTGAAAGCAAGAGGGATTGCAAGAGATTTATTCGGCACGGAGGAGCATTACGTTCTGCCGGTGCAGACGCTGTCTGACCCGGAGGAACTGATCAATGCCTATGACTGGATGATGGAGCGGGAAGATCAGATTCACGACAGACTGGAAAACATAATGCCCGGTTACTGTGAGAAAGCCGGAGAAGCCGGAGAAGAGCTGCGCAGACTGTGGCAGGATCTGCACCGGATATAGAAGCAGAATTGCATGGTATCAGAGCAGATGCAGAATTGAGTTGGAAGCGGGTAGGGAAGCAGCCATATGGGTAGAATACAACAAGCAGGTAAAAATATTATATTTGGTTATGTCAGCAATTTCGTGATTCTCCTTATGAATTTTATTCAGAGAACTGTCTTTATTATGGTGTTGGGCAGGACACTGCTGGGTGTTAACAGTATTTTTACCAATGTGTTAAATGTTCTGTCTCTGGCGGAGCTGGGAATCGGAACGGCGTTGAACTACAGTCTCTATAAGCCTGTGGCAAACCATGATACTGAGAAAATCAAGTCTTACATGCGCTTCTATAAGAAAGCATATCTGTCAATTGCCGTAGTCATTACGGTGGTAGGCATTGCCATATCACCGTTTCTCAAATATATTCTGAAAAATCCCGGCAACTATTCTATCAGGGATCTGACGGTTTATTATTTCATTTTTCTGTTTAATACGGTTATAACCTATTTTGTGGCATATAAATACAGTCTGACGAATGCGGAACAGAAGAACTATATTCAGACTAATGTGACAACCATCACGAAGATTATTACGGTTCTGGTACAGATTATAGTTCTGCTTGTGACCAGGAATTTTCTTTTCTATCTGCTTGCACAGTCCTTTGTAGAACTTGCGCAGAAGATATTTGTCAGTATATATCTGAACAGAATGTATCCTTATCTGCGGGATAAGAATGTTCAGAAATTAAGCGAGGAAGAGACCAAAGTTGTGGCAACCAAGACCAAGGCACTGATGCTGCATAAGATCGGTGACGTGGCCAGGCTGCAGACAGATACCATTATTATCTCTTCTTTCGTTAACGTAGATACTTCCGGTGTAGTTGCAAACTATACGTATATCCTGACTTATGTGGGTAATTTTGTGAATATCATATTCAGTTCCGTAATATCGGGATTTGGTAATCTGGTAGCAACGGAATCCAGAGAGAAGCAGTATCAGGTTTTTAAAGTATACCGTTTTTTTGCCTGCTGGTTATTTGGTTTTGGTGCGGTTGGTTTCTGGCATCTTCTGACACCGTTGATCGGAGGCTTGTGGCTGGATGAAAGCTGGGTGATCGGCAGCGCGGTGGTAACACTGCTTGCGGTTGATTTCTATTTTAAGGGTGGACGCAGCGTGTTGGAGAACTTCAAGATTGCTGCGGGAGTATTTGAACAGGACCGCTTTCTGCCTTTAATACAGGGTGGGTTGAATCTGGTTCTTTCCATTGTACTGGTACAGCGTATCGGTGTGGCAGGCGTCTATGTCGGAACGCTGGTTTCCGGTCTTCTGGCGAATCTGATCAGACCGGTGATTATTTACAGGGTATGCTTTGACAGAACAGCATGGAGTTATTTTGCGGATTCTGTCCGATATCTTGCGGTGATTCTGGGAATTGCAGTGATTAATATACCGATCAGGCATCTGGTTATGAAAGAGACGAATTTACTGACTTTTGGAGTCATGGTTATTATCATCAGTCTGATATATAATGGTGTATTTTTCCTTGCATTTCATAAGACAGAGGAGTTTGCCTATCTGTGGGATGTGGCAGCAAGGAAGATTCCGGTACTGCGGAAATGGGAAAGGAAGTAAACATCACAGGCAGGACATAGAAAGGAATGGTCACTATGGAAAAAACTGCTTTAATTACAACGGCATGCAAGGATTTGATGACTTACGGGGTATGGGATCAAACCACCAGATTAAAGAATATAATCAAAAAGATTTTGAAAAGACCGGGTGCTGCTGCGGAGGATCTGATTTTCTGGCCTATCGGGCTTTTGGCACATGGCTTGTGGCAGTGCAGAAAAGAGCCGGAGACAGAAATGCAGATCAGAGAGGCACTTGACGCCTGTTTTGCCAGATGGCAGAAAAAGGGGATGCCGATTTATTTTCTGGATGACCTGCTCTATGGGGAAACGCTTTTGGATGGCTGTCTGTCCGAAGATACAGACAAGAAGAAAGAGAAATACCGGGAAGCTGTTGATAAGATGGCTGATTATGCAATGAAGTATCCATTGAATGAGACGGGGAGCTTTCCCTATCGGGTTTCGCTTAAGAAGGGCTACGTCTTTGTGGATGGTATCGGGCTGGCCTGTCCGTTTCTGTATCGGTATGGTATGATATTCGAAAAGCAGGAATATATGGAACTGGCAGTGAAGCAGATTGCTAATTTCCTGGCATATGGTATGGATACGGCCAGTGGACTTCCCTATCATGGCTATGACGTCTCCGATGGATGTAAATACGGTATCATCGGATGGGGGAGGGCAGTCGGATGGCTGCTGCGCGGTATGTCGTCATGTATGCAGTCAGAGTATGGCAGGGAACGACTGATGAAGCCTTATCATGAGCTGATTGACACTGCATTGCAGTATCAGCGCCGGGACGGATATTTTTCCTGGCAGCTGCAGGCGGTAGATGGTCCTGCAGACACATCATCAACCGGAATGATCTGTACTGCGTTGAAAGAGGGAATAGAACAGGGTATTCTGACAGAAGATAAATATCTGCAGGCATTGCAGGCAGGCAGAAGTGCCATAGAGAGAGCCGTAAATGACGGCAGGGTATACCAATGTTCGGGAGAATGTCTTGATTTCTCACAGTATCCACAGCGGTATGGTGCATATCCATGGGCTTTGGGACCGGCACTTGAAGTTCTCTAGTACAGTTAGGAGTATATGGTATGAAGGACAAAATGATTCAGATCGGAAAAGAAAACAGTCTTACCATTACATGGGAAGAAGCCTGCTATTTTGGCTTCTTTATTCTGCTGTCGATCACAAAAGGACTCGGATTTTATGAAGGACAAAAGTTGTTTGTGTTGCTGGTCATTCCTGCACTTGTCCTTGGTTTTGCCAAAATCGTGATTTCATCTTATACGAAGAGACAGCTTATTATGCAGGTTTTCTTTTTGTTGCTGACAGCGGTAGTCTATTATAACTCCGGAGAACTGGGGATTATCTTTCTTGCTTTTACGGTACTTGGCATGAAGAATATTTCGGTCAGGAAAATTTTTCATGTGGGTCTGTGGGTCTGGTCTGTCTGTGCTGTCTGCTTAAGCATTTTTTCCTTTTTCAGACTGGAGCATACTATATACAGGGTACATGCCAAGATGGGACTTGGACACATCTTTCGGTGGAGTCTTGGGTTTACCCATCCCAATATTCTGCATATTACTTATCTGGCACTGTGTGCATTTATTCTGTATGAATTAGGAGAAAATTATAAATTCAGGCACTTTATTTACCTGATGACAGGTAATGTGCTTGTTTTCTTATATTCCGTCAGCTATACGGGATTCGGTATCGTAACAGTTTTGCTGATGGGATGTCTGTATGTACAGCTCAGACCGAGGTTCTGTATTGTGGAGAAGATGCTGGTGAATCTGGTATTGCCGGTATGCCTGGTACTTTCCTTTGTGTTACCCAAACTGCTATATGACAATATATTCTGCGGAAAAGTACAACGGTTAAATCAGATTTTAAATACAAGAATATGGTTAGCGGACCAATTCCTGATACCTGAATATATGAGTTTGTTTGGAGTGAATACATCACAGGTTGTAAAATCTTCCATGACTTTGGATAATTCCTATGTTTGGGGATATATCAATTATGGTCTGATTCCATTTGCGGCTATTATTGTGGGGTATTTTGCTCTTCTTTTCTATGTTTCCCATAAACAGATGACAAGAGAACTGGTTATCCTTGTCTGTTTTCTGGGAGCCGGATGGACGGAACCACTATTATTCAATACCTCCTTTAAAAATATTACGTTAATTTTTCTGGGAGCCTTTCTCTTTATGCAAAAAGAAGGCGCAAAGGAATATTCCCTGTTTTCCATAGGAAAGAAAGCGATGGAGATTCCGTTTGCAGCCTGGCCGGATAATATACTGGCCGGTGTCCGTCAGATCTGGACATCCCGGAAGAAGCAGCTGATCCCCATGGTGGCGGCAGGGGCTTTGATCGGAGCTGCATTATGCGGCGTGATCCACCGGGAACCGGCAGGCTACGTGGTACAGCGGTTTTATACCGACGGATTGGGAGAAACCTCTGTTTATTTGGAAAGTGAGGAGGATCCGGCATACGAAGGATATAAAATCATGAATTATAAAGATGCTGATACCCCGATGCAGATCATATCAGGCAAAGCGGTAAAGCTGGAAACGGTCAGATATTATGTAGGCAGCGTGCTGATTGGCGGATTTGCAGGAACTGTCATAGGATTGGCTTTTGGCGTGAAGAAAGCGCCTATGAAGGCCCTAAAACGTAAAATTCCGGATGATGAAGCTATTAGATAAATATTGATATAGGGAATAGGAACATGAATCAGGATTTGGAATATTGTACAATTTTAAAAACGAATATCAATGTGACGGATATGGACAAGACCATAGCCTATATTACGGAGAATCTGGATAAGCTAAAGGGTGACTATATCTGTGTCTCTAATGTACACACGACTGTGATGGCGTTTCGGAATGAAGAATACCGTAAGGTACAGAATAGTGGGGCCATGGCATTGCCGGATGGACAGCCCTTGTCAATCGTCAGCCGCCAGAGAGGATATGTGCATGCTCAGCGTGTTCCGGGTCCTGATCTGATGCCGGCGATTCTGAAATTATCCGAAGAAAAGGGTTATAAGCATTATTTCTATGGCAGTACGGAGAAGACCCTGGCAGAACTTGAGAAAGCCATGCTTAAGGCATATCCGAAGCTGCAGATTGTGGGGGCATATTCGCCGCCTTTCCGCAAACTGACGGAGGAAGAGGATGCTGAAATTGTTGAAAGGATCAATCAGAGCGGTGCTGATTTTATCTGGGTGGCTCTGGGGGCGCCCAAGCAGGAGAGATGGATGTATGAGCATCAGCATCGGGTTAATGGTCTGATGATCGGTGTGGGGGCTGCTTTTGACTTCCTGGCAGGAACTACCAGACGTGCACCGATGTGGATGCAGAAGCTTTGTCTGGAATGGGTATACCGGATTATGCAGGATCCGAAACGGATGGCACCCCGCTATCTGAATACCAATTTTGCTTTTCTCTATTATGTACACAAAGAAAACCGGATGATGAAAAAGAGCGGCAAGGCACAGGCGCTATCTTCCGGAAAAGAGGCAGCAGGTAAAACCGTGGCACGAACAAAGAAGCCGCTGCGCATCGCTATGATCGGGCATAAAAGAATTCCCTCCAGAGAGGGCGGTGTCGAGATCGTAGTGGAGGAACTGGCAGTCCGCATGGCGGCACAGGGACACCGGGTGGATGCCTATAACCGGTATGGACATCATGTGTCCGGTAAGAAGTATGATGAGGAGTATGGTTGGAAAGGCCGTAAATTCTATAAAGGAGTCCGGGTTTATATTGTACCCACTTTCCGATGCAGTAGCTTAAATGCAATCGTGTATTCCTTTTTTGCCACAATCAGGGCATTGTTTGGACATTATGATGTGATACATTATCATGCAGAGGGGCCCTGTGCAATGTTATGGCTGCCCAAGCTTTTTGGAAAGAAGCTGGTGGTCACAATTCATGGTCTGGACTGGCAGAGAGCCAAGTGGGGCAATTTTGCATCCTATGTGATCAAATTCGGTGAGAAGATGGCTGCTAAATATGCGGATGAAGTGATTGTATTGTCGGAGAATGTGAAGCAGTATTTTATGGATACGTACCATAGAGAGGTTACCTATATTCCCAACGGTGTCAACAGACCACAAATCCGTCCGGCGCAAATGATTACAGAGAAATACGGACTTACAAAGGACGGGTATTTCCTGTTTCTTGCCAGGATCGTACCGGAGAAGGGTCTGCATTATCTGATTGAAGCATTTGAAAAAATTGATACGGATAAGAAGCTGGTCATTGCAGGAGGAAACAGTCAGGCAGTGGAATATATGGAGCAGATCCATAAGATGGCAGCAAAGGATGACCGGATTATTATGACCGACTTTGTGCAGGGGCAGATGTTGGAGGAGCTTTATTCGAATGCTTATGCCTTTATTCTGCCCAGTGATGTGGAGGGTATGGCGTTAAGCCTTCTGGAAGCCATGAGCTACGGAAACTGCTGTCTTGTCAGTGATATCTGTGAGAATACGGAAGTTACGGAGGATAAGGCGCTGACCTTCCGTAAAGGCGATGTGGCTGATTTAAGGAGGCAGTTGGAATATATGCTGGCCCATCCGGAGACAGTCAGGGAATATGCCCGACAGAGCACCGATTTTATCTGCGGTAAGTATAACTGGGATGAAGTGACGGATAAGACGATAACGCTGTATTGTCGATGTAAAAATGTTAAGCGGAATGAAAAAGAATGAGCGAAAGATCAATAAAGGCAGTTTGGATCAGTATTTGAGGAATGGAATATGCGTAAAAGATATGGCTTAGGCTTGCTGACATTAATATTGATGTTTATTTGGATTCTATATTGGAACTATCAGAATCAAAACTGTGTAATTCTGAAATTGGAGGATAAGAATCCTTATGTTACAGTAAGTACTAAGCGAAGTACAAACAGAATTGATATCTGGCAGGATGAAGAAGATGGAAAATCCTATTTTTTCTTACCATCATGCGTTAGAACTCATAAGATAAAGTTTGGTGAACTTGGAAGTAATAGTGTGCAAATTAATGGCATGGAATATAAGCAGAATGCAGTTTTTACATGGGATGAAGGAAGAGAATATCAATTACAAATATCAAGTGAAGAGCATGGAATCGGTATCTATATGATTACATTTATGAAATCAGCTAATATCCCGGCGGTATTTATTAATACGCAAAGTGGAGGGATGGAATATCTGCATGCTGATAAAGAAAATGAAGAACAGGGAGAAATGAGTATTGTACGTGAGGATGGCAATACGGAATATCAGGGTGAATTGGCAAGAATTTCGGGGAGAGGAAATTCAACATGGGAATATGAAAAGAAACCATATACCTTTAAACTTCCTAAGTCGCAGTCTCTTTGCGGGTTAGATCCGGGTAAAAAATGGTATTTATTAGCACTATGGCGTGAAGGAAGTAAGTTGGATAATAAGCTTGTTATGGATATTGCTCAGGAGATGAGGCTTGCGTATAGTATCCAGGGAGTCTATATTGATCTTTATATGAATGGAGAATATAGAGGTAACTATCTGTTGACAGAGTCTGTATCTATTGGAGAAGGAAGAGTGGACATTTGTGATTTAGAGGATGAAAATAGTCGATATAATCCGGATATTATGAATGCTATTCCTTATGAGGAAGAGGATAACAAAGGGTATTTACTGAACAATGGGGATGATATTACAGGTGGTTATTTAATTGAAAAGGATCACCCTAAGCATTATGCGGCAGAGGCAAATGGATTTGTGACAACAGTTGGGAATCAGTTTACAATCAATGCACCTAAGTATGCTTCGAAGGAACAGGTGACATATATTCAGAGTTATATAGAAAATATTGACCAAATGGTTCAAAGTGGCGATGAACATGTATGGGAATATTTAGATTTGAAGAGTTTTGCCCAGAGATTTCTTATAGATGAATTGGCGCTTAATACTGATTCCGGTGTTACCAGCATGTATTTTTATAAAGAGAAGGATGACAATCTGTTGTATTCCGGTCCGGTGTGGGATTACGATAATGCTTTTGGAGAGCGGAATTCTGAGAGCGGAGAAGGGGTAGATTATACCAAATCCGTGCTGGATGAGGAATGGGAGTCTGATATTACGTTAGACTGGTATAATAAATTATACGATTCACCAAAGATGTATCAATGTGTGGTGGAGGAATATACAAAATTACTGCCATTTATGGAGAAACTTTTGAATGAGAGAATTGACGAGTATGTGGAGATGATCTCCGCGTCCGTTGAAATGGATCGTGTTTTATGGGCAGATAAGAATATACAGGGAGATTCCACGGGAAAATATCCGGATTATTATGATAATGTAAGGTATACGAAATATTTTATCGCCAGAAGACTCAATTACTTATGCGAAAGATGGGGAGTTGAGCATGAAGAGTTCCCTGTACCGGCATCCAATGGAGAAACTCATCAGGTTACCTTTGAGAATAGTGATGGCATATATGGAATTATGTGGATTGAGGATGGTGAGGTAATTGAGGAGCCTTATGATTACGATGAATCCATTTATCAGGGCTGGACGGACAAATACACCGGTGAGAAACTCAGAAAACAGATTCCTGTGTATGATGACATGGTTTTCTATAATGCAAAGTGGGGCTAGATATGAAAGTATTAATGGTAAATAAGTTTCTCTATCCCAATGGCGGGTCAGAGACTTATATCTTTAAATTGGGGGAACAATTACAGAAAGAGGGCCATGAGGTACAGTACTTCGGCATGGAGCATGAAGGCAGGATTGTAGGAAATCATGCCGAAAGTTACACGTCCAATATGGATTTCCATACAGGGAAACTGCAGAAGCTGTTGTATCCTTTCCGGATTATTTATTCACGTGAGGCTAAGAAGAAGATAACCGTTGTATTACGGGATTTTCAGCCGGATGTGGTGCATCTGAACAACATTAATTTTCAGCTTACCCCCTCTGTAATCTATGCAGTGCGTGACTATGAGAAGAAGTCCGGCAGAAAAATAGAGATTGTGTTTACTGCCCATGACTATCAATGGGTATGTCCGAACCATATGATGAGGATACCGTCCACCGGAGAGATCTGTTTTGCCTGTCGCGGCGGTAATTTCATGCAGTGTACAAAGAACCGTTGTATTCATGATTCCAAGGTCAAGAGCCTGATCGGAACCATTGAGGCGAAGCTTTACGACAGGCGTAAGACCTATGGCATGGTGGATGCTATCATCTGCCCCAGTGAATTTATGAAGAAACAGCTGGATACCAATCCTGTTCTGGCTGAGAAGACAATCATGCTGCATAATTTTATCGATGCTCCGGCAGATAGGATGTCTGATAAGTTTCAGGATGAAATCGCAGCCGGAAAACAGTCGAAAGATATTCAGGATTATGTCGTATATTTTGGCCGGTTTTCGGAGGAAAAGGGCACCCGGACCCTTCTGGAGGCCTGTAAGGCACTGCCGCAGATTCCCTTTATCTTTGCGGGAACAGGCCCGTTAGAGGAAGAGGTAAATCAGGTTGAAAACGTGGAGAATCGGGGCTTTGTGACAGGAGATGCTTTGCGTAAGCTGATCGCGGAGGCGAGATTCAGCGTCTATCCCTCCGAATGGTATGAGAACTGCCCGTTTTCCGTTATGGAATCCCAGATGTACGGTACACCGGTACTGGCTTCCGACTTAGGAGGAGCACCCGAACTGGTACAGGCTGGCAAAACCGGAGAGCTGTTCCGGGGCGGTGATGTGGAAGAACTGACCGAACATATCCGTGATCTGTGGAATCAGCCCGAATTATGCCGGAAATACAGTGAGAACTGTAAGGATATAAATTTTGACACAGTAGAAACATATTGTGGTAAAATGTTAGAGATATATAAAAAATAATATTTGAATATGGCAGATAACAGATAGCTTCATAAAAGGAGGACACAACATGGCACGACGAACCTTATACGGAACTGTCATTGTAACCTATAGATGTAATGCACGCTGCAATATGTGCGACTGCTTCAAAGATCCTACAAGACCGGAAGAGGAGATCACTCTGGAGGATATTAAGAAGCTGCCGGAGATGGCATTTACCAATATCACAGGCGGCGAGCCTTTTATCAGACAGGATATTCCTGAGATCGTACGGGAGTTATATAAGAAATCCGACAGAATTGTTATCTCTACCAACGGTTATTTTACAGACCGTATCATTGCACTCTGCAAGGAATTTCCGAAGGTCGGTATCCGTATCAGTATTGAAGGACTGCAGGAGACAAACGATAAGATCCGCGGTATTCCGGATGGATTTAACAGAGGCTATAATACGCTGAAGACTCTGGTGGAAATGGGGCATCCTGATGTGGGATTCGGTATGACGGTGCAGGATATGAACTGTGAGGATCTGGTACCGCTTTACAACATTGCCAATGATATGGGGATGGAATTTGCCACCGCCACACTGCACAATTCCTTCTATTTCCGCAAGACAGATAACAAGATTGATGATAAGTATAAGGTGGCGCAGAACTTCGAGAAACTCATTAACGAACTGCTAAAGAGCAACTCTCCGAAGAAGTGGTTCCGCGCTTACTTTAATCATGGACTGATCAACTATATCTATGGCAATAAGAGACTGTTACCCTGTGATATGTCCAAGAATGCTTTCTTTATTGATCCGTTCTGTGATGTCATTCCCTGTAACGGTATGGAGAAGAAAGCTGTTATGGGTAATCTGAGGGAACAGAGCTGGGAGGAATTGTGGAATTCCAAACAGGCAGAAGAGGTGCGTAAATGTACGAAGAATTGTGACAGAAACTGCTGGATGATCGGAAGCGCTTCTCCGGCCATGCACAAATATATCTGGGTACCCGGATGGTGGGTTATCAAACATAAATTCTTAAAAGGTGGTAAATACAGTCTGAAGGAGAATAAATTTATATGAGATTCCTGTATGTAGCCCCGCGCTATCATACCAATCAGATGGATATCATGAAAGGGCTGATAGAACATGGGCATGAAGTATGTTTTATCAGCCATTATGCGGCTATTATAGAAGATTATTCCTATGTAACACCGATCGTACTCGGGTATTCTCCGCTTTACCGGCTGATAGACTGGCTGTATGTCAAGGTGATTCACCGGAAAGATCCGACTGCCATTGTATTTAAGATACAGCACGGATTTCCGCCTATGGGAAAGCTCCGCAGGATCATTCGGAACTTTCAGCCGGATGTGGTTATTCTGCGGGAACGTTCCGTATATTCCATGGCAGCCTATCATATCTGCAGGAAGCTGGGGTATCCCTGTATCTTATATAACCAGAATCCATTGTGGTCTGAACCGGCCAAGACAGATTTGGTGCATCGGCTGGTAGATAAGCTGTCTCCCGGGATGCGTATGACACCGGTTATGGGTGTCAAAAAGCCGGGAACTGCTATTAAAGAGAACGACTATTTTGTGCCCTTCGTGATCGATCCGCAGCGGGCGCCGCAGGACAGAACCTATTTTGCCGATGATACGATACATATTCTCTGTATCGGCAAATATGAGATCAGAAAACACCACCTGATGCTGATTGATGTAGTGAGGCAGTTGAAGGACCGGTATAAGCTTCATCTGACATTGGTGGGAGAAGCCACCAATCATTTCCAGAAAGATTACTGTGGACAGGTCAGGGAGCGAGTGAAAGAATATCACATGGAGGATATCGTCACAGTCAAGACAAATGTACCAAGGAGCAGTATGGAGGCGGAATATATGGCGGCAGATGTCTATGTGATTCCAAGTACCCTGGAGATGGCATCGGTATCCCAGCTGGAAGCCATGAGTTATTCGTTGCCTGTGATATGCAGTGATACCAACGGGACTGCCTGTTATGTGGAGGATGGTGTGACCGGCTATCAATTCAAGGACTGCGATCAGAAGGATCTGCAGTCTAAACTGGATTGTATGCTTTCAAACAGACAGCGTATGCTGGACATGGGAGTCGCAGGCTATCGGGCTTTGACAGAAAAGTACAATTTTGACAGATATTTTGAAACAATCATGCAGATACGGGATAAGGTAATAAAACATTGAAGAGAAAGATAAAAGATATTCTGGCAGCGATTGTCTATTTCTTATATGAAAAAGGCATTCTGCATAATTCCATTAAAGTGCATACCATCGACGAGACGATAGATGAGCTCTTGCAGACAGAGAAGAGCATGGTGCGTTTCGGAGATGGCGAAATCGTGATGATCAAGGGTGTGGACCTGATGCTGCAAAAGGCATCACCGGAGATCGCTGAAGGACTGGCCCGTATTCTGCGGTATGAACAGGATGATCTGATGGTAACCATTCCCGGTATTTTTGATACCCTGTCGGATCACCGTAAGGCAAGCAGACAGTTCTGGAGAGACCATCTGCTTTTTTGTCGGAAAACTTATGAGAAATACTGTAATCCTGACAGGATTTACGGGACAACTTTTGTATCACGTTGCTACTATTATCCGTCAAACAGAAGCCGGTGTGCCGGATGGTTTGCCAAAATCAAGAAAATATGGGAAAATAGAGACGTCGTTATTGTGGAAGGTACTAAAACACATAACGGCATTGGAACAGATTTATTAAACGGTGCTGCAAGTATTGAACGGATTATCTGTCCGCCTAAGGATGCATATGGTGCATTGCCGCAGATTGAAGAAGCCTGTGAACAATACGGAACAGACAGGCTGTTCCTTCTGTCTGTGGGTGTGGCAGCAAAGTTCCTTGCAGAGGACTTGTTCCGGAAAGGCTACCGGGTGCTGGATATCGGTAATCTGGATTTGGAGTATGAGTGGTTTATCAGACAGACGCCGGACAAGATTCCCCTGGAGAAACATGATGTTATGGGAGAAGAAGCGAACCGTGTCAGGGCAGAACAGGAGACAACGGTACTGATAGATGTGCCCATGCCGGAGGGCGGTGTTATGCAGCAGACTGCCATGGGTTATGCAGAATATCTGAGGCAGATTAAGGTGTGGTTGTAGTAGAAAGATGCAGGTATCATATGATTGATTGTAAGGAGACCTATATCAGATACAGAGAGCGGGATCGGATTGCTCTTGGGCGGAAGCAGGACAGGCATCCCCGCCTGTTTGGGGATGAAATCTGGAAGTTTGAGATACTGCTTCGTAAGGTAGAGTATTATACGAACTGTAAGAAAGATTTTGTGTCAAAAGTTATAAATAAATACCATAAATTCAGATTTCACAGACTGAGCGTGAAGCTGGGATTTACAATTCCCATTAATGTATTTGGAGAGGGATTGTCCATTCCTCATTACGGAACTATCGTAGTGCATGGTAATGCCAGAGTTGGAAGGAACTGCCGTCTGCAGGAAGGTGTAACCATCGGGGCTACTAATGGAAGCCATGAAGCGGCAACGATCGGTGATAACTGCTATTTCGGCAGCGGAGCCAAGGTAATCGGGGCTGTGACCATAGCTGATGACGTGGCAGTGGGAGCCAATGCCGTGGTAACAAAAGACATCACGGAGCCGGGTACTTCCTGGGCAGGCGTTCCGGCGCAGAAGATCAGTGATACGAATTCCCACAGCAATTTGTGCCGGGATTTATTTTAAGAGAGCATAGGAGATACTCGTTTATGAGTCAGGAGAAGAAGACAAAGCAGGCTGGTCTGCTTTCCAAGTTGGCATATATTTTTGATCAGAGAGACAAATGGAAGATTGCATTCCTTTTGATTGCGGTAGTGATCGGTAGCTTTTTAGAGCTGCTGGGGGTTACTGTGTTTATGCCTTTTATTAATATCATATCTGATCAGAGTACCATACAGAGAACATGGTATTTAAAAATGGTTTATGACGGATTTGGTTTTTCATCTGCAAAGCAGTTCATGGTTGCGATTACCATTGGTATTATCGGAATTTATGTGATTAAAAACATTTATCTGATCTTAGAAAAGAATTTTATTTTTCGATTTTCTTATAATACACAGATGAGGCTGTCTACCAGACTGCTTGACACATATATGAAAGAGCCTTATACCTTTCATCTGAACAAGAATATAGCAACGCTTCAGAGAAGTCTGCATGAAGACACCTCCCGTTTTATGCAGGTTATTCTATATTCTTTAGAGCTGGTGGCAGAACTGGCCGTATGTCTTGTATTGGTAACGTATCTGATGATTGTCAGCAAGTCGATCACCATTATTGTATTGGGTATGCTGGTTCTGTGTGTGGGACTGTTTACTTTGCTGACCAGAAAGTACAGCCGTAAACTGGGACAGGATAATCAGGGATATCAGGGGAAGATATTTCAGTGGATGAATCAGTCGTTGGGTGGCGTGAAGGAAATAAAAATTCTGGAACGAGAAAGTTATTTTACAGATGAATTTCAGAAATATTATAAGAAATATGCCAGAGGACTACAGATAGCCAGAACCATTTCGATTTTGCCCAAATACCTTGTGGAGGCTGTTTCCATGACAGGTATTCTGGTCGCTATTGTGGTAAAACTTCTTATTGGCGAAGCTGATATGACTTACTATCTGCCGCAGCTTACCGTGTTTGCTGTAGCGGCAATGCGTCTGATGCCCAGCGTGGGACGTATTAATGAGCACACTACAAATATGCTTTATGCACTTCCTTCTGTTGATCTGGTTTATCATGATCTGACGGAAATCGAGGATTACATCGAACAGCAGAATCAGGAAGTGAAAGAGGATTGGACTTTACAGAACTGCATACGGGTGCAGGATGTTACTTACTATTATCCGGATACGGAAGAACCTGTTATTGACGGTGCCAATCTGACGATTGAGAAGGGCAGGACAGTTGCTTTTATCGGTTCCTCCGGTGCCGGTAAGACGACCATGGTGGATATTATTCTGGGGCTGTTGGTTCCACAGAAGGGTGTTGTGATGGCAGATAACATTAATGTACATGAAAAGCCTAAGACTTTCCATGCGCAAGTGGGATATATTCCACAGGTCATTTATTTGTCTGATGATACGATTCGCAATAATATTGCTTTTGGTGTGAAGGAAGAAGAAATTGATGAGAAGGCGGTGCTGGCGGCCATGGATAAGGCACAGTTGACCGGATTTATTGACAGCCTTCCCAACGGACTGGATACGATAGTGGGTGACAGAGGAGTCAGACTGTCCGGTGGGCAGAGGCAGCGTATCGGTATTGCCAGAGCCCTGTATCACGATCCGGAGATACTTGTACTGGATGAGGCAACGTCAGCGTTGGATAATGAAACTGAGTCTGCGGTTATGGAAGCGATTGACAAGCTGCAGGGTACGAAGACAATGATTATTATTGCGCACAGACTGACGACAATCCGGAATGTGGATGCTATCTATGAAGTGGGCGACGGCAAAGTGATAGAGAAGAGCAAAGATGAAGTATTTTCATAAAGCAGTAAGCAGAATGACAGACAATTCATAACGGAGAAAGATATGCTGGAGAAGATGGAAGGCATCCAACTGAACAGGAAACAGACTGACAGATTATTCTATTTGTCACTGGTCATGCTCGGACTCTTTTTGTTCCTTTTTGCAGGTTCGCGGGAACCGGTGCTATTTGATGATAGTGGGGCTTATCTCAGAGTGGAGGTAATAGAGGGTGTTATGCCTGTTTATCCGCTCTTTCTGCTTATTAACCAATATCTGTTCGGCAATGATCATTATCTTCAGATTGTGATTGTAGAACAGGCGGTTCTGGCTGCAGTCTGTATTGTGACCTTTGTTAAGGTAATCAAGAATCAGTTTACATTGAAATACCGGGAGGCCTATCTGGTCTTTGGTTTAGCGCTTATGCCCTTTACAACAGATATGCCGCAGGCAATGTCCACGCAGGAGATTCTGACGGAAGGGATTGCCTATGCATTGTTTTATCTGTGGATTGCCCTGCTTTTACAGGCGATATGGACGAAAAGATACACATGGTTTGCGGGGAGTTTTTTGATGACGTTGCTCCTTTCCATGGTTCGTTCCCAACTTCAGATTTTGTTTGGTGTGTGTGGAATTATATTTATATATATAATGTGTATGCGCGGTATCTCATGTGGAAAAAAGCATATGTTCTTCCGGCCTATATTTGGAATACTGGGTTGTATTATAATAAGTATTACAGGAGTCTGGGCAACCTCTAAAGTCACATTTGGCTATCAGGATATGATCAGGAACAATGAAAAGTTTTCAGTGTTTGTTATGGAGGTGCAATCACCGGATGAATATCAGGATTACCTGATAAATAAGAATGATGATGAAATGCAGCAGAAGAATCCGGAAGAAATGCAAGAAAGCATACCGGAAAATGGGCAGGAAGATTTGATTAATAGGAGCTTTTCAACCAGCCAGTATGTGAGCCTGATCTTCTCAAGGGGAATGTATGAGGCTGATATAGAAGATGCAGAACTCTTTGAAGATGAGGTGTTGAGAGGGCTGTTCCTGGAATTATACGAGGCGGCAGATACCGAAAAACAACGATATGAATATGCGCAGACAGGCTTGTGGATGTGGAAGGATATTGTCGGCGGAGTCGGTATGGTCGGTAAGACCTGTCTGTTAGTACCTTCAGAATACTATGCGGCAAATTATCCTGAAATTATTCTCTCAGATGACTTTAGCAGCATTAGAAATATGCATCTGCAGACAATAGGCATGACACTGCTTAAAGCACATTTTGGAAGATTTCTGTACCATACTTTGATGTTGCTGCCGTCAGCCTTTATCTGTA
The DNA here is from genome assembly GCA_051878995.1 of Lachnospiraceae bacterium. Taxonomy (GTDB): domain Bacteria; phylum Bacillota; class Clostridia; order Lachnospirales; family Lachnospiraceae; genus UBA3282. Next base: position 60,109 of record JBJELE010000007.1, on the reverse strand, counting down.
CGGTATTTTTCCAGATTGCGCCGGTTTACGGATTGTGCCATTTTGTTACACTGTTTCTTTATGTTACTGCATTAGCATTGATGATCTGGGCTTATGCGGATAAGAAAGTACAGAAGCAATATGCTGAGTTTATGGCATTGGTACTGGGAACAAATGTAGTGATGGTAGTGCTCATATCGATGGTGTTCTTTGGACAGCAGCGATATCTGGTATATAATTTTGGTATTTTCTATGTGGCATATGGATTGCTGCTTCAGCAGTTGTGGAAGTGCCGTATTCGTGACCGGATGTCTGGGCGGGGCACGAAGCTTGCAGGTTGAGAGTACGACATGGGTATTAGTATGATGAAATAAGGAATACAGCGATGAAACAGGATAAGAAAGTGTTGATCATTATACCGGCTTATAACGAGGCGGCAAATATTGAGCATGTTGTCAGACACATGATGAGTCAGGCACCCCAGTATGATTATCTGGTGGTGAATGACGGTTCCACGGATAATACGCTGGAGTTATGCCGTCGGGCCAATTTTCATTATCTGGATTTATCCATTAATATGGGAATCGGTGGCGCGGTTCAGGCAGGATATGTCTATGCCTATAAGAATGATTATGATATTGCAGTGCAGATGGATGGAGACGGACAGCATGATATTGCTTATCTGGAGCAGATGCTTGAGCCGATTCTTCAGGATGAGGCAGATGTTGTAATCGGATCCAGATTTCTGAAGAAAGAGGGTTTTCAGTCTTCGGCAAGCCGCAGAATGGGAATCAATCTTTTAAGCGGACTGATCAGACTGACGACCGGCAAGCGGATTATGGATGTGACCAGCGGTTACCGGGCGGTCAACCGGATGTTCATTGATATCTATAGCAAGGATTATCCGACAGATTATCCGGAACCGGAAGCCATTGTTGCGGCGATCATGCACCGGGGCAGGGTCAAAGAGGTTCCGGTACAGATGAAAGCCAGAGAAGGAGGCACCAGTTCCATTACCTTCAAAAAATCAATATATTATATGATCAAGGTAACATTAGCTATCTTAGTCTGCAGGTTAAGTTATGGTGTGAGAAGAGCTAAACTGCCTGAAGAATAACTTTGCGAGAGGAGCGTAACAGAATATGATACCTTCTACCCTTAGAATTGTATTGATTACTGCAGTAATCTGTTATTTTATCATCATATTGTATTTCCTGAAGCAACGTGCATTGAATCTGAAATATACTTTATTGTGGCTACTGGCCGGTGCTGTTATGGGAATCCTTGTGATAATACCGGAACTGCTTACTGCGATTATTCACATATTTGGGATACAGGATAACATGAACGGCCTGTTCATATTCTGCATCGGGTTTATCATTATGATTCTGTTGTCTTTAACTTCTATTGCTTCCAGACAGAACCGTAAGATTAGGACATTAACACAGGAGTTGGCCATACTGGACAAGCGTTTGAGGGAACTGGAAGCTTCTGTGAAGGAGTATCAAGAATCGGAAGGATAAGGACTGAAAATAGTTTATGATACGTTTGAGCAGAAAAGGAGGCTGTCGAATCCTCCTTTTAGTAGTATTATTGGTTATACTGACCACTTATTTATTGAAAAAGGAACAATATCTGGGTAATGAAGGAGACTGTATTCAAAGTCTGAGCTTTATAGTAGAAGAAGGTGCTGTGGAAGAAGTTCTTATTCCTTTCTACTGTGAGAGCGAGGATATTTATTATTTGTTTCTGCCTTCCTATTCCAATGCAGCTAATGTGAGCTTATATTTTGAAGGGGCTGACAAGGTGATATTTGAAGGTATGGGAGAAACACATGAGTTAAGAAAAAACATGAAGATACAAAGTCTGCAGTTTGACCAGGTGTATCAAGCCAGTTTTGTGAAGAATCTGGAAACGGAGGCAAAGATTCAATTTGAAATAATGCATTCTGCTAATCTTCCGACGTTTTTTATTACGACGGAGTCCGGTTCTATGGAGAATGTGGATGCTGATAAGGAGTTTGGGGAGGCAGGGAATTGTGTTTTAATAGATGCAGATGGGACACTTATATGTGCAGATGAATTATCGCATATCAGTGGAAGAGGTAATTCGACATGGTACTATCCGAAGAAATCATATGGCATCAAATTAAAAGAGGAAGCAGACCTGCTTGGAATGGGAAGTGCACGCTCGTGGATCTTATTAAGTAATGTGGAAGATAATACTTATCTCAGGAATAAGATTACATATGACATGGCGATAGAGGCGGGAATGATCGGCTCACCAGAGTCCCGGTATGTGGATCTGTACCTCAATAATGAATATCATGGAATGTATCTGTTATGTGAAAAGATTGAGGCCGGGGAGAATAGAATCCCTATGGCGGATTTGAATCTTGAGAATGAGAAGTATAATAAAAATATTGAAAATGTGGAAAGAATAGGGACGGAAGAAGCTAAGAGTGTAATGCTGGAAATAAATCCGAAGGATATATCGGGGGGATATATTTTGGAACGTGATGTTCTGTCTAAATATGGTTCTGAAATCAGCGGTTTCCGGACAACGGTATTAGGTGACTGCTATACGATTAAGAGCCCTGAATATGCATCTGTGGAAGAAGAAGCATATATTCACAATCTGGTTGATGAAATGGAGAAAGCGATAGTTTCAGAGGATGGCATGAATCCGGATACGGGTAAGAACTTTGCCGAGTATATTGATCTCCAATCTTTTGCGCAGAAATATATCATAGAAGAGCTCTGTAAGAATAATGGAGGCGGGGCAACCAGTTCCTACTTTTATAAGCCTAACGACGATATCAGTACTAAAATCTTTGCAGGTCCTGTATGGGATTATGATAAAGCATATGGAAGGATATATGGTTTTGACGGAACAACCAGGGATTTGTGCTATATGACACAAAGAGAAGAGGGAACAACTCTGTTTTGGCATTTAAGCAGGCAACCGGAGTTCCAGAAGGCGGTGAAAGAATGTTACAGAGATTTCTTTTCAGATTATATAACCCGGATAGTCGATGAGAAGATAGTAGAATATGCTTCGGAGATTTACGCTTCAGCGGATATGGATGCGATTCGATGGAAAGAAATCTATGGAGAGGTGTGTCCTTATGGAGAACGCTCCTATCCAATCAAGGATTTCCTGATGCAGAGAAAAGAATTTCTGGATGAAATATGGCTTAATGATGCGGAAATATGTACCGTACATTTTGTGGCACCGGAGTGGGTAAGGGATACCTACATGGGAGTCATTAAGGGAGAAAGCCTTGAGGCAATACCTATGCAGGAAAAAGGTGAGGAATCAGACGGAATTATTTTCGACGGCTGGTGCACAGAGGACGGCGAAGAATTCGATATGAATCAGCCTATCTATGAGGATGTGACAGTATATGCTTACCATTGCAATTGATTTATTATGGCTCCGGCCAAGACAGGTCGGAGGAACGGAATTTTATATCAGAAATTTACTGGATGGCTTCTTACAACTTAAGGAGCCTTTTCGCCTTTTTTTACTTGTATCGCAGGATAACAGAGAATCTTTGGAACATTATGCTAAGGACGAGCGGATTACGCTGTTGGAAACAAAGGTGGTATCTGCCAATATTGCAGGGCGTATTCTATGGCAGTTCTTCTGTCAGAACAGATTCCTGCGTAAAAATGGAATCTGTAAATGCTTTATCCCGGTATATTGCCGACCTCTTTTTAACGGTGGCATCACGTATGTTAATGTGATCCATGATCTGCAGGCGGCCCATTATCCCCAATACCATCCTTATCATGAAATTGCATATTCTAAGCTGTGCTGGTGGCTGGATACCCATTTTTCCAAACATATTGTGGCTATTTCAGATTGGGTTAAAGATGATATTATGGCAAGATATCATGTGAAACCGGAGAAAATTACTACTATCTACAATCCTATCACGGTGGATTGGAAGGATGTGGCACCCTTTGCAAAGCTGGCAGAGAAATATCAGATACGGGAGAAGAATTATTATTATACGGTTGCTCAGTTGATTCCTCATAAGAATTTGGATACAATCATAGAGGTTATGGATCAGATTAAGAGAAGAGACCTTGAACTGCCGCATAAGCTGTTGATATCCGGTGTGAACGGAGAGAGTCGTAAGAAACTGGAACAGCAGATCCGGGACAGAGGACTGGAACAGGAAGTGGTGCTGACCGGTTTTGTGGAGAATGCCGAGAGAAATGCATTGTATCAATACAGTAGAGCTTTTCTTTTCCCAAGTGTTTTTGAAGGGTTTGGTATGCCGCCGGTAGAGGCGATGCTTTTCGGGACAATTGTTATTGCCACTGATAAGACCTGTATCCCGGAGGTGACACAGGGGAAGGCTAATTATGTTAAGAATCCCTATGATGTGGAAGAGTGGATTCGGGTCATGTCGAATCCGGTGGACAGGATTGATGAGATGGATTTTGAAGTGTATGATCAGATGCGATTAACAGGAAAGTATTATGAATTGTTAATGCGGGAACTGGGGAATTAAGAGGTAGACTACGTCGGAATGGTTGATTAGTATGAAAAAACTTGCAATTATCTTAGTTAATTATAATGGAAAACAATATAATGAGGCATGTATCGATTCTATTCTGGCGAGCCGGAGTACCTGTGACAAGTCAATTATCGTAGTGGATAATGCATCACAGGATGATTCCATGGAACTTCTGCATAAGCGGTATGGCAATGATACAAAAATAGAGCTAATTTCCTTAGAGGATAACTATGGATTCTCTTATGCCAATAACGTGGGAATACGTCAGGCTATGGAGGAAGGTGCGGATTATGTTCTGCTTCTGAATAATGATACGGAAATTGATTCTGACATGATTGCCCGGCTGGAGGAATGTACACAGAGGCATCCTGACAGTATAATCGTTCCGAAAATCTATTACAGTGACCGCAGGAATGTGATTTGGTCTGCCGGAGGAAAGGTATCTCCACTAATTCGGAAAGTAAGCCATATCGGTGTGGATCAGGTGGACAGAGGGCAGTTTGAAGAAGAGATGCAGATTGATTTTGCTACGGGATGTGCCTTGCTGATTCCGAAAAGAGTTATAGAGAGGGCAGGGCTGTTGGATGAAGATTTTTTCCTATATTATGAGGACACAGAGTACAGTTTTCGTCTTACCGGAATGGGTATTTCCATCTATTACTGTCCGAAAGCTGTTATGTATCATAAAGTCGGTGCCAGCACGAAAGGGAAGGACAGTCCCTTATGTGCTTACTACATTGCCCGTAACTGGCTGCTATGTAACAGAAAGCATCTGGGCAGAAGATATCCTTTGTTCCTGATTTACTTTGCGTTGAACAGATTGGTGTGCTGCCTGCTTTGGCTTGTGCATGGTAAAACAGCACTGGTGCAGGCCACTTTTAGAGGGATAGCAGATTATCGCAAGAAGGAATTTGGTAAAGCAAGGTATTAATGGACTTTTTGACTGAAATATAGTAGTATTAACATGTTATTAAATTAGGATGGGAAAGGAGTGAAACCATGCAAAAGAAGTACGACAGCGAGAATGCAATAGATAACAACCTGCTCAGACGGGCGCTGTTGTATACCTATATATTGGGACTGTTGGCGCATGGTTTTGGCCTGTTAAATCTGAATTTGTCACATGATGCATTATATAATTTTTATTCGGGGATTGACGCACATGAATGGCAAATGTCGTTAGGTCGGGTTTCGGAGCCTTTGTACCGTGAGATGACGGCATCAACTATTGTAATGCCTTGGAGCATGGGGATATTGGCTTTTCTGTGGATAGGTTTGTCGGTGTACCTGATATGCCGGATATTTCAAGTGAGTCATTCTGCAACTATTTTCTTATTATCAGGTATTATGGTGGCAAATTGCACTGTGACAGCATTAATTGCAACTTATCTGCCTTGGTTTGGGGCAGATGCCATGGCACTTTTACTGGCAGTATTGGGAGCGTACTGCTGGTGCCTGTGGACAAAAAAGCAGAATGATAAAGTTCAAATAAGGATTCTTTTTGGGGGCAGTATTTGCCTGGCATGTTCGTTGGCATTATATCAGAGTTATATTGCGGTCGCAGTAGTTATTATTATTCTTTTCTCCATTCGGAATCTGCTTCAGGAAGTACAGATAAAAACAGTGTTGCAGCAAGGATTTTACAGTATAGGAATGCTTGGTTTGAGCGGAGTTATTTACTATGTTTTAGTAAAGGCTGTAGGCTGTGTGGCAGGCATTGATCTGGCAGCGGGGAAATATGATAGTGTAACGAATTTCTGGGATAATCCCGAGCCGGTTGCGAGCAGAATATTGTATTGTATCAAGGAAGAAATTAAATATTTCTTTTCAACAAATGAAAATGCATATCCTTATAAAGTGATATGGATTGTAAATGGTGTACTTTTGTTACTTTGTGTTGCCTTGGGTATAGAACTAATCCGACAAAGAAAATTAGGTATTGCGGAGATAGTAGTATTATTACTTCTTGGTATGGTATTGCCGTTAGCGGCTAATATGATGCGGCTATTGAATAATAGTGTGCATGATCTGATGGTATATGCAATCTGGATGGTGTATCTGTTGCCGATACTGTTGTATCAGTGGTTGGTTTCAAGAAAAACACACAGAGGAATTCGAAATATATTATTTGTATTAATGTTGTTTATTGTTTTTTCAAATATACAAACTGCTAATATGGTATATGTCAAGAAAGATATAGAAGATAAAGCTACACTTGCATTGATGACGGAGACCATGATGCAGGTAGATCAACTGACGGATTATGTACCCGGAGAAACGGAAGTGACATTTGTGGGATATATGCCTGATATTGTTGAGACAGTGCCGGGAACAGACAGAGTTGATGGCATTACGGGTGCAGGCAAATCATCCGCTATTACTTATGAGGAAACTTATGAAGCATATTTTAAAAATGTGTTGTTGCGTGATGTAAATCTATTTTTCCAATCAGATGTGAAAAACAGTAAAGAGGTGGAAGAAATGCCGTCATATCCACAGAAAGGATATGTTAGGATGATAGAAGGTATAGTAGTTGTAAAATTGGAATAGCAGATTGGAATATAGTCAACTGATCATTTGCATATATTATAGGCAAGGTTACCTGGCTACTTAATTTTACATTGCAAAGGGAGTGTGCTATTATGAAAAAAGGTTACTATATCCATTTCCAGGGACGGGAATCAATCGGAGTCAGTAAGAAAATAGATATGCAGTTAGATGAGTTTGCCAAGTTCTTTGACGTACAGGAGTTAGAGATTAAGACACCTGACAGGTCATTGCCGGAACGTATTCTGGGACTGCTCCCGATGATGTCGATTACGAGAAATTATGAAGAGGCCCTTAAGCAGTTAGACCATCCTGATTTCCTTTATATCAGGAGGACGGTTGCTGACCGGGCGTATTTGTGTTTCTGGAAGAAAGTAAAAGAAGTATATCCCGACTGCAAAATTATCGTAGAGATCTTTTCCTATCCCTATGACAGGGATGATTTCGGGAAATGGAATGCATGGCCGTTTTATTTGAAGGAATTAATATATCGTCCCAAGCTGAAACGGTATGTGGACCGTTTTGTGACCTATACGGAGGATGAAGAAATTTTCGGGGTTCCGACGATACGCTCTACCAATGGCATCCATGTAGAGAATGTGCGACAGGTTGAAGGTTATTTTACGGAGAAGCAGATCAATCTCATTGGTGTCGCATTTATGCAGAGACATCACGGCTATGAACGACTTATAGAGGGACTGCATCGGTATTATAGTACCAATCCACAGCCGACATATCAGGTCAGAATACATTTGGTAGGTGATGGACCGGAGAAGCCCTTCTATCAGGAATTGGTTCAGAAATACGGGTTGGAGGATTATGTAATATTCTATCCGACCATGTCGGGGCCGGAACTGGATGCGTTATATGATAACTGTGATATTGCACTTGCCTCCTTCGGTATGTATAAGGCAGGATTCTATGGCAAAATGAGCGCATTGAAGACCAGGGAATGTCTGGCTAAGGGAATGCCGATGATTACAGGATGCGCCATTGATGTACTGGATGAAACATACCCATACTCCATGCTTTTTGCAAATGACGGAAGCGTGGTTGAAATTACACAGATTGTTGCTTTTTATGAGAAGATCCGGGGTATGGTGGCAGATAAGCAGGAGTTGTCTGACCGTATCAGAAGATTTGCGGTGGAACATGTCAGCATGGAAGCTACCATGAAACCGATTATTGAATATATACAGAAAGGTTAGTGTATGATAACACATATTGTGGGGAACCGTCCCCAGTTTATTAAACTGGCTCCATTGTATCATGAACTGGAGAACGCCGGATATGAACAGAATATTATCCACAGCGGACAGCATTATGATGAGAATATGTCTGATGTATTTTTTGAGGAACTGGGCATACCGGCACCTTATGTGAATCTGGGAGCAGGTGGCGGCAGTCATGCCAGGATGACGGCTAAAGCGATGGTAGGACTGGAAGAGGAACTGCTTAATAAGAAGCCGGAACTGGTCATTCTGTATGGAGATACCAATACGACTCTTGCCGGTGCAGTGGTGGCATCTAAGCTTTGTATTCCGATTGCCCATGTGGAAGCAGGACCAAGGGTGCACAGCAAGGAAAACCCTGAGGAATGCAACCGTATTGCCACGGATCATTTGTCGGACATTCTTTTCTGCCCGGATGCCATATCTCTGGAGAACCTTCGCAGAGAGGGCCTGGGAGAACTGGCATATATGACCGGTGATATTATGTATGATACTTATCTGTCTATTGCGGAGAAAGCGGCACAGGATACTTCTCAGGAAGAGATTATTGTGATGACCTGGCACAGGCAGGAGAACACTTCGAATAAGGAACGGATGGAAAGCATCCTGAATCTGGTAGAAAATCTGGGCGATAAAGTAGTATGTCCTTTGCACCCGCGTACCAGAAAGTGTCTGACGGAATATGGTCTGATGGAGAGAGCAAAGGCGATCCCGAATTTTGAAATCATAGATCCGGTGGGATATATGGAGATGGTCGCATTGATGCGGAGGGCCAAGCTGATCCTGACAGATTCCGGCGGTGTATCCAAAGAGTCCTCTTATGCAGGAGCTAAGTGTCTGTTCATGATGGACTTAGACGTATGGGAAGATCTGGTGCGTGATCGCTGGATCCTTAAGGTTGATCCGCAGGATCAGGACAGAGTCAGTGAGGCACTTCAGTTTTCAAGACAGGCGCATCATATCCCACAGGAAGAACGACCGAAATATTATGGAGACGGTCATGCGGCAGCCAAGATGGTGCAGGCATTGCGTGAGAGAAAATTAATCTAAATAATATAAAAAAGAAACGAGGCCAATATGAGATATGCATTGATCGGATGTGGAAGGATTTCTCCAAACCACATCGTAGCAGCACAGAAAAATAATCTGGACATCGTGGCAATCTGCGATCTGGAAGAACATAACATGAAGGACAAGATCCTGAAGTTTAAACTGCCTTCCTCGGTTCATTGCTACACAGATTATAAAGAAATGCTGGAGAAAGAGAAACCGGAACTGGTTGCCATAGCAACAGAAAGCGGCAAACATGCGCAGATTGCCATTGACTGTATGACGATCGGTCATGCCAATCTGATTATCGAGAAGCCGATTGCTCTGTCTTTGGCAGATGCAGACAGGATTATAGAAACAGCTAAGAAAGAAAATCTGAAAGTCTGTGCCTGTCATCAGAACCGGTTCAATAAGTCTATCCAGAAGATCAGAGAGGCTCTTGAGATGGAGCGCTTCGGCAGAATGTTCCATGGAACGGCGCATATCAGATGGGCCAGAGATTATGAATATTATTCCAGAGCCAAATGGCGCGGTACCTGGGAACAGGATGGCGGTGCACTGATGAATCAGTGTATCCATAACATTGATCTGCTGCGTTGGATGATGGGTGATGAAATTGACTGTGTTGTAGGAATGACAGACCGGTTGAAACATAATTATATCGAAGCGGAAGATCTGGGTATTGCACTGATCAGATTCAAGAATGGTGCTTACGGTATCGTGGAAGGTACCACCAACGTATACCCCTCCAATCTGGAAGAAACTCTCTATTTATTTGGGGAGAAAGGAACCGTTAAGGCGGGCGGCAGTTCCGTCAATGTGATTGAAGAATGGCGGTTTGCGGATGTGCTGGATGACCCGGAAGAGGTCAAGGCACAGTTCCATGAGAATCCGCCTAATGTATATGGCTATGGGCATACACCCTTGTATGCCGATGTGGTGGCAGCCATTGAGCATGACAGGGCGCCTTATGTAGATGCTGAAGCGGGCAGACGGGCACTGGAGCTCGTGCTTGCGATTTATCAGTCTGCGGCAACCGGTGAGGTTGTAAAGTTCCCGTTACAGGACTGTGCAACAGTTGATTTTAAAGGCAGATTCTGATAAGGGATACTGCTTATGTTTCTAATCGATACGGAAAGGACATGGTAAGGATTATGTCTTATTTTGTACATGAAAGCAGTTATATTGATGATGATGTTGTGATAGGCGATGGTACGAAGATATGGCATTTCTGTCATGTACAGTCCGGTGCCGTTATCGGCAAAGACTGTTCCCTCGGACAGAATGTCAATATTTCCAATCGCGTTAAGATTGGGGACAGAGTTAAGATACAGAATAATGTATCCGTATATGAAGGGGTAGAACTGGAGGATGGTGTATTCTGCGGTCCTTCCTGTGTTTTTACCAATGATCTGACACCGAGGGCAGAATTCCCGAAAGGACATGAGAACTATAAGAAAACAATCGTCAGACATGGTGCCAGCATTGGTGCCAATGCCACGGTGGTGTGTGGACATGAAGTGGGAGAATATGCCATGATAGCGGCAGGAGCAGTGGTAACCAAAGATGTTCCCCCTCACGCGCTGATGGCAGGTGTACCGGCGGCAAGGATTGGCTGGGTATGCCGTTGCGGCAGCGTATTGAATGAAGAATTAAAGTGTCCGGTCTGCGGACAGAGTATAGTAGGAGATGTTACAAAGCCATGGAGTTCCGTGATTTAAAAGAACAGTATCAACAAAATAAAGAAGCTATAGACCGTGCGATTGCCGGAGTGATTGACAATACGCATTTTATCAGCGGACCACAGGTGGCGGAATTGGAGAAGCAGCTTGCCGAATACGTAGGCGTTAAGCATTGTATTGCCTGCGGAAATGGAACGGATGCACTTCTGCTGGCACTGATGGCATGGGATATTAAAGCCGGGGATCTGGTATTTGTCCCGGACTTTACTTTTTTCTCTTCGGCAGAGGTAATTGCGACGCTGGGAGCGACCCCTGTATTTGTGGATGTTGATTATGATACCTTTAATATGGATGCAGACAGCCTGAAAAGTGCAATTGAAGCGGTTGAGGAAAAGGATCGCTATCGTATGAAGGCGGTGATCGTGGTTGATCTGTTCGGACAGCCGGCAAGACTTAATGAGATTAAGAAGATTGCCTCAGATTATGGCATGTTTCTTCTGGAAGACGGAGCCCAGGGATTCGGTGGGGAACTGAATGGAAAGAAAGCCTGTAGCTTCGGGGATATTTCTACCACTTCCTTTTTCCCGGCTAAGCCGCTTGGATGTTATGGAGACGGTGGTGCGGTCTTTACGGACAATGATGACTGGGCAGAACTGGTAAGATCATTCAGAGTACATGGTAAAGGCAAAGATAAATATGATAATGTCAGGATTGGCATGAATTCCCGCCTGGACACTTTGCAGGCAGCTATTCTGATAGAAAAGCTAAAGATCTTCAAGGAATATGAGTTTGACCGATGCAACGAGGTCGCAGTATGGTATACAAGAGAACTGTCCGGTACGGTCCATACGCCTGTAGTACTTCCGGGCATGCGTTCTTCATGGGCACAGTACACGGTCAAATTTGACAATAAAGAATTACGGGATAAGGCAGCTGCTGTATTAAAAGAGAACGGTATCCCAACAGCGATATACTATGCGAAGCCGATGCATTTACAGAAAGCATTTGCAGATGTGCCATCAAATGCGGAGGAACTGCAAGTCAGCACGAAGCTGTGTGATGTGGTTCTGTCGCTTCCGATGCATCCTTATCTGACGGAAGAAAAGGTTATGCAAATTTGCAATGTAATTAAAGAAGTGGCAGAAGCATGAAAAGGAAATTGTATCTGATTACAAAAACGTTTCCCCACGAAGGTGGAGAAACAGCATTTTTATCTCCGGAGTTTCCGTATCTGTTAAAGAATTTTGATGTGACGGTTATTACTACGGAGACGGTTATGGAGAGTCCAAAGGCTTCTTCAGAGATTAACATTGATTTGCAAGCAAATTTGATGGATAAATTAGCAGGGATTTTACATTTCCTTCTACATGCAGACGCCTGGCGAGAATTGTCAAATATTATGCGATCCGGGCATGACAGGATGCATCAGATATGCAGGGGGCTGATGTTTGGAGTAGCTGCAGAGGACTTTTACAGAAAGCTGCGTAAAGCAACCGGACTGTGCAGGGAAACGGATGCCATTTATTATTTTTACTGGGCAGATTACAAGTGTTTTGGATTGACCATGCATCACAGAAAATATCCGCATATTCATATTGTGGCGAGAACCCACGGCTATGAGTTATACGATGAGAGGGAGATATATGGCAGACAGTTCTTTAAGCCTCAGATGGACAGAGAACTTGACCGGCTTGTTTTTGTATCGGAGTATGGTAAAAACTATTATCTGCAACAATATCATAAACAGGACGGCATAAAATATCCATTGCATCGTTTGGGAATAAAAAGTCATGGGAATCAGGTGCCATTTGAAGACAGAAATAAAGAATTTGTGCTTGTCAGCTGTTCTAATGCAGTGGATATCAAGAGAATAGATTTGATTATAGATGCTCTGGTATATGTGGAGGAAAAGATTAATTGGATTCATATTGGAGACGGGCCTTGTATGGAAAGTCTGCAAAACAGAGCACATAATCTGTTAGATGACAGAAGGAACATTACTTATGAATGGAAGGGTGCACTGCCCAATCAGGCGGTCATGGAATTCTATCGGCAGCAGCCGGTGCACTGCTTTATTACCACAACCTCTACAGAAGGAGGAAATCCGGTATCCATACAGGAAGCTTTGTCTTATGGGATTCCGGTTATCGGGACTAGAGTTAGTGACATTCCTTATATGGTGGAGGGAAACGGTATTCTTCTTAGTGAGAATCCTAAACCACAAGAGATAGCCGAAGCGATTACACAGATGTGTCAAATGGATGAGAAGACATATTGTGAGTGGAGAGAAAATGCATCTCAGAAGTATATCAGATCCTATGATGCAGATAATCTGCATCCTGAGATGATGGCAGAACTTTTGGGGTTATGAAATATATGTAAATGAATTATGCAAATAGCAGAAAGGAAATTGTTTTGCGAAAGAAAGAATTGATAGAACTGGATTTTATGTTTGTCTATGAACATAAGGTCAGAGAATTGGAAAATCTGTGCTTATTGAAATATGAACTGGACAAACGTGGTTATCGGACGAAAATCGTGCAGATAGAGGATGAAGAAGCCCTCACAGCCATGCGCCCGATTTACCATGCTAAAGTCGTGGTAACTATGGCATGTTATCAGAACAGTACGATTGAATGGCATACGAAGAATTTTGTAAAGTTTGATAAGATTATTGATCTCCAGTGGGAGAATATAGTATTCCCGATGGATGAAAAGGATGAAAAGGCATATAAGAATTATTCCGGTGTCGCCAAAGATGTGGTCAGGGTTTCGTGGGGCGAAATGAATAAAAAGCGTATGCTGGAAGTGGCTCATATGGATCCTAAGAAAGTTAAACTGATCGGACATGTGGGGATGGATTTCCTTCGGGATGAATTGAAGGGATATTATCGCTCCAAAGAAGACGTTGTGAAGGATTATCATATTCCGGCAGACAAGAAGATATTCCTGTTCATTTCCCCCTATTTCTCGGACGAACATTCGGAAGAGTATCTGGTTGAGATGTGTCAGAGATTCGGAGAGGGATGGCGCAGTTATTATAAGGACTGTATGCTGCCATCCAAAAAGGTCATCTTAGACTGGATGAGCCGAATCTGTGAAGAACGTGAAGATGTGGTGTTTATCTATCGGCCTCATCCGGGAGAGGTAAGCCCCCAGGCACAGAGAATGGAAGAGAAATATGATAACTTTAAGGTCATCAGTGAACTTTCCGTCAAACAATGGATTATGATCAGTGATAAAATATATACCGGTAACAGCTCTACTTTTGTGGAAGCTTTTTTTGCAAAAAAAATGTGCTATTTCCTGTTCCCTTATCCTGTACCGGAAGACTATGAGCTCTTTATGATAAAGGATGCGGAGAGAATTACTGATTATGAGACTTTTCGACTTTCCACGCAGGATAATGACATGCCATTTCCTGTAAAAGAGGAAGTAATTGACTCTATTTATTCTATAGACTGGCAGAAGCCCAGTTATGTGAAGTTTGCTGATATGGCGGAGGAGGTCATACAGAATCCGTATTATAACCTGACCAAGGAGCAGCTTAAATCCTATTATCATAAAATGGGACCGATAGAAAAATGCCAGAAGCTGTTAATTAAAATCACACCGTTATATGACTGGTATCTTACGAAGATTGAGGATGAAAATATTCACTGGAAGTGGCTTGAACCGATGCGTCAGTCCAGGGCAAAAGTAAAGAAGATAGCGCATGATCATGCTTTTGAGCAGGCGAGTGAGGAAGAAATTAATGCAATTATCGCCAAGATTGCAGCATTGTTAGAAAAACCGGTTATTGTAGCGGAGACAGAAATGTATGAGTAAGTGGGATAAGATTAAATATCTGGTAATCGATGTGGACGGCACTATGACGGATGCAGGCATCTATTATGATGAGCACGGCAATGAATTGAAGAAATTCTGTACCAAGGATGCGGCCGGATTTTTTGCAGCAAAGAAGACAGGGATTCAGGTTATGGTGCTTACAGGCAGAGAGTGTGTGGCAACTACACGCAGAATGAATGAGATGAAGGTGGATTATCTGGTGCAGAACTGCAAGGATAAGATGACTTACCTCACACAGTTTATGAAAGATAACGGAATCAGCCGGGATGAGATGGGATATCTGGGAGATGATCTTAACGATTTGCCGCCTATGGGTCTGTGCGGTTTCGTGGGATGCCCGGCGGATGCTTGTCTTGAAGTGAGAGAGCATGCTGATTATATATCCAATGTAAAAGGCGGTTATGGTGCCGTTCGGGATATAATAGAGCATATGTTACGTGAGAGAGGCGAGTGGGAGAAGGCTACTGCCCAGATCTACGGAATCGGAGTATAATATCAATGAAACCAAGAATGAATGTCTTTATCACAACTTCAAGGAAAAATCTGTATCTGGCATATCCTGCCATTGCATCCTTGTTTGAGAATAATCAGGATTCGGAAGTATTCCTCTATATTGCTTCTGAGGATCTGACGGAAGCTGATATTTCTGCGGAGAAAGAACTGGCTTCGAAATGCGGGCACCATATTATTATATGCAGTTTTGATGAAAAGGAATGTCGTAAGCAGATCATAAGCTCCGATCCGGAGCATTGGCCGGTAGGCGCGATGTCCTGTTACTGGATGTTTCATGAATTTCTGCCGGAGGATGTAGACAGAATTCTGGCAATTGAAGCAGATACGGTGACCATCGGTTCCCTGAGAGAATTTTATGAGGTTGACCTGGATAATCATTATGCGGCATGCCCTGATCCGGAACATAAGCCCTTGACTCATAAGAAAAATATGGAAGAACTGCAGGGCGATGTACTGACCTTTGTCGGTTCTGTTTATGATGTACGGGCGATCAGGAATGATTTTACTTTACAGGATATTTTGCAAATGGATGGGAAGATCTCACAGAAATATGGGCAATCCCAAATGGAGCTGACCTTTGGAGTACTTTTTAAGGGGAAAATAAAATATATCCCAGCTCCTTCTTACAGTATAGAGGAAAATCGACAGTTTGCCGAACGGTTTGGATATGATTATATGAAAGCATGTGAGACTACTTGCAGACTTCTACATTTTTCCTCTACACGAGATAAGGAGAAACCATGGAATCCAACCAATATCATGCCGGGTTATCTGTATTGGTGGGATTATGCGCGTAAGAGTCCGTATTATAAGAAGTATTTTGAAGGACAGTGGATAATTCATAAAAATTTGAGGAAAGAAAAAGAAGTATTAAAGAAAAATATTAGTTATAGAAATATTTTAGCAGTAACCATGGCATTGATGATTATATTGGAAATGGTTGTCATGGGAGCCATTCTAAAGGAATGGTTTGTTGTACCGTTAACAGCGATGATTGCTATAGGTGCTTTGGTTGGAGTAGTGCTTATCAGAAGGATGATTGGGATAATGTATAGTAAAATGATGAGGAAATGATGATGGGGATAACAGGCAGGAATGATGTATTTGTTTGATATGGATATATATAATAGGGAGAGATAGAGATTTATGCGTATCATGATTGCTGTTGCAACTTATTGGCCATCACAAGATGGCGTCGCTAATATTACAGGGTATTTGGCTGAGGGATTAGCTGCAAAGGGGCATGACTTATTTGTTTTAACTAGCGAAAGAAATGACAGTCGGGAAATGCTGCCGATACAGGAATCCCATAATCATGTGAACATTGTCAGAATGCGTGTTTGTACCAGATGGCCGCTCTGGATCAAAGGACTTGACAAAACAAGCAGCAGTAAAGCATACCGGGAACATATCAGGAAATACAGACCGGATGTGTTGATTGTAGTTTGTTCCCAGACATGGACATTTGATTGGATCATTCCGTATTTACAGGAATTGGATTGTGTTAAAGTATTTTATTCTCATGGATATTCTATGTGGCAAGAGAAGTATTCCTATGCAGATGCATATAAGAATGGAAGGCTGTTGGGAGTACGGATAGCGTATAAATGCAAAAAATATTATGATAATTTATACAAATATATACGACAATTTGATAGAACAATATATATCTCAGAAGCAGGGGAGGCAGCAGTTTATGCTGAAAAGCATGGACTTACCAACGGTAGAATTTTGAAAAATGCAATAGATGATCGTTTCTATGAAGATGATATGATCCATGATTATTATGAAAAAGGAATTCTGAGATATCTCTTTGTAGCGAATTATAATGAAAACAAAAATCAGGAAATGCTGATTAGAGCATTTGAAAAAGCTGATATTGGTAAAAGCCAGTTAATTCTTGTCGGATATGAGGAGAACGAATATTATAAACATTTGAATGACATTATAGGAGAACTGGAAGATAAATTGAAATTGAAGGATAAGGAAATAGTTTTTCATACACATATCAGCCGTGAGAAGGTTATAGATTTGTATCGGACAAGCGATGTATTTGTATGTTCCAGTAAAACAGAAACCTATTCTATAGTTGCGCATGAGGCAGCAGCAACCGGGATGCCCATTATCAGTACAGATGTTGGGATATATAGTAAAATAGCAGGGGCATATATAATCAAAGACACAGAACAGATGGCACATGCCATGGAAGACTTGTATGATCATGAGGCAGAAAGAAGACGAAGGGGAACAGCGGTACGTGAATGGATACAGGGAGAGGGATGCAGAGTTCAAGACAAAGTTGAATGGCTGGAAAAGGATTTGCTTGGGATTTTAGAAACTAAGAAAGCTTAAGTTATAGGAGTACTGGAACATGCTGGATGTTATTAATGCTTTTTTGCAGTGTATTACTGATTTTCATGATTTGGAATGGTATTATTTAAAGAAGAGAATCAAAGCAAAATATTATATTATAATCCGCTCTAAAGGTGGGGCGGGTTTTTTCTCGAATTATATGTGGGTGTTGGGGCATATCGTGTTTGCACGTAAGTTGGGCTATATTCCGGTGGTGGATATGAAACATTATCCTACATTGTATAGTGAAGAGAAACCGGTAGCTGGAACCGACAATGCTTGGAATTATTATTTTCAGAATGTTAGCGAGGTCACATTGGAAGAGGCATATGCCAGTGGACGATATGTAGTAGGAAAGGATAAGTATTTAACGAAATATGCGGAGAAGTATTGTAGGGCCAATTATCGGTATCCTGCTGACCGGACCATAGACTATTATGGACCGATTATTGAAGATAACATTAAACTTCGAGAAGACCTTAAAAAAGAGTATGAAGAAGCATGGTGCCAGAAGGTGTCATTAACTGATCATGTACTGGGGATTCATATAAGAGGCACAGATATGAAGAACAATTTGGGACATCCTATGCCTGCGCCGATAGAGGATTATTTGGGAAAAACCAGGGAAGTGCTGCAGAAGTTTCCTGAAATTAATAAGATATTTCTTGCTACTGACGAGAATAATGTTAAGAAAGCATATGAACAGGAATTTCAGGGAAGCCAATGGTCTTTATTTATGAATGATGCGTTTCGTGTGTGGGATCAGGGGGAGAAGAGAAAGACAGGAGTTCATGAGACTAAGATAGATAATCCAAGACCTAACCATAAGTACTTAATGGGAAAAGAAGTGCTGAAAGATGCCTGGTTTTTAAATAAGTGCAAGTTTTTAATCTGCGGTCATTCCAATATAACCAATGTAGTAATGCTGTGGAATCATCATCAGTTTGAACAAGTAATCTGTATAGAAAGCGAGAAGGTATGAGTGAGAGTATAGTGTATAAATGTTTGTCCTATGTATGGCGAAATACATGGTTAAAATGGTATCGAAACGGAAAAAAGCAAAAAGAAGAGCGATATTGGAAGGAACATAGAAAATCGCATGGAAAAGAAAATCCGGATAAGACATTCTATGTGATTAGAAGAAGAGATTTATATTGTGGTCTGTTTTCCTTGTTTTTAACCAATCTGCAGCATATTGATAATGCTCTTAAAAAAGGATATATTCCGGTTGTAGATATGCAGAATGATTTCAATATATACTTATCGGAAGATAAGATTGGAAAAGAAAATGCATGGGAATATTATTTTAACCAGCCAATGGGATATTCCTTACAGGATATTCGTAAAAGCAAAAATGTAATCATCGGCTCGGGAGCAGTTCCTCCGATGTTCCCTTATCTGAATATCAAATTCCTGACAGGAGAAACGGGAGAACTGGAGTATTGGAGAAGAATTGCTAAACAATATATTTGTTTGAATGATGATACGTCAGATTATGTTGAACAAAAATATAGGGAATTGTTTCGGAAAAATGAGAGAGTGCTTGGAATTCTATGTCGGGGAACCGATTATACGAGTGGAAAACCTAAGAACCATCCTATTCAACCAACAATAGAACAGGCATTAGATAAAGCAAAGGAAATATTGATACAGCAGTCTTGTGATAGAATTTTTCTTGCAACAGAAGATAAAGAGTACTATAAAGCTTTTGTCAATGAGTTTAAGGATAAGATCTTTTCGGTTCAAAATAGTTATCATAAATATCAAGGCGGTGCTTTTGGCAAAGAAATATATGGTGAGACCAATGAGCAGCAGAATGGGTTGCAATATTTAACGACTATTATGTTATTATCAAAATGTCAGTGCCTGTGTGCCGGATGTACATCCGGGACTGTCGGTGCTTTACTATTGACGGAAGGTTACGAATATACTTATTTATTTGATTTGGGAATTTATGAATAAAATGTGTGGAAGATTTTGGGAAAGACAAAGAGAATTGATAGAGGTTTGCATGAGTGATACAATATAAGAATAAGTGCGAGAAAACAGGAGGATTTGTTATGAGCAACAAAATCACAGCAGTAATACCGGTAAAAGGAAACAGTACAAGATTACCGAACAAGAATATTTTGCCTTTTGGAGATTCCAATCTTCTCCTTCATAAAATCAATCAGTTGAAGCAGGTAGTGGGGTTGCATGAGATTATCTGTTCTTCCGATTCGGATGAAATGTTGAAAATTGCAGAAGATGCAGGAATTAAGGCGATCAAGAGACCAACGAAGTATGCGGATGAATCGGTTCCATTTGGAATGTTTTTAGAGTATGTATGTGATATCGTAGAAGGTGAACATGTTATGTGGGCATGTGCAACTTCTCCCTGCGTAGAGCCATATCTTTATAACAAAGCAATTAAAACGTATTTTGAGAAGTTGGATGAGGGCTATGATTCCTTAATTACCTGCTCTCCTTATCAGACTTATTTAATGGATGAAAAAGGACCGTTAAACTTCAGCATGGGACTTGCTCATAAGAATTCTGAGCAACTTCCAATGTTATATCATTTTACAAATGGTATTAATCTGGCACCGACAGAGAAAATAAGAGAATGGCATTATAACTATGGTCCAAAGGCATATAGACTGTTGATAAATAAGAGAGAAGCGGCAGACATTGATGATGTTTATGATTACGAAATGGCAAAGGCATTATATGCCATGAAGGATCCGAAACCGACGGTATAGTTAAAACAAGAGGTGTTATAGTGAGTAATTCTGTTGATAAAAATAACCCGGAGATCATGTTGAGTATTTGTGTGGTTTCTTATAATCATGAGGCATATATCAAGGAGTGTATGGATCATATTTTTGAGCAGAAAATGAATTTCTCCTATGAAGTACTGGTGGGAAATGATTGCTCTACAGATGCAACAGCACAGATATTGGAACAATACAAAGATAAGGCCGAAATTATAAACCGTACGGAAAATTACGGATTGTGTGCAAACCTATATGACTTATTTCTCCGTGCAAGAGGAAAATATGTATTCAATTTTTCGGGAGATGATTACTTATATGATCCGTCAGCCTTACAGAAACAGGTGGATTTCTTAGAAAGTCATCCGGAATATTATGCAGTATCTGCATGGAACTATACTTATCGGGAAAGTGATGGAAAGATGTATGGTAAATATCCGGCAGATTTTCCCCGGGAATTTACATTGGAAGATTTTTTGCGTGAAGGTAATATACCCACAACACACGGTATGATGCGAAATACTTTTGCGGAGGATAAAGAGAAGAATCATTATTTGATTCAGGGCGCAAGAAATAATGAAGAAATGAAAATGTGGTTCTATACCCTGAGCAAAGGGAAAAGATACATTTTTCATGAATTTTTTCACGTATATCGCAGTGTGGAAAATGAAGGGATGAGTAATTATAATTCAACGCATACTATTCTTGATATGTTTAAGGATAATTATGGCGATTTGTGTATTCTTAGAGAATTGTTTCACGAACAATATAATTTTACCCCTATGATTTTAAAGAGGAGCAATACGTATTGCATCAAATTGAGTGATAATAGGGAAAGTTTAAAAGCCTTTTTTAAGGAGTTGTCTTTTAAAGATGCAATTATGCTTATATGGTATAAATTATATCTGAAGACTCATAAGTATCATGACCCGGAGAAGTGGAGTAAAAAAGAATATCTGATTCTGAAATAAGCAATTGAAGTTATGCGGGAGAACGATATGCGAAACATTAAATTATTGGATTGTACTTTGCGTGATGGCGGCTATATCAATGACTGGAACTTTGGATATCAGACAATTAAAAGCATTATTCGCAAATTAGTAGATTCGCAGGTGGATTATGTTGAAGTGGGATTTTTACGAGACTGCGAATACGATAAGAACAGAAGCCTTTTTAATAACTGTTCGGAAATTGCTGCGATTTTGCCTGCTAAACGCGGGAATACCATGTTTACCGCCATGGCACTTCACAATAAATATGATGTTAATAAACTGGAGCCATATGATGGAAAAACAATTGATGCCATCAGAGTAACATTTCATGATTACGATATAGATGAGGGTCTTTTATTTATTCAAAAAGTACAAGAAAAAGGCTATAAAGTTTTCTGCAATCCAATTAATATTATGGGATACTCAGATGAAAAAATTCTGGAGCTTCTCCAAAAGATAAACAGAATTCATCCATATGCTTTTTCCATAGTGGATACCTTTGGTTCCATGATGAAATCAGATTTATTGCGGATTTATTCGTTAATAGAGCATAATTTGGATAAATCTATTGTTATCGGTCTGCATTTACATGAAAATCTTGCACTGTCGTATTCGCTGGCACAGGAATTTATTGCCATAAAGGCGAGCGGACGAAAAAGTGTAATCGATGCCTCTATGCTTGGAATGGGAAGAACGCCCGGCAACCTTTGCATGGAGCTGATTATGGATTATATGAATAAAACACAGGAAAGCATATATGATGTGAATCCGGTACTGGATGGCATTGATGATCATATTGTGCAGCTAAAACAGATTGAACCATGGGGATACAGCACAGCCTATGCACTTTCGGCAAAGTTTAATCTTCATAGGAATTATGCAGAGTTTCTATTGGGGAAAGGACGTTTGCGTGCGAAACAGATTAACCAGATATTAGCAAGCATAGAGGAAACAAAAAAGACGGCATATGATGAAACCTATATTGAAGAACTTTATCAGAAGTTTCAGAATCATGAAGTGGATGATACAGTGTTGCTGAGAGAACTTCAAGAGAAGCTACAAGGGAAAGAGGTGCTGATATTGGCACCGGGCTATAGTATCGTATCGGAAAGAGATAAAATAGAGCGGTTTATCCATGAAAAGGAACCAATTATCATCTCGGCCAATTTTGTACCGGAGAATTATGAGATTGACTATGTTTTCTGTTCGAATGCTACACGTTATGAAGCCTTAGAAAATAAGAGCGATAACATAATCATTACATCCAATCTTTTGGATGTATGCGAAGAAGATCTGGTAGTTAATTTTTCCAATTTATGCTTTGATGAAAAAGGAAACTGCGATAATTGTGTGATTATGCTATTGAAACTTCTCTATAAGGTAGGGGTGAATACCGTATCTGTGGCAGGATTTGACGGATATCGTATGGAAGGAAATAATTATGTTACTTCATATATGATCAACCAGCATACCAAAGGACAGGAAGAAAATATTCGTAACAGCAGGTATGTCGCTGCTATAAGGAAGCAAATGAAACTGGAATTTTTGACGGATTCTGTCTATGACAAAAAAGAGGAATAGATTATGCAACAGGAAGCTTTGATTGATTGC
Source organism: Lachnospiraceae bacterium (assembly GCA_051878995.1). Lineage (GTDB taxonomy): Bacteria > Bacillota > Clostridia > Lachnospirales > Lachnospiraceae > UBA3282. The sequence continues at coordinate 37,018 of JBJELE010000007.1, read as the reverse complement.
TGTCGGAGCCGGTATTTTGTCGCGTAAGGTTGATATTTGCTATCAAAAGGTAGTATACTGTTAGTGCTGGAAAAGATACTATACGAGGGAAAAGGATAATGAAAGTACCATTTGTTACTTTAAGACCATTGGAAAGAGAACTGGAAAAAGAAATAAAATCAGCCTTTTTGCGAGTGTTTGATAATAGTTGGTATATTGAAGGAGAAGAAGGAAGGGAATTTGAAGAAGAATTCGCTTCCTATTGTGGTTCCCAATATTGTATAGGATGCGGAAATGGCTTAGACGCATTGTTCTTGATATTAAAAGGCTATGGGATTGGTGAGGGAGACGAGGTTATAGTACCGTCAAATACTTTTATAGCTACTGCATTGGCAGTCAGCAGATGTGGTGCCACTCCGATTTTTGTAGAACCGGATATCAGGACATATACCATTAATCCGTCATTGATTGAGGAGAAAATTACGGCCAGAACCAAGGCTATTATTGCAGTGCATTTATATGGACAAGCCGCAGATATGGATACTATCTGTGAACTGGCTAAACGGTATAATATAAAAGTAATTGAAGATGCTGCACAGGCACAAGGAGCACGCTATAAAGAGAGAAGAGCAGGAAGTCTGGGAGATGCTGCAGGTTTCAGCTTTTACCCGGGTAAAAATCTGGGAGCACTGGGGGATGCGGGCTGTGTCACAACAAATGATGAAGAATTAGCAGTTAAAGTTAGAGCTCTGTCAAATTACGGCTCCGATTATAAGTATCATCATATTTATCAGGGATATAACTCCAGACTCGATGAGATTCAGGCAGCCTTCCTGAGGGCAAAACTACCTATTCTGGATAAAGTAAATGAGGAGAGAAGGCATATTGCCAACCGCTATCTGAATGAAATCAGAAATGATAATTTAATTTTGCCTGAAGTATCAGAAGATAATGAGCATGTATGGCATATTTTCGCTATTCGAACAGAAGAGAGAGATGCCTTTGCACGCTATCTGTCAGATAATGAAATTCAGACCAATATACACTATCCAATTGCGATACATAATCAGGAGGCATACAGATGCCTGAAAATACCAAAGGGAGAACTGCCGGTTTGTGAAGAGATAAGCAGAACGCAGATCAGTATACCATTGTATTATGGGATGAACCAAGAGATTGATTATGTAATCGATACAATCAATAAATGGAAAAGGGAAAAGTAGGGAAATCAATATATGGAAATAAAAATGATACAATTTCAATCGCATGGCGATGAAAGAGGTGCTTTGATTGCCCTTGAAGAGAATAAGAATATTCCGTTTGAAGTGAAAAGGGTATATTACATGTATGATACCAAACCGGGCGTAAGAAGAGGTTTTCATGCACATAAGAAATTGAAGCAGATTCTCTTCTGTCCTTGCGGTGCCTGTACGATTATGCTGGATTCAGGAACTGAGAAAGCTTATGTCAGACTGGATAATCCGACAGAGGGGCTGATCGTGGAAGCGGATACTTGGAGAGAAATGTATGATTTTACACCCAATGCGGTACTAATGGTGCTGGCATCTGATTATTATGATGAGAATGATTACATCCGTAACTATGATGAGTTTTTAGAGCATGTAAACAGAAAGCAGAGAAAAGAAGATGAAAAATGAGTTCGCTAAAATAAAGGATGCATTTAGTAAATTAAACTTTATACTGACTGGAGAACAGAAAAAGTATAGTATTGTAGTATTTATATTATCCATTATTTCAGCATTGCTTGAGATGCTTGGTGTTTCTATTATTTATCCTTTGCTTCAGGCTTTTTTAAATCCGGAAGGATTGTTGAATGAGCCTTATATACGACCTTTTGCCCAAGCACTGCATCTGAATTCTTACAGGCAGGTGATCTGTCTGGTGTGTGTTGCAATTATTGTTTTGTATATTCTGAAAAATGCATATGGTGTTTTCTTTGTCTGGGTTTCCAATAAGTATGCCTATAAAATTCAACGGGAGCTTTCTGTCAGGATTTTAGTTGCTTATATGAAACAAGGATATGGTTTCTTCTCGGAAAACAGTAGCGCAAGACTTTTAAGAGGTTTAGGTGCAGATGTTTCAAGTGTTTATTTTATCATTAATCAGACCTTTGGTTTATTAAGCAAAGTTTTTACAATTATTGGCATTGCAGTACTGATTATTATCGTTACGCCGTCTCTGTCATTATTTTTATTGTTATTGGTGGCTTTTTGCTTTATTCTAACACAATTGATTTTCCGGAAATCAATGAAAAAATACGGAATGTTGGCAAGAGAATATAATTATAAATGCAATCAGGCATCTTTGGAAGCCATTCAAGGAAGTAAAGAGGTTTTAGTAACAAATCGTCAGGATTATTTTATCAACCAATATCAGAAATGTATGGAAGGATCTAATAGAGCAAGTATTAAAAATGCTATAGGCGCAGCAGCGCCTGCTTATTTGATAGAAGCAATCTGTGTCAGTGGATTAATGATAGTAGTGGCAGTTCAGGCACTGAGTTCTAATGAGATTGCCAGTATGTTAAGCCAGTTATCGGTTATTGCGGTAGCCGCTTTCAGAATTCTGCCGTCGTTGGGAGCAGTACTCAGCGCCGTCAATTCTATTGTATATCATGCGCCGGCATTGGGAGCAGCATATGATACATTATATATGGTAAAAGAACTGGAAAAACAGGAAGAAAATGAAGAAAAAATTGAAGAGCAGGAATTAGCCAATATTAAATTCCAAAATGAATTGGTGATATCAAATATTACATTCAAATATCCAAGCCGAGATGTGAATGTTCTGGAGAAGTTGAATTTGAAGATAAAGAAAGGAACTTCAGTAGCTTTTATTGGTGCATCCGGTGCGGGAAAGACAACCCTGGCAGATATTATTTTGAATCTGTTGAAGCCACAACAGGGTGAAATTATGATGGATAGTTATAACATAAATATGTTGAAAGGACAGTGGAACAAGATAATTGGCTATGTGCCACAGTCTGTCTATTTGACGGATGCCTCTATCCGAAGGAATATTGCATTTGGAATAGCAGAAGAAGAGATTGATGATGAGCGTGTATGGAAAGCTTTGGAAATGGCTCAGTTAAAGGATTTTGTTCAAAATTTGCCGTTGCAGTTAGATACCCTGGTAGGAGAATGGGGAGTACAGTTTTCAGGCGGACAAAGGCAGAGGGTTGCGATTGCAAGGGCATTGTATGGGGAACCGGACATTCTAATTCTTGATGAGGCAACGGCTGCACTTGATAATGATACAGAGGCGGCGGTTATGGATGCGATAGATGCATTACAGGGTGTTAAAACTTTAATCATTGTGGCACATCGTCTGACAACCATACGGAATTGTGATGAAATATATGAGATAAAAGATGGAAAAGCTATTAGGAGAAGTAAGGAGGAAATCTTTAGCAACTAAAGAATGATATCAGAAATGTCTGTAATTGGTGATGCTTTAAGATGTTATCGTGAAGAAGGCATAGGCACTTTTGTTAGAAAAATAATATATTGTATAGCTTGGTATATACGTTATTTTATTAAAAAAATCCGGCTGGTTATTAAGGATCATTTCTGGATTCTGGATGTTTTCTTGCTCTTTATTGAACAAACAATAAAAAAACAAAGGATTTTGTATGTAAGGAAGATATATGATTGTAAGGGATTTTGCCTCAATACGAGTACTCCGTATAAAGAAGTCAGAAACAATAAGATAACGGATAGAGCAATACCGGCTACTTATGAGGCTTGTTTTGAAGATGTCAATATCTTTGGTGGAACGGAACTTATTTGTAAGGATAATAAATATTTCCATGAAATGATAGCAAGAGATGCTGAGGTAAAAAGAGCATTTTTACAGGATGATACGATTATCAGACATAAAGATAGCAATCATATAATACTTTCCTATAAAGCAAGTGACACAGTCATAGAAAAGGGAATTTATATGTTGGGTGTTGTTTCTACGAACTATTATCATTTCCATGTGGAAATAATATCCAGATTACCCTTTATTGACGGTAAAGAGGAATATCGTGGATGGCCGATTCTTATAGATAAAGGAGTTCTTGAAATTCCTCAAATGAAAGAGTTCCTATCAGTAATGAATGTATATAATCACCCGGTTATAGGAATTGATAATAATACCTGTGTTCATGTTGGAAAACTTGCATTTGTATCACGAAATATGTGGATGCCGTTTAATATGAAAAAAAATATACAAATGCAACCGGGAGATGTTTTGATTTCCTCGTCAGTAGTCGATAATATTCGTGAACGAATATTTTCAAGACCAATACAGCAGGGCAGGGAGAAGAAAATTTTTCTTTCCCGGGCAAATACGAAGAATTCCAGGTTGGAAAATACTGCGGAGATAGAAAATATTTTTCGTGACAATGGGTTTGCCGTAATTATGACAGAGAAATTGTCGTATGAGGAGCAGGTGGCATTGTTTCATGGTGCAGATATGATTGCCGGAGTCACAGGGGCAGCGTTTACCAATATGATATACTGCAGACCGGGCACCCGGATCGGTATTATAGCGGGTGTAGAACAACGATTGGATTTCTTTATTAAAGTCGCGGATCTGGTTGGAGCAAGATGCCGGATTATTCCTGCGAAGATAACGTATCATGATGCTATGTCAATCAGTCGTGATAAATTTAAATTGGAAGCAGATGTAGCAAAACAGTTTATCAATAATATATAATAAATGAAAAATGTTACAGTAAGGTCTATATGTCTGGAGAAAAAGATAATGCGATTACGGGATCTGGAATTAAAAGATGCACCTCGTATGTTGGAATGGATGCATAATCAGGATGTAGTCAGGGGATTGAATACTGATTTTGCACAGATGGACATCGAAAAATGTAGGAACTTTATCCGGGAAAGTCAATGTCGGGAAGAAAACTGGCATCTTGCGATTGTTGATGATAGTGATCGGTATATGGGGACGGTCAGCTTAAAACATATTAATTACGATTTGCATGTGGCAGAATTTGCAATTGTGGTGCATCAGGAGGCCATGGGACAAGGATATGCAAGTTTTGCAATGAAGGAAATTTTACAAAAAGGAATAGAAGAACAGAAATTGAAGGCAATATATTGGTGTGTCTTTCCAACGAATACCCGGGCGGTTCGTTTCTATGATAAACATCACTTCCAACGGACAGACAGTATACCGGAATGTATTAGAGACAAATACGAGCAAAAAGTGCTGGATCAATTGATTTGGTATGTATATGACAGAGGATAAAAGAATCAGAGGACACGGGAATGAATGGAAATGTATGGTGTAAACGGATTTTTTCCAGCCTTTTGGTAGAACTGATCTGCTTGAATATGGCAGGATGTACCTTAAGCACCGGTAAAACAGAGTTGCTTGCGGAAATCGCACCGGTAAAGTACGGCAGTGATGCTATAGTGACAATTGTGTCTGATGATGGAGACTATCAGACCGGTGTTTTCTTTGATGAGCTTTCTTCCAAATATGGATATCGGGTTACAGTTGCCGGAATAGTAGAGTGGGTAGAACCATATTTGGAAGAATGGAAAGAGATAGAATTAAAAGGCGGAGTTGAATTGATCAGTCATTCATATTCGCATGTATATATGGGTGAAGAGTCAGAAATTAGCAGTGATGAATTAGAACATCAAATAACGGATTCTATTACTTTTTATAAGGAAAATTTCGTTACAGACCAAATAGCATTTATCCCACCGGGGAATACTATGTGTGTGGATGGATATCAACTATTGGAACAAAATGGAATAGTTGCTGTAAGGCGCGGAAATCGAGGATATAACCTGTTAGCACCGGAAGATGGATATGGTATGGCACAGTGGTATAATTTATGTACATTTGGAATTATGGATGTTCAGACCACAGAAGAGAGAAATGCCTGGATTGATGAAGCAGTTGAAGAAAAGGCGTGGATCATTGAAATGTGGCATAATATATCTGAGGATGGTGCACGGGGCGGATATCAGGAGATATCTTTTGAAAAAGCGGATGAGCACATGGGTTATATAGCACAAATGGTTCACCAAGAAAAAATATGGGCCGCTTCATTAACCGAGGCATCCAAATATTTATTAGAGAAAGAGAATGCTGCTGTCAGTGCCACTTATAGCAATTCAAAAATAAAAGTTAAATTAAGGTGTGACAAAAAAGCAGTTCCTGAGGAAGTTTATAACGAGCCATTGACGGTTATCATCTTATTACCGGAAACAACTGGCAATGTGTTATATCAGGAGCGCAAAAAGGATGACCGGATTCGAATCAGGGAAGAAAACGGAGAGTCATATCTGGAGTTTGAGATGCTTCCGAATTCGGAAGTTACTATTAATCTGGCTGAAGAGGGTATACAATTTGCTGAATAGCAGCATAAGTGTCTATTATGCTGAATAAACATAGTGTAGAGGGTTTATGGATTTGGCAAATATGTAAGTGAGAGTGTGAACAGTGAGAAATATTAGAATTTGGGCAGAAGATCAAAAGAAATGCGAGGCAATTTGGCTTGGATATTTTTTAACATTGTGCGGCTGTCAGGTTTGGAAGGGAAGAATTGGAAATATTGATTCTTTTCAGGAACAAACAGAAATGGTGCAATATCTTAATGTGTTAATTTTTGATGATATTGATATTGATAGTTGTTACCATATGGCCGAGAAAGTTTTCGGACAAGAGTTATTCATTTCTGGAGATATAGATGAAGAGCGGCAGGAACCACTCTGTGCGCAATTGAGATTTGTACCAAGAATAGATTTTGAAGATACTGACTCATTGTCTCCGATGGTAGAGGCATTAATGGGTTATATAGCCGATGATGAGAAAGAATATAAATCTGCATTGAAATTGCTGAATTGTTTTGTACTACATGAAAATTCTTTAACAAAAGCAATTTATATAGTGGATGAGTTATTTTGCAGCAGACGAATTGATTATACATCATACGATTATTATGGCGTATTAATAGATGAAATTTACGAAATAGAGAAATGGCGTATTTTTTATGAAAGACAGCTGACTGACAAAACGACTTTTGTAGAGAAGTTTTCTATAACATTTTTGCAGAATTTGTTGAATGAGGGGATTATTAAGGCAAGAAAAGAGGGAGGATTTAATACTGATCGTTTATTGGCAAATGCAAATTATTTATGGAAGATAAAACCTGAAACAAAGGCAGCACTTTTTCTGCAATTGCAGATTATGCATAACAGTATCCTTGTGAGTGATAGATTTCAGGATGTTGCAGACACACTCGAAAAAATAACAGAAAAAGAATATAAAAATCGTGTATATTGTGAACTGGGAGATATCTATAGAGAATATAATACAAGTGAATCAAAACAGGGGGCGGAATCGTTCTTTAAAAAGATTGATAACAGTGATTTGGAGTTTTTCAGAGGCTGGTATAAATTGGGGTTATTGTATGAAGAGAGAGGAGGGGAGAATCAGGATTTTATGCAAATGGCAATGGAACAATATGACAAAATAATAGAGTATATAAGTGAAATTGACGTTTCGCATAGAACACCTCAGGAATTTGAATACTATTATAAGGCTAAATATAAAATGCTGGAATTGCAAGTGGAGGAAGCAGTGATATCAGAAGGGCATGAACAGGAAGAACTGTTGTCTTATGAGGAGGAAGCGAAAAAAATATATAGAGACTGTATAAGAATACAACCTAATATTTTCCTGGATAAGCTGTTTGGGGAAGATGGGGAAATGCGTGAGAAGATAAATGGTCTAATGAACGAGAAAATGGGTTACATTCAACGTGGACTAAAAAATATTAAAATGTGATAGGGAGAGAAATATGAAGAATGAAACATATGTGTTAAAACTGGATGCCTCTTATAAAGTGAAACATGAAAATTATGATAGTTTTAAAACTTCCTTCTTTCGGGATGTATATAATCAGGCGGCTTGTTTAGTACGGGATATTGTCAATTCAAGGGAAGAAGTTAATTATGATTATAATATCCAGAATGATTATACTGAGCCGACTTCCAATACAATTGCATTTATGGGAAAGAGGGGTAGTGGAAAGACTTCAGCTATGCTCTCTTTTTGTGATTTTCTAAAGAATATTAAGTCTATAAGGCAATCAGGGGACATGTGTAAAAGTTTACTGGAAATTAGGGATAATGTTTCCTTTACCGTACTAAATTGTATTGATGCGACGTTATTGGATAATTCAAGAGAACTTGTCGGCGCAATTCTGGGAAATATGCTGGTTGCTATTAAGGAAAAGGAGCGAGCGGACAGCGAAAACGGAAAAAGCAAAAGTATAGAAATCCGCAAGTTAAAGGAGCGTTTAGGTGAAATATATCGTTCCCTTATCTTAACCATGAACAAGGAAGATGATATAGCTCCCGGAGAAATTCTGGAGCAATTAAGTAGATCATGGAATCAGCAGCAGGCTTTTCGCGAGGCGGTTCGCAAATTTAACACATACATGGTATCTAACAGAGAAAAGGCAGAAAAAAACTTTCTGGTTATTCCGATTGATGATGTGGATATGAATTTGGAAAATGGATATCAACTATTAGAGGTTATCCGAAAGTACCTAATGGGTTCTAATGTTATTGTACTTCTGGCAGCAGACAGTGCGGTGCTTAATTCATTATGCATCAAACAATATAAGAAGGAAATGCCTAAGAAGACGAAGAAAAGAGAAATTGGAAAACTGGCCACAGAATATTTGGAGAAAATACTTCCAACCGGACGTAAACTATATATGCCTAATCTGCAGTCTGATATGTCGTTTGGTGAAAAGAATATTCTCATAGAGCGGGAAGATGGAATCAAGGAACCGATTAAGAAAATGATTATTGAAAGCATCTGGGAGTGTACCTGCATTATACTCGATAAGGGCGGAAATGAAAGTCATTGGCTTCAACCGGATTCATTGAGAAAACTCAGCAATTATTATAATGAGATATACTATTTAAAAGATCATAACCAGGGAATGATGAAAGAGAAAGTACTGACTCAAAATATTAAATGGCTGTATGATGATATCATTAACAGACATTTATCAGAAAAACTATTGGGGAGTAATGATGCATGGGAATATGAGAGGATTGTAGAAATGAACAATACCTTTCAAAATACAGTAAAAGAACATAAACTTGAGAAATTGATGTATGAACTCGATCAAGCAACATTTCTTACAGCAAATCCAACTACGTTTATGAATCAAAATATGGGAAATAGTTATGGTTGCGTAATTGCAAAATTATATCGGGATTGGAAGCGGGGAGAGGATGAACTGGCGAGCCTTATGGCAATGATATTATCTTTATATATGCGAAAACGCATTGCTGCGTTGGAGTTTTTGGATGAAGATAAAGAGGATACTTTGCGGAATATTAAGGATTTTTCTAAGGGCGATTATTGGGGAAATTATGACTATGATGTTTTGGTAAAGGGACAGCCGGGAACGTTCGACAGATACGGGAATATACGAAACTCAGTAGGTGTTATTGAGAGTGAAATTAGAATATCTGAATCACCATTTGAAGGATGGGATGGACTGGATTATATTCTGTTAGCCATACAATTTGATTTTAAAAAATTAGAAGATAAAATTAAAGGAACATTCCGGTTCGGCAATTTTATCAATGTGATTTTCCACTATGAAGAGAGAATTAAGGAAATTATAGAAATCTATGACCAGAGTATGTTGCCGAAAAAGAATAAAGTGTTAATAAAAAAAGCAGGGTTAGACTTAGTTGAGCAATTTGAAGACTGGGAAAACAGGAAACAGACTAGAAGAGTTGTACCGTTTGACAGTGTAGAATGGATGCTTTCTCTTTATGACATGTTATATGGAGAAAATGGTATTTTTGTAAATAATATGATATTCAGAAATTATAGTGGGAAATATGAGAGAGCGATGGATGCAATTCAGAGCAATTTACGGGGATATGACAGCTATTTCCAAAATGTGAAAGAAAAACATATGAGTACTAAGCAAGAAAATATGCCCGAATTTAAAAGAAATTACGAAGATGTGTTTTCAGACTGTCCATTTATTCAGGTAATGCGAGACGAAGGAAGGCGGCAAAGAGTTATTAACAAATATAGTGAGATAATTGCGCCAATGTTAAGGGCTGAGGCTAAGAGGAATAGAATTATAACTACACAGGATGATTAAGTATAAGGTACTGGAGAAATACGATGGAAAGCATGATTTCAATTATCAAATTAATATATAAGGATGTTTCTTCTAAGAAGATTCTGGATGGGACGATTGAATATTCATGCTTTTCCAAAGAGGAATTTCTGGGCTTGTGCGGTCAAAAGACAGAAAACTTGTCGGGGAATGATGTAGAACAGCTATTCTATTATCTGACAAGTCAATTGTCATGCCAAAGAAATACTGAGTGGAATCCAAACGAAGATTCTTTTTCCGTACTGGATGCATTAAAACTATATGTCAATAGAGTTTTGGAACAGGTAAAAGGCGAACCGGTTTGTAAATATAACAGATTATTGGCGTGGCGAATGATATCAAGTCAGATGGAGGAGGACACCTTTACGACTGCGTATTTGGCATGTCAGGATCTTGAAAAACCATGGTCAAAAAGGATACAGTTTAACTGGAGAAATGTAATTGGTCATGATAATTTTGAATTGAACAATTTGCTGAAAAAAGGTGTGGCGGAAAATCATTTCCATCTGAAGGGCTCGGCTCCATATTTTGCAATTACCTGGATTAACTTGATGAATAAAGTTTGTAATAAGTCCTTTATTAAGTATTTACAGCAATTTGACAGCCATAGACTGATTAATGGTATATATGCTTCCCTGGATTCCTATGAGCCATCGTATGTTGTTCTACATCTACAGGCAGCTTTGATCAGATGTTTTCTGTATTCGAGATTAACTAATCTGTCGTTTGATGTGTTCAGTACCTATCGTTTTTCCCAAAAGGAACTTCAGTTATATGTCGATTGGGCAAAAGCGGGGGAAAGTATAAAATGTGAATTCTTGGAAACAACATTCGATGATTTCGAGACGAAGGGAATCTGTAAGATAAGTTATAGTGCTCTGTTAAAGTCTGTTTCAAAACAAATGGGTAAGGAAAAAATGAATTCGTTTTGGAGCAGTTTGTCAACCATCGTTTCCCCAAAATATATGCTTGAAATTGCTAGTCTGCGTAATAAAATTGCCGGATACAAAGAGATTTCTTTAAAAACGCTTACCTTTTTGTTCCTTGAGGGATTAGTATGTGTTCATGTGTCTATAGAAGCTTATGATGAGTTGATACAAGCTGAGATAAGGGATGATTTGAGAAAACAGAAAGAGTACACAGAAGTACAGCGTTATTTGCAAACTCCGGAAATGATTTATGAAATTCGGCATGATTTACAGGAGTATATCAATAGCATAAAAATGCTGACAAAAAGCAACTACGCATATGATTATATTGATAATGGGATGAAACAGGAAGATTCTTCCGTTTTAAATATCTATCAAACGGAAAGATGGTTCTTATATACTATGTTTCTGAGATTATATGGAGAGGATAAGAACATTTTGCCTTTAGGCAATCTGTTTTATGCCTACTTAGTTATTAAGGAACGAATTCATTCTGAACTGGTACAAGTAAATAATAAAGCAGGATTTGATAATTTCTTACAGTATCAGGACAGAAAAGAATATTTTATTGATAACACAGAGTTTGAAAAAAGATATGCGCAAATTGCCTTACAGGATACTTGGCGATATCAAAGGGATTTCCTTGTAAAACTGGAAGCAAGAATTGTACCGAAAGGAACTGCACAAGAAAATTATCGTTTGATTAGGAATCTGGAAGAGGCTTTTGGTAAGGAAGATATTTATAAAGATAGAAGCCATACCTTCTATGTCTTTCATTTTATTAAGGAAAGAGACACAGAATTATGTAGTGGAAAACAACAGTGCAGACATTATAAAAAAAGACAGGAAATAAAGAAAAAGGCAATTGCAATTGAGAAGTTTCGTCAGTTATATCCGAAGGAAGCCTCAAAACTGGTTGGAATTGATGCAGCTTCGCCGGAAATCGGTTGTAGACCGGAAGTGTTTTCACAGGCATTTACGTTCTTAAGAGGTATGGAGACAGTAGCAGACAGATATGCCGATGAAGTTCCGCGTTTAGGCATTACTTATCATGTGGGAGAAGATTTTTTGGATATTGTTGATGGTATGAGAGCCATCGATGAGGCAATACATTTTCTTCAGTTAGATTCCGGAGACCGGTTAGGACATGCATTGGCATTAGGGGTTGACCCTATTGAATGGTATCGGTTTAAAGGAAACAGAGTGTGTATATCAAAACAGGATTATTTGGATAATGTAGTTTGGATATATATGAAAATCAGAAAATATCATATCAAACATAGCGAAAGTATTTTACAGGAATTGCTCCGGACTTATATCCATCTTATGCGGGAAGTATATATCGGAGAAGAGGATCTGGATATAAATGAATATTATGATGCGTGGAAATTAAGAGGGGATAACCCTGATATTTATTTGCTGGAAGAAAGGGAACAGAATTGTGTAAAAAGCGAATGGGATTATTTTGCCCATAACAAGTGCTTTGCAGAAAATGAGCAAGTCAGAAAACTAAAGAAATGCCAGAAAATATATATCAGATACCATTATGATGATGATGTAAAACGTAATGGATCAGAGGTCGTCGAATGTAAGATTAGCCATGAATTGATGGAGATAATCGTTCAAATACAGAAATGTCTCCAGAGACAGGTGGCTAAAATGGGTATCAGTATTGAGACGAATCCCTCATCTAACTATATGATTGGTACATTTAGAAGGTATGATAAACATCCTATACGGAATTTTTATAATAAGGGATTAACAATTGATCCGGAAGAGTTAAGTCGTAATCCGCAGATTGATGTAACCATCAATACGGATGATCAGGCTATTTTCTCTACCAGTTTGGATAATGAATATGCTTATTTGGCGCTTGCACTGGAGAAAATGAAAAATCAGGATGGGGAATATGTTTATAAGAGAAGTATGATTTATGATTGGCTGGATAATATTCGACAAATCAGTGAAAAAGTTTTTTTTCATCAGACAGACAGGAAAAAAGAAAATAATATACAGGAGGAAGAATAAATGAAAGAAGAAGCATTATTAATGATTAAAATTATTAATCGCAATTTAAAATTGGTACATAGTTTTGAGGAGAGTTTTGTAAATCAACAAGAAGGGAAATATAAGGTCGTTGCCGATACGGATAAGAAATTACTGGATGAGATCCTGGCGGAAGAGAAGGAAACAGATTATTATATTATTTCATTCATTTTTACAGAGGACTATAAAGTAGAGTATATTTATGTTGGAAAATGTAAATTAGTAAGAGAAGAAGGAGATATATATGTATATTTTGAAATCAAGAAATGTATCCGACATAAAATGGTAATTGATAATATTTTATCATATTCGGAATTGGATTTGGACAAAGATTTTAAACATAACTCATACGTTAACATTGAATACTCCGGGGCATTAATCAAACAGGTAAAAGAGCTTTTGTTTATTCCGGAATTAAGTAAAAATGAAAACTGTGAATTTAAGCAATCACGAAAAGAGGAGGAGTATCTTCATCCATATGCACAACACAATGAAAACTGTAAACGATTATGGGGCGGAGTAAGTGAAGAGAAAGAACGAAGTGAGTTTCAACGGGACCGGGAAAGAATTGTCAACTCCAAAGCGTTTAGAAGAATGGTGGATAAAGCTCAGATTTTCACATCTTCTAAGGGAGATCATTATCGAACGCGGATGACACATACATTAGAAGTTGCACAAATAGCGCGTTCCATTGCGAATAGTCTCAGGCTGAATATTGACTTAACAGAAGCGATTGCGCTGGGACATGATTTAGGGCATACTCCATTTGGACATCAAGGAGAAAGAACATTAGATGATATCATAAATGGAAGAACGGAGATATTAGAAATAATGGAATCTGAAGGGAAAAATCCCTATGGTGGGTTCAAACATAATTTCCAAAGTCTGCGTATGCTGACGAAATTGGAAGAAAAATATATTAATCATCCGGGATTGGATGTGTCTTACCAATTACTCGAAGGTGTGCTAAAGCATACAAGCAGTTATTTTAAGAATGATTGTCGTACATGTGAATTTAAAGAATGTAAGAAAGGCTGCTGTGATTCTAAAGAATTTATAGATCCGGAAATATATCAGGTGCTATACCCAGAATTTGAATTTGCAACAACGCTGGAAGGTCAAGTCGTTGCGATAGCAGATGAGATAGCGCAAAGGAGTCATGATATTGATGATTCCTTTTCATCAAAATTATTATCTTTTGATGAGTTTCAGGATTATCTGCGCCTTAATAAACTGAAACCATTGAGAGATATTATTCAGCATACATTTGATATGCTGGAAGAACAACAAACAAGAATATTGGTTAGCAGGCAGGAAATGCTCACTGCCAGAATTGTATCAGATATTATAGGATATCTTGTTAATGATGTTGTCCGCAATTCAAGAATACAGATGGAAAATTTTGATGATAATCTTTTTTATATCACGGAGCATAGGTTTGATAAAAAGTTGATTGGTTTCTCAGAAGAAGGGCAGGAAGTCTGCAACCTTTTAGAACAGCTGATTTCAAAAAGGGCTATTAATTGCCTTGAAGTTACACGATTTGACAGGAATGCAGAACAGGTGGTAAAATTTTTATTCAAAGCATACTATGAAAATCCGAGATTAATTCATGAAGGTACATTAAGAAGAATGTATATTGACATGCTTTCCGATACGGATAATGTGATAGATTTTGTAAAAGCGGATCCGAAATTGGTTCGAGAGGAATTTCAAAGAATTACGGAATATGTATGTCCTGATAATCATGAAGAGTGGACGGAAAGAGATCAAGAATATTATCAAAAGAGAAAAATATTAGTAAGAAATATAGTAGATTTTATTGCTGGGATGACAGATAGCTATGCAATGAATGAATATAGATTATTAAGTTGAGAGCCAACATGAGAATTGCGGAGGACATCATATGCATAAATCCAAAAAGATAGTGCTGTTAGTTGGAATTATAATAATTATTTTGGGAATAGTATTTGGATATGCATGGAGAAATAAGGGGAATGCTTTAAGAACTGAGATTTCTCCGGTAAAATATGGTCGAAATGCAATAGTAACCATTGTGTCAGATGACGGGGATTTTGAGACGGGAGTTAATTTGGATGAGCTAGCTAATAAGTATGGATTTACCGTTACTGTTTCAGGAATTGTCAATTACATAGAACCACATTTGGAAGAATGGAGAAATATTGTATCCAGAGGAAACGTTGAGTTAGTACCTCATTCATATACACATTCCAAATTATTGAACGAGAAATTAAGTGCCGAAGAGATGAGCCTTGAAGTTTGTGATAGTATTGATTTTGTTGAAGAAAATTTCTCAATTGATTTGATAGCTTTTGTACCTCCGGAGGGAGTTATAGATATGGAGGCATATAAGCTATTGGAACAAAATGGCATAAATGTTGTGAGAGGAGTCAAATACGGATACAATACACTAGAGCCACAAGAGGGATATGAGGAAAGCCAATGGTATAATTTGCGCGTGATTAGCATATGGAAAGACGATAGTACCGAGGAAAGAAATGAATGGATAGATATTGCAAGCAATGAAAACAAGTGGTTGATTGAAATGTGGCACAATGTTACTCAAAGTGGAACAAATGGAGGATATGAGGAAATTTCCTATGAACAAGCCAATGAACATATGAGTTATATTGCTGAGATGCAGCAGGAAGAAAAAATATGGGTGGCTTCTTTAACCGAAGCATCAAAATATTTGTTAGAGAAAGAGAACGCTACTGTCAGTGCCACTTATAGTAATTCAAAAATAAGAGTTAAATTAAAGTGTGATAAAAAGAAGGTACCTCCGGAAGTTTACAACGGGCCATTGACGATTAAAGTCTTTTTACCGGAAATAGCGGGTAATATTTTGAGTTTGGATAATCAAGACAATGATCAGGTGCGGGTGAAAGAAGAAAACGGAGAAACCTATCTGGAGTTTGAGATGATTCCGGATTCGGAAGTTACAATAAGTTTGGATGAAAATGGATATTCTTTACATAGCAAAAGATAATTAGGAGCATATATGAAACTGATAATTCAAATTCCCTGTTATAACGAAGCGGAGACCTTGGAGATTGCATTAAACGATCTCCCGAAACAGATAGACGGGATAGATGAAATTGAATATCTCATCATTAATGATGGCAGTAAGGATAATACCGTGGAAGTGGCAAAGAACTGGGGCGTGCATCATGTGGTAAGCTTTGCGCGGAATAAAGGACTGGCAAAAGGCTTTATGGCCGGTCTGGACGCATGCCTTGCTAATGGCGCGGATATTATTGTGAATACGGATGCAGATAATCAATACTGTGCAGAGGATATTCCCAAATTGATTCAACCGATTTTGGATCATGAGGCAGATATTGTCATTGGAGAACGCCCGATTGATGAGACAGAGCATTTTTCCTGGATCAAGAAGAAGCTGCAGCATTTCGGAAGCTGGGTGGTGCGTAAGGCATCTCACACGGATATCCCGGATGCGCCCAGTGGCTTCCGGGCTTTCAGCAGGGAAGCAGCCATGCATATCAATGTGATCAATGATTATACCTATACTTTGGAAACAATCGTGCAGGCAGGCAGAAACAAAATGGCGATTACCAGCGTGCCGGTCAGGACGAATCCCGAACTTCGTGAATCACGATTGTTCCACAGTATATGGGGGTATGTCAAGAAATCGATTCTGACCATTATCAGGGCGCTTATGATGTATAAGCCTTTATACTGTTTTACCATGGTAGCAGCAGTACCTAGTTTAATAGGCGTGCTTATTGGTATCAGATTTATGGTGTATTACTTTATGGGACGGGGAAATGGACATACACAATCCCTGATGTTGGCATGCACGTTGCTGATCATAGGATTCATTACCTTTGTAATCGGTATGCTGGCGGATGTGATAAGTGCCAACAGAAAGATACTGGAGGATACGCAGTATCATGTGAGAAAGATGAAGTATGATAAAAAATTAAATAATTAATGAATATGGGAGAAAAATATGAGAGTACTATATATTTCTGCCGGAGATTATAAGTACGGTGCTCCTAAAGCATTAATGGAATTAGTTCTGACTTTAAAGGAGCAATATGATGTTGAACCATTAATTCTTACGAAAAAGAGAAATCCGATGAATGAATGGTGTGATGAACATCAGATTGAAAATTATTCTTATTGGTATCGGGATATTATGGCTGGATCAGCTTATTCGAAAGCAGGACTCAATCTTCTAAAACATCTGGTAAAGTATTTTCTTTTTATGCTTGGAGGGATAACGCAACGAGGAATCTTGCAGATTATTCCACAGTTGGAAAAAATCGATTTAATACATACAAATTTAAATCGGTTAGATATAGGAGGCTATTTGTCGGCTAAAACAGGCATTCCACAAGTATGTCATTTGAGAGAATTACGAAGTGGACATTGTAAGATTGTATTATATAAAAGAAAGTGTATAGATTATTTGAACCATACAAATGTCCGCTTTTTTGCTATTTCAGATTTAGTAAAGACGAATTGGACATCGGCAGGTATCGAAGAAAGTAAAATTAATGTTATATATGATGGTATAGATACCACAAGATTTGGATATGTATGTCCCAAAAAGTTTGAAGAGCTAAACATTGTCTGCGTTGGCAGAATAGAAGAAAATAAGGGACAACTTCAGATTATTGAAGCATTGCACTACTTGCCTCATGATATATTAGAACACACCCGGCTTTCTTTCTTAGGGGAAGCGTATGGGGAATATCAAAAGGTTTTGAATGCCAAAATAGAAGAATATAATTTGGGTGAGAGAGTTAAGTTCTTAGGATATTGTAATGATATACCACAAAAATTAAGCGAATGTAATGTTGGCATAACAAGTTCTAAGGGAGAAGCATTTGGGCGAGTGACAATAGAATACATGGCGGCAGGACTTGCTGTTATAGCTAGTAATACGGGTGCAAATGACGAAATAATTACTGACGAAATAGATGGCTTGTTATATTCTTATGGGGATAGTAGAGAATTGTCTCAGAAATTGATTTTCCTTTATCAAAATGTAGAAAAAGCGTCTCAAATTGCTCAAAAAGGTAAAGAAAAAGCGGAGTATTATTCCAAGGAACGTAATGCTGCAGAAATCTATAGACAATATTGTGAAATATTAAGAAAATAAAGTGGTTAAAGAATAATATGAATAAAAGAATAAATGTAACAAGATCATCAATTCCTTCATTTGAAAATTACGTTGAGAGAATCAGACCCTTATGGGATAGTGTCTGGCTAACGAATATGGGGGAATTGCATCAGGAGCTGGAGAATAGATTAAAAGAATATCTGGAAGTGGAAAATCTTTCTTTATTTGTAAATGGCCACATGGCATTAGAAATGTGCCTGCAAGCAATGAATTTAAAAGGAGAGGTGATTACAACTCCATTTACCTTTGCATCTACAACACATGCTATTGTACGGAATGGATTAAAACCGGTATTTTGTGACATTAGAGAGGATGACTATACCATCGACGCTGATAAGATAGAGGCGCTAATTAATAAAAACACCTGTGCAATCTTGCCAGTGCATGTGTATGGAATGCCATGTTATGTTGATAAAATTCAGGAAATAGCTGATAAATACCACTTAAAAGTAATTTATGATGCCGCCCATGCATTTGGGGTAAAGCGGAATAATGTGTCAATCGGCAATTTTGGGGATGCATCTGTGTATAGCTTTCATGCGACAAAAGTATTTAATACAATTGAAGGCGGTGCGGTTGCTTTTGCGAATGCTCAACTTGGAGAGATTTTGTATGACTTGAAGAATTTTGGTATTCGTTCAGAAGAGGAAGTTGCGTATGTTGGTGCTAATGCAAAGATGAATGAATTTGCAGCAGCGATGGGATTATGCAACTTAGAACGGATTGAAACAAGTCTGCATTGTAGAAAAAAAGTAGCAGAGATATACTATGAAAAATTAGGAAACAAACAAGGAATAAAGTTGATATATCCGAAGAAGGATGTGCAGTGGAATTATGCATATTTTCCAGTAGTGTTTAATCAGGATGAATTTGGATATAGTCGGGATGAAGTTTATGAACGCTTAAAAGAAAATAATATTTTTGCCAGAAAATACTTTTATCCGATTATTCCGAACTATCAGTGTTATAACGAACAATATTCTTCATGTAAAGTACCTGTTGCAGAACAGATATCAAAGCAAATCTTAACTTTACCAATATATGAATCATTATCAAGTGAAGATGTTGTAAGAGTTTGTGATATTATTTTGAATATGTAGTATACATATGAGGTGTTGAGAAGATTGGGAATTAAAAGTATACTTAGAAAACAATTGACAAATTTATATCGTAAATATGGATATTGGAATGGCAATAAACTTTCAAAGCCATATACGGGAGAACAAGCGAATGCACTGTTAAAGCAAGCAATTCTGGGAGAAGAACCATTTCTTTTTTCAAGATTTGGAACAGAATTACTCTTATGTAATTTCTATTTGAAAGGGAAAGGGTATCGAAAGCTTGCAGATAAAGCGGTAGATAATATTGGGGTATTCCCTAAAACGCAGGAGGCAATAGATCATTTCTGCAAGGAATATATTGAGTCAATAAGGCATATTGATTACCTGAATACATGGTTTTGGTTGAAAAGTGAAGGTAAGTATTTTAGAAAGTATTGTTCCAAAGCAGTATTATTGCCGTCTGATGTGAGCTATCCTTTCTTTAGAAAGGACTCATGGACTCAAAGCCTTAAGGGAAAAAAAGTGCTGGTGATTCATTCGGCACCGGATACCATTAGAAATCAATATCAAAGACGAGAATACATATGGGGTGATAAAGAAATTTTACCGGAATTTGATTTGATTACTTATCGTGCTGTACAGTCACTAGGTGGAGAACCGACAGAGTATAGTGAGTGGTTAGATGCCTTGAAGAAGATGAAGGAAGATATTAGTAAACTGGACTTTAATATAGCTATTCTTGGATGTGGAGCATATGGTTTGCCATTAGGTGCATTCATTAAAGATAAGATGAACAGGCAGGCATTACACCTGGGGGGAATCACGCAAATTTATTTTGGAATTAAAGGAAAGCGGTGGGAAGGAAAAAAAGAAAATTATAATTATGATGAACTCTTATATAATGAATATTGGGTGAGAACGGATGAAGGTAAACCAAAAACTTTTCAAAATGTAGAAAACGGGTGTTACTGGTAAATGGATATTTCTATTGTTACAGTTTGTTATAATGCGCAAGAAGATATCGTAGAAACGATAGAATCTATTCTGGCACAGACGGATTTGACTAATTGTGAATATATTATAAAGGATGCTTTATCCACAGATAGAACTGTTGAAATCGCAGAGTCCTATTCGACAGTATTTACGGATAGAAAGATCAACTTTCAATTATTTCAAGCAAGGGATAATGGAATCTATGCAGCAATGAATCAGAGTATATCTCTATGTTCCGGGAAATGGGTGTTGTTTCTGAATGCAGGAGATAAATTATATGATAATACTGTCATAGAAAGAATCAAAAAGTACTTACAACAGATACCATCAGAGATTGGAATGGTTTATGGGAATGCTGCAGTGGTATTGGAGAACGGAGAGATAATACAGGTACAAGGTAACCACGAACTTCTTGCATATCGTTCTTCTATTTGTCATCAAGCATGTTTTACCCAGCGAAAGTATTTGGAGAAATTTGGTTTTGATGAGTCATTTAAAATTCTGTCTGATAGAGATTTGTTCCTTAGAATGACAGAGCAAAATATCCCATTCTATAAGCTGGATATTTTGGTTTGCACTTATAGACGAGGCGGAGCATCAAATAATAGTTTTAGAAAAAATTTTCTAGAAGAAAAAAAGTTGGAAGAAAAACATCATTTTCAAGTTGCGCGGGGAAAGTATTGGAAAAGATATATGATGTCATGCTTAAAGGATATTATGGGTAAGACTTTTCCCTGGATGGCGGATTGGGCGTATA
The DNA here is from genome assembly GCA_051878995.1 of Lachnospiraceae bacterium. Taxonomy (GTDB): domain Bacteria; phylum Bacillota; class Clostridia; order Lachnospirales; family Lachnospiraceae; genus UBA3282. Next base: position 15,873 of record JBJELE010000007.1, on the reverse strand, counting down.
AATGGAAAAACAGAAAAAAATAGTTGTGTTATATGTGACACATTATGCAGATATGTATGGTGCGAATATTTCACTTTTAAATCTAATTGTAGATTTACGTGACAGATACAATGTCTGTCCAATAGTTGTCGGACCCAAATTGGGAGAATTTAGTGAGAAGCTTAAAGAGGAAGAAATTCCTTATTATGTGGTTCATTATCTAAAATGGATGTATAATGGTCATAAGCATACTAAAGGATACCTTATGCTTATCAGAGCATTACGGAAAATTTATAATTTAAAGGCAGTTGGCAAAATATCAAAAATCTGCAGGGAGAAAGAAGTTCAATTAGTTCATACCAATTCGAGTGTTACGGAAGTTGGATTATTGGCAGCTAAAAGAAACCATATTCCGCATATTTGGCATATAAGAGAATTTGGTAAAGAAGATTACAATCTTGACTATGTCTGTCACAAGAAATATATTAAAAAATGTTATGAAAGTTCACAAGCCATAATAGCAATCTCAGATTCTATAAAAGAACATATTCAAAAATTGGCAGAGGCATGTAATGTGATTACCATATATAATGGAGTTAAAATATGCCAAGGGTATGAAAAGGTGTATTTTGATACCAATAATAAAGTTAGATTCTGTTGTGCCGGTAATATTACAATAGAAAAAAATCAAATAGTTATTATAATGGCTGTTGATAGAATAGTAAAAGATGGATATCGCGATTTTCAAGTTTCTATCATAGGAAGTGGACAAGCTGAGTATATTCAATATCTTGAAAACAAGATTCATGAACTAAAAATTGAAAAATATATTCATCTGTTACCATATACTACACAAATGGACAAGGTCCTTAAGGAAATGGATATTGGTATTGTCCCCTCTGTAAAGGAGGCATTTGGTAGAATTACAGTGGAATATATGAGTAATTATATGCCGGTTATAGGAAGTGATAGCGGGGGAACTAAGGAACTGATTGATAATAAAGTTAATGGGTTTACTTTTTCATCAAACGTCCCGGAAGATTTGGCTGCTAAGATGGAATATTATATGGATCATAAAGAAGAAGTAAAGATACATGGAGCGCAGGCAAGGCTTATTGCAAAGAAAAAGTATAGTATGCAAGGTAATACTGATAAAATATGTAGAATTTATTTCAACGTTATTAACTAATTTTGTTTAAGATAGAAATAAACTGGAGGATATATAATGAAGACAATAGCACTAATAGGAGCATTTGATCGCTATAATTATGGGGATGTGCTGATGCCGATTGTCTTGGGAGAAGTAATAAAACAAAAAGTTGAAGATGTTAGAATCTATTATGTTGCGTTACGAGAAGAAGGAATGCAATATGCAGGGGGATACGATACAATAGCCTTAAAAGATATAAAAAGAAAAGGGATAGAGATAGATGTACTAATTATTGTTGGCGGAGACATTTTAGGAGCAGATTATACAAATATGTATACAAATCTTATTCCGATTAGAGAAAAGAAAAGGCAGAGATTATGTAAGGATTTGGATAGATTTTCTCCACATTTGTTTAATATAGTATGTAAGTTATTGCTTGGTGGAACGGATATTAAACCATGGATTCTTTCAAAGAACAATGAACAAATAGTCATTTATAATACAGTAGGTGGAAATCCCTTTGAAACTAAAAGGATATTTCAATTCCAGAAAAAGAAATTAATAGATATGCTAAATGAAAGCGAATATTTATCGGTAAGGGATAAAAAAACCTATAATATATTACTAAATGCAGGCGTACAGAATGTGAAATTATACCCAGATTCTGTATTAGGGCTTGGACACTTTTTTAGTACAGGAGAATTAGAAAAAGAGGTCAGTAATGAATGCCGCTTAGTAATAAATGAGATGAAGTCATATTTCGTATTTCAGACAAATTATTCTTCTGCTAGGAATCATATTGAAGAATTGGCAGAACAAATTGATTATATTTGTGAAAAATTGCACATGAATTGTATTTTATTACCTATTGGATATGCGGCAGGACATGATGATAGAGAAGCTCTTGCTTTAATACAAGAACAATGTCAATCGAATACATGGATGCCGGATTTTATGAATGTATTTGAAATAATTTATACTATAAGAATGAGTGAAGCGTTTATTGGGACAAGCCTGCATGGAATAATTACTGCAATAGCATTTGAGAAACCACATTTTACGATTCTTGGAAATCATAAAGTAAGGGCATTTTTAGAAACGTGGAATACAACTAAATATGTTATGGCAGAAACTGGAGAGATATATAAGATTTTTGATATTCTTTTAAAAGATAAGGATAATATGGAGTTGCTTAGGGAACAAAAGAAAAAGATGATTGGAATGATAGAAGAAAATTTCGAGCAAATCATAAAGATTATTAAGGAGTATTAATTTGAGGGTATATATTTATGCACCAACAGAAAGCGCTTATAGGACAAAGTTTTTCGAAGAATTTTTTGAAAAACAAGAAGGTACGATTATTCGCTTATGTAAAGGAAATCAAGAGAAAAGTGGAAATGTTATTGTTGATTTATTAATTCGCGTAAAGAAGGTAGTTACAAGGTGTATTAATATAGCCTGGGCAGATTTATATGTCATATGTGCCATGAATCAGGATGATTTTTATATAAAGGTTGCCCATATATTGCATAAGAAAATACTTACGGATTTTTATATATCCTTTTATGATACATTAGTGCTAGATCGAAGAGCAGTAAGTGAGAATAGTTATAAGGCAAAGAAATTGACTGAAAAGGATAGGATAGCACTTTTGCTGTCGGATATTACAATTTTCCTTAATGAAGCAGAAGCACAATATTATTGTGATTTGTTAAAAATTAATAGAAATAGTGTTCAAAATGTAATCATACCTACATGTGTGAAGGAGAAAAAAAGGGCAAAACTCCATTTTTTCCACGATGAAAATCAGACTATGAATTTGTGCTGGAGCGGGACGTATATTCCACTACAAGGCTTGGAATGCATTTTGGAAGCATATGCTTTGGTTAGGGCACAGAATTCTAACATAAAATTGTATATTTGGGGTGACTCTGAAGAAAAATGGTATCCTTATATGCAATTGGCGGATAAATTAGGAATAATAGATAAAATAGAGGTGCATAATGAATGGAATGTACTGGAAAAATGGGAGAAATTTATTATAGAAAATTGTGATGTGAGTTTGGGAATTTTTGGAGACTCTGTGAAAGCCCACAATGTTATTTCAAATAAGGTAATTGATGGCGTGGCATTTAGAACGCCGGTCATAACAGGCTGGTCGAAAGGGCTAAGCGAATATTTTGATGGGGAAAGAGATATTTACGTTGTAGATAATACACCTCAGGCTTTAGCGGATAAAATTCTGGAATTGTATAGTAGGCGATATGATGGTATTTGTGGTAATGTAGATAGGGCATATACCATATGGAAGAGTTATTTTACGCAAGAGTACTTTAATCAAGTATTAATAAAAATTATTGGAAAAATAGAGAGGAAGCAATGATTCAATAAATTTGTATTATTTTAGTAAGAGTATATGGGCATGTTCCATTTAAATTACAAAGATTAATTAGAGAGATGATATTAAAGACTGAGGTAGTATAAGAGTCTTGTGTGAGAAATATACTGCTGAATGAAAAGAAAAAATGAATGGAGAAAATTAGCTTTTGATGGACTATAAGGTAAGTGTAATTATATTATGTTATAATCAAGAAAAATATATTGAAAAAGCAATTCAAAGTGTTTTAATGCAAAAAACAAATTTTCAATTTGAAATTCTCCTAGGTGATGATTGTTCAACAGATTCTACCTCAGAACTTGTAAAAAAATATGAGTCTCAGCTAAAAGCCTATTTTAGAAAGGAAAATGTAGGTGGAACCCAAAACCACTATGACTTATTATTGAAAGCTAAAGGGAAATATATTACTATACTAGAAGGAGATGACTATTGGCTAGGAGAAAACAGATTACAGGTTTTAGCTGACTTTTTGGATGAAAATGAAGAATATATGGCAGTAGGTCATATAAGGGAAATGCGCGATGCTGAGGGAAATTTGTTGGGAATATATCCGAATAAAAATTCAATTGCCTGTAAGGTGACGAGAGAAGGAACACTTTTTGGAGAAAAGAAGATTGCACTTTCAGCATTAATGTATCGAAATTTTTTTAAAGATTCTAAAGGGAAGTATGACTTTATTTTAGAGGTAGACAGACATCAGGATGATGTTACAGTTGCACAATTGATTTTGCAAAAGGGACCGGCCTATAATTTAAATCAGTGTTTTGGAGCTTATATAGTAAGAAGAAATGCAGGAGATAGTAATTTTAATTCACTATATAGTGAGACAGAGAGAATGAAAAAAATATACTATATTCATAAGAAAACGGCTGAATTTTTCGGTACCCCTTATATGTATGATTATAATGAGGCTATTAAAGGCTGTGCTTTATTATTCAATAAATTGAAGGAAGGAAAAATAAGAGACTTTTGTATGCTGGTAAAAGTTATGGGGGCTAGGCGTCTTTGTAATATGGTAAGATTTTTACCAGTGAAATTATTGAAAAAAATGGGTATTCTTTCAGAAGAAGCCAGTCCATATATACACAAATGCATTTAGTATAATGTGTGAAATTAGACTATAGGAGAGTAGATATGCAAGACAAAAGCAACATAGAATATTGGTTAGAAAAAGAAAACCTAGAATGGTATACTCGGCAATTTGATAACCCATATAGAATAACGGTGGCATTTGAAAAATTTTTGACTGAAAATGTAAATATGAATGGTTTATCGATATTGGATATAGGTTGTGGACCGGGGGGGGGTACTGCATATATTGCAGAAAGGCATTTGACCAGTAAATTTACAGGAATAGATATTAATACGCGACTATTTGAATTATATAGAGGGTCAAGCAAAAACATTGAATTTGAATATGGAGATATATACAGATTAGACGAAAAATATGTAGATAAGTATCAGGGAATTATCTGCTTACAGACACTTTCATGGTTACCAGAATATAAAGATGCATTGGAACAAATGTGTAAGCTGAATGCAGATTGGATTGCTTTTTCTTCTCTGTTTTATGAGGGGAAAATTAATTACACAATTAGTCTTGAAAATTATGAAAGACCAACTCAACAGTCAGAATATTCCCAAGTATATTATAATATTTATTCGGTACCTTTAATAACAGAAATATTTCATGATTACGGTTACAAAAATGTAATATATAAGCCTTTTGAAATAGATATAGATATTGAGAAACCTAAGCATAAGAATTTAGGATATTACACAATAAAAACGGATGCGGGGAAGCGACTTGCGTTTAATACATGTCTATATCAACCTGAGGGTTTTATATGCGCATATAAATGAGTTGTAGGAGAAGTTAGATGAAGCTAGGAATAATGCAACCATACTATTTTCCATATATTGGATATTGGCAATTATTAAATGCAGTAGATAAATATGTGATTTATGATGATGTTAACTTTATCAAGGGTGGATGGATAAATCGAAATAGAATTTTAAACAATGGTGTGGTTCAATATATTAATGTCCCGATGAAGGGAGCAAGTTCATTTAAGCATATTAATGAAATTGAAGTAGATAATAATAAAATTTTAATAGAAAAAAATAAGAAAACATTGTGGAATGCATATCATAAATGTAATGAATTTGAGATGGTTTTTCCTCTGTTATGTAGTATACTCGAATGCAATAAAAGTAATTTGGCAGATTATCTAACTTATTCTATAAAGACTATTTGTCAATATTTGGAAATCTCTACAGAGATATTAATATCTTCTCATATTGAAAAGAATGGTGAGTTATGTGGAGAAGATAAAGTTATAGAGATATGTAAAAGGATGAATGCTGATGTATATTATAATGCGATAGGTGGTAGAGAACTTTATCATTTTGACAAATTTGAAGCAAATGATTTGGAATTATGTTTTTTAGATACTGATAAGATTATATACCCGCAATATAAGCGAGAGTGTTTTGAACCAAATCTCTCAATTGTGGATGTTATGATGAATAACGACATTAAAAAAATACAAGCAATGTTGCAGCAGTATACATTAATAATAAAATAATTTTTTATAGGTGGAAATAGAATGATTATATTGAGATTCGATGGGGGACTAGGAAATCAGATGTATCATTATGTAATGTACAAACTGCTTAAAAAAACGTTCCCAGAACATCAGGTAGTAATTGATATTACATCGTATAATAGACAATTAACCCATAATGGCTATGAATTGGAATATGTTTTTCCACAAATAAATATTCAAAAAGCAAAAGTTAAAGATCTGCTTTGTTGTTCATATTATTTTCCTGTTTCAAAAAATAGTTTGCTTTTTGTAGGGTGCGATAAAATATATAGTAAACTAAAGCAGAGCGGACTAATTAAACCACCAAAACATTATATTAGAGAAAGTAACTGGAATGTTTTTAAAGAAAAAGCAAATTTGAGTAGGAGTGAGACATATTATTTAGATTGCAGATGGGACTATCAAGAGAATTATTATTTTGAGTGGAAAGATGAACTTTTAAGAGATTTTGATTTTGGACAACCCATTTCTGAGGAAGAAATCCAGGACATATTGTATAAGCATGAAACAGTAGGAATCCATGTGCGTGCAGGAGATTATCTGAATAGTGATTTCGATATTTTAACACAACAATATTATAGGGATGCAATAGATAAAATGCAGCAATATGTACAAAATCCATATTTTGTTATTGTATCGGATGATTATAATTATGCAAAAGAAATATTGGGATTTATGAATGATGATAAGTTGTATTTTATACCAAGTCACCAAGGTAGGGATTCTTTTCAAGACATGCAGATATTAAGTAAATGTAAGCATAATATTATTGCGAATAGTACATTTAGTTATTGGGCTGCAGAACTAAATTCTAATGAAGAAAAGATAGTTATTGCCCCTAAACGTTATTCGAAGAAACAAGAAAATTTTATTGTACCGTCGGATTGGATACAATTAGATATATAGCATAGATAGGGATATATGATGAAAGAATATGGTGGTTACATCCAATTTGAAACAAATTATGGAGAGGAATACTACACAAATCTGCTCAGACTAAACTGTGCAAGGAATTGCCTTGCTTTTCTAATAGAAGCAAGAGGGATTAAAAAGATTTATTTTCCTTTTTTTTTATGTGGAACTGTAAAAGAAATTTGTGATAGATATAAAATTGATTATGAATGTTATCATATTGATAAAGATTTTAGACCTATTTTTAAAAAAAAGTTGAATGAGTATGAATATATTTATGTTGTAAATTATTATGGGCAGTTTGGAAAGAATGATATTTTAGATTTTAAAGGAAGATTTACTAATCTAATAGTTGATAATGTACAAGCCTTTTTTGAAAGGCCCATTAATGGAGTTGATACAATATATAGTTGCAGAAAGTTTTTCGGTGTGCCGGATGGAGCATATCTATCAACAGATAGTAAGCTTATGTTTCACTACGAAACAGATACTTCATATGATAGGATGCATTTTTTATTAGGACGTTTTGAAAAAGATGCATCAGATTTTTATTCAGAATATGTACAGAATAACGAATTATTTGACAGTGAGCCAATAAAGTTTATGTCGAAATTGACGCGGAATTTGTTAAAGGGTATAGATTATGAAATAATAAAAGAGAAGAGAGAAAAAAACTTTCAATATCTCCATGAAAGATTGGGTAATAGGAACGAACTGCATATTACTTTACCGATTGGTCCCTTTGCATACCCGTTACAAATAAAAGATGGAAAGAGTGTAAGAAAAAAATTAATAGAAAAGAAAATATATATACCTCTATTATGGCCAGAGATTCTAGAAGTGTGTAAGTGCGATGTGTTAGAATACAGACTTGCATGCGATGTATTACCATTACCGATTGACCAAAGATATAATGAAGATGATATGCAATATATATATGAAAAAATTTGTGAAACAGTTTAAAGAGGTAAAGAAACTGAAATGAAATCAGCACATAGACTTTTTAAGATTTTCGATTCAAAAACAAAAATAAAATATATTTTTCTCTTTTTTGGGGAGTTAATTGGAGCATTTTTTGATATGGCAGGGATTGCACTTTTGCTACCGTTTATTCAGTTGATTATGAGCGATGATGCAATATCGGAAAATGCTATTTTAAATTATTTTTTCCAAGTTTTTACAATACCTGATCATTTAAAGAAGATATACTATTTTGGCGGCTTTTTAATTATACTTTTTTTGGTTAAGATGGCTTATATGTTTATCTTGTCAAAATGCAGAATTGAATTAGTCAATAATGAAATGGTAGTTTTGGGTTCCAGAATTTTAAAGGAATATATTAATGAACCATATACGCAGCAGGTTAACCAGAATAGCTCATTTGTTTTACGTTTATTATCACTTGACATAAATCGAGTGATGGATGCAGTAAATATGATTTTTCAAATACTCAGTTCGATATTGACAGGGGCACTATTGGGAATATATATGTTGTTAATAACACCTCTGACTACCATTTTGTTGGTTGGACTGCTGGGTACTTTATCCATCTTATATATAAAAGGGGTTAGTGGACGACTAAAGACATATAATAAGGAATTGGTGCAGCTTCAGGAAAAAGTTATTCAGACCATTAATCAAACCGTTGGATCATCAAAGGAAATAAAGATATTAAAGTGTGAAACTTTCTTTTTCAATAAATTTAATCAGACAGAGAAGAAGTATACAAATAGAGCTAAAAAGAGTCAAATATTAACTATGGTTCCTAAGTTGTGTCTTGAACCGGTTTGCATGATAATTCTTATCACGATTATCTTTTTTAATATGATGGCAGGACAGACGTTAGGTAATATTGTTGCTCAGATGACAGCAATAGCTCTTGTTGCAATTAAATTTTTACCAATTATAACACAGGTAAATACATCAATTAATACCTATATAACGTATATTCCTTCAATTGATGTTGTGTTCAATTTATTTAATCATTATCAACCGGATAGTTTGCAAATACCTTCTAATATCCAAGAAGGATTGGATGACGAAGAGAATGTGGACTTCGAGAAAAGCATAAAATTTGAGAATGTAGATTACAAATATCCTCATTCAGATAGACAAGTGCTTTCGGGAATTAATTTGGAAATACAAAGTAAAAAATCAGTTGGACTAGTGGGAGAATCAGGTGCAGGGAAGACTACACTTGTAGATATACTTTTGGGAATATTAAAACCAATAAGCGGAAGTGTGAAATGTGGAGAGGCAGATATATATGAGAATGCGGAAGCATGGGCGGAAAATGTAGGTTATATTCCGCAGACAATCTATTTGTTAGATGAGTCAATTAGAAATAATGTTGCTTTTGGAGTGCAGGAAGATGAAATAAATGAAAAGCGTGTGTGGGAAGCACTTAAACAGGCTCAACTGGATGAATTTGTAAAAGGATTACCTCAGAAATTGGATACGGAGGTTGGTGAGCGTGGAGCAAGGTTGTCAGGTGGACAAAGACAAAGAATAGGAATAGCAAGAGCGCTCTACCGTAATCCTAAGATATTGGTTTTAGATGAGGCAACATCGGCCCTGGATAATGAGACTGAGAAAGCGGTTATGGATGCCATAGAGAGTACAATGGGAAAAGTGACTTTAATTATTATTGCGCATCGCTTAACAACTATTCGCAAGTGTGATTACATATATGAGATTAAAGATGGAAGACTTTTGGAAAGAAGCGATCTGAAGCGCTAGGAAAGGAAGAAATTGTATGGCTAAAGATAATATGAGTGTGAGAAGTAAAATAACAAAGTTTATACGGCTATATGGAGGACCGATGTATCCAATATTAAAGAAATACCGTCATAATCAAATTGTAAAAAAATTAAAAGCAAATGAAAAAATTGTAAAGTATGGTGACAAGAATCCTGATAAAATATTTTACATATGCAAGAGAGACTTGCCACGAGAGGGCTTGATGTCTTATACAAATAATTTTTTGGGACATATTGTGTATGCAGTAGAACAAGGGTATATTCCTGTAGTAGATATGAAAAACTTTAAGAATACTTATTTAGAGCCAGAAGACATAGGGAAGAAGAATGCATGGGAGTTATTTTATAAGCAGCCAACCGAATTTTCTTTGGAGGAGGCATATGAAAGTCAAAATGTAATTATTTCCAATGGACAACCATCACCATTTAGGTTAGTAGATGAAGACAGTAATATGCTTGAAGAGTGGCATGAGTATTGGCATAAGTTTATTCATTTTACAGAGGAAACAGAAAATATAATCAATCAGGAATACAAGAAGATTATTAATAAAGAAGATGTAGTTTTAGGTGTTAACATTAGGGGAACTGATTATGTGAGTCTTCAACAACCGGGGTTACCTATTCAACCTAAAGTTGAGGAATTAATGATAGAAGCCAGAAAATGGATGGAAAAATATAGGTGTAATAAAATCTTCTTATGTTGCGAAGATCAACTTATTGTAGATCAATTTAGAAGTGAGTTTAAAAATAAATTAGTAACAAATGAAAGAAAGTTTTATAGAAAAACTACGGGAGATGAACCTGTTACAGATATTACCTTTGAACGAGCAAATGATAGGTATTTGAGAGGAATTGAATATCTGACAACAATAGGTATTTTGTCTAAATGTGATTACCTTTTAGGAGGATTAAGTGGAGCTACATTGTCAGCGCAGTTGATAAGACCATTGGGAAAGCCATACAAGGATATGTATATATATAAGTTGGGGCATATAAAATAAAAAAGAAAGAGATAAGAATGAATCAAGTAAAGGTAAGCGTATTAATTCCAGTATACAACAGAAGAGATATTGTTAAGTATTCAATTCAATCTGTATTGCAACAAACTTATCATGATTATGAATTAATTATTGTTGATAATTGTAGTACAGATGGAACTTATGAATATTTGATGGAAAAATATGGAAATAACGAAAAAATATTTCTTTTTCAAAATAAAGAAAATATAGGTCCAGTGGGAAATTGGAGAAGATGTTTTGAAGAAAGTCATGGAAAGTATATAAAATTTCTGTGGTCAGATGATAGGTTAGAAGATACATTTTTAGAAAAAACAGTAAAATGTTTAGAAGAAAATAGGAATGCAGCATTTGCAATGACTAATGTAGCATGGGAAAAAATAAATAGTCTAGAAACAAAAAAGACCATAGGTTGGAAATTGAATTTAAAAAAAGTGATTAATAAAATTTTTCATCGATTCATTCATCAAAATACAGGCTATTATGTAGGAAATACTGGTGAATATTCATATGATTCTTATGTGGATGCTCATTTTACCGGAAAAAAGGCATGTTTAGTGAGCCCATCAGCAGCATTATTTAGACGAGAATGCTGGAAAATGCAAGATGAGATTGAGAATAGATTTGGTGTTTCACTCAAAAATACAGGTGCCGGTATAGATGTATTGCAATTTTTAGAATCGTTTTCTAATTCGGATAGCTTTTATTATATAGATGAAAAACTGTCTGTGTTTGGAATGCATGCTAAGTCAATTACCGCATCAAATAACCTAGATATAGAGTACTGGATAGCGGATAAGTATTGGCTTGATTCGACAGTAATGGACGAACATATGAAACAGACTTATCATAAGAGATTAGCGTGGAAAATTCTTAAGCGGCAAGATGGAAAAGAAATTATAGAAAAATTATACAATAATGGAGATTCTGTTCTTCCTACAGTTGCGGAAAAGCTTTTTTGGAATTTAGGCAGTTGTATGTCAAAATTGAAGCGGAAAATTGCTTACTATTGGGAAATAAAATGATAATACAAACGATAGGAGGATGATCAGTGAAAGCAGTAATTTTAGCCGGAGGATACGGAACAAGAATATCAGAAGAAAGCTATTTAAAGCCGAAGCCAATGATTGAAATCGGTGGTATGCCCATTTTATGGCATATTATGAAACTATATTCATATTATGGGATTAGTGAATTTATTATTTGTTGTGGATATAAACAACATGTTATTAAGGAATGGTTTGCAAATTATTTTTTGCATACAAGTGATATTACCTTTGACTTTTCTGATGGAAAAGAGAAAATGGTTGTTCATAGAACAGCATCTGAAAATTGGAAGGTAACAGTAGTTGATACGGGACTTAACACTCTAACTGGAGGACGAATAAAAAGAATTGAGCAATATGTAGATAATGAGCAATTTTTTATGACATATGGTGATGGGGTATCTAATGTTAATATATTAAGGGTGTTAGAAGAGCATAAAAAAAATAATGCTAAATTAACTTTAACAGCTGTTAGACCACAAGGAAGATTTGGCGTAATGGATATGAACGCGAATCAGATTACTTCATTTCGAGAAAAGTCACAAGATGATTCGGGGTGGATTAATGGTGGATTTATGGTAATTGAACCTTCTGTTTTTGACTATATAGCGGGTGATAATATTTCGTTTGAAAGGGAGCCGTTAGAACAATTAGCGAAAGAAGGTAGTTTGTATTGCTATAAGCATGATGGGTTTTGGCAGTGTATGGATACAAAGCGTGATAAAGAAGAATTAGAAAGTATGTGGAATTATGGCCATGCGCCATGGAAAGTATGGTAAATACTTGGAGAGGATAAGAGTAAGATGAAGTTATTAGTAGTTGGAGGATGCGGTTTCTTGGGAAGTAACTTAGCATCATATGGAATAAAAAAAGGTTATGAAGTAACGGTGTTTGACAATTTATCAAGGGTAGGATCAGAGCAAAATTTAAAATGGCTACAAACAATAGGTGATTTTAAATTTGTACATGGGGATACAAGAGATAAAAATGATGTTGAAAATGTAGTTCGTGAAGGCAAGTTTGACGCGGTATTTCATTTGGCAGGGCAAGTTGCAATGACAACATCTATAGAAAATCCTTATAAAGATTTTCAAACAAATACTATGGGGGTTGTGCACATGTTAGAAGCGCTACGCCAATATAGTCCTGACACAGCCATGTTGTTTTCTTCGACTAATAAAGTGTATGGAGATTTAGAGCAGTATGTATACGATGAGACGAGTACAAGATATGTGTGTGAAGAATGGAAAAATGGTTTTGATGAAACAGTTCCGTTGGATTTTAGATCACCGTATGGTTGTTCCAAAGGTGCTGCAGATCAGTATATGTTAGATTATCATAGAATTTTTGGTTTGAAAACAGTAGTATTTAGACATTCATCGATGTATGGTGGAAGACAGTTTGCCACGTATGATCAAGGATGGGTGGGGTGGTTTTGCCAAAAAGCTGTTGAAATACGTAATGGAAAGGCGACAGAACCATTTACAATTTCAGGTAATGGTAAGCAAGTAAGAGATATATTGCATGCGGAGGATATGATTAGACTATATTATACTGCTTTGGAAAACATTGATAAAATTAGTGGAGAGGCATTTAATATAGGTGGTGGAATGGAACAGTCATTGTCGCTTTTGGAATTATTTGGCATGTTAGAGCAATTACTAGGAATTGATATGAATTATACTCAATTACCGGTTAGGGCTAGTGATCAGAAGATTTTTGTTGCTGATATTAGTAAAATTTTTAACGCTATAGGATGGAAACCTGAAGTGACAGCCTATGAAGGTATTAAAAAAATGGTTGAGTGGGTTCAACATATTTACTGCGATAATTTATGATAGGATGATTCCTATCTATAAACTATGAGATTGCGTAGGCGCTGAAAATATTGTGCTATGGTGACATTAAGTGTTTTACATCTGTTTTTCTGTGTGTTATATTGTAGGAGGATATATAAAGAATATCAGTATGGTTTCAATATTACTATAAGGAAAAGTGTTATTATCTGGCTGGGATGTGTTTTTATTTCACTATTTATTGAAAGTTTTAAAATATAATATTGACAAATCACCATTACCATAGTGAAATTGTGGGAGGATTTTATAGAATACAAAATTATTGAATGTTAAAGGTCAGGGGGATTATGATGAAGACCACAAATAATATGAAAAGAAAAGATTATTTCATGCTTGCAGGAGTAGTCCTGATTTTTTTTGTAATAATGGTAGCATTTTGTAATATGAAGTCACTTTGGATGGACGATTTGGCACAAATTGATATTGCAATAAAACCCACACTGGCTGCAATGATACAGCAAAATGTTAATTTGGATCTTAATCCGCCATTGACACATTTGATGTATTATTTTTGGATTAGAATAGTTCCTTATGGAACTGGTTGGTTAAAACTACTAAATATTTTTTTTGTCGTTATAGGGTCATATATATGCGGAGTCACTGCAAATAACCTGTATGGAACAAAAGCAGGTGTTGCTACGGCTATTAGCTGTGCTGCTAATACTAGTTTAGTGACGCTGGCTGCTTACACAACTAGACCATATGGCTTTTTGTTTTTAATATCTTCTTTGTCACTATTATTATATGCAAATAGTAGAAATGAGAACACTGGGAAAAAGAATTTATTTTTTTTCATAGGCATGGTTTTAGCTGTTTATACGCATTACTTTGCAATTTTGATATTTGTTGTCTTCTTTTTTTGTGATATATATCTAGTTGTTAAGAAAAAAATAAAATGGACCGTTTTATGGACATATCCCCTTGCGGCTATCTGTTATTTACCATGGGTAATATGGGTGGCTATTAGTTCCTTAGATAAACTTGGGTCATTTTGGCCTTCGGATCCGACGCTACGTGATTTAATAAATATTGTTTGCGAACTATATGGAAACAAATTGGGGGTATATGGTAACAAAATATTTTTGATATTTGGATTGGTATCTATTTTGGGATATATATATATTATCGTAGCCAAGAAGCAAACGTTTAATATTCGATTTATAAGTGGATGTATTATTATATTACCGATTGTAGTTATTATGATAATATATCTGTTCTCACGCTATGTTCCCGGCGTCACTTCTTTATTTGTAAATAGGTATTTTATCAGTGTATTACCACAGATGCTTATAATGAGTGGTTGTGGAATTGCGGTTGTAATAGAATTAATACAAAAACAGATTACAAATGTGAATTGGAAAAGAGGAATTACTGCGATAATCTTTATTTTATTGTTTGGTGTTATTTTCAATAACAATAGAGAATTATATTATCGTGAGCAGGAATTCAATGAGCCTTTTTTAGAAGTGTCAGAATGGCTTAACGAGCAAAATGACGTGCGGAATAATGATGTGTTAGTATTTAATACTTGTTATGGAATAAATGACGGTTGGAACTATTATATTACAAAGGGGGGCGTGAATGAAAGAATAGAAGTAAAATGGTATTCATTGCAAGAAGATGTATTGGAAGATGTAAATAAGGTATATGTGGCAATGCTTCATTGTTCTTTTCGACAGGAGGATATCGATCTCCTTTTAGATAAGGGATTCGTGCTGACAAATGAACATGAAACTCTGCCGATATATGTATATGAAAGATAAGTGCGAAGAATAATTTATGGATATATGAGAATGAGGAATAGACAAAAGATGATAAGTGTAATAATGCCTGCTTATCAAGAAGCGGAAAATTTAGTGAAAATTCTTCCAGAATTGAAAAGTAGTGAATATTACGTTGCGGCGGAGCCGCCTGTCCGGCGTGGCGAGAGCCACCTTTCCGGACAAACAGAGCCACCTTGTTATTAACTACTGTATCATGTTTTGATCTATACCATAGACCTCCCTCATGGATATGTCCTTTGATGGATCAATGCTTTCGATATTGATTTTGTATGCGTCATATATGATTCGATCCATGATGGCATCTGCCAGTGGGTTATCATCACCACCCAGGCGGTCGTACCATCCTTCTTCTCTGAACTGGGAA
>JBJELE010000006.1:0-18747 GCA_051878995.1 Lachnospiraceae bacterium | reverse complement strand
TTATGATTTTTTGGTATGTACATATATCACTCTGAAGGCACATAATAGCAAGCTAATTCTGTGATAAATCTGCATAATATTTAATTCCCGAAAGAACGAAGTAAACATTCGGAAGTGCTACTCCGTTCCCCCACATTTTATATTCTGCAGAGTCACTCTTCGGATTCTGTAACCACTTTTTTATCTGGGCATCAGTTTTAGGCTTTGCAATGTTTCCGATTGCTCTTGCATGAATTTCAAAGACCTCTCTCCACTTTGCAATGTCCTCATCGGTAGGCTCCGGGGTTTCCAGTCCATCACACCACCAATCCGGAAATCCCTGCAGTCTTGCACATTCTGTAGGAGTCAGTCTCCGGACGATATAATCCATTTCCGATTCATCATTCACAATCGGTGGATCTTTGTAATCTGTAGCCACTAAAGTATTGGCACACTCCTCATTGGCTTCTGTAAAGAAAGATGCCTTGGAGGATGAATACTTTGGATGTGCCACCCCGCTTGCTCCGGCTGCCACAAGAGTCGGTTCCACTTCCTCTTCAACCTGAAAACTCAGTCTGGCTTGGAACCCCTGACTCATGGCAGGCCTGCCAATCCCATAGAATGGTTCTCCCACAAAATTCTCTTCCGGATTCTTCATCATCTGACTGGATGGTCCCTTAGGACCATCGTTTGCAGAAAGCGTGGCATGGACATCTGCAAAGGCAACCGCATGCTGTTCCGTGGCATTTAAGGTATACATCACATCGGATTCCTTATAGCCGTCTCCCCTGTGGGAAGGGCGGCTGCCATTTCCTTCAATAACAGCAATGCCACCTTGATTACAGGTAGGATTCCCACCATTCCCGTCAAGGCATCTTGCTGTATCTGCTTCATAAAATCCGCTGTTCGGATTATCTGACTTCATGGAGTTACTGTTCTTGGAACACACGCCAAAGGCTCTCGGCTGGAATAATGTCTGATCGTTGTTGGTGCTAAGAGTGGCAGACAGGTCATCCTGTATTAGGGCACCCTTACCACCGCCCTCACAGCCGCACCGGATTTTTAAAGTTTTCGGTGTCTGTACCACAAAAGGCTGATTGTTTCCCCCTGTCCCGAAGGTGGAGAGAATGGTCTGCGAAACCTCAAGGGGACCTGTGTATCTGCTGTCCTGCGAGTGGTTCTCAAACATTAAGCTGTCTGCTTTGCCTGCCTCTCCAAGGCCTTCTGCAGTACGACAGGCAGTGTTTTGCCACGACTGGAAGCCCTGCGCAGAATACCCAGACAGGCCTTCTGACTCAAATAATATTTTTCCGGCACTCCATCCATCAAAATCTGCGACAAGGTAGATACGTTGTCTTCTCTGGGGAACACCCCAGTACTGAGCATCGAGGAGTCTCCATGCGACACTGAAACTGTCTCCCATGATGCGTCCTGCATTTTCCCATTTTGAAGGTTTAGGAACAGACACTTGCTCTTCTTTGACTTTGCAGATTTCAGTAAGGACTGCCTTGAAGTCCTCTCCCCTGTTGGAAGAGAATGCTCCTGGGACATTTTCCCAGACGATGTATCTTGGATACTTTCCATTGGTAGCCTCCCTCATCTCTTTGATAATTCTGATTGCTTCATAAAATAGACTGGAACGATTGCCGCCCAGTCCTTCCCTTTTTCCCGCCACGCTCATGTCTTGGCAAGGACTGCCAAAGGTGATGATATTTACGGGTTCTAACTCCGAACCCTTAAGTGTGGATATATCACCATAATGTTTCATGTTAGGAAATCGTACCGTGGTAACCCTTACCGGAAATGGCTCAATCTCCGATGCCCATATAGGAGTGATTCCTGCAAGAACACCTCCCAATGGAAAACCCCCGGAACCATCAAAAAGGCTGCCGAGGGTTAAGCATTCATTATTCTGTTGTTCCATTGGCATCCTCCAATCCTTTCACTGCTTCTTCATAGCTGATCTGCACTCCATCACGGATGACATACACATCCCTGCTATCCTGATTTTTGAATTCCAGATATCTCTTTACTGCAACATCCACAAATTTCGGTTCCAGTTCAATTCCATAACAGGTTCTGTCAATCTGCTCACAGGCAATCAGAGTAGATGCAGAACCAAGGAAACCGTCAAGAACTACACCGTTTGCCTGTGTACACTGCTGTATCAGATAGGCAATCAAAGGAACCGGTTTACTGGAAGGATGTCCGAAACCATCTTCCTTGGAATTCTTGATTCCATCAAATTCAAAGATGGATTTCTGTTTCTGGTCACCATACCAGATATGACGCCCGTCTTTACGCCATCCCCATAAAATTGGCTCCCCGTTGAATTTCCAGTCGGTTCTCATAAGCGGTGCCCTTGGCTTTTTCCACATAAGTCCCGCCCCAAGCTTGAATCCGGCATCTTCATAGGCATCACAGAACACTCTTGTTTTCATGGTTGCATAAAATACATAAATTGAGGCATCTACCGCCATGTGGTCATGGAACTGAGTAAATGCCTTCATAAGAAATTCATATCCTTCTTTATCATTTAGGTCATCATTCGTGATTTTTCCGGATGCATTTTCAAGTGCTACAAAGTACGGAGGATCCGTGCAGACCAGATTTGCCTTCACTTCCCCAAGCAGTAAGTCGTAGGTATCTGCCAGGGTGGAATCCCCACAAATAACCCGATGCCGTCCAAGGTGCCAGATATCTCCGGCTTTGGAAAAGCATGGCTTTGCCAGTTCTTCATCCACATCAAACTCATCTTCTTTTGCATCCGTAGCATCCGGTGCGAAAAGGTCTGCAATCTCCTGTTCTTCAAAACCTGTTAGGGACACATCAAAATCATATCCCTGCAGGGCTTCTAATTCTACTTTCAAAAGGGCATCATCCCAGCCTGCATCCATTGCCATCCGGTTGTCTGCCAGAATATAGGCTTTCTTCTGTGCTTCTGTCAGATGGTCTACAAACACGCAGGGCACCTTGCTAAGTCCCTCTTCCTTTGCCGCCATCAGTCTTCCATGACCTGCAATCACATTATACTGTCGGTCTATCAGAATAGGGTTAATGAAACCGAACTCCCTCATGGACGAACGCAGTTTCAGTATCTGCTCCTGAGAATGGGTTCTGGCATTATTCTGATATGGTATCAATTTTGATGTTTCTATGATTTCAAATTCTGTGGTTGTAATCATCCTTCAATCCCCCGCTTCTTAAGCAGTCTGTCCAGACCTCTCTTTGCACCTTCCACATCTCCGGCATTGATTTGTCCCCGGATAGTTTTGTATTCCTGGGTGGAAAGATATCGCTTCATTCCTTCCAGTCTCCCCAGCACATATGCCATATTTACCTCAACCATTTCTCTTCCTCCCTGTCCTAAGAAGCTGTTCCATGATATCCTCCTGTGGACTCGCTCCCGTATATTCACTACTGCAGTTTTCTTTCACTACTTGGAAAATCGAATACCATATGGCAGATGCCTGTTTCTGGTATTGCTGTGAAATGGAAATATAAGGACTGGAACAGGCTGCTCCGGTTGTAGGATGCTTTGCCAAAAAGCCATACTGCGTGATAGCTCGCTCACACTGAATCCATCTGGATACAGCCACGGCATACTGCTCCAGCTGTTCCTGACTGATTAGTTTTTCACAACCTCTCTCCTTAAGCCACAACCATGTCTTTTTATAGATTGCAGCCGCCTCAAATTCCTCTCCGTCCTTCTGCGTTTCCTTTAAGTACTCACTGGGTTCCGGCATTTCCACTCCGGACAAATCTGCTGTATCAGAAAAGTCCACCACCGTGAGTTTTCTTCCTCCCGGATTTCCGGCCGCAATTTTATCTGCCAAAGCCTTTGGCTTTCTGCCGGATCCGGTGCGTTGTCCTCCACGGACAGTCCCATCTTTCGCCAAGTGCATCACCTCATTTTTTCTTTTAAATTGCTCTGGGGTCCTTATTCCCCCTTTGATTACGCTATTTTTACGCAAACGACCCTGCGCCCGTTCCCACGGTCCCTAGGCTGTAGAGATTTGGATACCCCCAGGGGTGGCGGTCAGTGCCATCTGTCTCCACGAGTTGCATGGATTTTCCCATGACAGCTGCTACATAGTGCTTGCAAATTTTCTGTCCTGTTCGTTCCTCCTTCGGCAATCGGGATTTTGTGATGAACCAGAACGGACGGAACAGCTCTCCCTTCTGCAAAACAAATCTCACAGAGAGGATGTTCCTTACGATACTTAGCTGATATCTTCGACCAGCTGTTGTTGTATCGTTTCTTCGCATCATATTTTCTGCCATACTTCTCGTACTCTCTATTCCTCTGCTTTTCGTGTTCCGGACAAAACCTCTTACTCTTATCAATCAGAACCGGACACCCTTGAAAGGCACAGGGATGTTTTGGCCATGAAGGCATACCTATCACCATCCTTAAATTTAGGCATAATAAAAGCCCTCACTGTGTTGGTATCACAATGAAGGCTTCTGCCTGCCTCGTTCTTTATCTTATTTGCTGATTCTACAATATCACAAAGGGAACCATGACAACTAATGACAAACCATGACAACTTTCAGATTTATTACATTTTCTGGAAGGACTATTTTTGCCAGCGCCTGCTTATGCCACCGCTGTACTGTCCTTCCATCCGCACACAGCTTGTCCCCGATTTTCGTCCATGACAGGTTGTGGATGTATCGGTACTTTAAAACCATCTGATGCTCCGGCTTTTCCACCTGACTGATGATTTCCCTGATCTGCTCTTTCAGTTCCAGTAACAGCTTCATCTCTTTTAGTATCTTCCCTTCCATATCCGACATCTTCTCAAGGGTCATGATGTAAGGGGCATCGGTATTCTTGGTTGCATTATAATGTTCTTCGAATCCGGGAGAGGAAATCGTCTGTGCCATAATACGAAGTTCCTCCAGTTCGATGGTATCTGATTTAATCCGTTGGTTTAAAAGGTATGCCTGACCCAAGTATTCTTTTACTGTCATGCCTCCACCTCCTTTTCCAGCTTTGAAAGCAGTGCATTCCCATCAAGAGTTGTGAAAACATTAAAATACTGGGATTTGAAGAACACCTCGCACTCTGTCTTTCTCTGCTCTGCCATGATATTCGTTTTCCCACGGGATAACTTCCCTGCAGCATCCCGATAATCCTTAACTGCCTGCAGTACCACGGCATTGGCTAGGTTCTCATATGGATTCATAGGCTTTTTCCTCCGAAATAGTTTTATTCCCTTGGATTGACCATGCTTGACTATATTTCCGCTTTGACGGCATCAATGAGAGAACTCTGTGTATTATCCTTCTCGGATAATGCTTTCATGATTTTCTCATCGATAGTTCCTTTAGAAATCAGGTGGATAATGGTTACCGTTCTCTCATTCTGTCCCTGTCTGTATAACCTGCAGACACACTGCTGATACAGTTCCAGTGACCATGTAATTCCAAACCATACCATTGTGTTTCCACCCTGCTGTAAATTCAGTCCGTGTCCAGCTGATGCCGGATGAATCAGTGCTACCGGAATCTCTCCGTCATTCCATTTCGTGATACTCTCCTCGGTATCTATCTTCATATAATCGACTCCGATTTTTTGAAGGCGTTCTACGATTCTTGTGTAATCATGCTTGAACCAATATGCCACAAGAAGTGGTTTCCCGTTTGCCGATTCAATAACATCCTCCAGAGCATCCAGCTTTTTATCATGAAAAATGATTACATTCTTATCATCCGTGTAGACTGCACCATTCGCCATCTGCGACAGCTTGTTTACAAGGGATGCTGCATTGGCAACTGTCACTTCATGTTCCGGTGTGGAAAGAATCAGATCCTTTTTCATCTCTTCATACTTTTGCATCTCGCCATCATCCAGATACACCGGATATTCATTGCTTATCAGTTCCGGCATATCAAGAAAGTCCACTGCCTTCATGGATATAGTGATGTCCTGTATCTTTTCGTAGATTCTCTCCTCCGCTCCCGGAAGAAGTTTATAACTGTAGACAATAGGACCGTTCACCTTATCCGGCTTAAAATAGTTCAGTCGGTACTGACCGATAAACCTTCCAAGCCTCTCTCCCATATCAAGCACTTTGAACTCTGCAAACAGATCCATTAAGCCCTGACTGGCAGGTGTGCCTGTAAGACCAACAATTCTCTTAATGAACGGGCGAACCTTCATCATGGCTTTATGCCTTGCAGTCTGATGGTTCTTAAAAGATGACAGTTCATCAACAACAATCATGTCAAACTGAAAAGGGATATCACATTTATCAACGAGCCAGGGCACGTTCTCACGGTTTATGATATAAATATCCGCATCTGCTTTAAGTGCTTTCTTCCGCTGTGCTGCTGTGCCTGTTACCACGGAATATCTTGTCCCACGAAGCTGTTCCCACTTTTCCATTTCATCTTTCCATGTACGGGTGACCCGCAGCGGACACACCACAAGCACCTTATATATCACGAACATTTCATACATCAGATACTCAACCGCCATAAGCGTTATGGCTGTCTTTCCCATTCCCATATCAAGCAGGATTGCCGCTATCGGGTGGTTTTCTATAAACTCAATTGCATACCTCTGATAATCATGTGGTTTGAATCTCATCAAGGATACCTCCTATTTTTTCTTGTGCATCAAGGACATACACCTTAAAGCCTAATCTCTGTAACAGCTTGTGTCTGGACACCTGCAGGGGTCTTGGTTTCTCGCCCGGTGCCTTGACTTCCACCAATCCGAAATGCCTCCCCGGAAGAAAAACCAATCGGTCTGGCATCCCATCAAAGGATGGGCAGACCCACTTAGGGCAGATGCCTCCACGCTTTTTTACTTCGCTGACTAACTTTGCTTCGATAGTCTTTTCTCTCATGGCGAACCTCCCATCAAAATTTGAAAAGTGCAGGTCGTGTAGGTCTTTACCCAAACCTCTCTATAGGGCTTTTTTACCCCTCTTTTTTCCCTATATAGGCTACTTTTGTAAATGACCTTCACGACCTGCACTATATAGGAAAATAGAGGGTTTTCAGATTTTATAATTTTTATGGAAATGACCTGCACAAGTTTCACTTCATAAAAAACACTTTCTAAAATGACCTTCACGACCTGCACGCCTAAATGAAATCACTTCCGGATTTGAGTTTCACGCCCTGCACCATAATGCCTTTATTGGTCTTATGTCTTAAGAACCCTGCTTTGTCAGTTGCTGTATAAAAGTCTGTTGTGCTACGGGTATACTCACCATTCTGAATGCAGTAAGCACGATACTGCTGATACAATTCTCCCGACTTTTCCTCATAGGAAGCATCCACTTCACAGCAGTCTGAAATAAAATGGCCAAGCCAGTCATTGTCCTCTCTATAAGCAGCCACGGCATCTTTCACACACTTTGGGTCATCCACCTTATGATCTGATTTGCATACCTTCTCTGCTCCTTCGATAATCCATTTCATGATGGCGGGACCCGCATTCTCATACAGATAATCTGCATAGTTCTTAATGTCCGAGTTCCCCTGAATCTTTGCGTTGAAAGGAATCACCTTAAGTCTTCTCCAGATACCATCATCATTGGCTCCCACTTTAGGCAGGTGATTTGTGTAAAGTGTGACTTGATGGGAAGGAACAAAGTGAAAAGGATCACGATATTTTTTGCAGGCCTGTATCTCATCAGTGGAACAAAGCTGCTTTACCATAGCGGTATTAAGGCGCACACCTTCCTGCATCTCAGATGCAATGATGAGACGCTTGCCTTTCAGTTCTGCCATCTCCGGCTGGGCATTTACCTTGTTTCCCATCGTGAGAATGTCAGAAGAAATCTTACCTGCATAGCTGCCAAGCACACGGGCAATGGTATTCCAAAAGGTACTCTTTCCATTTGCCCCGTCACCATATGCAATGATGATGAACTCCGAATACACCTTGCCGATTGCCGCAAGACCTATAACCTTCTGCACATATTCAATCAGTTCTGCATCACCGCAAAAGAAGGTATCAAGTGCCTCAAGCCAGATATCCATTCCTTCATCTCCCGGAGAGCATTCTGTGATTTTGGTAATAAGGTCAGCGGAATCGTGCGGCTGTTCTCCTGCCATACCTTTTTGAAGGTCATAGGTTCCATTCGGTGTGTTTAACAGGTTCGGGTTCTTATCAAGGTCTGATACCTTTACACCAAGCATGGACTTTGCCACATTCAGCGTTGCTGTAATGTACTTGTAATCTCTGCGTTTCATGGAAAAAGCAAGATACTTCTCTGCTCCCACGAGCATATAGAAAAGTCCAAGATGCGCCGACTGGATTTCCTTTGCAAGTGCCTTGGAACCCTGATTTACAGCGGACTCATCATATCCTGCATCTGTCAGTGCCTTCTTTGCCACTTCGAGATAGTCCTTTGCATCCTGCAATTGCAGGTCAAGGAATTCCACACAGGCACCAACAGCCATCTGCTTATCCTCTACCCACACTTTTCCGTCAAAGCGCATATAGTCCGTTGCCGCTGCAAATAGGAGTTCATCCCCATATTCTTCTGCCAGTGCCTTTGCCTGTCCGATATCAGAGTAGTCTTCCGGTCTAAGGGAACCAACTCCTCCGCCAAAGTCATCGTTGTACTGATTCGGAGGTACATATCCGTTACTGCCACTAATCTTTTTTCTGAAGAACTTCAACGCTGAGAACCAAATGGTCTGCAATTCACTATCTGCTAATGGTGGATTGCATTTGGCAGCTTCTTCATAAAAAATGTCTCTCGCTTTGTCACATTCCCCGAACCGTTTCAAAACTCTCCCGGCAAACCGGGAAAGGGTATTATTACGGTTGCCCTCGAGAATGGGACCCTTCGTAGTTGGAAGTTCCTGCTCTTCTTCCGTAAGGGTTACTTCTTCCGATATCATCACCCAGCCATCGTGCCAGATGACATCATCTGCCTCCATGTCTGTACCAAAGATAAATCTGCCTGCATCCCGTGCATTTCCATCAAAAAACGGAAATGTCTGATAGATGGCATTTTTGAGTGCCGCATAATAGTCCACATCCGTTGTTTCTTCAATATAGAAGTAAACATGAAATCGGGGTCTTGCCGCCTTCCCATCTTTTGGGAGCATGTTGTGTCTTGAGGGAGCCACCACATATGCAATATCCGGCATCAATTCGTCCAGCTTTTCCGGAGTGATCCAGTCGGCAGGATCCTCGCTGTGGTCGTTATCACAATCCATCACCACTACATTGGAACACTGGAAATTGCTGATACTTCTATAGTTCTTGTCATACTCTGCACATACATGATCAAATGCCAGAGCCTTTGCCATATCTTCCGCTGACGAGACCTCTACCCTGGTCGGGTAGAGGCAGTTCGTCTTGTCCCCAAAAGTTTTGGCTAAACATAAAACCAAATCCATCTGCTATTCCTCCATATTCAAAATCATTAAGTTGCAAAGCAACTCGTGCATCATGGCTTTGACAGGTGCATCCGTTTCCATCTGTAATCTCAGACATCCATCGGGACCAATACCAGTAGAAACCTCCATGAAGCAGCCTTCCGGTATGTCAATGGAAATGCGGGTTTTTCCGTCTTCTCCCACTCCTACTTCAAATGCATCCCTTGTATCCTCTATAAAAGGGCACTGCCAAACATGGTGCGTATTCATTTCACTGTTTCTTTTTTCCATAATGAAATCTCCTTGTCTGTAAAATATCTGATTGTCATGTTCTTTTTCTCTGCATACGCAATCTCGGTTTCCATCCCCTTGGAATGTTCATCTCCGAATACCCACAACTCTTTGCATTTGGAAAGAATCGCAATATCCATGAACATTGCCAGTTCCCGCTCTGTCTCCTCTTCCATAAATTGAGGAAAAAGTAAATGCGGTGCTATGGGGATTGCCCCCTGCTCCACTGCGTATCTGCTGTAGCGTCTGGCTTTCTCTGTATTCCCTGTAACATCCCCGCTAAAGGGAGAACAGATATACACCATCGGTCTGAACTTTTTCTGCTCCCGGTCAATATTGGCAAATGCCTGATACGGTACCACATCCGGATAGCCTTCCTGATTTTTATAACCTATCCCATCGGACTCACCTCTTTCGTTACAAAGTAAGGAATCTATGTCCTTCTGGTGGCTATGTAAGCAAAAGTCCTCCCATTCCCCTTTTTCTTCTGGTTTTTTTCTTTTTTTTCGTTAGAAGCCGAATCACTTCCTTATTAAAAGGAATTTTGACTTTTCCATATTCAAACTTTTTCCGGAGAAAAGGGGGAATTTAGTCCTTTAAGTCTACATAGGCACCAGAAGGAAACGAAAGAAACTCCTGAAAAAATTTTTCTTAAAAAGGGGAAAAGCGACCTTATCAGTTACATAGGGGTCAGAAAGGTTGATTAGTCCTTCGGAAAGAGAGGTGCTGCAAATGCAGAAAGATATGATTGCCACTTCCGCTGAGCATGATATGGAAATCGATGAAGATCTTATTGATACTCTCATCGCAATAAGTGTTGTTGCAAAGCGGCTGGCCAAAAAATTGACAAATAGGGATAAGGAGACAAAGAAATGTCAAACAGAAAAATGTATGGATTGTCAGGACAGACAATCACAGTAAAAAGAAAATCCGGAGTATCAGATGCGTACCCTTGGGGATATGCAGTTCAGAAAGCAAAGGTCATCGGTGAATTTCCTGATTACCTTGCAATCGAGATACTTCCTCACATGAATCCCCACGGATTAGGGCTCTCCAAGCCATATGTCTGTTGCATTAGTAAACATGATATTCGTTCAGGGGAAATGATTATCAATGGAGGGAATGTCCAATGAAAAACAAAGAAATTGCTACTTTATTGAAAACAATTGCAGATAGTTTCCTGGCACTGAGCGAAATCTACTCTTCCGCAGAGAATGATTTCCAGCCAAAGAAGGAATCACCATCTGTGGCTGTCGAATCTTCTACAGAAGAAGAACCAACACCGGAAACAGAACCAGAATCCAAAAGCTATACGAAGGAAGAAGTCAGAGCCTTGCTTGCTCAAAAAGCGAAAGCTGATGAAGGCATATACAAAGCGGAGGTTAAGGCTATCGTATCCAAGTATTCTGCTGATGGTACTCTGACCAAGGTTCCCGAAGAGAAATATCCGGAACTTGTAGCAGAGTTGGAGGTGGTCGGTAATGGCTAAACACGCACTACTCTCTGCCTCGTCCATGCACAGAATCCTAGAGTGTCCACCCTCTGCAAGATTATGTGCCAATATTGAGGACAGAGCCAGTCCTTATGCCCAACAAGGGACAGATGCCCATGAACTCTGCGAGTACAAGGTTCAGATAGCACTTGGCAATTCGGCTGCTAATCCAACAGAAAGACTTGAATTCTACGATGCCGAAATGGAAAGTTGCACCGAAGAATACAGAAATTATGTTATGGAACAACTTCAAGAGGCAAAACAGCACTGTAAGGACCCCATTGTTCTGGTAGAACAACGGTTGGATTTTTCCAAATGGGTACCGGGCGGTTTTGGAACCGGGGACTGCCTCATTGTTGCAGACGATGTTCTTCATATCATCGACTTCAAATACGGTCTCGGAGTCTTGGTAGAGGCAGAACACAATCCACAGATGATGTGCTATGCACTGGGAGCCCTTGATATTTACGATGGAATTTATGACATCAAAACAGTCAAGCTGACTGTTTTCCAACCAAGAAGGGACAATGTCTCTACTTGCACAATGGCAAAAGAGGAACTCCTCACATGGGCGGATACCGTTCTTGCCCCCACCGCCAAGCTGGCATACGAGGGAAAAGGCGAATTTAAAGCCGGAGAACATTGTGCATTCTGCAAGCTCAAAGCCACCTGCCGTAAGCGAGCAGAATACAACCTTGAACTTGCTAAATATGATTTCGAGATGCCTGCAACCCTCGAAGATACAGAAATCGCTGCAATCTTACCCAAAGTCGATGATCTTGTATCCTGGGCAAATGACATCAAAGAATATGCACTTCAACAAGCCTTAAGCGGCACGAAGTATGACGGCTACAAGGTGGTTGAAGGGAAATCAAACCGTAAGTACACGGACGAAAGTGCCGTAGCATCTGTAGTGACAGATGCCGGATTTGACCCCTATGAGAAACATCTTCTCGGGGTCACCGCAATGACTTCTCTTCTTGGTAAGACGAAGTTCAACGAACTCCTCGGTGGCTTAATCGAAAAGCCACAGGGAAAACCAACACTTGTGCCTGAGACCGATAAACGTCCGGCACTGAACACAGCCAAAGATGATTTCAAAGAAGAATAAGGAGGACAAAATCATGACAACTATTACAAACCCTACCAAGGTTATTACAGGTGTTAACACCAGATGGAGTTACGCAAATGTGTGGGACCCAAAATCAATTGATGGTGGAAAGCCTAAGTATTCCGTTTCTCTTATCATCCCCAAGGATGATACCGCTACTGTTAACAAGATTAAGGCAGCCATTCAGGCGGCATACGAAGAAGGTCAGTCCAAGCTTAAGGGCAATGGCAAAACAGTACCCCCTCTCTCTGCAATCAAGAACCCTTTGAGAGATGGCGATCTCGAAAAGCCGGATGACGAAGCCTATGCCGGATGCTACTTTGTCAATGCTAATTCTGCTACTGCTCCGGGGATTGTGGATGCAGACAGACAGCCTATCATTGAAAGAAGTGAAGTTTACTCCGGTGTTTATGGCAGAGCATCCATCAGTTTCTACGCATTTAATGTGAATGGGAACAGAGGAATTGCCTGTGGTCTCAATAATCTGCAGAAGATCAGAGATGGCGAGCCTCTTGGTGGTAAGGCAAGCGCAGAGTCAGATTTCGCTACAGAGGATGATGATGATTTCCTTTCTTAATCCATAGTAACAATTAACCACCGGGTGGCAGGGGACAACTCCTCTGCCACCTGTTTTATAAAGGAGACAATCTATGCAAATCCCAGAAGTCATTAAAACAATCTCTATCGACCTTGAAACATATTCAAGCGTCCCCATCAAAAATGGTGTGTATCCGTATGCCGAGTCGCCCGACTCAGAAATTCTGCTGTTCGCCTACTCCATCAACAGCGAACCTGTCGTTATAATTGATGTGGCAAGTGGAGAAGAAATCCCGGAATATATTCTCAAAGCACTTACAGATGATACTGTGGAAAAATGGGCATTCAATGCTACATTCGAGAGAATCTTCCTTTCCTATTGGCTCAAAAGAAATCACCCTGATTATTTTAAATCCTACAGTATCCCGGAAGACTCTGTTGGCAACTATCTCGACCCGTCATCATGGAAATGCTCCATGATATGGTCAGCCTATATGGGTCTGCCTCTCTCTCTTGAAGGCGTTGGTGCTGTCCTTGGTCTTGAGGAACAGAAACTCAAAGAAGGTAAAGACCTCATCCGTTATTTCTGTGTTCCGTGCAAACCCACAAAAGCCAATGGTGGCAGAACAAGAAATATGCCCTCTGATGCACCTGAGAAGTGGGAACTTTTCAAGAAATATAATAAAAGGGATGTTGAGGTAGAAATGTCCATTCAGCATAAATTATCCCGTTTTCCTGTGCCGGATAGTGTGTGGGAGGAATACCATATCGATCAGGAAATCAATGACCGCGGTATTATGCTGGACATGGATGTTGTAAAAAATGCAATCCGCTTTGATGCTTTTAGCAAGGCAAGACTCATGGGAACCATGAAGGACAAGACAGAACTGGAAAACCCCAATTCTGTGGCCCAGATGAAGGAATGGCTCTCATCAAAGGGTATCGAAACAGAATCCCTCGATAAAAAAGCTATCGTAGACTTACTTAAAACCGTTCCCTCCGATGTTGCAGACGTCCTTAAACTCCGTCAGCAGCTTGCAAAATCATCCGTGAAAAAGTATCAGGCTATGGAAAGTTCTGTATGTGCCGATGGCCGTGCCAGGGGAATGTTCCAGTTTTACGGAGCCAATCGTTCCGGCAGATGGGCAGGGCGTATTATCCAGTTACAGAATCTGCCTCAAAACCATATGTCTGATTTGGAAGAAGCACGAGGCATTGTGAAATCCGGGGATTATGAGTTTATGAATATCCTTTATGATGATGTTCCTGATGCCCTCTCCCAGCTTATCAGAACAGCCTTTGTACCAAAGCCGGGATACAAGTTCTGTGTTTCTGACTTCTCTGCCATTGAAGCAAGGGTAATTGCCTTTTTAGCAAAGGAGAATTGGCGGCTGGAAGTCTTTAAAAACAATGGAGATATCTACTGTGCATCCGCCTCTGCTATGTTCCATGTTCCGGTAGAAAAGCATGGGCAGAACGCTCATCTTCGACAGAAGGGTAAAATCGCAGAATTGGCTCTCGGGTACGGAGGCTCAGTCGGAGCATTAACCTCTATGGGTGCCTTGGATATGGGATTACAGGAAGAAGAATTACAGCCACTTGTAAATTCATGGAGAGCTGCAAATCCTAATATCGTACAATTTTGGTGGGATGTGGACGATGCTGTAAAGATGGCAATAAAGCAGAGAACTGCCACAGAAACCCACGGCATCAAATTTGTATATCAGAGCGGAATGTTATTCATTGTTTTGCCATCCGGCAGACGCCTCTGTTACATCAAGCCTAAAATCGGAGAGAATAAATTCGGTGGCGAGTCTGTCACCTATGAAGGTGTCGGTCAGAATAAGAAGTGGGAACGTATCGAAAGCTATGGCCCCAAATTTGTGGAGAATATTGTGCAGGCAATCAGTCGTGATATCCTGTGTTATGCCATGCGTACTCTCTCCCACTGCTTTATCGTTGGCCATGTCCATGACGAACTCATCATCGAAACTCCAATGAACACAGACCTTAATGCTATCTGCGAACAGATGGGAAGAACTCCCGACTGGATTGAAGGATTGATCCTTCGAGCCGACGGCTATGAAACTCCATTTTATAAAAAGGACTAAATAAAATAACCGTAAGCGTTGCCTTCCAGTCCACGCTTACGGTTTCTCAATTACCTATATTCTTCGTTGTCAGTCCACATTTCACACTGACTAATAACTGTTTTGATTGCATCCTCCATACCTTCTGGCGGATAATCATATTTTTTAAGAAGTCTTTTTACCATTCGTCGCATTCCAGCACGTGCAGATTCCTTCTTCTCCCAATCCACAGTTCTCGAATTTCTTAATTGCTCTGTCAATTCTCTTGTAATAGCAATCAATTGCTCATTTGTATAAAAATCCTTTACCGCTTCCGGTCTTGTTAGTGCATCATAAAATGCGAGTTCTTCATCCGACAGCCCCATTGCATTTCCGGCTTCGTGTGCATTCGCAATATCCTGTGCCATCTTCATTAACTCTTGGATGACTTCCTCATTAGTTAACATACCATTGAGATACGACTTTACAATCTGATCCAACATACTTGAGAACTGTTGCGATTTTACAAGGTTTGTTCTTTTATATATTTTTACCTGCTCCGCTATCAGTTTCTTTAACAACTCTACAGATAAATTTTTTTCCGGCATTTTTGCTACTTCTTCCATAAATGCCGTATTAAACAAATTGAATTCTTTGTCAACATCCGTAAACAAATTGATAACTCCATCGCTTTGAATACTTTGTTTCAGAAGTTCCCCTACCTGGGCATTAATCTCTTTGAATGATACTGCTCCCGGCTTAACGATCTTTATGAGCACAGAACGGACTGTCTCAAAATACGCTTCTTCTCTTCTTTCATCTGCTGTGGCCAAACTCTTAGATAATGAGTACGCCTGTTTCATCATATAACTTTCAAGAATATAATTTTCCTTGGTTTCATTTCGTTCTGGTGCTGATAAAAAGTTCACACCTCCTGTGATAAGTTTTGCTCTCTGCAAATCACTATCAGTTATCATAAAGCTTGAATAATCAAATCCATACATCAAATCACGACAGACAAGCAATTTCTCCTGAAACTTAACATAGGCAGTTTTTGACACATCCATGTTGTTAAAGTTTTTCTTATCCTTATCCGTATACTGCTTCATCGCAGCCTTTAGTGCAGACGCTAAGCCAATGTAATCTACAATCAGTCCTCCCTCTTTATCTTTGAATACACGATTGACACGGGCAATAGCCTGCATAAGATTATGTCCCTTCATCGGTTTGAAAACATACATTGTAGACATCGATGGAACATCAAATCCCGTAAGCCACATATCGACAACAATAGCTATCTTGAATTCACTTTTATCATCCTTGAATTCCTTTGCAAGCTGTTCTCTATATGGCTTATTTCCTATAATGTCTTTCCATTCTGGCGGATCCTGATTACCACCTGTCATTACTACCTTTACCTTATTCTCCCATCCCGGTTTCATATCAAGAATTTTCTTATAAATCTTAATTGCAATTGGACGAGAGTAAGCAACTATCATGGCTTTTCCGGTTTGTTCGTATTGACGGTAATTCTCATAATGCTCTAAAATGTCAGTACATAGAGAGTTTAAAACTGTTGGTGTTCCAAAAACAGTATCCATGTGAGCTAACTCATGTTTACTCTTTTCAATATCAACCTCATTTGCTACAGAACTTAATTCTGCATATTTTTCGTCAATCTGTTCTACAACCTTCGGATCAAGATGTAATTTTACAACTCTGCTCTCATAATATATAGGCTTTGTTGCACCATCTTCCACAGCCTGTGACATATCATAGATATCAATATAATTGCCAAATACTTCTAATGTATTTCTATCTTCTAAAGCAATTGGCGTTCCAGTAAATCCTATGTATGTAGCTTTAGGAAGCGCACTTCTCACACGCCTTGCATTTCCTATGGTAATTTTACCTGTCTTTGCATTAACTTTTTCTTCAAAACCATATTGACTACGATGTGCTTCATCTGCCATTACAACAATATTTCTACGTTGGGAAAGAGGTTCTTCTTCCTCCTCAAATTTCTGCATAGTAGTGAAAATGATTCCATTGGCGCTTCTCCCATCTAGCCAATCCATCAAACCGATTACAGGATTTTTTCGGGTCTTATTCTTTTCTATATCATCTTCTGACAATCTTCTTTTATCTGCTTGAATAGGTGTTTGTCTTAAAAAATCCTTACACTTTACAAATTGCCCAAAAAGCTGATCATCCAAATCATTTCTATCCGTGATTACAACGATTGTAGGATTACTCAACGCGGTTTGAAGATATTTTGCATAAAATACCATAGAAAATGATTTTCCACTACCTTGAGTGTGCCAGAATACACCTCCTCTTCCATCCCCACCTTCTGCACTAGCCTTTTTAGTGGATTCAACTGCTTTTTTTACTGCAAAATACTGATGATAAGCCGCCAGTATTTTGGCATCTCCATCACTGTCTTTTGAAAAGCAAATAAAATTATGAAGAATATCTAAGAACCTATTCTTCGCAAACATACCATTTATCAAAGTGGTAAAATCAGCATATTGTGTATCTTCATAGTTACCATCAACAGTTTTCCATTCCATAAAGCGATCAAAGTTTGCCGTGATAGTACCTGCCTTTGTTTGGGACTGATCACTTATAACACAAAACGCATTATAAATGAAAAAACTCTCTATAGACTTTTTATAATTCTGTATCTGAAGATATGCATTTTCTATCGTAATTGAATCTGCTTTTGGTGATTTCAGTTCAAAAACAACAACGGGTATTCCATTTAAGAAAATAACAATATCTGGTCTTTTGGTTTCATACTCCTTATATGTCCATTGGTTAGCAACAATCATACTATTCATGGACGGATTTGCATAATCTACCAGATTAACAATTTCATTTTTTTCTTCTCCATTCTCTTGATATGAAACCTCCACACCATTTTGCAAGTAATCAGTAAATATTTCATTCTTTGTGGTTAATGATCCCACCTCATAATTTGAGATTTTAAATACTGCTTCTTCAATAGCTTTCCTAGATAATAAGGGATTTATTGTCTCCAAAGAAGAATACAACTGCTCGAGCATAAAAGGACAATGTAAATCCTCCTCCGTTCTATCAAGATCCGGAGCATAAATATGTTGATAACCAAGATTTTCAAATAATTCAATTATCGAGTTTTCAAAACTGGATTCATTATAGGCAAACATATTGCCACCTCCTTATGAGCGTTGTATAACATTCCTTCGATAAATATCAAAAAAATCTTCGCTTTATATATATAAATAAAAATTTATCGTACTAAATATCTAAATTTGAAACATCAAGCTCTCCAGACATAAGTTTTGGTAGTAACGAGTCCCTTAATGTGACTAATTTCGAATTTTCTCCTTTGTTATGACCAATTGTTTCAAACATTGGAGCAACCAAAGATGTATACTCTGTTACTTTATTTTCATCCAAATCTGATATAGGCATTACAGCAATGTGCTGTGGATAAATATGTGGTTGCGCACTTCCTGTTTGAGCATCGAAAATTTCGTATTGCCTTTTCTTTAATAAGACATACCAGAAGTACACATTTTTTGTCATAGCACTATCAATAAAAGAAGAATCCGATGACCAAATTGGAATATTCCACAAACTTACATATCCGGCATTTGCGCCAGAAGCAGAAATTGCAAGTACTGGCGCTTTTGTATTTGCTTCGTTATGATAAGTAGCAGGTTCTAATCCTCCCGCCACAACTGGAACATTGCCAAATATCGCATTTTTAGACAGCAATCCTTTTCCTCTTTTAGGCGTTATAAAATCGCCAATACACCGTTCTCCCACCGTAATGTTGGGAAACATCTTTACAAATAATGTTTGTGCTTGTTCTTCTAAATTCCTATTTTACGCAGCTATCACGTCGAAATTCCTATTTATCG
>JBJELE010000005.1:0-3742 GCA_051878995.1 Lachnospiraceae bacterium | reverse complement strand
TATAAGAAATATCTGTCGTACTGTACAGTTGTACCAAAAATAAAATGTATGGGAAAGACGGTGAAAAAATGATACCGCCTGTAAGAATACACGGACGGAAATGGGATGTGGAGGAATGGAGCATGTTTAAAGAAATTAGAGATGAACGGGCTTTCAACGGGATTTTAAATCAGATTATAGAGAACATTCAGAATGGCAGTCTCAAAGCGGGCGATGCCCTTCCGGCGGAGCGGACAATGGCGGAGATCATGGGAGTATCCAGACCGGCAGTCAGAGAAGCTTTGAGAGCACTGGAACTGCTGGGAATAGTCAAGCCGGTGCCGGGAGGCGGAAATTATATTACGGAGGACCTGGATACCTGGCTGATCGAACCTTTATCCATACTTTTTAAATTAAATAATGGATATCTGCGCCAGAATCAGCAGTTCCGTGCGGCACTGGAGCGAGAAGCGGCAATTCTTGCGGCACGAAAGTGCACACCGCTGGATGCAGCAGAATTATGGGTGATTCTTGCACGGCTGGACGCCGCAGAAGATGAAAAGATACGGGGTGAACTGGATCGCGAACTTCACAAGAAGATTGCAAAGATCGCAGATAACCCGATGGTTTACAGTGTCCTTGCGGCAGCAGATCAGCTTACTGAGAATATTGTTTCCGGGACGAGAGACTACATTATGAAAAAGAATAATTCTGTCAGAGAGGTTGATGACCAGCATCATCGGCTTGTTAAGGCAATCATCAACGGAGATGCAGAACAGGCGGAACGATGTATGTCCGAACATATGGATACGATTGAACGTTATATGGAAGAAATGCAAAAAAAATCCTGAGAAATTTTGGGCATTTTTACAGGATAAATTGATATGACCTCTATTGCATTTTGGTAATACCGGCGGTATAATTAAAATATAAATTGGTAATGCCAATAAATAAAACCGGCAACACCAGAAGGAGGGACGAAACAATGGGATATGTGAAATGGTCACATGAGACACTGAATCATTTTTGCGGAGACGTATTCAAGGCGTTTGGTTTTACAGAGGAAGAAAGCAATCAGATCAAGGATGTGCTTCTTACGGCTGACCTTTATGGAATAGAAAGTCATGGCATGCAGAGAATGGTGCGTTATCATAAGGGAATCGAAAAGGGAACGATCCATCCGCAGGCAAAGCCTGAAATTGTATTTGAAACACCGATATCTGCAGTGATTGATGGTCATAATGGAATGGGACAGCTTATTTCCGTTTATGCAATGAAAAAAGCAATCGAAAAAGCCAAAAAGACCGGAGTTGGAATTGTAACTGTCCGTGAGTCTAATCATTTCGGTATCGCCGGATATTATGCAAAGATGGCGTGCGATGAGGGACTTCTGGGAATGGCCTGTACAAATTCAGAGGCTATTATGGTTCCTACGTTTGGCAAAAAAGCCATGCTTGGATCAAACCCAATCGCAGTAGCTATGCCGGCAGACCCGTATCCGTTTTTCTTTGACTGTTCTACCACGGTAGTTACAAGAGGAAAACTCGAAATGTACAATAAAATGGAGAAACCACTTCCGGATGGATGGGCCCTGGACAAAGATGGTCATGCAAGTACAGATGCACCGGATGTCCTTTCCAATATTGTTGCAAAGAAGGGCGGTGGAATCATGCCCCTTGGTGGAAATGAAGAGGTTACAGGAAGCCACAAGGGATATGGATATGGTATGCTGTGTGAACTATTCAGTTCCATTCTTTCTATGGGTGTTACTTCGGATCATTGCTGCACATTCCCGGATAAAACAGGAATCTGTCATGGATTTATGGCAATCGATCCGGCTGCATTTGGTGATCCTCAAGCAATCCGCAGACACTTTTCAGAATACCTGGAAGCTTTGAGAGAAAGTCCGAAGGCAGAAGGCAAAGATCGTATTTATACACATGGTGAAAAAGAAGTTTTGGCAGAAAAAGATAGAAGAGAGCATGGATTACCTGTAAACGATAATACGATGGTCGAACTTGCTAATCTGTGTGGATATCTCGGACTTGACTTTAATAAATATTTTGATGGATATGAGCTTCCAAAAGAAAGCAAATTCTTTACCGGTAATTATTAATAGATTAGAAGATTGCTGTGAACGGAGTGAACAGCAACAATAGAAGAGTCGAATGATACGGTTTCGCAAAATTTAAGATACCAGGGAGGACAATAGAAATGGATTATGCAAAAGAATCTTTAAGACTGCATGGAGAATGGAAAGGTAAGATTGAAGTTGTAACAAGAGTACCTGTAGAAAATAAGGATGATCTGTCACTTGCCTATACACCAGGTGTTGCACAGCCTTGTCTCGAAATCCAGAAGGATGTGGATAAATCTTATGATCTTACCAGAAGATGGAACATGTGTCTGGTAGTAACTGACGGTTCAGCTGTTCTTGGACTTGGAAATATCGGACCAGAGGCCGGAATGCCGGTAATGGAAGGAAAATGTGTACTTTTCAAGGCATTTGGCGATGTAGATGCATTCCCTCTTTGTATCAAGAGCAATGATGTAGATGAGATCGTTAATACAATTTATCTGATCTCCGGTTCTTTTGGCGGAGTAAATCTGGAAGATATTTCAGCACCGAGATGTTTTGAAATTGAGAAGAAATTAAAAGAAAAATGTGATATCCCGATTTTCCACGACGATCAGCATGGTACAGCGATTATCACTCTTGCCGGTCTGACCAACGCACTGAAGGTTGTAGGAAAGAAAAAAGAAGATGTTCGTATCGTTATGAACGGAGCAGGAGCTGCTGCAATTTCTATTGCACGTCTCCTTCTGACAGCAGGATTCAAAGATATCACTCTCTGCGACAGAAAGGGTGCAATCTACGAGGGACGCCCGGAAGGCATGAATCCGATCAAAGAAGAAATGGCTAAAGTTACTAACCTGGCTAAAAAATCCGGTTCTCTTGCAGAGATGCTGGTTGGCGCTGATGTATTTATCGGTGTTTCAGCACCGGGTGCTGTTACAACAGAGATGGTTAAGACCATGAACAAAGATGCAGTTGTTTTTGCATGTGCGAACCCGACTCCGGAGATTTTCCCGGATGATGCAAAGGCAGGCGGAGCAAAAGTTGTTTCCACAGGAAGAAGTGATTTCCCGAACCAGATCAACAACGTACTTGCTTTCCCGGGAATCTTCCGTGGTGCATTTGATGTGAGAGCAAAAGAAATCAATGACGAAATGAAATTGGCAGCGTCTGAAGCACTTGCAAATCTGATCACAGATGAGGAACTTTCTCCGGAGTATATTATTCCGAAGGCATTTGATAAGCGAGTAGGACCAGCGGTAGCCAAAGCGGTTGCTGAGGCAGCAAAGAGAACCGGTGTAGCTCGTATTTAAACGAGATACGCAGGGGTAACACCGGAAAGTCATGAGACTGCACTGAAGGTCATGAAAGCGTGCCAGATAGAGGTTGTCGAATGAACGGATTACAAAAAGATATAGAATAAAGTAAAGCAGAAGGGGCTGTCGGTTAATATCACATTTCGGCATCCTCAGTAGCAATTGAAAGGATCCCTGCAAGGACAAGGCTTGTTAGCCTTCCACCTTGCGTAGGATCCTTTTTTCTATGAAAGATGAAATTTATTTTTGGCCGCAAAAATCCCTTGTCTGGATTTTTACAGCCACACTTTTGATCAAGCTGTTTTTTCGGTGTTTTTCCCTCAAACTTCTTTAATTTTTCATTGAGAAAACGGCAGTATTTATTTATATT
>JBJELE010000004.1:0-3903 GCA_051878995.1 Lachnospiraceae bacterium | reverse complement strand
CGGTTCTCATCCCAGAGCATGCCTCGGCGGCAATCCGGATCTTGTGCTCCGGTCATTCCCACTTCATCACCGTAATAAATCATTGGCATACCGGGCATCAGAAGCTGCAGTGCAGCCGCCAGCTTTTGTCGTTGCTTGTTCTCACCGCACAGGTAAAGCAACCGGGCTGTATCATGGCTTCCCACCAAATTCCACAGCAACGGATAGGCTGCGCTGTGGGTGTTGCCTCGCTGGAAGCCCAGATTTCCAGCAAATGTGGACGCTTTTGCGGTTCCTGTTGCTACAAAGTCCAGGATGCTCCGGTAGAAGGGATAGTTCATTACACTGTCCCACTGGTCACCCTGTAAAAAGTCCGGTGCATGGTGCCAGATCTCGCCAACAATCAGCGCCTCCGGGAATTCAGCCTTTACAGCCTTGCGGAAGCTGCGCCAAAAGTCGTGAGAAATCTCATCTGCCACATCCAACCGCCAACCGTCCACACCGGCCTTTCGGAGCCAGTACAGTGCCACATCGGTGAAATAGGCTGCGGCCGCAGGGCAGCGCAGATTCACCTTTGGCATACCCGCGAAATAGCCGAAGCACTTGTAATTGTGCGAACCGGGAGTCAGACAAAGAGGAAACTGATCCACATAGTACCAGTCTTTATATACTGACTCTGCCTGATTATCTAAAATATCTTTAAAGGCAAAAAAATCTCGAGAGGTATGATTGAATACACCATCCAGAATCACCCGAAGCCCCATTTCATGCGCCCGGTCCACCAGTTCCTTCAGATCGTCTGCGGTGCCGAAGGAAGGGTCGATCGTATAATAATCAATGGTGTCATACTTATGGGTGGAATTGGACTGGAAAATAGGTGTCAGATAAATTACATCCACACCAAGATCATGGATGTAGTCCAGATGGGAGATGACACCCCTCAGAGAGCCACCCAGATCTGCTTTCGAACCAATGGGTGCCTGATACCAGACACTTTCCTCTACCGCTCTGTGGGCAGCAAACCGGGATGGGAAGATCTGGTATATGACCTTATTCGCGGCCCAGGACGGAACACGGAAGCACTCCTCCTCCCGAAGTGTTTGGGGGCAGTCAAAGAGCCGCTCTATATCCTCCGGGATCGAATCCGTAAAACCGCAGTTGCTGAAATACACCCGGTGCCCTGCATGATCCTTCAGTTCAAAGCAGTAGCGCAGACATACGACCTGAAATT
Organism: Lachnospiraceae bacterium; assembly: GCA_051878995.1. Lineage (GTDB taxonomy): Bacteria > Bacillota > Clostridia > Lachnospirales > Lachnospiraceae > UBA3282. Next base: position 2,693 of record JBJELE010000004.1, on the reverse strand, counting down.
CCAGTTCCGCCTCATAATAATCACGGAGGCCATCGCTGGCAACCCATTTCATTGGTGTTGACCGCCGTGTGTCCTTGATTTTTAAAGGAAGATACTTATCCCGGGTATGCAGTGTCACGCTGTACAGATCATTCTTACCAGTTTGCAATCGGAACAAAAATTTCCCCGGTTCCATGCAAAAGCAATATTCCTGCGTAGCTTCATGGTGGATTGCGGCCAGATTCATGGTGGAGCCCTCACTTTGTAGATAACAGATTTTTATATTTCCAGTAACCTTTGTTCCATCGCAGGAACATAAACACTGCCCGAACACATTCGTCCAATGCCATAGCAACATAGGCACCAACAGCCATCCATCCCAGATGGACACCAAAGAACCATGTTCCGCCTGCTGCACAGACAAAGGCAAAAACTACAGCAATGACCATGGGATACATCGCATCACCGCTGGTTTTCAGGGCATTGCCGAAAACCAAGTTGGTCATGCGTCCAATTTCCAAAGCAATATCCACGATCAGCAGTTTGCTGACCAGACGAATCATTTCCGGATCATCGGTAAACAATTTCAAAATAGGGTGGGCACATAAACCGAAGAATCCCGCTATGCTAACGCCCAGGCATATACCGATTATGGCAACCTTGCGGGTATCACGATCACAGGAGTCCAGTTCTCCGGTACCTATGCGCCAACCCACCATGATAGCGTTGGCCTGCGCCAGTGCAGCACCGGCGCTGAAAGAAAAGTTAGCGATTTGAACTGTGTATGCTCGAGCTGTCGCCTGCATGCCGGTGTCATCCATCCCGTTCAACAAACTGATAACTATGGTAACCGCCAGATTATACAGCGATGTCTCCATTGCAGCAGGGAGACCGACCCGAATGATTTTGCGCAGAATATCCCGGTTTTCCGGAGGATCTGCCTCGTATACCGGGCGGATGCGCCGCCGGGAAATAAGCCATACCCAAAGCAAATGGATCACTCGTGAAATTCCAGTAGCAAGGGCCACGCCCATAATCCCCCAGTGCAGCACGAAAAGGAACAGTACGTTTAGAATCACATTTACTACATTTGCCAGGACAGTTCCGCTGAGTGTGGGGGCCGCATGGCCGAAGGCACGCAGATAACTGGAGAATATAGGGATCATAGCATTACAGATGCAGAACAGTCCCACCGTCTGTAGATAGGTTTTTGCGGGCTGCAAAAGCTGGTCCGCTATTCCAATCCCCTTCAGAATAGAACCAGCGAAGCAGTATAGTGCCGCACTGATCATAATACCGGTGACCAGATTGAACAGCAGACCCAAATGCATGGCTCGCTGGGCAACACCTGGGCGTTTTGCGCCGATGTACTGTGTCATCACAGCGATCATGCCTGAAGAAATGATGGAAAACATGATCACGAATATACTGATATACGTATTGGCAGTTCCTACGGCTCCCACTGCCTGATCTCCTTCCGACGAGAGCATCAGCGTATCCACAACGCCTGTGAGCATGGAGCAGAGTATTTCAAAGAAGATTGGGAAAAACAGTTGAGGCAAGCTCTTTTTATCGGTGGTCACAGCAGTCACTCCTTTTTAATTAATTTCATTATATCCTCCTAATAATGATAATTCTTGTCATTTTTCAACTAATAGTTGCACTATTTCCTTTTTATGCTACAATGAAAGATATATAGGAAGGATGTGTCGTTATGAACTATAGGCTGCGGGAAAGCAAAAGCCATGGATCCCCCGAATATCCCTATTCCCATTATACCATTTCCAATCTGCGCCACAGTTTTCAAATGCCGGTCCACTGGCATGATGAACTGGAAGTGATTTATGTGCGGCAAGGAAAGCTGTGGGTCAATGTGGGTGGGACAGTCTACAACATGACCGGTGGACAGGTGGTGATCGTCAACCCCCGGCAACTGCATCTGATGGGCTCTGATGATATGTCTGTCCGCTATCATACGTTGCTGTTCCCGGTTGAACTGATTTCATTTCAGTCCCAGGATGAACTGGAGCAGACCGTTTTCCACCCTTTGCGAACCGGTAAGCTGATGCTACGTACCAAAGTGCTGGAGGCGGTTCTTACTCCGGAGAATCTGGCACTTCTGGATAGAGTGGTGCAGATCAATGATCGTAAGAACTCTATGTATCAGTTGGAGACCAGACTTCTGCTGCTGCGTTTCTTAATGGAGGTACTGCGAATTTGTCCGTTGGTACAAGCAGATACAGATGAAGACGGGAAGCTTCAGCGGGAAATGCTGGAGTACATCCGGATTCACTATAAAGACAGAATTACCCTTTCGGATATGGCAAAACAGTTTCATCTGTCATCCAAATACTATTCCAGGTACTTTAAGGAGCATTTTCATTTGACATTTTCGGAGTATATCGGACAGATGCGGATGGATCATGCCCGGGAGCTTTTGGAAAATACCGACCTAAGTGTTACAGAAATCGCAACTCAATGTGGTTTTTCCGGTATTAGCTTTTTTATCCGAAGGTTTACTGAAGCCAACGGATGCTCCCCACTCAAATGGCGTCAGCAGCATAAAAACGCAGAAAAGTACGCTGCCGTTTCATACAAAACGGCCGAACTCTGAGGCAACATGATCTTAATGACGATCTAAAGTTGTAACACCCGTCCGAACACGAACGGGTGTTTTGAAGACTGCCACGCTGTATAACAGAGCCGCCCATGTT
>JBJELE010000003.1:0-209480 GCA_051878995.1 Lachnospiraceae bacterium | reverse complement strand
ATACTTGGTCATGATTTTGACCCTCCTTATAATGTATTTACACCAATCGGTGTATGCCTACAGTATAAGGAATCTATGTAATGGTTTCCACAGGTCCGGAATCGTGATTTCCATGTACCGGAATAGTGGTTTCCTGATTACCGGAATGATAGTTTCCAGTGCTGGAGGGGTGGCTCTGTGTTGCCGGAAGAGTGGCTCTATGCTGCCGGAAGGGTGGCTCTCAAAATCCGGACAGGTGGCTCAGGAAGAGCCGGAATACTCAAGAATTGAAAAGTAGTTTGGAAGCAATGGAATTGGAATATGAAATTATAGTTGTTGACACAGTGCAGGCCATGGATCAGACAAAGGATATTTGTATAGAAAATGAAGTATATTATACTAATAGAAAAGGTGGAAATTTGTATGGTGATGCCATACGAACAGGTATTGAACATGCAACAGGTCAATATGTTGTTATAATGGATGCAGATGGTTCACATAATCCAGAGGATATTATACGATTTTATAGAGAAATTAGTAAGACTGCCTGCAATTTAGTAATAGGTTCAAGGTATTGCAAAGGAGGATATACTGATAATATTTTTATTTTGCGTTTTATGTCATGGGTATTGAATGTGACATATAGGGTTTTATTTGGTCTAAAGGTGAAAGATGTTTCTGATAGTTTCCGCATGTATGTGGGAGAAGAGTTGAAAAGCGTCAAGTTGGAATGTGACAACTTTGATATTGTGGAAGAAATATTAATTAAACTTAATTATACAATTCCTAATTATACAGTTAGGGAGATTCCGATTTCGTTTAATAAGAGAGTGGCAGGAGAATCTAAAAGGAACTTGCCTAAATTTATTTTTTCATATATAAAGACGATAAGACGTTTGATGCGAATTAAGAAAAGCTTAAATTGTTTGACCTAGAAATATGGTTATTAGTTACAATTATACGAAGACAAGGCAAAGGGCAACGGATTTGAAAGTAGTTATTCTTGGAGGAAATGGATATTTAGGGGAGAAACTCGGAAAAGAATTATTTAGAAACGGAATGTCCGTATATAGTGTTGTTAGGAAAAAGATACCGCAGGATTGGACAAAAGAAGTTTGGGATTATGACGAATTATTATTAAAATTAGGAACTCATAAGATTGATTATATGGTTAATTGCATCACTAAGTATGAACGAGGAAATGTAACGGATATAGATGTATTAGAAGCAAATTACCTTAAACCATTTTGGTGCTTTATGCAAGGAATACAGACAGGCATAAATAAATATATGACAATGGATACAGGATTGTCTATAGACTGTAATATGTATAGCCGGTCAAAAAAGCAATTTGCAGATAGTATGGAATGGAAACTTAACGAGCAATTTGGACAAAGTGGATATGTTTTTTGGAATATACAACTAGAGAATTTTTATGGGGCCGATGAACCTTCTGAGAGATTTTTATTAAATACAATCTGCAAGTTAAGACAAAATGAGAAGGTTATGTTGACAGAGGGGAAGCAGAGAAGGGACTTCATATATATTGACGATGTAGTTAATAATTTAGCAAAAATTCTTTCTATACCGACACAGGGCAGAGTGAACCTCCCACTTGGGACAGGAGAGGGAATTTCAATAAGAGAAGCAATCACTTATTTAAAAGAAGTAACCAATTCGGATTCGGAGTTGGTTTTTGGAGCCATACCGTCTCGTAAAGTTGAACCTGATAGTATTGCAGATACTTTTCTTATGAAAAAATTTGGACTTAGTATCAGGTACGACTGGAAAAATGGTTTTAAACATTTAGTAGATGAGTTAAGGACATAAAGATATGCATGAAAGAAACTATGGATTAGATTTATTAAAGGCAATATCAATGTTAATGGTAGTCTTTTTACATACCTTGGGACATGGTGGAATTCTTAATTCATGTATTCCATTGTCGGTAAATTATGAAATAGCCTGGGGATTAGAAATAGCATGCTTTGGAGCCATTAACTGCTATGCATTGATATCAGGATATGTGGGTATAGGTGCCCGCTTTAAAGTTTCAAATATTGTAAAGCTGTGGATAAGAGTCTTTTTTGTTTCATGTAGTATATCTATTCTATTTGCTGTAGTAAAACCAGCAACTCTTAATATTTATGTTATATTAAAAACAATTTTCCCTGTAATGTTTAAAAGATATTGGTACTTTACAGCATACTTTGGAATGTTCTTTTTTATTCCAATATTAAATTATATTATAAATCACATGGAGGAGAAGCTGGTAAAATATTTTCTTATTTGTTTATTTGTTGTGTTTTGTGTTCTGCAAACGATGTTCCATTCGGATGCGTTCTTAACAAACAATGGCTATTCTACAATTTGGCTGTCAATTTGCTATATATTAGGTGGATATATTCGGAAGTATCAGGATAGATTTAATGTTTCTATTCGGAAAAGTATTGGAATATGGTTGTTGTGTATTTTTGGCACTTTTATGAGCAAATTAGAGGAGGAACTTTACTTGTAGGATATTTGTCGCCAACAATTATTATTGGTTCCATAGCATTATTAAATGCTTTTTCGAAGCTAAGCCTATATAGTAGATTAAAAAAGATAATTGTTTTCCTTTCGAACACATCATTTGGTGTATATCTGGTACATGATAATGATTTAATTAGAGAGAATATTATTGCAGGAAAATTTGGTATATATGCAGAGAGTATGCCTTTTAAATTTTTAATCGAAGTTCTGATAACGGGGCTGAGCATTTATTTTGTCTCTCTTTTGATTGAAAGTGTACGTGCATTGTTATTTAAACTCTTGAAAGTGGATAATATAGGTATCATTGCAGATAGATTTTTTGATAGATTTAATTTAAATTTTGATTGATGTGATAATGGGATTTTAACTAAGGTAGAAACAAAATGATTCAGTGGGTACATAGTATAGGATTGTCGAAAGATAAAAGTAACTATATAAAAGGAATGGCAACTGTTTTAGTCTTGATTGCGCATTACTCTCAGTATTATGTATCACAGACGAATGGTGGAATTGTATGGTGGTTGTTAACGAAGACGGGAAGATACGGTGTTAGTCTCTTTTTTGCTATTTCAGGTTATGGTTTGGTACTAAGTGCAGAGAGAAAACTGGATAGTACCTTTCTTAAAAGAAGGTTGGCAAATGTATACTTGCCATATATACTGATTAGTGGAGGCATAGGGGTTTTACAGAGTAGCCTAAAAACCTCCCTGGCAGTTATTAAGCTGTTATTTTGCTTAAATGCATGGTTTATATTTGTTATAATGCTTTTCTATCTATTGTTTTATTGTGTGTGGAAATATGGCAGAAAGAATATAGGTATGCTCATATTAGGTGTATTTATCATCTCTGTTTTATTGGCAATTCTTTTTAGAGATGAGGTTTGGTATGCATCGAATATATCATTTATTATAGGTGTCATAATCGGACGGTATAGAAGCGAGATTTTTAATTATTGTTTTGAACATAGATGGATAATCGCATTTAATTCGGTTGGTTTTGCGATAAGTGCTATAATATATACAGGATGCAGTAATTTGAATATGGCATTTTTTTTGCTGTTTAAGGTGTTGGCATCAGCTCTTTGGTCAACATTGGTATTATCGGTTATGGCGCTGATAAAAATTCCGGACAGCAGGATACTTAAACAAATAGGAATGTGCTCTCTAGAGTGTTATCTAACACACACATTTGTATTGGATATAGTTAGTAAAACCATAAAAAATAATTATTTATTTATCATTATTTTTTGTATGCTGCTAACTGTTTCTTTTTCTTTGATACTAAATTTCCTGTGGGGAAAGATAAAAATATTTGTTTTTAAAAATAATGCTATATAGAAGGGAATGATAATATGAAGGCAGATTGGCTTTACCAATGGAGAGGGAAAAAAGTATTAATTACAGGACACACTGGTTTTAAAGGAAGTTGGATGTGTACAGTGCTTGCACACGCAGGAGCGCAAATAACAGGGTATGCTTTGGAAGCAGAAAAAGAGTCCTTATTCCAACTTTGCCACTTAGATAATCAGATAGATTCTGTCATAGGAGATATTAGAGATTTAAAACATTTAAAAGAAGTTTTTGATAGAGTTCAACCGGAAATTGTAATTCATATGGCAGCGCAACCGTTAGTTAGAACTGCATATAAGGAGCCTGTATATACATATGAAACCAATGTTATAGGAACGGTTAATGTTCTGGAATGTATTAGATTGACCGATTCTGTAAAATCATTCGTAAATGTAACTACGGATAAGGTATATCTTAATCGTGAATGGGAGTGGGGATACCGGGAGAATGAGGAATTGAATGGTCATGATCCATATTCTAACAGCAAATCCTGTTCAGAACTTGTAACAGATAGCTATAAAAAATCCTTTTTTGCGAATAGGGATATTGCTATTTCTACTATGAGAGCTGGAAACGTTATCGGTGGTGGTGATTTTGCAAAGGATCGAATCATTCCTGATTGTGTAAGAGCAGCTAAGAATAGGGAAAATATTAAGGTGAGAAACCCTTTTTCTGTGCGGCCGTATCAGCATGTATTGGAGCCGGTTATGGCATACTTGTTAGTGGCAATTGAACAATATGAAAATAAGGAAAAGGCAGGAAGCTATAATATTGGTCCTGAAGAAAAGGATTGTATTGCAACAGGAGAGTTAGTCAGCATTTTTTGCAGAGAGTGGACAGAACAATCAGGTAATCAGATAGTATGGATTGATCGTTATGATGGTGGACCGCATGAAGCCACTTTTTTAAAATTGGATTGTGCTAAATTTAAGAGTACTTTCGGCTGGAGACCCGTATGGAATGTGGAGCAGGCAGTAACTCATAGTGTAAGTTGGTATTTAAAATATATTACAGATCAAAGAATAACGACTTGTATGGATGAGCAAATTAATGAGTATATGGAAGGAATGAAGAGATATGTTTGAAAATATGACAGAGGAGCAGGCTAAAAAACAAATTCTGGATCAGGTAGATGCGTATTGTAAAAAATACCATGTTGAAGCAAAAGAGGAATATATAGAAGGAAATAGAATTCCGTATGCATCAAGAGTGTATGACAGCAATGAAATGGTTAATCTTGTAGACAGTGCGCTGGAGTTTTGGCTGACTTCAGGGAGATATACAAGGGAGTTCGAGCAGAAACTGGGAGAATTTTTACAGGTAAAGTATTGTTCCCTTGTGAATTCCGGTTCTTCTGCAAATCTGCTCGCATTTATGGCGCTTACCTCTCCTCTTCTTGGGGATAGGGCTATTAAGCGCGGTGATGAAGTCATTACTGTTGCAGCAGGTTTTCCAACTACCGTAACGCCAATGATACAATTTGGAGCTGTTCCGGTATTTATTGATGTAACAATTCCACAATATAATATGGATGTCACTCAATTAGAGGACGCACTGTCGGACAAGACCAAAGCTGTTATGGCGGCGCATACATTAGGCAATCCTTTTGATTTATGTGAGGTCAAGAAATTTTGTGATAAGCATGGATTATGGTTGATTGAAGACAACTGTGATGCGCTTGCTTCAACATATGAAATGGATGGAAAGATACAGTACACAGGAACAATAGGTGATATTGGGACGTCGAGTTTCTATCCACCGCATCATATGACGATGGGAGAAGGAGGAGCTGTTTATACCAATAATGCACTGCTCCATAAATGCATTCGTTCTTATAGAGACTGGGGACGTGACTGTGTTTGTGTTTCCGGGCAAGATAATATGTGTGGACATCGTTTTGATAGGCAATATGGAGAATTACCATTAGGATATGACCATAAGTATGTTTATTCTCACTTTGGATATAATTTAAAGGCAACGGATATGCAGGCGGCAATAGGATGTGCTCAGCTTGAAAAGATGCCGGAATTTGCAGAAAAAAGGCGACATAATTATGCACGCCTATATAAGATATTGGAAAAAGTTTCGGACAAATTGATTTTACCGGAACCCTGTCCAAAATCAAATCCAAGTTGGTTTGGGTTTTTACTGACATGTAAGGATGGAGTAGACCGCAATAAAGTTGTAACATATATTGAAAGTAAAAATATTCAGACGAGAATGCTTTTTGCAGGAAATTTGATTAAGCATCCATGCTTTGATGAAATGCGAAGAAAACAGGAAGGATATCGTGTTATTGGTACATTAGAGCAGACAGATAGAATTATGAGAGATACTTTTTGGGTTGGAGTGTATCCGGGAATGACGGATAAAATGATTGATTATATGGGAAGAGTGATTTGTGAGGCTGTAGAGGTATGAAGGAATAATTAAGGAGTTAGGTATGCTATTTAATTCTATTGATTTTGTAATATTTTTTCCAATAGTAATTCTTGTATATTTTATTATGCCCAAAAGGTATAGATATATTTGGCTACTTCTGGCAAGTTACTATTTTTATATGTGTTGGAACGCTAGTTATGCATTATTATTATTTACATCAACAGTCATTACATATTTAAGCGGTTTGCTTTTAGAAAAAGTGAAGAAAAAAGAAGCTAATGAGGAAACTAAAATAAGGCTAAAAAAAATGGTGCTTGCTTTTAGCTTTATATTAAATCTTGCTATTTTGTTCTATTTTAAGTATGCTAATTTTGCTTTCTCAGTTCTATCAATGGTTTTTGGGAAAATAGGTATTCACTTAAAGGTACCTGCTTTTGATCTTGTGCTCCCTGTTGGAATTTCATTTTATACATTTCAAGCCTTAGGTTATACAATGGATGTATATCGTGGCGAGATATATGCAGAAAGAAATTTTTTGCGATACGCTCTTTTTGTATCCTTTTTCCCTCAGTTGGTTGCTGGACCGATAGAAAGATCTAAAAACCTTTTAAAACAGTTAGCGGCACCCAAGAGCTTTAAATTTGATTTAGCCAGAGAGGGATTTATTCTTATGCTTTGGGGATATTTCTTGAAAATTGTTTTGGCTGATAGAATTGCGATATTTGTTGATACTGTTTATGGAGATTATGTGACATATAGCGGATATTATATTATAGTTGCTTCCATGCTATTTGCTATTCAAATTTACTGTGATTTTGCAGGTTATTCAATTATAGCAAGGGGAGCCGCTATGATTTTGGGCATTCAGTTGACAGAAAATTTTGATGCGCCTTATTTATCAGTGTCAGTTGGAGAGTTTTGGAGAAGATGGCATATTTCACTCACTTCGTGGTTTAAGGATTATTTATATATTCCTTTAGGCGGAAGTAGAAAAGGAAAAATAAGAAAATATATTAACAAAATGGCAGTATTTCTTGTGAGTGGGTTATGGCATGGTGCATCTTTTTCTTTTATAATATGGGGTGGATTGAATGGTTTATATCAAATTATCGGGGAACTGACCCAGGCTTTACGGGATAAAGCGGTTAAGGTTCTTAACTTGAATAGAGCTTCTCTTGGACATAAGATTATTCAAATAATAGGAAATTTTATATTGATTGATTTTTCTTGGATTTTTTTTAGAGCAAGCTCAACACGCGAAGCCATAAAAATTATTAAAGCTATATTCACATGTAATAATCCATGGATTTGTTTTGATGGTTCTATTTATGAATGCGGTTTGGACGAAAAGAATTTTAGACTTATATTAGTAGGTATTATTATATTATTATTTGCAGATTTTTGTAAAACGAAGGGTATTAAGATAAGAGAGGTTATTATTAAACAAGATTATTGGTTTAGATGGTGTTTTATTGCTTTTGCAATATGTGCCATTTTATTATTTGGTATGTGGGGACCATCTTTTGATAAATCAAACTTTATATATTTCCAATTCTAGGGAGAGTGAATCAGTGAAAATAGTAGCAAAAAGACTCTTTGGCTGTTTTTTAACATTTGCATTGACAATAGGAATAATATATAGGCTTGGGATATTAGTTCGACCGGTTAATACTGATACGGCTTTTAGCACTATAAATACTTTTCATGATATGCCAATAAATTCTATTGAAGTTATAGGATATGGTTCGAGTCATATGTGGAGGGGCTTGGATCCGATGGTTATGTATCGCAATTATGGAGTAGGTGCGTTCAATTATGGATGCAATTGGCAGCATATTAATACCACTTTCTTATTTTTACAGGATTCTTTAAGAACACAATCACCCAAGATTGTTCTGATAGAGACATATCTTGTAAATCAAATAAAGATGAATGAGAGTAATGTGGACGGAGAAATATACTACACAAGGGGAATAAGTATGTTTAAAGGGAAACAAGAATATTTAAAGCAATGTCTTGGAAGTAATTGGGAAAACTATTTAGCATATATTATGCCGTTATGTGCATTCCATGAGAATTGGATTAATCTGGAAGAGGGTAGTTTTAGTAAGAACACAAACACTATAGATTTTTATAGAACAATGGGTTATTTCCCAAGTGATCAGATTATTCCTGTTACGATTGGAGATCCGGCAACATTTGAGCAGGATGAATTAAGTGAAGAAGCAACAAGAATATTAGATGAGATGGTAAATATTTGTCATGAGAGAGGCATAGAAATAATTTTTTATACTGCTCCACATGAAGAAGAATATGGATATAGTAACGCTATGAAAAAATATACTGCAAATAATGATTGTGTATATTTTAATCTGTATGAATATATGGAAGAGATGGGGATAGATTGTGAAACAGATTTTAAAGACCCTGGACATTTGAATAACAGTGGTGCTGCAAAGGTTGCAGATTTTTTGGGAGAATATATCGTAAATAATTATGATGTAACGGATATGAGGACGGTTGAGGATAATCTTTGGGAACAAGCTTTGCAAAGACAGTAGATATTGAACCATTTATTATGAGCTTCTCCACTCTTTTGTGTTTCTACATATCTAGTTCGCTGTTTTATAGTGGAATTTATCTATGAAAATACAGTTGCTAAGATCCCGAAGTGGTTTTTTAATAAAATATTTACCGGTGAATCACAGGAAAAATGAGTATACATGGCTGAGAAAGGAACAAATGAATTAAAATAAAATCTATGCGTTTTTTCTTTTTATTTACTTGTGCTTATTTATGATAATTTTCATAATACTCATGAGTGCAGAGAATTTAAAAGTAAATGTCTCTGTTACTGCATACAGAATCAAATTTGTATTAGCAATAATGACAATAATATTTTTGGTTGTACTTATTAGGTCATTTATAATAATGCTAATAAAGGCTATAAGACGTGGATTCCATAATATTAGAGAAGGCGATGATATATTATTTGATGAAATTGATAAATATATTCATTACTGGAGTGAGTGTAATGAAAATTATTTAAGACAAGTACATATTCTTCAATGGTATTATGGGAGGCAATATTATTGTGGAAAGAAGGTATTGCTGTCTTAACTGATTCGAAGGCATGAGACAAATGGAAAGGATAAATCAATTTATGCTTATAGCAAAACAGAAGCTTTGCAGTTCTACAGAAGTGCAGATAAGAAGAAAAGAAAAAATAATTGCCGATACACGTGTATCTTATGGAAAAGAAAAATATATTTCTCTGTTGGATAGTGAAGAGAAGGAATATGTACGTGATTTCTTCGGAGGGATGTGTGCAGACTTCTTTCCCTGTACCGCGAAATGCCTTGAAGAAACAGTCTCTGTGGCTCAACAGGATGGGCTGCGTATGGTTACAGGCGATGACAGGGAGAATGGTTGGGTGGATGGCATCTTTCTGAAAGAAATAAGGAAGGATGGAGAAAAATATGTCATTACTGCCGGCGCAACGGTAATTCATCCTATCTGGGAGATGGCACTGGCGGTGGATATATACCGGATAAAGGATGGAAAGCCGGCTCTTTTGAAAGAAGGAGTGCCTTCTTTTGTCTATCCGCATACGCAGACCGTGGAAGCGGAACTGAAGGTGGAGGAGAAGCTTATCCGGGAAGAAACAACGGGTGTGTTTATGACGGTCTGCATGATAGGACAGGACAATATCCTGAGATTGAAAACAAAGGCAATGGATTTTTCCTCTTTTGCGGAGAATTATGATATTTTGTCGGCTGTCCGTGTTCTGGATCCGTTGAAAAAATGTTGGACAGATGATGAGGAAGAGGAGCCGGTCATTGTCTGCTATGACAGGATACCTTCTTATGAAGAAAAATATGATTACCTTCTCTATTTTTCAGAGGGTGGATTCTATATTCCCAGCAAAGGGGAGGCTGTTTTTGCGGATAAAAACCAGAAGTTTGGGGGAGCACTCAGCATCGGAGAGCAGGGCTCTTCTTCCATGCTTACCTTAATTCGTAAAAACGGAGGCGGAATCGCTTATTTTGAAAATAAACCGGGAAAAGACTTTTCGCAGTTTTTTTCTTATTATGTGGACCCGGATACGAAACTGCCCGGTTTTCAGTGGGATTTCCAAACAGTTGAGTGGCAGGCCAAAAATCCATTACCGGTTATGGAAATTCTGGAAGTAGACTATGGACTGACCGTAAGCTATCGGGTGGCGGGAACGGACAAGATTTACCATATGATGCTTTATAGTGGTACGAGTCCGATAGGCAGTGGGGAAAATCTGCCCTCTATCCGTTTATATTGGGGGTGTCTTTATAAGGATACCCGTATTCAGATGTATGATTTCTCGGAACTCATGATACAGAATGTGAGCCTGGGGGATATTGTATATTCCGAGGGACAACCGTTGCGTGTCCGGGATGTGGTAAGAGGAATAGAGCAGAAAGGAATCTACAGGCTTACAGCGGGGAAAGAAGGAGAGGAACCGTATGTGGTATATCTGACTGCTCAACATCCGGTCATAACGGATCAGGGAATTAAAATGCTTCTGCATATAGAGCCATATATCAATGACCAGGGGAAAATGGCATATCGGGAACAGGTTAAAACCATAAATGATGATTATGTACCGATTCGTTCAATAGAGCTGGCGAAGATAGGTACTCATATGGTATATAATCTGGTGTTGGCAACAATAGATGGAAGCGAAATTCCTGCCGATAAAGCTGTGTTTTATGCGAATGGGCTGGCGGTAGGAGATAATCAGATGCAGTTTTATGCGGCAAAGGCGGCAGAGCAACGGCTAAGAGAGACGAGAGGGCTTGACAGAATCTGGAAAACGGATATGGAAACAGCAGCAAACTATTTTCAGATTTATCATCAGGAAGAAATCTTATGGAAGAATTAGAGATAAAGAAAGAACCGGCGTTGCCCAATACTATGCAGGAATCGTGCCGGCTGATAATCCGGATATTTACAATAGGAATGCAGAACGATGGTAAACGTCAAACCATGTGCCTTGGATAGTTGGTTTTTTATGAGACACTCTAGAAAACACGAAACTGGTTAAGTATTATTTAAGAATGCAATGGGAGCATATAATTCTATGTAGGGTTATGGTGCAAATGGCAATTATCTAAAGGTAAGCTTGAAGTATGAGGCATTCAATCAGTTCTGGCAGATGAAGGCTATCAGGGGTATATCTCTATTGAGATGGGGAAACAGGAGGATATGAGTGTATTAGAAGATAAAATGCTTTATTTGCAAGGGCTTCTTGTATGATTTGAATCATGATAAGATTTATATACCTCGGTGGTGGAAATATCTGTTAGACTATCCGGAAATTAATGAGGTTGAAAGGGAACTGTCTAATTATTTGCTACCACTACTGATTGAACAAAGATACGATTGGGAAGACATATTGTACATGCTTCCTGTTATGCGTGTGGAATTTGATGAGTAAGGGATTTGGGAGTAGAAGAAGGTATATTTTGCATAAATAGGTGGAGAGAGGTATGTATTGGGAATTCATTTTAGGGTCAGTTGTCATTTCAGCTATTATTTCTGGTGTTATTGGAATATATACCTCTAGCAGAAATAATAAGTTGGAGTATATCACAAAGGAACGAAGTGAATGGCGCGAGGAGATAAGGATTTGCGCTGAAGAGCTTTGGGATGTATCGTACCAGAAGACACGTAAGATTTGCGACAGGTTAAAAGTTAGAATTAATGCTTTTGGAAAACGGGTTTCTAATAGATATTCGGATGATTCGCACATTTGGGAAGTTATTGGTGAGATAGAGAAAGGTAAATGTGATAAGCAAAGATTACATCAACTTCAGTCGGTTTTGCAAGAATATCTGTCTTTATTGTTGAAATGGGATTGGGAACGGTCTAAGAGAGAAGTCCAGGGCGAGAAACTACGATGTATAGAATATATTATGTGGGTTATTTCAATCATAATATATGCTGTTGGATTGATTTATGAGTATTTTGTGCAAGAGACACAAGGGGCAAGTGAAAATGGTGTGACGGTTATTGGTAGCTTGCTTATTATAGCATTAGTGATTGCATGCTTTTTGTTTGTTGATAAACAAATGGAAGAAGTGTATCTTATTATATTTGTAGGACATGTAGTAAAGAAGCAAAAGAAAGAAACTGATTTGTGGTATATGTTAGTGAATATTTTTTGTGTTTTGGGTGTATTTGTTGCAAGTCTAGCGTATGGAGGGGCTATGTTTTATGTTACAAAAGCGTTTATAGGCCAAATATCAGATACTCTTTTGGTGTTAATGTTTATTTCAATATGTTTTGGGGTGGGAGCTTTGATTACCTGTATGATTTGGATGGGGGAGTTCATTGAACGTTACTATAAATATGCAAAGGCTATTGATAAAATACGTGGTAATTTGTTTGAACGACAACAGCAGGATGATCACCTCTTAAATGAATAGATATTTTATATACAATATTGGCTACTGGTAATTGCAAAAATGCGAGATGTAAGAAAAAATGCTTGACATTTTTTGACAGAAATATTGTAATTTACATATATAAATTTTTTTGCACAAAAGAACTAAAAAATAAGTATACTACAAGATAGGAATATTTATTGGGATACTTAGGAGATAATAAGAGAGCATAATATCACAGCACAATAAAAACTACATGTCATTTGTTTGTGAATTTATACGCATTTAGGTAAACAACGGACTGAACAATAATAATTTCGGGAGGATATGCTGATGTTTTGTATGTATTGTGGAAATGAATTGAGCGATAATGCGCTTTTTTGCAAAAAGTGTGGAAAGAAAATAGGAATACCGTTTTCCCCTAAACCTGAAGTAACAGAGAATGAATTGGATAAAATATGTGCGCAACATGAGCAGAAGAAGAGTAGATTTGAATTTATTATTCCAGAGGGAAGGGACTTCTATTATACCCCGGGTGATTATGCATATGTTCGTTTATATAGAATTAACGAAGAGAACGATTATTGTAGTTTTTATGCAATTGATAATATCAGTCGATTTGGTGTACCCAGAACAATATTATCAAAATATACATCAAAGGAAATAAAGGTGGGTGAGTATTATTGGGTAATTTTTAGTGAATTAATTAATTCAGAAAAATATCAGTATAAAGTGAAATTTGTTTCAGAAATGAATAGTTTATTTATTAATGAAGTTAAAACATTTGCTGCAAAGCACAGAACAGGAGAAATAATTTATGCACCTATAACGGAAGTAAAGGCGGACTATATCAGCATTCATATTGGCCCTAATGCTACTTATAGAATATTAGAAAATACAGACAAACATAAAATAAAGACTAAAATGGTTAAAGTGGGAGATATAGGAAAATTTTCTATCTCAAAATGTGAGGAAAAAGACAATAAAGTTTTTCTTGAGTTTCAAATGGTCGAAGAATACGCTGAGAAAGACGTAAATGCATGGAAAAGATTGCCTAAAACGATGAAAGAGGTAATTATTCCAGATAAAATAATGAGCATATTATCTGAATTGCCTTCAGTGGTACAAAATATTGAAAAAGAAATGGAAGAAGAATTGACAGCCCAATCTTTTCGAGCTTTTGTAACTAGAAAATACAGTGAGGCATATGCCAGTAAAAGAGTTAATATTCAAATTAGAAAAGATATTGTTTACATGGATTTCTTATTAGGTATTTATGATGAAAAAGGGGTGCCGCAAAGCGCTTGCTTTAAAAAGAAAGATAATGATAAATGGGTAATGAATCTTGTTGGTTTTGCGAGTGCTGAAAGATTGTTTGAATCTTATGTGTATATAAGTGATTGGAAACAGTTGTTAGACGAGTTATCTGATATGGCATTATCTGGTGAAGAATGGGATTATGAAACAGAACAGGGCAAAGGCGAAAAATATATTCTAAGACAATATTTGTTATTTGATTTTTATAAATCATGGTTAGATAATCTTATAATAGAAGAGAACGGTGAAGCGTTATTCAATACGGGATTGGTCGATAGTGCTTATGACGATATTTATTGTTATTTAAAGCGGAATACATATACAAAAGATTTTTTCGAGCGTAAATGGGAATTTGGATATTTTGCTTGTCGAGGCAAAAACTCAAATGGAAAAGCACTTAACAGAAAATTTGGAAAATTTCCATCAGCTCCCTGCTATGTAGATCAGGATAAAATTGAAGATATTTATTTTAACCCTGATAAAGATTTGTCATGTGATTACGAACATATTATCCGCGACAATTCTAGACGCTTACCTATGGAATATATCAAAAGCAGATTGTGTTGGAATTCTGAAATTATGCAATTGTTCAATCAATATGAACAAAAACAGTCACCAGAAATTTTTGAAAAGATACATAAAATGATTACAGACAAAAATCCTCGAAGTATAGAGTTTCGAAGATTGTTACAAGATGGCTTGAAGGATGCTATTGCAACTGCTAAAAAATATTGTAAGTGGAATTACAAAACAGCTATTCCAATTTATTATCCGCGAAATAACGGTATTAGCCTTTTGCTTCCATTGAAATTGCGTACAGGATCAAATAGGGCAGCAGATGTTGCCTTGGTTGTTGAACCATTAGTAAATGGAAATTATCAAGGACAGACAATTCTTACATTAAGCATGGCATATCAAGATGCAAGGCAGATTTGTAGACCTAATAGTGAGTGGCTTACGTTAGGAAATGTTCGAGAAGATAATCGGATTATTGATACTGATGATGAAGAAAAAATGGTAGAGGTTACTGTAGAGCCGGATGTTTCTATTCAGAAGGAGAGCGAAGATCAAACTGAATTAATTGGTGTTGCTGGTTTTAATGAAGATAATGTCATTGACTATTTGCGTGGAATTATTACTACTGAATGGGTAAATGTTGCCAGTGTGGGATGTGCCATTTCAAAACAATTTCCTGATTTCAATGTTAAGAAAAGCGGATATAAAAATGTTACGGATTTCTTAAACAGGAGTGGAGTATTTATAACAAAGATTATGAAGAAAAATGGTTCTCCTGCAGGGATTGCTTTGGTAAGACGCAAATAAAAGGCAGTTGGCTAAGAACAGGCCTTGCTTGATATATTATTGGAGAGATAGTTTGATGAACTGGATAGACTCAATCAAAAAAATAAGAGAAGCACAGGAAAATAATCAGTTAATTGTATTTGTAGGAGCGGGGGTTTCTCATAATTCAGGTATACCTACCTGGTGGGAATTGATCAAAAAAATTGCAGAGAAGATCGGTTATGATAAATGTAATAGTTGCTCAAAAAGAAAAAGAACTTGTCCCAAAGAGAAATGTGAGGAACGTTATGAATTTACGCAGGATGAGTTTCTTCGGATTCCGGAGTATTATTATCAGACAGATGCATCAGATAAACATACCGAGTATTATGAGCTGATCCGGAATACGTTGAGTTGCAATATGGAGTCAAATCCAATAGATGATGAAATTTTTAATCTTTTGCCTCATCATATTATCACAACAAACTACGACCCACTTTTAGAAAAGTCTACAAATTTGAACGCACAGCTGTATACCGTTGTATTCCGGGATAGTGATCTGCTTTCTAAAGCAAACGAGCGATACATTATAAAAATGCATGGAGATTTGACTGTACCGACTTCAATGGTTTTGAAGGAAAGCGATTATCTTGATTATGAGCAAAAGCATACATTAATCAGCACTTTTATACGTGCACTTCTTGTTAATCATACTTTTGTATTTCTAGGATATTCTTTAAATGACTATAACCTAAATTTGATTATTGGCTGGATTAATTATTTCAGGAAATTTTATGGTATAGCAGAAAGACCCTCCAATTTTTTGGTGAGTTCACAAGCCCCATCCGAGTATGAAAAAATACGTCTTGAAGATAAGAATATCTATGTGGTTGATTTATGCTCTCTACCTGATGATTTG
This sequence comes from Lachnospiraceae bacterium, assembly GCA_051878995.1. Classification (GTDB taxonomy): domain Bacteria; phylum Bacillota; class Clostridia; order Lachnospirales; family Lachnospiraceae; genus UBA3282. The sequence continues at coordinate 193,299 of JBJELE010000003.1, read as the reverse complement.
GTGGCGAAAGTATCTGTACCTGTATCACTTACAAACCCAATTGGTCAGAAATTATTTTCATATTTAAGATGTATATCGGATTCTGCAATATTCCAACAATATATCCCATTATCAGAGATACTGATTGAAAAGTATCAGGTTTTAAAATCATATAGAAAAGTTTCGTTTGAAGATCTAATTCGGGTATGCCCATTGGGACGCACGTATTTTGCAAGTACGCATCTTGTCTTTTATGATAAGGAATGGTATGAGAAGATTGCTGCAATTATTGACAAAGATGTACATGAGATAATAGATGCTTTTCAGAGAGCCGGAATAACGGCAATTCATTTTTTTGAAGATGACTCAATCAAAGAAGTTCCTTCAGGAATAGATGAGGATAATAATTTTCAGTTATATCTGGATAATGATTACATAGAACTTTTTAAGCAGGTACAGGATTGCTCGGATACGGATGAAAAGATATATTATTATCGCTTGTTGGGTAAGTCTGCTGTGGTGCTTGAAGAAATCATTGAGGTGGAGGCTTCGGCTATAGCACCGGAAGATTATATAGCAATCCTTTTGCACAAAATGCGTGCCCGTGCATCTACAATTTCATTGCTTAATAGGCAGGATGCTAAAACTAAGGAATTGGAACACTTATTTAATACTGTTCCTGTAAGATACCATGGTGCCATTAATTATTTAAAAATGCTTTTTGAGTCATCGGCCAGAAATATGTTGCATATGAACGAATTGGTTGAAAAACAGGAGAAGAGATATGAGTATAATAGTAATACATGGTACTCGGGACATAGCTATGTACATATATGGGAGCTTCAGGCATATGCTTACGATTACTATTTTTTCTTTAAAGAAAATTTCCTGCCATTTGATTATTTTTCTGATGTGAATAATTATTTAGTCTATTATTTGAAGGCAATACTGTGTTCATATTCGCCGGTGGCTGCTGTTACGACAAATGATGCATTAATAACGGATCGTAGACATTATCCGCTTAATGAGATTGATTTTGATATGTTTATTAAATATATATCACCGAAATCATTAAAATCATTGTTGAAAAAGTATTCCGTTCAGTTTTTAGAAATTGATTGTGAAATAGATATTATTCAAAAGTATAGTAATTTATGTGCCAGTTTAATAGAATTTAGAAATAGAAAATGGATAGACCCTCTATACAATTTCAATATTATTGTATGTTTATTAGAATTAGACAATAATCATAAGAAGGAATTGTTTGCTTTATTTACCAATATGTTTACAGAAGTGGTAAGGGATACCCCAGGCATAGCGATAGACTTGTTTGAATGTTTATATTATCTGGTTAATACCATATCGGTTGAAGACGCAGATGAGATAAAGGGAAATCTGCTTGATGCAATACTTTTAGAAAAGGTTTCTGCAGTTATCTCAGAAAGGTACAGCAGCATGCTGTCCCGTATTGTAAAGAAATTATCTCTGTGCGTGAAAGATGAAACCAGAAACCGACTTATTACAAATATAGAATTAATGGAGGATATAAGGCAGAAGATTAAGACGATATTTCTATTTCGTCATGTTTTACCAATAGAGCAATATAAGGAATTTTTAAATAGTAATCTGGAAGAGATCAACACGGAATTTCTTTTTCATTTGATTATAGAAAAGATAATCCCTTATAGCAGTACAGTAATGGTAAGATTTGTTGATGTCATAGAATATAAGGATAAAGAGCGTAAGGAAATACCGGGAATGTGTACTACCTCTGATTTGCTTATGACATCCATTGAAGAATGCATTATTCTGAAGTTATTGGGGTTTGATGTTGACCTGACTATATTGAAACCTTATGCACATTACTCGGAGCACCTACAGTTTGCGCTTGATCCGGATAACTTTGATTATTCACAAATAGATACAAGCAATTATATGTGGCAGAATTTGATTTATTCTTCATATTATAAGGATTACTTTATCGCCCATAAAGCTGAATTACTGACTGATGACTTGAAAAATCTTTTTGATATGGGTGTGGAAACAAGAGACCAACAAAAAATTGTATATGGCTTGTTATTGAATGATGATGAGTTAAGAGGTTTTGTATAATGGAATTATTATAACAAATAATTATTAGACAGTATATGAGTAATTTACAATAATAATCCTTGAAAAACAGTGCATAAATAGATATAATGTAGTTATATAATAGATTGAAAAGAGACAATCTCCGGAGGAAACACATTATGGAACGAAGCAGGATCATTGGAATTAATGTTCGGTTGCTTTTAAATGAAGGTAAGATGTTGGTGGATACCTTTGCAGAGAAGATGGGGTATTCTATTTTTGATGCACAGAAATTATTGGATGGACGTCTGTTTGTTTCTCAGGAAGATTTAGAGGATATGAGCCGTATATTTAATGTCCCGGTTACGGAATTAACGGTACTTCGGGAGAGAGAGGCATATTCAGGTCCGGGATTTATGCATTATATGAAATGCTTTAATAATCCTGAGAATGAAGAGAAAATAAGGGATCTCTTTGATATGTACTGTGATTTGAAAGAGGCCGTTATAGAATAATAATGTAAAATGCGGAAGCACACTAGAGATTATTAGTGTGCTTTTTGTGATTTGAGGAGACAAAATGCAACAAGAATTAGTTAAAGGGATACAAAAACTGGTAGATGAGATAAAACGAGAAAATAACATTGTTAATGAAATTATTCGTGATGATGTGTTCTCTATTTTACAGGCATGCGAGTGCAATGTTTTATATTATCCGCTTGACGGAGAGGAAGAAGACGGCTGCGATGGCTGTCATATTGAGAAGTATGTTGCAGGCAAACCGGAACAGTTTGTATTTATCAATACTAATAATACCAGGGAGCGACAGGCTTTTAGTGCAGCGCATGAGTTGGGGCATATCTGGAAAGTAGATGAACGATTGAAAAAAGAGTTCCCGAGTATACCTTTTGATGTTGAGGATGTAATCAATCGATTTGCAGCAGAATTGCTTATGCCGGAGACATATTTTAAACAGACAATTAACGATTTTTTGATGAACATAGGATATGAGGGACCATCAATTTCAAAAGAAGACTTGACGGATTTGACGGTATATTTGATGAACCAGTTTTTTGTTCCATTTAAAGCAGTTGTAATTAGATATGTTGAGATTGGCCGATTGAGAGAAAAAGATATTGATATCGTCTTAAAATATAAGAGTAAAGTTAAAGAAGTTATTTTGGAAAAACAGTATACCCGGCTTGGAATCATCAACAAACTGCGCAGTATGGAAGGGTTGCAGGAGTATTTGATGCAAGCTGAGCAAAAAGGGGTAATCAGTTCGCAGAAAATAGAAGCGATTAGAGCTGAGTTTGATATTGAACCACCGACGGAAATACAGTCTGAGAAAATTAGCTTTTAGGAGAGTATGTAAATGACAGAAGAAAAGGAAATGGTTGCCATTGATACAGATTTTTTCTTAAAACTGACAGAAAAGACTGGAAATGGCGACTTGTTTATAAAGGTAATGGACGAGTTGAATGTGCGGCCGGTCATGCATGAATATATATGTAACGAAGAATTGTATGGGAATGTTGTTGCAAAGAGTTTGATAGAAAATGGATATATCAAAGAAATTAAATACGAACAATTCCTATCTGCAGATAAAAAGGAGGGATATGAAAGCAGTTTCAGAACTGCTTATAAGTATTTCAATTTTGAAGAGTTTAAAGGTAATGTATATGAAGACAAAAGGAAAAAGAAAAATTTAGGTGAAATTCGGACTGCATTGATGGCAGTACATATGGGAATAGGAGTATTCATGTCAGATGATGGAACGGCCAAGGTGTATGTGCGCGACCGAATAAACAGTAAACGTCATCCGTTGATTGTTAAGGGAATTTACGATGTTTTTATGGAGATAGCACAGAAAAAGGAAAGAAAAATTAAATGGGCAGATATAAAGGGATGCGCCAAGAATGCGTTTGCTGGCCGTATGAAACTATATAATGATGTCAAGGACAGATGGCATGAATAGTTTTGTGAATAATTTGGGCGGAAATTTATCACTTGTCTGACGCACTAAAATTACAAAAGCATTTAAACTATAAATGAAATCCAATGGACGAAAAGATATGGCAAATGCGTTTCGGATTAATTATGAAAATAATCAGAAAGGATAAATCAATTTATGCTTATAACAAAACAGAAGCTTTGCAGTTCTACAGAAGTGCAGATAAGAAGAAAAGAAAAAATAATTGCCGATACACGTGTATCTTATGGAAGAATTAGAGGTGAAGAAAGAATGCGAGGGACAGTATAATTTCTTGTTAAGGAAACAATTAAAAATATAGAAAAATCTAGTGACGTTTGAGATTTTGGGGGAATATATGTTTGCTCAGGATGTCGGCTAAAATAGTAGAATATAAATATGTATAGTATGTATATATATTGCATAAAATATGGATGACTGATATTATAAACAAATTTACAAATGTCGATTTTGTTGTTGACATTTGATTAGATTTTGTGTATGATAATACCAGTGATCGTGTTGCAGATACCTGAGAGGACTGTGACCGAAAGAGGCTCCCGAGGGAGCCTTTTTTCATACAAGGAGAAACTACAATGGACGAACAAAAGAAACCAAAACCGTTTATGACATACGAACAATTACTTCACAAGCTGAAAGATGAGAAAAAACTCGGAATCAGTGATAACGACTATGCAATAAAGTTACTCAAAGAACATAGTTATTTTGCTTTGATTTCCGGATATAAGAGCCCGTTTAAGCAGAAAGACGGAACATACAAGATTCATGTTTTTATTCAGGACATATATGCCTTATATTTATTTGATGATGCATTAAGAACACTATTTTTACAATATATACTGAAAATTGAAAAGCATGTGAAATCACTTATTTCATACTCGTTTTGTGAAGCTTATGGGGAAGAACAACAGCATTATTTAAATGCAACAAAATACAATTATACGCCTATTAATCAGGACGATGTAAATGAATTGATTACTAGATTGACAAAAATTACGAACGATCCAAAGAACTATCCATACATAAAACATCAGAAAAATCAACATGGTAACATTCCTTTGTGGGTAATGATGAAAGCGTTGACGTTAGGAACTGTATCAAAAATGTATAGTTTTTTGCCACAGAGTATTCAGCATAATGTAAGTAAAGAGTTTGAATATGTGCATGAAGGAATGTTGGTTCAAATGCTTGATTTGTTGGCACGAGTGAGAAATGTATGTGCCCATAATGAACGATTATTTGATTATAAATATCAAAAAGGAACGATTGATGATACTTATATTCATGAAGCATTAGCTATTAATAGGAAAAAAGGGCAATACGTAAAGGGAAAAAATGATTTATTTGCAGTAGTTATTGTCTTGAAATATTTGTTAAACGAAGAAGATTTTTCTAATTTTATTAAAGAGTTAGAAGAAATAATAAAACAACTTTTTTCAGATACCCGAATGATACAGAAGACCCAACTTTACAAATATATGGGATTTACAGAAAACTGGTTGGATATCAAGGCGTGTCCCAAAAGCAGGTGATTTTAGCCGGCTCGTAGGTTGTCCGAAAGGGAAACCATTACTTGATTTTTATGGAGTCTAAGAATGGATAATGAGATTAAATTAAATGGTAAATGGCTTATTCCGGATACGAATGAAGAACTTACAGGAATTTCAAGAATGCCTTATCGCACCTATCAAGGCTTTTGGGCACGTAGATATTATTAAGGGTCAGATTGACACCGGGGGACATATCCTGCTCTATGATTGTACGTTTGGTGGGCAGCAAACATATGCGGTGTGATATGCATCTCGATGGAAGCCAATGGGTGTCAAGGACGGAGCCTCCGGTGCGTAGCATCCTTGACTCCCATTCTCCTGCAGATACACTGTAATCAAGCAGGTATGATTAATTGTGTGCTTCTGCACCTGTTTATAGCAGCCTAAGCTGTGTCCTTATTCTTGCTGTCTTTCTTGCTGTCTGCCCCGGCATCGTTGCCTGGATTCTCTCTATATAGCTTTTGGCCTGGTCATAATGCTCAGCTCTTATCTGCCGCAGACTAACTTTCTCAATGATTTCATTATCTGTACCTGTACGCTTCTGTTTCCTCTGTTCCCTGCTATACTTTACCAGGTCAATTATCTTTTCTCTTCCGTAGTTGCGTTCATAACAACGAAGCTTGCTCATTCTGTCTGCTCCGGTCTGGCTCCAGCCCATGGGACGCGAACTCATACGGTCTGATAACACATGGCTTACATGGCTCTCCGCACTGCAGCCATCTATCACTTTGTTATGCAGGGTCCGCATGACAGCTGCCCAGTTGTCTAACACATAGGTCTGCAGATCTGTTACCGGCTTTGTATTAGTCACCGATGAAGCCATTTCTTTTGTGTAATCACTAAATCCGTCCTTTGACCGTTTATACAGCAGGTGCCATAGCTCTGATTTTACCAGTTCCTTTTCGTCAAGCATCTGCCCTGATGCGGCGTTTATATACTGCATCAGATGGTATTTATCAGCACAGAACAAAGCCTTATCAAGATATTTTACACCACTTTTTATCCACTGTGCTCCATCCCCGCTGACAAATATGTGCTTTATTTTTTCGGTATTGTAGGTTTGGTCGATGAAATGATTTACATTGCCCCAGAACTTCTCTATTCCATCACTTCCCGGATACAGTCCCCCAAAATAGAACGTATTTACCAGTTCCTTGCGTCCTTTGCATTTGGGGCTCTCTCTTTTGTACTCATACAGATAAGCAAGTCTGCTTATAAAACTCTTGTTCTCATCTTTAGATTTATATCTGCCATGCTGTTCTGCGATATGATCTTCATCAGCCTCTATGAAGAGATATGTGCATTCCCTCTTATTCCTAGGAGCTACATATGGAATCTCTTCGGCTATCTGATGGATCTTGTTCATCACTGTGGTTTTTGTAATCTTTGTTCTGGATGGAAGTACCTTTGCTGCCTCGGCATAGCTGGTCTTAAGTGCTTCCGTAATCATCATTACTTCTGCCTCTTCCGTGAACCTTTCATGCCGGCCTAATCCAAGCATTTCTTCCAGCAGATATACATATCCCCCTTCATCAGATAACCGTTTATAATACGTACAGTCAAATGCTATATCACCCACAGAACTCACGAGGCTCCTTTGATCTGTACGTTGGGCATTATATAGTCCTTCCCTGTAACTGCAGTTGTAAATCTGCTCATTCATACTGCTTAGAACTATTGAAATAAACTTTGCTGCAACTGCATCTGTTGTGGCCTTGGTTGCCTTCTCAAATGCATAAAAATCTTTAGGGTTACAATAAAATTTCTCCTCTGCTTCTAATAAACCATTCACTAAAAGTTCTAATAATGATATAATCTCCATGAGAGTGAATCCTCCTTAGTATATTTTTTCTTGGTCGAAATCATTATACCTCAGAGTTCTTTCACTCTCATCTTTATTTTCTTATTCAACTGACAAATTCTTTACTCTATACAATAGTTGAGCCGGGACGAGATATAATTGAATTAAATTAGAGTTAAGAAGTAATAAGGTGGGTAAGATTCCGTTAAAAGAAGGCTTGGTAGTTGAGTTTAAGAGTGATTTGACGCTTACTATATAGTTAGTCTCCTTGTTTTTTAATTCGATTATAACTCGATAGTTCCGGTATCAAGGATAATAAGTGTAAAAGTGTCAAGGATAATAAGTGTAAAAGACTATTGAAAATGCCATGGAATACAGTTATCATGGAAATGTGACTTTGTTTTTGCTTTGATTGGAGAGTAAGCTGTCGATATTTAGGAGGCAAAAGAAGTGGATAATAAGATAAAGAGAGAGCACATTTTATTTTTGGGTTTGTTTTCTTTAGGAATTATGCTGCGATATATAGTGATGACTTTTGGGTTCAATTTTGATTTTGAATCGTACTGTATTGTTGGTGAGATATCGGGTAATTTTAGAAATGTATATGAAGAGACAACCAGATACAATTATGGACCCATATTTTTGTGCATCCAGGGAATTCTCTACAGAATATCTCAGGTACTCCCCGGTGACTGGGTGCTGGTATACAGGGTGCTTATCGTGACAGTTTTAACATTGGCAGACTTGGGGATAGCTGCATTTATTGCAAGACGATACTCATACATCAAGGCATTATTGTTTTTCCTTAACCCTGTTTCTATCATTATTACGGGATATCATAACCAATTTGACAATATAGCAGTGTTATTTGCATTGCTTTCAACGATATTCTTTAACGATGAAAAGGAATTGAACAAGAAAGATATTGGATTTGTGGTTCTATTTTCCCTTTCACTTATTACCAAGCATATATTGTTCTTATTGCCCATTTTCATATTGTTGATGGGAAAATTATCCATAAGAAAGAGAGTGTTATATGCTTTCGTTCCACCGGCAATTTTTCTTTTAAGTTTTCTCCCGTTTGCTCTTTCGAGTAATGCGGCTTTTCAAGGAATTGTGAATAATGTGTTTAGATATCGGTCGGTTAATAACGCACCTTTCTTTGAAATTTTATACATTCTGATTGATTTCCCGTTGAAGCCACGTATCATTGTTTACGGGATTATCATGATTGTTGTGGCATGGTTTGTAAGGAAACTCCAGTTTGATCATATTATGTTGATTTACTTAATTGCAATGGTTGCATTTTCCTCAGCTATTGTAAATCAATATCTGGTTATACCGATGGCGGCACTTTGCGTTTTGAATGTGGGAAAATGGAATAAGATTTATATGCTTGCGATAGTGCTACATCTTATCCTTGACTGGAATGGACTGGGAGAACTTGGAAGAATACAGGCATATTTTCCGGGAACTATATTTGAAACTTTGGCTAGAATGTATGTGAGAGGAGGATACATCCTTGCAGCATGGATTTTATTCTTTGCTCTGGTTCATTTGATAAGGTGTCAACGAAAATTATCTAAATAATTTGAATATAGAAGTATAATCTATCATAAAGAATTGAACTTTCATATACAAAGGAGAAGGGAAGCATGAAAGTAAAGGAATCTTTATTCATTGTAATGCCGGCATATAATGAAGAAGCAAATATTTCGTCTGTTGTAAGACAGTGGTATCCGATATTAGAAGGAAAAGGTAAAGAATCGAGGCTTGTCATTGCAGATAGTGGAAGCTCGGACAGAACACATGAGATATTAGTGGACTTACAAAAGGAGTTTGACCGATTAGAGATACTGACCGATTCTGACAGACAGCATGGTCCAAAAGTAATCGCTTTATATGATTATGCGATTCAAAAGGGGGCTGATTATGTTTTTCAGACGGATTCAGATGGTCAGACGAATCCGGATGAGTTTGATGCTTTTTGGCAGCTTAGAACGGAATATGATGGTATTTTTGGCTACAGAAATGTAAGGGGAGATGGAAAACAAAGGGCTTTGGTTGAGCAGGTAGTATGTTTATTGTTAAAAATCTACTTTGGCGTAAAAGTTCCGGATGCTAATGCACCGTTTAGGTTAATGAAAACTGATGTTATAAAGAAATATTTATATAAGCTTCCAAGTGATTACAATATCCCCAATATTATGATAACGACCTATTTTGCGTATTATAAGGAGAAGATGACATTTAAGACGATATCATTTAAGCCACGCCAGGGAGGAGTTAACTCTGTCAATATTCCAAGAATTGTCAGGATTGGGTGGAAAGCATTGGGGGATTTTAGAATGCTGAAGAAAGGAATGACTAATGGAAAAGAAGAACAATTTGCTGGATAAACAGAATCTCTTTTGGGGAAGTGTTTTTGTCTTTTTTATCTTTATGATGTTATATAATCTGACACATTCTGCTCTGTGGGGCGATGAATGGGTCGAGTATAATTTTTCGCAGGCCAGTATCCTAAATGGAGATTTATATCATCGGGTCATTGAAACTTTTCAGCCACCACTTTATAATTTTATAATGCACTTTTGGTTAAAGGTTAATCAGTCAATACTGTGGTTCCGTCTATTTAATGTATTGTTAGGAATTTTTTCGGGAGGCTTTCTTTTTCTTACGGTAAAGATAATGCTCAATGAGAAAGCTGCTGCTTTTTCTTTGTGTGTATTGGCAGTATCCTATCAGTGGATATACTGCATACAGGAGTGCTCAGAATATGCTCTTATGTTATGTTGCTTATTTGCAACTCTATTTTTTTATGTAAAGTCTTTCGAAAGATTTACATATAAATACATGGTTATGTTTATATTAGGAGCAGTTTTTGCTCTATATAGTCAGTATGGAGCAGTATTTGTTGTATTACCATTGCTGTTTTTGTTTTATGTGGGAAATGTGTTCAACAGCAGCGTAGACAATAAAAGAAAGATAGTCATTACAGTGTCTTACATAGTGTGTCTTATCGTTTTCGCGGCGCCATTATACTTTTTATTTGCCCGAAAACAGTTGGAGAATAATCAGATTTCAAGCAATACGGTTTCTTTGAGTGTTGATTTGTTGAAAGATTTTCCGTTTACATTAGGGCGTATTATAGGATATTTTTACAATCTTAATTATGGAGAGGCTTGGAATTTTCTGCTAAGTATATTTAGCATTATCTTAATTGTTATTTCTATTTATCTTGTTATAAGAGGTAAAATGAATTGGAATAAGAAGAGTTTGATTATCACTCTGTGGACCGGCTATATAATGCACTATTTGCTTGTGCAATTGCATATATATGCGATGGCTCATCCGAATCAAAGCGCGGGATTTTTTGCAAGATACAGTTATTTTTATATACCATTGATTAGTATTGTATTACCCGTCATAGTTACGGAAATCAGCTCTTTGATTGAAATCCACAGACCGGTCGAAGGCCATAAGTATATCATAGGGGCAGTGGTTTTATGTATGATTTTATCTGCATATTCAACTTTAAAGAATTGGAATAAAGCATTAGATGATCAGTTTGCCGATATTTGGTTGGAAAATAATGGATGGGAGGACGTCACATATCTTTATGGGATTGCTCCATATGGTTTTAACTATTATGTCTCTCATGCAGATGGATATAAAGAGGGTTATCTGAATAATGCGACAACGACAGTGGACAACAATAATCTGCCACTTCGCTTTTGGGCATGGCATACAAATTGGAGTGGCGATGAATGGCAGAGCACTATTGATAAGGCAAAGGAATTGGGGTACACAGTTACTATATACAATGATTCAGGATATTCGGGGCATCTGGCATTCTGTAGTTTTGATGGGATGCAGGAGGAGTAATTCATGGTAGATAGTGGCGGTTTGTTTCCGCGTAGATAAGCACGAAAGGATAAACAAGTATTATTATGAATACAAAAAATCAAACAAGTTATCTACATATTTTGTCAGTGCTTGTAATAGTAATTCTGTGCTGCATTAATATTAGATCAATGGATTATATTTTTGTCATTAATGATGAGTTTGGATATTGGTTACATGCGGTTTCGGCAGTTGGATATGATTGGAAAGATTTAATTGCGGAGACTCCCTATTACTCGTGGGGATATAGTTTGTGGCTTGTACCGATTGTTGCGATACTTCCGACACCTGAATTATGGTATAAAGCGGCAATATTATTAAATGTTCTATTTTTGATTATGTCTTATTTCTTATGCTATAAAAGTGGGAAAAAGTTATTTGCCGATATCGATGAAAAAGTAATCGCTCTTATTAGCCTCATAGTAATTATTTATCCTGCGAATATTGTTTATGCGCAGGCAACATGGACGGAAAGCTTATTATACTCATTGGTATGGCTGGAAACATATTTATTAATATCCCTGGATGAAAAGTTTTCTGCAAAAAAATATGTTTTGGCAATTATTGTTTTGCTATATAGCTATGCAGTTCATAACAGAAGTATGGGCGTTGTTTTGGCAGGAATAATTGCCCTGGTTTTAGCTTTGGTTAAGCATAAAAAGAAATTGGGATATTATTTATCTCTTTTTCTTATTCTTTTGGTTGGATATAAGGGGATTGAATTAGTAAAAGCACATCAAATCAATTTGTTATGGTCCAATTCGAAAAATTCCGGTATAAATAATGTGGGGCTAAATGTACAGACAGTTACTAATTATTATTCGAGGATATTTGAACAGACAAAAAATCTATTGATTTCCTTTGCGGGGAAATATTTTTATTTAATTATTGGTTCATGCTTAACGCTTCCCATTGCTGTGGTAGGAATGCTCAAGGAACTAATCGACAATATAAGAAGCAGGAAATTATGGAACAATTACCAGTTAAGTAAAATATGGATAATATTAGTTGCTGGATTTATGTATGGAATCAGCGTCATACAAATGAATAATTGGACAGCACGTAAAGATTATGTTGTATATGGCAGATATATGGAGAATGGGATAGGGCCGATTCTGTTTTTGGCGCTTATCTATTGTATTTCTCTGGTGAAAGAAACGAGGATAGGCTTAGGAATTTCTTTGTTATCCTTATTATTGGGAGTATGGCCGGTTTACCTGTTAGTATCAAATGCTGCCGGATGGTTTAATACTATTTGCAGTCCGGTAATAGGAGCATTTTATGAGGCTGTTTCGGATATGCGACTTACTTTTATCATTTTAGTAATGATCTCAATAGTTATTTTTGTGATTATATTTGCATCTACATTCCCTAAAAGAAAGAAATGGATGACTGGTATGGCGCTAATATGCATAGGGTTAACTTTTACCAGTATGGGATACCATGCGAGCCAGTATGCTATACTGAAAAACAGACAGCCAAAGGATAGTGTAACGGTTCCTCTTAGGAGTAAAATTTCCGGAGAATTAGCGGAAGAAAAAATATATTTTGTAAAAAATGATGGGTTGGACTGGACCAGTTTATGTCCTAAATATTTTCAATTCTTGATTCCGGATAGAGCCATCCATGTAATTCTGCAGGAGGAAATTGAGCAGGTAATGGAAGAGGACTGCATTATTATGATGAATCCGAGAGATGAAGAAGCGATTACTATTTTGGAAGACAGTGAGGATGCGGAAGTGATTGATATGTCTGATATGATGGTGGTATATTTTGTAGATGTAGAATAGATATAAATTTTACATGGTTTGAGATGGAGACACAAATGAAGGAAAGAAATGTCGGAATTGAATTATTGCGGATTGTATCTATGATGATGGTTGTAATTATGCACTGTCTGGGACATGGTGGGATATTAACAAATACAGAATTTTTATCCTCTAATTATACACTGGCCTGGTTATTGGAAATAGCATGCTATGGGGCTGTGAATTTGTATGCTTTGATTACGGGATATGTATGCTGGCAGACAGAGCATAAATGGAAAAGAATTATACCGCTCTGGATAGAAGTGTTCTTTTATTCCTTTGTTGTTACTTTATTTTTTAATTTGTTTATAAATGACAGGGTCGACATTGGAGAGATTGCTAGATCTTTGTTTCCGGTTTTAAAAAACCAGTATTGGTATTTTGCGGCTTATTTCTGCATGTTCTTTTTGATGCCGTTTATGAATATTATGTTGGATCATCTTACTGGAAAACAGCACACACAACTGGTTATTCTTCTTTTGGTGTACTTTAGTTTTCTTTCGCTTATCTGTCCATTGATGGGCAATGAGATTTTTGATGTAAACAGAGGGTATAGTATTATCTGGTTAATGGTTATGTATATTACGGGTGCGTTTTTAAAGAGAATCATGCCACATTTGGAACAATATGATAAAAAAATATTTATGATATTGTATCTTTTATGTGTATTTATTGTTTTTGTGAGCAAGTTAGTAATAGCCAAAATTACAGTAATATTGTTTGGGCAGGCTCAATATGAAGATATTCTTATTCAGTATAATTCTCCATTCATTGTGCTAGGGGCTGTTTTCCTGTTTATTTTCTTTGCAAGATTGACTGTGCAAAAGGTTTCATTAAAGAAAATTATTATGGAAGTGGCAGCGGTTTCTTTTGGAGTATATATCATTAGTGAGCAGCAGTATATCAGGTCAAAATTTGTAGTAGATAGTTTGAGAGAATATGCAGACAGGTCATGGTACATTATGCTCAGTGCATTATTCTTGCATGCAGTTATGATATATATTGTTTGTACGGTAATTGAATATATAAGGAAGAAATTATTTGCGAGAATACTGTTGAAATAAATGTATACAAATGCCAAAGTACTGTTGGCCATTGATGTCATAGCTAATAGTGGTTTGAGAAGTGTAATCAGATATTGTCTAGGAAAGATTGACAATGAAATTGCTTCATGAGAAAATATATGCCATATGGATGATTAATGAAACAGATTAATCGGGGATATGAGAATGTGGAAGAAGAGAATCAAAATTATATTTTTAGTGAGCTGTATATTTACAGTTGGATTAGTGTGGATTTGTACAGACAAAATGTCGACTAAGATTACTTTTTCCCATGAATCAGGTTTTTATTCTGATAGCTTTATGCTTACGATAACCGGAAGCCCGGAATATACGTTGCGTTATACTCTGGATGGTAGTATGCCGGATGACACATCTTCGATTTATAAAGGACCTATATTAATGGAAGATGCCAGTCTTCATGATAATATATATTCGGTCAGAACAGATACTTCTGCAGGCTTCCATTGTGATGCAGGATATGTAGCACCGGATTACCCTGTAGATAAATGTAATATTGTTCGGACAGCCTTGTTTGACTCGGAGGGAATGTGTGTCAGTGAAGCTTCAAGGGTTTATTTTATAGGCTTTGAGCAAAAATCGGTTTATGAAGGGATGTTTATTGTTTCAATTATCACTGACCCGGATAATTTGTTTGACTACGAGAACGGTATTTATGTTACCGGCGCGTTGTATGGCAACAGTGATGATGAAGACAGTAATGGTGATTCATGGGTGCTCAGAGACGCGAATTACAGAGAACGCGGAATTGAATGGGAAAGAGAGTCTGTTGTTGATATATTTGATGAAGAAAGGAATCTGCTGGAATCCTGTAAAGCGGGAATTAGGATTCATGGAGGAAATTCCAGAGCATTTGTGCAGAAGAGTTTGAATATTTATGCTCGCGAATGCTATTCCGGAAGTGATGTGTTTGAAACAGATCTTTTTCATAATGGAAAAGAACCGCATAAGGTGATACTTGCGGCGCAAGGAAATGATCAAAAGGTCAAAATTAAGAATTATATGGTTCAGAGATTGGCTGTGGAGGCCGGTCTTAACTGTGCAACGTCAGACATGATTCCATGTGTTCTTTTTCTTGATGGTGAATACTGGGGAGTATATTACTTATCGGAAGCGTATGATAAGAACTATATTTCTGCTCATTATGGTATCGATAAGGATGATGTCATTATGTGGAAAAACGGTGGCTTGGAAGAGGGTGTGGAAGGAGATTATAGGATTCAGTATGATTTGATTGCTTTTATTTCCAATAATGATATGAGCATAAACGATAATTTTGAACAGGCATGTGAGATAGTTGATATAGAAAGCTTTATTGATTATTATGCTTTGGAAATATATATTGCGAATCAGGACTGGCTGCCTAACAACTGCGCCTACTGGAGAAGCCGGGAATGTAATGGCAAAAACCAATATTATGATGGCAGATGGAGATGGATGCTTTTTGATACTGACCAGTATGCAATTTTAACGGAAACTACGGATGATACGGTTCAGCATGCCATTGATAAAGATCCGGTGTTTGCTTCCCTGATCCGGAATAAAGAAGTGCAGATCATGCTTCGACAAAAATTGATGGAAATTTCGGATATTTATAAAGAAAACTATAATGAGTGGATTGATGAATGGATTGCAGAGATGAGTGCCGGCGTTTACCATAATGGGAAACGGTTTTGGGGAGAGAATGGAATTGATAATTCCTTCCAAGACGTGATAGCCGATATGAGAGCATATCCTGAAGAACGTGAAAAGTGTTTGAATCAATATATGGATTTACATTTTAATCATACGTGAGGTTTCATAAAACTGGAAAATGAAAATTGTATTAATAGGTCCGGTTTATCCATACAAAGGCGGTATTTCGCATTATACAAGTTTATTATGCAGGGCATTGCGTGAGAAGCATGAAGTGACCATGGTTTCTTATAAAATGCAGTATCCGAAGCTGTTGTTTAAGAAAGAACAGCGTGATTACAGTAATAAGAGCTTTCAGATAGAAGATACACAGTATTGGATCAACACGGCAAATCCGTTTAATATCATCAATACGGCGCAGCGAATTCGGAAACTGCAGCCTGACATAGTGATCATGCAATGGTGGCATCCGTACTTTGCGCCGTGTTATTATTTGTTGGCACGGTTTCTGAAGCATATTCCCATATTATTCACCTGCCATAATGTATTTCCCCACGAGAGATTCCCAATGGACAGATTTTTAAGTCGTCTGGTATTGCGCAGAGGAAGTGGGTATATAGTGCAGTCTCATCTGGATGAGGCAGATCTGCTTACTGTAAATCCACAGGCGAAATATGTCGTGACCCCTCACCCTACTTATAATGCTTTTAAGATGCAGAACATGAGCAGGGAAGAGGCGAGAAAACTGCTGGATGTGGATGGGCAGACTCCGATGCTGTTATTCTTTGGTTTTGTCAGGGAATATAAGGGCCTTAAATATCTTCTGGACGCTATGAAGAAGATTAAAGCTAAGATGCCGGAAGCGCAATTATGGGTCGTGGGTGATTTCGGTGAGGATAAGGAGCAATATCTGGATCAGATCCGAACCAATGACATCCGGGATCAGGTCAGGCTGGAGGAAGGGTATATTCCCGACCGGGAGGTGGAGAAATACTTTGCAGCAGCAGATCTGGTAGTTTTGCCATATATTTCCGCGACTCAGAGCGGTATTGTACAGATTGCTTATGGATTTGAAAAACCGGTAGTGGTCACGGATGTGGGAGGCTTACCGGATGTGGTACAGGATCATAAGACCGGGTATGTTGTGCCGAAGGAGAACGCAGATGCCATAGCGGATGCGGTGACGGATTTCTTTCAGACAGATATGGATATTCCATGGACAGAACATATCAGGACACAGGCCAAAGAGTTTTCCTGGGAGACGATGGTGGAGCGTATTGAAGCCCTGGTGCACAGGATAGAAAGGAAATAACGATGGAATTTACCTATAAAGCATATAGAGAACTGCTGACCCTGCTGCGGGAACATGGCTATACCTTCTGCAGTTATCATAATTACCGGAAGTGTGAGAAGAGCGTTATCGTCAGGCATGATATCGATATGAACATTGCCAAAGCCGTGCAAATGGCGGAAATCGAGACGCAGATGGGCATTTCGTCCACTTATTTTGTTCTGGTTACTAGCAATTTCTACAATATTTTCTCGAAAGAAAATCAGGATATGCTGCAGAAAATGCACTGCATGGGCCATGAGATTGGCCTTCATTTTGATGAAGCAAAATATGACGGACATAATAGCGACATGGTACAGGCCATGGAGCAGGAAGCGGAATTGCTTGCACAGTGTCTGGGCTGTCCGGTTCGGAGCGTATCCATGCACAGACCATCCAAAGAGACTCTTGCAGCAGATTATGTGGTAAAGGGTGGTCGGATCGTCAATAGTTACGGTCAAGAGTTTTTTCATAATCACAAGTATGTTTCTGATTCCAGAAGACATTGGCGGGAAGATGTAATTTCCATTATTAAGAGTGAAGAATATGACAGGCTTCATGTGCTGACACATCCCTTTTGGTATGATGAGACAGAGCAGACGGCCAAAGAGGCTTTGAAGAATTTCTGTGAGAGCAGAACTTACGCATGTTATGACTGGATGCATGACAATGTAAGGGATTTGGAAGAGTTTCTGGAAAGATCGGAACTGAAGCTGTAGAAAGAAATGATTAAGTCAAAAATGACTTGGATTTAAAAAATAGCGTGGAGAATTGGCATGGTAACATTAGAAGAGATAGAAGTATTTCTGGTACAGGAACAGATGGAATACAGAGTGCAGACCGTAGGGAAAGCAGCGGTGTGCGGTTTTTCATCCCTGGACCATTATCAACCCGGCACAATGACCTGGATTAAATCTGCCGGCAGATGGAGTGCAGATTTGTCCGGGATTGCTCTGTGCATTGTGCAGGAAGGTGTGGATATTCCACTCCCGAATCAGATCATCTGCAGAAATTCCAAGGAAGTTTTTTTCTCATTGATAGAGCATTTTTTTGCTGCGCAGGAAGTGGAAGAACCGATTGGCATGAATACGGTTATTGGTCCGAATGTGCAGCTAGGTAGTAATGTCAGAATAGGGCATAACTGTTCAATCACGGGAGATGTGATTATCGGCGATGATACGGTTATTTCCGATAATGTTGTGATCAGGAACAAGGTGCGTATCGGTAAGCGCTGTACCATACAGGCACTGACTATGATTGGCGAAGATGGTTTTGGCGCTTATGAAGAGGAGAATCATCGGAGGGTAATGATCCGGCATTATGGCGGTGTTACCATAGGGAACGACGTATTTATCGGTAGTCATGTGGACATAGAGCGGGGCACCATTGATGATACTTATATCAGGGACGGCACCAAGATAGGGCCATGTACCTTGATAGCCCATAATACAAGAGTGGAAAAGGATGCTGTGCTGATTTGTTCCCATCTGTACGGAAGTGTCCATATAGGAGAGAATGGATGGGTCGTTGGAAGCATTGTGAAGAATCAGTGCAGTGTGGGGGATAATACCATGGTTGGTATAGGCTCTGCGGTGACCCGGGATATTGAAGCCGGTAAGGTGGCGGTAGGAGTTCCGGCCAAAGTGATTCGGAATAATTCTTCTGTGGAATGATGGAGAGTACGGAGATATGCAGGGAGGGCAACATGTACAGAGTAGAAAATAAATACAATTGCAGTGAAAGTGAGTTACGGACTCTGCAGAATAGACTGGAAGGTGTTTTGAGAGCGGACAGCAATGAGAATTGTCCGGAAGGATACAGTATTATTAGTCTCTATTTTGATGATTTGCAGGATAATTGCCTGAATGATACCGTGGACGGTGTAGAAGTACGTGACAAATACCGAATTAGAATATATAATAATGTATTGGATGTTATTAAACTGGAAGTGAAGTCTAAGAAGGACGGATACATATACAAAAAATCTAAAACCATAACGAAGGAACAGGCGGACAAGCTGATACGGGGAGAGTGCATAGAGGATTCCTCCTCCCTGGAAGACCCGGCAACGCTTTTTAATCTTGCAATCAAAACGAGAGGGCTTCGGCCCAAGGTGATTGTGGCGTATGAGAGAAAAGCATATGTATTTGGACCGGGCAATACCAGAATTACGCTTGACAGAAATGTACGTGCCAGTGACCGTGTCGAAGATTTTGGCAAAGAAAATATATGCTATGATTTTTTGCATGAGTATGATAAAGTTTTGGAAGTTAAGTATGATGAGTTTATTCCGGACTTTTTACTGCAGCTGTTGGAGCTGGGAAATATGCAGCAGACTTCCTATTCTAAATATCAGTTATGTAGGGAATTATTTTAAGGGAGGATTATCATGTCAATCAAAGATGTTATTAAGAATAGTGTGTATGAGAGCCTGGGAGGTGGTACGAATCTTTCGGCAATGAATATTTTGCTGATTCTTGCCATTGCATGCCTGGTCGGACTTTATATTTTTGCGGTATATAAGCTATCCAGTAAATCGGCTTTCTATTCGAAAGATTTGAATGTGACTATGGCGGGTATGCCGCTTATTATTGCAGCTATCATGATTGCGATGCAGTCCAATCTGTTAGTATCTCTTGGTATGGTGGGCGCTTTATCCATTGTCAGATTCCGTAATGCAGTGAAGAATCCTATTGATCTGCTGTATTTGTTCTGGTCTATCAGTGCCGGTATTATTGTAGGAGTTGGTCTTTACGTATTGGCACTTGTGCTGTGTGTTGTAATGACGTTACTGCTTATTGTACTGGATATGGTTCCAAATGCAAAAGCTCCGGATCTGCTGGTTCTCCGTGCCGTATCAGATAAGGTGGATTATGCCGGGGTAGAGCAGATTATGAAGGAATATTGCAAGTATCACAAGGAGAAATCCAGATGTATCAAGAACGGAGAGGTTGAATTGATTATAGAGATCAAGTCCTCCAAGAAGGAAGAATTGTTACAGAAGCTTACGGCAAATGAACATATGACACAGGTAAATTGCATTTCTCACGATGGTGAATGCAGAGTATAGGATAAATCAATAGATTAAAGGAAAAGGTATTTATATGTTGATTGCAGCTTTGCTGTTATATAGTAATATTCACATATACAAGATAAGAAAGAACATCTACGCAACGCGCCTCAGTTCTTATATTGAGGCCTGTTGTGTCTGGATGCTCTTTTTATTTGGATTAACAGAGGGATTGTCAGTGTTCCACGCAGTAAGATTCATGGCCGTTTTTGCTGCATGGGCGGTACTGGATATCGTTCTTGCTGTGTCGTGCGTGATACAGTGGAAACAATCAGGACTTAGCATCAGGAAGTTATGCAGGACACAGGATTTGAGAGGTTATTCTTACTATGGCATCCTGGTCTTGACAGGTATTGCTGTTCTTGCATTGGCACTTTTTACCACACCGAACAATTGGGATTCCATGACTTATCATCTGTCCCGCATTGCTTATTGGACCCAGAACCGTTCTGTGGAGCATTATGCGACCAACTGCATGCGGGAGATTGCAAGTCCGGTACTGGCGGAATTTGTGAATCTGCATGTATATATCCTGTGCAGGGGGAGCGATCTTTTCTTTAATCTTCTTCAGGCAGTTTCCTATCTTACCTGTGCTGTATTGGTAGGGGAGATTGCGCGGAAGCTGGGATGTAACCAGTTATTTCGTTTTATTGCTATGCTGCTTTATATGTCTATGCCGATTGCCTTTGCGGAGGCTTTGACGACTCAGGTAGATAATTTTGCTACGGTTTGGTTGGTGTTTTATGTCTATGTGCTGCTGGAACTTGCGGGGCAGAGAGAACGACTGGAATGTAATTCTCAGACGGTCAGTAAAGTGTGCACACTGGGCTTGTGCGTGGCATGGGGATATCTGACCAAGCCTTCCGTTTGTTTTGGCATGGTTATCTTTGCAGTCTGGATGCTTGTCGTATGTATCGTGAGAAAGGACAAGGTGTGGAATCTGATCAGGCTGGTATTGTGTGCGCTTCCTTGCGTTGTATTGCCCCTGATGCCGGAGTTGCTGCGTAATTTTGTTACCTTTCATTCTTATGCAAGCAAGGCGACAGGGGCAAGACAGCTGATAGGAACTTTGAATCCGGCCTATGTGTTTGTAAATTTTGTTAAGAATTTTACTTTTAATATGCCGATAGCACTCCTTAAGGACAGTGATTTGCTTTTTGTCAGGTTTGCTGTAAAAGTGGCAGAACTTTTGAATGTGGAACTGGACGCGGAAGTTATATCTGAGGATGGCAGAGCATTTGGATTGCATGGGGCGCAGACTTACGGATATGATACGGCAATCAATCCCATTGTACTTTGGGCGTTTATCTTTTGTATCATATGGGCAGTTATCTGCATACGAAAGACAGACTGGAAGAAGCTTGCAGGCGGTTATCTGATTTGTGCTTCTCTTTCTTTTTGTGTTTTCTGTGCTGTGTTAAGATGGGAACCTTTTGTTACCAGATATATGGTGTCTTATCTGGCGCTGCTCTGTCCGATGATTGTTGCTCAGATTCAGGAAAGGACGGAAGCGGAAGAAAAGCGGAAACTTCGATATGGTATTGTGGGGGTTGTCAGTTTCCTTTGTGTTATGGAATTGTTGAGTCTCATGAATTACCATCTGGATATATGCAGATATAGGGCAAATAGCAGACCTTACGGATATTTTGCATCCAGATGGGACGAAATGAAATATTACTGTGATGTGGCAGATGAAATCAAAGGGAAAGATTATCAGACGGTCGGTTTATATGTAGTGCAGGGTGATGCGTACCAGTATCCGCTTTGGGCAATGCTGGGAGACAGGTACATGGAGCATGTTAATGTTCAGAATGAGTCAGCTGTGTATACAGATGAATCTTTTACACCGGACTGTATCATCTGGTTTGCCTCTCTTCCGGAGAAATCTGTGGTCATTAATGGCAGAGTATATGATAAGATATCTGATTTTGGAGAGAAGCATTATCTATTGACTGCGAAGTGAGGAAAAGCGATTTCGTGTTATTAATGTGAGAGAAGATTCATAATATCCTGCCATGTGGCACCGTCGCTGGGGATGATGCGATACCAGTAACCCAGCATACAAATGAGATTCCAGACAGTACAGAGGATGCAGTAGCCATATAATACGATGCAATAGATTGCTTTGCCGGTGGTTTTGCTGTCAGCATTTGTTTTGGCTTCTGCGAGAGAGAAAGCATATGCCATGAAAAAGGCAAAAACACACAGAAAATCCACGGCAACGCGCTGACCGAAAGAACCGCCGTACCACCAGCTCCACCAGGCGCTGGATATATAGGTAATGACGAGCAGGAAAAGCACTGATCCGGTATATAGCTCATGATGCTTTTTGTAAGCATAGGCGATGCCAATAAAGGCGATTAATAGAATCGGACTCCAGAAGAACAATCCTTTTCTTATGCTGAACAGCCAGTTAATGATCTGGGGTGAGAGCCAGTAGAAAGGCTCATTGGAACCATAGGAATAGATAAACCAGTGACCGGTTGCCGTATGCCAGTAGGCAAGCTGTGGGAGAAGCGTGACAAATCCTGTGATGATGATGGGCAGAGCACGTCTGGGTTTCAGAATAGTCAGTAAGCGATGCTTTATGGTTTTAATATTGTATACACCGTAGAAGACATAAGTCAAAACAAACAAAATATTGGTGTTGCGCACCATAAAAATGAGCCCCGCCAGAAAGCCGAATACACAGGTATGAAAGAGAGTGTTCTTTCTCTGACGATCAGGATTCTCATACCAACATAAGTAGTACAGAAAAAGAATAAACAGTGTATAGGAATAGATATGTGAGAAACAGGCATCATAAGATGCATAATGAAACAGGTTCGTTCCATAGGTAAGAAAGATGCACGTTATGAGGGACACTTTCTCAGAGAAATGCCCATATTTATTTAGTAATCTGTATAAAAATATCGTGCCGATTACCCAGTAAAATACGCCGCCGAAAAGGATGGCATACTGGTATAGGTTTGTATAGCCGGTAGCAGTGTGGCTTCCGGTTATGACATCTTTTAGCAGAGAAAGTAAATGTGCGGTGAGAAAGAATGGGCTTTCCATAATAGCGGTTCCAACCGCATATTTATTAACCAAAGAGCCGGCTGCCTGTATCAGTTTAAAAGGATGCTCCCATCCTTCTATGAAGCTGAACGAAAAATCGTGATAGATGAAGAATGCAGGAAGATAGAGAAAATATCCAAAGCCGTCAGAATAGACCTTGGGTGCATTTAATGCTTTAATATGGTAAACCCATATGATAGAATAAATCATAAGGAGTGCAGAGACTACCAGAAAAAGAATAAAAGGAATATGTTTTTTGTATTTGGATAAATTGATCATCGGTACAATACTCCATTCTTGCCATTTCTCTCATCATAGCGTAAGAATAGGGAGAATTCAACCACAAATGGGGCGTTGCGATGTATCTTGTTAATCCGAACTCTTCAGAAACCGGATAAATTTCAGTAAATCGCGCCTTTCCTTGGCATTCAGCTGCTGGATATCATATACAACATCATGCATTGTGATTTTACCTAGATAAGTATTTTTGAGGTTGGTATTCCCGAGGTATCCGCTATCTGCACCAAGGAGATAGTCGGTACTGACCTTATAATATTTTGACAGCTTCTGTACTACTTCAATGGGAATCTCGCGGGTGCCATTTTCATAATTGGAATAGGTTTGCTGCGAAACATCCAGATACTCGGCAACTGTTTTTTGTTTTAAATCATGATCTTCCCGTAAATCCCGGAGCATTTCACGTAATTCTTTCATGGCGCTATGTCTCTCCCATCTCAGCAGAATGTGCGGCTTTAAAAGTGGTTTTGTTGTCGTAAATGCTATCACACAACAAAAAGTTGTAGAATGAAAAACTTAAAAAGGAGTATGCAGGCGATGCATACAACATATTGTTGTACAAACAGATGAATAAAATACAGGGAAATGCGTGTTGGGAAAGTATTGTGTTGAAAATACTATGAGTAAAATGTACAATAGATGAAAGAATAGAAATATAGTTTACAGCAACCAATGAGTAACATAGATAATAATAGAATTTATACGGGAATATAGGGCGGATATGAAAAAGGAATGGGTCAGAAAGATAGTCAGTATAGGGATACTTGCTCTGTTGGCAGGAGCCGTATTTTTCTGTGCTTATTTTTACAGATATTATGAAGGACAGCCGGAAGAAATTACAGAGAACAATGCTGTTACCATAGAAGCGCAGGCGGAGGAAGAGAGCATAGAGCCGGAGGAAAACCCGGAATCAGAGGGAAACAATAACTATGATTTCGAAGGTTTTCTGGATATTTATGCAGTAATTGACGGCGGGACAGGAGCCAGAAGCCATAAGCTTTATATTCAGCAGGATACATGCTGTTTCTTTCTGCCTTCTTATGCGATGGAAGGACATGTTACATGGCAGTTTGATGAGGAAACATATGAAATTACAGTTGATGGGAAGAAGATTACCGGTGGCGACAGACTGGAAATGCCGGAAGAGGAACAGTTAATAACTGTCAGACAGGCAGAGAGCGGTCAGGCTGTCGAATACAAATTGAAGGTTATGCAATCGGAATGCATACCTGCAGTTTATGTGGATACGGACAGCCACAGCATGCAATATCTGGAGCAGGATAAAGAGCATGAAGAAATGGGGCAATTCCAGTGTATCACAGATACAGGGGAAGTAGATTCGGAAGGCGGACTTGATAAGATTTCCGGCAGAGGATATTCCAGCTTTAGTGCAGGTAAGAAATCCTATACGATTACTTTTGAGAACCCGCAGGATGTTATGCAGATGGGAAGTGCCGGCAAGTGGGTGCTGCAGGCGAATGCTTATGATCTGTCACGTATGCGAAATAAGACAGTTTATGATATGGCAAAGAATATGGGAGTTCCCTATGCGGTGGATTCTGCCTACGTTGATGTATATTTTAATGGCGAGTACGCGGGTAACTATCTGTTATGTGAGAAAATAGAAGTGGCGCCGAACAGGGTTGATATTGGAGACGCTTATCTGTTGGAAGGGATTTTTGCCGGCAGATCTGAGGAGGATATTAGTTTTATACAGGGCAAAGCCGGCTGGTATGAGGTCAAGAATCCGAAAGAGGTAACAGAAGAAGATCTGGCATTTCTTCAGACATATATGGATGATATTGTTGAGATGATCGAAGAATGTGATACGGAGGAAGAATATAAGCAGTTACAGCAATACATTGATATAGATTCCTTTGCACAGATGTATATATTGGATGAACTGACGAATGAGCCGGATCTTAACAGAGCCAGCACTTTTTACTTTATAATGGATGAGGGAGAGGGACGAAAGCTTTATGCAGGTCCGGTATGGGATTATGACCGGTCGCTGGGAAATGTAGAGGGAGCCAGATACGAGTATCTGACCTGTCTGTCGCCGGGACTTGGTGAAAAACTCTTTGCGTGTGCATATTTCAGGCAGGATGTAACAGAGAGATTCGTTTCATTATATGAGCCTGTAATAACACAGTATTTGGATGAAATAGTCCGGAGATATTATGAGACAATTTGCGCATCCGTCCGAATGGATGAGATTCGTTGGGGTTCTTCCAAGAACAATAGTTATACAAAATTTAACGCAGAGTATACTACCTTTGAAGATGCGGTAAAATATATGACTTACTATCTGAACACCAGATATCAGTTAATAAGAGGATATCTCTATGAGCCGGAACAGTACCATCAGGTTGAGTTTGTAAATACCGGTTCCCGTCTGGAATATGACAGCAGGAGATACTGGGTACGGGATGGGGAGAAAATTCCCGATGAAGTATTGACATATTTGCGGCAGATTTTCGAATGTGACGGCTGGTCTTTTGTGGATGGCAGAGATTGTCAGGTTAACAGGCCGATTCTGGGAGATATGAAATTATATTCCTATGCAGAAGAAAAGCAAGCGGAGGAAACGCAGGAAGAAGTGACTACACAGGAGAGTGAGAGCTCCGGGTACAGTAAAAGATTTGTATTGATGTGCATAGCGGTAGCGGCGTGTGGTGCCGGTATGTGTGGTATTGCGATAGGATGGTCAGTGCAAATTATAAGATGCAGGAAGAAAGAGAAAAATAGAGAGAACTGATATGCAGAAAGTATCTTTGTTAGTGACTACCTATAATGCACAGGATAATTTGGCAATTACCCTGCAAAGTATAGAGAGTCAGGATTATGGAAATATCGAGGTGGTAATTGTTGATGGGCAGTCTCAGGATGAAACACCGAAACTTATTCGGAGATTTGCCGATATGCACCATGATGAAGAAGATCATATTACCGTACGTTGGATTTCGGAACCGGACAGAGGATTATATGATGCGATGAATAAGGCGTGGTCTATGTGCACCGGAGATATTGTAGCAGTCTGTAATGACAGGTTGTGTGTGCCGGACACAATTACCAAGTTGGTAGATGCGATTGAGAATGCCGGAGAAGACTGTGTCGGAGCACACGCGGATCTTGTATATATGCAGGGGGAACGTGTAGTAAGAACATGGCACATGGGAGATGGGGAGTTGAAGGATGGTTGGATGCCGGGACATCCAACGTTATTCCTTAAAAGAGAAATATATGAGAAGTACGGTGTTTATGATGTCCGGTACCGTTGTGCGGCAGATTATGAGTTTATGGTACGTTTCCTAAAGGATAGGGAAAATCATCTTGTTTATGTGCCGGAAATACTGATTGCTATGTTTTATGGTGGGACCAGTAATGCAGGACTTCGTAATTATCTGGTGTCTTTTAAAGAAGGATATCAGGCGTTAAGTAAGAATGGAGTTCCGCACCCCCTTTGGATTACAATTAAGAGAACATGGAAAGTTTTACGCCAATTCTAATTGCGTGCCGACAACCGGCAAGGTATAACTTTTAATACAATATATAGGAGCGCGGGTATCTTAATGAGAGAAAAGAAGCTTTTTTATAATATTGTCAATTCTTTGATTAGAATATTTGTGACGGGTATTGTCTTTTTACTATTTTTGCATAGTATTTTCAGTACAAGCTATTTAGGGGAGGTTGCCAAAGAGAGTGGCGGCATGCAGGCGAAAACCCGAAACATTGCTGACAGTCCGTTAAGGCATATTGTTGTATTTTTGCTAATTACGGTTGTAGCGGTATTGTTATACAGGTGGATTAGAAAACGACAGAATACGCAGGAAGGCAAGGACTGGTGGGGAGACAGGATACTGAGAATCCTGAGTTTATGTTTGATCCTGGCAGGTACCTGGTGGATCATGGTGACACGGTTGACACCGGGTTCTGATCCGGCAAAAGTGTATGGAGTGGCAATGCAATGGAGAGATGGCGATTTTACGGCTTTTGAGGAAGGCAATTATCTTTTCTGTTATCCGTTTCAGTCGGGCATTGTGCTTTTCTATTATTTATTATCTTTTATCTTTGGTATTGGGAATTTCATTGGCTTGCAGTTTGTCAATTTAATTGCGCTTGTTGTGATATATGGTTTGCTGGTTTGGTTTATGCATTTTAACTGGCGGGAGGATAAGGCGACGCCGGTTGTAGCGTATCTTGCATTGGTGTGCTGGGTGCCGATATTCTTCTATATCACATATATCTATGGTATCCTGCCCGGTATGGCGTGTTCATTGGGGGCAGTTTGTCTGGCAGCAAAATATCTGCATACCCGTAAGCTGCGGTATATGATAGCTTCGGCCTTGTGTATTGGGGCTGCTACGGTACTCAAAATGAATTGCCTCATTTATCTGGTAGCCATAGCTTGTTTTATGCTTTATGATGCAATAGACCTTCTGCTGGTAAAAAAGGAGTCCTGCAAAAAAGGGATGGCATCCGTTGCTTTTGTGCTTGTAATGATATTTAGTGTTTGGTCTTGTAATTTTGTGACGGAGAAATATGTAGAGCATTTGTCCGGATATGATATGCCGGAGGGAGAGGTTATGCTCTCCTGGGTAGTCATGGGACTGCAGGAAGCACCGAGAGGACCGGGAAATTATAATGGGTATAACGGTAATGTATTTTTCGATAATCATTTTGATACAGAGTTAGCCAATGAACAGTCTTGGACTGATCTGAAAATAATTATTAAGAAAATGTTAGCAAATCCGCTGGATAAAGGGGTGGATTTTTTTGCCAGAAAGACAGCTTATCAGTGGAATGATCCTACTTTTATCTCCATGGAGCGTATGAGCGGAAGAAAATCTGAAATTAATATTTCTGAGCCGGTTCAAAGTTTAATTGACGGCAACGGAAGCGTCATGCTTTCTGTTTACCTGAACTTTGCGCAGACATGGATACTGGCGGGGATGTTGTTGTATCTGCTACTGCACTGGAGAAGCAGTAATTTGTATGAACTGATGGTGGCAGTGGTTTTTCTGGGAGGGTATCTGTTCCATTTAGTCTGGGAGGCCAGCGCGTCCTATACAATTCCGTATTTTGTTCTGCTAATACCCTATGCGGTCAAAGGTTTTCTGGACTGGATCAGATGTTTAAACAGAATGATAGACAGGCTTAGAAGAGGAGAAAAGTTAAATGGCAGCATCTATCGGGCTGCAATAGGAATTGTATGTGTGTGCCTGATTGTTATAGGTGTAAGCAGAACCAATCTGTTCCAAAACACCATCGCGTTGGATGACGGTGCGGAAGCAGAAGAACAATTCTATCATAAAGATGGGAAATAACAGAACAGCCTTGTAAAAGCAAAAGAATCAGTGCTTTAATAGTAAACGGAATAATCCGTAGAGACGATATCTGATACAGATAGTATACAGCTTATTGTGAAGACCGTTTATTTCCCTAACAGAAACAGCGTGAAATGCTTTGCGGATTGGTGGGTAACTACATTCGTCCCGGAAAGATTGCTTAAATTCTTTCTTGGACACAAGCATCTCTTTATAAATCGGTACAAATGTCAGCAGGCACTGATATACAAAATAGTAATCTAACTGTATCTCCATATATGGATATGTGGAAAGGTCGATAATTTGCTTATAGGTGTCGAACATTTTGCGGTTTTCAATCAGTCGGCTGTTTGGCATGTTGTGATGGCTGACAGAGTCGGAATTAGTGCGATAGTAATAGAAAGCTTCATTAAAGAAGTAGATGGAATCTGCTTCCAGCATACAAATGTAAGATGTAAGCCCATCTTCTCCGACGATTATGTCTGTCGGGACATGAAATAAGTGTTTTCCCAATAACGCGCGTCGAAATATTTTATTGCATAAGCTGGGCGCTACTCCATACGTGAAAAAAGTGCCGAAATAAATCATGTATGGGTAAATTTCTTTTTCGAGTCGTGATTTGTTGTAATAACCGGCAGAAAAAGGACTGTTACATGATATTTCTTTATCGGGAGTAGCTGCAATGTAGTTACAATGTATGATATCAGCGTGGGTATCCTGAGCGGCATGACACATCATATTATACATATCGGTATGAATCCAGTCATCGCTGTCAACAAAAGTGATATATTGTCCCCGGCTTATCTGATAGCCACTTTGTCTGGCTGCGGTATGCCCACTATTAGGCTGATGCAGACATTGTATCTGAGAATATTTGGCAGCATAATCATCGCATAGCTTTGAGGAGATATCTGTGGAACCGTCATCTACAAGAATCAGTTCATAGTCGGTAAATGACTGGGCCAGAATACTGTCAACACAGATGGCAAGGTAGTCTTTGGCATTATATACAGGTATGATAATACTTAAAAAAGGGGTAGATGGCATATTTTTCTCCTTGTTGATAAGCTATATTGTTACGGATAGGAATTTTACGTTTCTATGATGCTCTTATTGTAGCTTTTTTGGTAACTGTTTGCAAGCAAAGAACCGGCATTCATTGGGGAGATTGCTCTGTGACGTGTCGGATAGAGAGTGTGATTAAAATGGATAAAATAGTGTTTGTGATACCGGATATGCCGGGAGGCGGAACGGAGCGTGTGGTAGCTCTGTTGGCCAATGAATATAGTGCCGGAGGGCGGGAAGTGGGAATCCTGTTATTTGCGGGACATGATATTGCATATCCGCTGCGGGAGCAGATTGAGGTAGTCAGTGTGGGTGCTCCGTCGGGAGGAAAGTTTACTGCCAGAATTGACAGGCTGCGCCGGATGCGCCGGTATTATCGTGAGAATAAGGATTGCCAGATATGGGCTTTCAGTGTCATGGGAGCTGTTTTCTCAGCGATTGCAGCGATAGGACAGAAACATTTCTTCCTGGTTTCTGAGCGGAATGATCCCAATCAGTATGATCACAGGATAATACGTAATCTGTTCTATCGGAGAGCTGATGTGGTAGTATGTCAGACCCCGGATGCGGCGGGAAGCTTTCCGGCAGGGATTGCCCGAAAAGCGGTTGTAATTCCCAATCCTATAGAAGCCGATGGCGTGGAGCCTTATGATGGTATCCGGGAGAAAAGGATTGTGGCAGTGGGCAGGCTGAATCCGCAGAAGAATCACAAATTGCTGATTAAGGCATTTGCCGGTTTCGTGAAAATACACAGTGATTTTGTATTGGAACTTTACGGCAAAGGCGAGTTGGAAGAAGAATTACGGCTGTACGCCGGAGAACTGGGTGTTAGCGGGCAGGTAATTTTTAAAGGTTTCTCAGATCATGTGAAAGAGGACATTAAACGGGCAGCAATGTTTGTACTGTCTTCTGATTATGAAGGAATTTCCAATTCCATGCTGGAGGCTATAGTGCTGGGCGTACCGGTAATAGCCACGGACTGCCCCATTGGCGGTTCTAAAATGTATATTGAGGATCACGTTAATGGTATTTTAGTGCCTGTCGGGGACGATCAGGCGCTTCTGAATGCGATGCTGGAGCTGGCAGAGGATGAGGAATTAAGCCGTAATATCAGCATGGCGGGCAGGAAGCTGAAGGACACTAATACCGTGTCAAAGATAGCAGACAGATTCCTGAACATAGTGGATTCCGATAAGAGGTAAGAAAGGTAACATTATATATGAGTAATGTATTGATTATCAATCCTATTTTATATACTGCAGAGACTAATCAGATTCCGAAGGTGGATTCTATTCAGGATACGATGATCTATACAATGTGTAAAGGGTTTTTGAAAGCCGGGCATCAGGTAACGCTTGTTGCGGCAGAGGATTATAAGCCACAGAAGGAGGAAGTGTTTCCTTTCCCGGTTATCTGGATGAAGACAATATGCCATAAGATATTCCAACCCAGATGTTTTCCTTATATGCCGGAACTTAGAAAATATCTGAAACAACACAGGGAATACGATTTGATCATTTGCAGTGAGATGTTTGCTACATGGTCATATACAGCGGCAAGAGTGTGCCCGGATAAGACTCTGATATGGCATGAACTGGCAGCTCATAATCAGATTCTGCATCAGCTGCCATCCAGATTCTGGTACAATATTGTGGCGCGTCTGTGGATGGGTCATGTAACGGTAGTGCCCAGATCAGAATCTGCGGCGGCATTTATCAGACAGTTTTCACATCGTGTGACGGATATGGTAATTGACCATGGCGTAGATCTGGATAAATTCCCGATGGATAAAGCAGTGCAGAAGAAAAAACAGTTTGTAGTAGTATCCCAGCTGATTGAGAGAAAACGGATCGATCGGACGATTCTTGCTTTTGCGGATTTTATAAAAAGAGGAAACGAAGATTACAGGCTTTATCTGATTGGAGACGGGGAAGAGGAGAAGGCACTTAGAGAACTTGTGTCTGACCGGGGATTAGAGGCTTATGTAATCTTTTGCGGCAGGATGGCGCATGAACAACTGATACCGATCGTGGCAGAGTCTCAGGCAATGTTAGTGTATACAGCAAAAGATAACAATATGGTGTCGATCGTGGAAAGTATTGCGGTGGGAACGCCTGTCGTGACTACATCCGTGCCTTATAATGCTGCCTACATCAGGGCTGACTGTTTAGGAATTGTGGAGGATGACTGGTCTGCCGATGCACTTTCCCGGATCGTCTGTGAAAATAAGGAATATGTGCAGAATTGTATTGATTATCGGGACAGTTTGTCTAATGTTCATGGGGCGGAATGTTTTATCGGTCTTGCAAACTTGATTTTTCGCTAGTATAAGGGTAGAATAAAGGGAGTATCATGGGCGGAAGAAAGCTGAAAGGAGAAACGATGCTTTCTGTACTTAGAAGTGAATTGAAATACTGGATCAGTTATGGGGACAGTCTCTTGTTGCAGGCAGAACTGAACAAACTTCTGATGCCGGATGACTATTCTCGGGATGGTTTTTATCGGGTCAAAAGTCTGTATTTCGATTCTATTAATCAGATAGATTTTACAGAGAAAATGGATGGTGTGGAATCCAGAAAGAAGATTCGTTTGCGGTTATATGATGAGGATGCACAGACTGTCAAACTGGAATGCAAGCAGAAGACGGGAGCATTGCAACATAAGGAAAGTTTGCTGATAAACAGGGCAGAAGCAATGCAGTATATGGAAGGCGATTACAGTGGGTTGCTGGAACGGCCGGAGGAGACTGCATGGCGGTTATATTCAAATATGACGTTGGGGTGTTACAGGCCTGTGGCGATTATAGAGTATGACAGATGTGCATATCTGTATGGAGAGTATAATACACGAATTACCATTGACAGAAATGTTAGAAGCTCAGAGCTCTGCCTGGATTTATTTGAGAAAGAGATACCTTGGATTTACACGATTGACGATCAGGTAATTCTGGAAGTGAAGTTTAATGGGAAATTGATTGAACCTATTAAGCGGATTTTGGCAAAGTATCATTTAACCAACGTTTCTGTCAGTAAATATGGAAGCGGCCGTCCGATTCTGGAGCAATATATTGTATAAATATAACAACGGAGGAAAGATAGATGTCAAAGAAAGATATATTAGAGTGGTTTACTGCGAATGGGGAATCTCTTGGAGTGGACAAGATTCTCTTTGTGCTTTGTATGGCGCTGATAGTTTCGGCAATCATTTTTATTACTTATAGACTTGCATATACAGGGGTAAGCTATAACAGCAGATTTAATGCAAGCAATGTGGCTATTGTAATGATTACGGCGGTTATTATGCTGATGATTAGCAGTAACATTGCAATTTCATTAGGTATGGTGGGCGCTTTGTCCATTGTAAGGTTCAGGACGGCTATCAAAGATCCGGCTGATACGGTCTACATATTTTGGGCAATTGTAGAGGGTCTGTGTGTAGGTGCACAAATTTATAAACTTGCCATTGTATCTACTCTGTTTGTGGCTGTTATTTTATTGGCGCTCAGTTATTATGCAAGTATTCAGAGAAAATATCTGATTATTGTACGTGGCACGAAGGAAGTAGAACTGGAGCAGATCAAAGAATGTCTATTTCCTTATTATTCCAGAGTTAATGTGAGAGCATCCAACTATATAGGGGAGCGTTGTGAGATTATATGTGAAGTGTCCGCATATAGGGAAATTAAAGAAGAAGCAATTACTGCCCTGAGGGCATGCGAACATGTAAATGGTGTGAACTGGTTACTGGAAATGGGAGAACGTGTCGGATAATGAAGAAAAAATCTGTATGGATAGTCTGTCTGATCGTTATGTTTTTTGGCTCTATTCTTTTGTTTCATATTGTGAATGATATGGAGTTCTGCGGGTTACAGGTAAAATCCGGAGAGCGTTTGTCAGAGATGACCTCATCGATGAACTTTGTGGATAAGCCGGAGAATCTGGATGAATTGATAGAATTGGATGGGCAGAGTATTCCTTATGACCGATTCAGCAATACCTTTTATATCAGTCAGTCAACGGAGGTTGCGGAGTATGCCGGAACCTTTCGTGTTGTTGGGGATAACTGTGAGATCTATATAGAGCGTGATGAAGTTCTTGACGATAAGCTGACAGCAATTTCACAGGGGCATGTGTTTAAGCTATGGTTTCTGGCAGGAGATGACTATGCAACTGCCAATCTGATTTATTCCGGGTTGCCGGTTCTCAGCATTGGAACGGATGAGGATTCTGTGACAACTTCATATGTGCAGGGAGAGATGGTGCTGCAGAATCCCGATGACAGAGATATTAACGGGATGAGCGTGAAACAGTCTGCAGTATTGGTAAAACAGAATGAAAATACAGGTACAATCACTTTTAAGCTCTACAAAACAAACTATGAAGAGGAAAGAAATTTATCCCTTCTGGGTTTGGGAAAGCATACATCATGGAAGTTGTATCCGGTATCAGACAAAGATGACACACTTGTCAGAACAGTTTTATCGTCATATGTGTGGAACGGAGTCTGTGGAAATGAGAATTTACAGCGTGGGATGCAGTTCGCAGAGGTTATCGTAGATGGTCAATATAATGGACTATACAATTTGACACCGAAAGCCGGAAAAGGATTTTTGGGCCTTGGGGAAACGGACAGGGTATATGAATGTGAAGATATCCTGGAGGATGGTTCACTGATTTATGAGGTAATCGGAGACGAGGATACATCAGAAAATCGCGCGGAGCTGGAATCTTATCAGTCTATGCTTTCAGATTTTACGACAGAGGATTTAAATCGGTTTGATCAGGATAATCTTATCAATTATTATATTTATCTGCAGACGGTCTGTGGGATACAGAATAGTCAGGAAGAATATTATGTGATTGCCAAGAAACAGGGAGAAGATTATTTCTACCAGAGAATGCCTGAAAAATCCAATTATGTATGGGGAATATATCCGTCTAAGATAGGTTGGCAGTCCATGACAGCTACGGAGAATATTATGGAGGATGCAGTCTATGATTTGATAGCAGAACAGGATGCATCTATTGAAGCAAGAACAACTAAACGATGGAATGATTTGAGATCTGATGTACTGTCGACTCCGGTTCTGACCCAACTGGTATATTCTTATGAGCAAAAACTGGCAGATTCGGGATATATTATCAGAATGGATAAGCAGGACACTTATGATGATTCCTGTGATATTTTGCAGGACATGATAATAAAACGTATGGATTATTTGGACAACTACTATAATGGTGAAGAACAATAAGTCTGAAGGGATATATGATACCTAATAAGAACAATACTGTAAAAAACAGAATAGCCACTTCTATTTTATTTGTGTTATTGGTGGGTGCCATTCTGTACTGCATTTGTTATTTGAAGGGCAGTGAGGAAGAGTATGTGGAAGTGGGACAATATCATGTAGTGATTGGCGGAAAGGAGCCTGAGGAATCGGCTGCATTGGATCAGGCAGTACAAGAGGATCCTTACAACGAAGACTATCTTCCAATCAATGTTCTGGCTCAAAGTAATGATATTACCAGAGAGGTTAAGCTTTATGTGTCAGATGGAGTCTGTTATGCATTTTTGCCGGCTTATATAGATTTGACGCAATTGATCTGCGAGTTTGATGATACATTGTATAAGGTATCATTATCCGGTAGAAATCTTTCAACAGGAGAATTTTTGCGGAATATAGAAATCGGTGCAGAATATGAGATGGATTTCGAGGATGGAGAACAGAACAGACAACATTATATGATGGTATTTTTGCAGTCTCAAAATCTTCCGGCTGTATTTATCGATACGGCATCTGGTTCTATGGATTATGTAGATTCAGTCAAAGGAAATGAAGAACCGGGAGAATTTATCTGCATTACGGCAGACGGAGAGACAGACAGTAGCTGCAGCATGAACTGGATTAGAGGAAGAGGCAATACCAGTTGGGGCGGAATTGGCGAGAAAAACCAGTATAATGTGCAATTGACACAGGAAACTGATGTGTTACACATGGGAAGTGCCCAAAACTGGGTTTTACAGTCAAATAGAGAAGATGTATCCATGATGAGGAATATGCTGGCATATGATTTTGCCAAGGACATTGGGATACCTTATGCTGTGGACTCCCGGTTTGTAGATATGTATATCAATGGGGAATATATGGGAACCTATCAGGTTATAGAGAAGATAGAGGTTGGTTCTGATCGCGTTGACATTAATCAGGACAGTGGTTTTATTATAGAGAAGGATTACAGAGAACAGGAACAGGAGCAATCTTTTAAGACAAAATATGGGATTTTTGCCATTTCTTCTCCTCAGGAACTTACAGTAGATACGCATGATTATATAGCCGATTATGTGAACATAACGGCTAAATCTATTGATCAGGCACCGTATAGTGATGAATATTTGGATTATATTGATATCAACTCTTTTGCAAAATTATTTATTATGAGTGAAATCAGCAATAATCCCGATGCAAATGCTCTCAGCACTTTCTATTATAAAGAGGATCAGACTGAGCGGACTAAGCTGATTGCCGGTCCGGTATGGGATTTTGACCGTGCATTTGCTAATGATGAAAGGGGTGCTGATATTTTACACAGTAATTTCAGCGAGGAATGGTTTGCCGATTTGTATCACAGCAAAGCTTTTAGAACGGAAGTGTCCGGTGTTCTTCAAGATATTATGGAAGAAACTTATGTGAAATATGAGAA
Organism: Lachnospiraceae bacterium; assembly: GCA_051878995.1. GTDB lineage: Bacteria > Bacillota > Clostridia > Lachnospirales > Lachnospiraceae > UBA3282. Next base: position 156,632 of record JBJELE010000003.1, on the reverse strand, counting down.
TGATTATTTTGATGGAATACAGGGATATTTAGAAGCTTCCTATCGAATGAATGAGATCCGTTGGAAAGAAAAACGAGGATATATTGCATCAATTTATCCGGGTTATGAAGAAAATATAGGATATTTGAAAAATTATTTACTAACTAGGGTTAATAACCTTAACAATGTTTTTAATGGCTCTGAAAAATATCATAAAGTAGAATTCAAGATCGGTGCACAACAATTTGCACATACTTATGTAACAGAGGGCAGTGTGGTTCCCAAAACAACAGTACAGGCAATAGAAAATTATTACGGCGTAGGAGAATGGTATCTGGAGAGCGGGCAGGAAATCAATCTGGATACCTATCAGATATTTGATGATGTTACAATTAAGTGTCAATTTAGAACAGATGCCGAAGAAACTGAGATTACAGTGGAAGTCATGGCGCCTGAGAAGATACAAACAAGCAGAAAAGGAGAATTAGCGATGCAGTGGATCAGTTTTATCATGTTGATGGTTCCCGGAGTGATTGCATTGTGGATAAGCGGAGTAAAGAAGATATGTAAGGAAAATATATTTGCGGCATTAATGCAGTATTTAATTAACAGTTTTATGATTCTTCTGATTGCTTATGGAGCATTTTATATATTGTATGGCAGTGCGATACTTAGTTTTTCGGATGTTTATGATGAGTCATATCAATTCAGTATTTATAATATTAATGTTGCTTTCAAATATCTGTTGCTGGCAGGTGGACTTGCAGTAGTAGTAGGTTTGGTGGAACGCCTGATAGGCGGGATTTTCAGAAAAGAGAAGTAGAGGAAAATTGTTTGGACCATATAAAAGTAGCATTTTGTTTTGATGAGAACTTAATATCGCAGGTGCAGGTTACGGTGGCTTCTCTGCTGGATGCGGTCAGAGGCGGAACGGTACACTATGATATTTATTGTATCTGTACAAGAGCGGCATATTCGGTCAAGGAGCCGCTGGAGGGTATTGTAACGTCCAGAGATGAGCAATCGGTACTTAATATGCACTGTGTGGAGAACCCCTATGAACATTCCTATGAAGTCAGAGGGATTTCTACAGGAACCTATCTGAGACTGATGCTGCACAGATTGCTTCCGGATGTGGATAAGATACTTTATATTGATGTGGATGTGCTGATTTGTGACAGTCTCCTTCCGGTGTGGCAGACGGATCTGACCGGGAATGTGCTGGCAGGGGTTAAAGGCGCTGTGAATCTGGCTGATAAATGGGAATGGAACAGTGACAGACCTTATTGGAGATTGCTGGAAGGACAGAAAGGACGGTATATCAATGCCGGGGTGACATTATTAAACCTGGCAGAGATCAGAAAACGGGGACTGGAAGCAGAGTGGAATGAGTTGGCGAAAGAGAAGCTGTATTATCAGGATCAGGATATTCTGAATATTACCTGTCGTGATGCCATCCTGTATCTGCCACCTAAATATAATCGACTGGCATATATGGGAGAAGAGGATTATAATAGGTTTGTAGAGGAGAAGATTTTCTCTTTTGCAGAATGCGAAGAAGCATGCAAAGAGCCTGTAATCATCCACTATGCGGGAGATAAGCCGTGGAAACGGTATGATACGAACTTTGGTAATATCTGGTGGGATTATGTAAATAGTCAGGCAGATTTGAAGGATTTATTTGATGAAGAGAAGGCACGCAACTATCACGGTCCGTCCATATGGCAGCGGCTGATCGGAAAATGTAAGAGAGCTTTCAGTAAAGAAAAATTGTAATTGAATTTACTATAATGATAGGGTAGCGGAGGAGAAGAATCATGAAAATAGCAGTAGCCGGAACCGGATATGTAGGACTGGTGGCAGGTGTGTGCTTTGCCGAAAAGGGGCATGATGTTACCTGTGTGGATGTGGACGAATCCAAAGTACAGATGATGAGAAACGGTGTAACACCCATTTACGAGGAGGGACTGGAGGAACTGATGCAGAAGAATAATGCTGCAGGCAGGCTCCATTATACTACAGATTATCAGAGTGCTTATAAGGATGCGGAAGCAGTTTTTATTGGTGTGGGTACACCGGAGCAGCCGGATGGTTCTGCTAACTTAAGTTATATTGCCACGGTGTCCAGACAGATTGCAGAATCTGTGGAGAGAGACTGCCTGGTGGTTGTGAAATCAACAGTTCCGGTAGGAACCAATGATAAGGTAGAGCAGTTTATCAGAGATTTCCTCGTGAGAGATGTAAAGGTGGAAGTAGCATCCAACCCGGAATTTTTAGCACAGGGCTCTGCGGTACACGATACCCTGCATGCGGCAAGGATCATTATCGGAACGGAGAGTAAGGAAGCAGAGGCAACCTTAAAGAAAATCTATGAGCCGTTTAACTTACCTATTGTATCTGTCAACAGAAGATCCGCAGAGATGATTAAATATGCCTGCAATGATTTCCTGGCACTGAAAATTTCTTATATGAATGATATCGCCAATCTGTGTGAACTGGTGGGTGCCGATATTGATGCGGTGGCAGAGGGTATGAGCTATGATGCAAGAATTGGTGCCAGATTTTTAAATGCCGGTGTGGGCTATGGTGGCAGCTGTTTCCCTAAGGATACAAAGGCGCTGAAATATATTGCAAAGCAACATGGATATACACTCCGCACGGTAGAAGCTGCAGTGGATGTCAATGCGGAACAGAAGACCAAACTGTTTTATAAGGCGAGCAACCGGATGATCACTTTTGAACATCTGAAAGTGGCAGTGCTGGGACTGGCATTCAAAGCAGGCACGGACGACCTCAGGGAGGCTCCATCCTTAGATAATGTGGAACTGCTTTTGCAAAATGGTGCGGATATTTATGCATACGACCCCATCGCTGCAGATAATTTTAAGAAGAAATATCCGGAAGGTTCTAATCTGAAAGGTACCATCCATTATGTACAGTCGCCCGAGGAGGCGCTGCAGGATGCCAATATCTGCTTTATCTTTACGGAGTGGAAGGAAATCAAGGATATCGCACCGGAGACGTTTAAGCAATATATGAAGATTCCGCTTGTATATGACGGACGAAATATATACGGTGTACAGGACATGAAGAATGCGGGAATCGAGTATTACAGCATTGGCCGATAAGGCAATACGGAGGCATGACATGAACCCATTGGATGTAAATAAGACATATCTGATTACCGGAGGGGCCGGTTTTATCGGGTTCCATCTGTCCAAAAGCCTTTTGGACAGGGGGGCAAAGGTAATCGGATTCGATAATTTGAATGATTACTACGAGGTAAGCCTGAAGGAAGACAGGCTGGCAATTTTAGAGCAGTATGAAAAATACAGGTTTATTAAAGGTGACCTGGCAGACAACGCTGCCGTAATCAGTATATTTCAGGAGTATCAGCCGCAAATTGTGGTAAACCTCGGTGCACAGGCAGGGGTCAGATACAGTATTGACAATCCGGAGGCCTATATGCAGTCCAATATGATGGGATTTTTCCATATTTTGCAGGCCTGCAGGTATTTTCCGGTAGAGCATCTGGTTTATGCCTCTTCCAGTTCCGTGTACGGTGGTAATGATAAGGTGCCATTTTCTACGGAGGATAAGGTTGATGAGCCGGTAAGTCTCTATGCGGCAACCAAGAAATCCAATGAGCTGATGGCTCACGCTTACAGCAAGCTGTATCAGATCCCGGTAACGGGGCTTCGTTTCTTCACTGTCTACGGACCTTTTGGCAGACCGGATATGGCATATTATAAATTTACAAAGAAAATTATGGCGGGAGAGCCGATCCAGATATACAACAACGGTGATATGTACCGTGATTTCACTTATATTGATGATATTGTGAAGGGTGTAGAAAATATCCTGTGTAATCCGCCGGCGGTCAATCTGAAGGGAGCCCGCTATAAAATCTACAATATCGGTAATAATAAGCCGGAGAAATTGATGGACTTTATTGAAGCGTTGGAGAAATGCCTTGGCAGGACGGCAGTCAAGGAGTATCTGCCGATGCAACCGGGAGATGTGTATCAGACGTATGCAGATGTGTCTGATCTGATGCGGGATTATGATTTCAAGCCGGATACGTCTATTGAAGAAGGACTTGGTAAGTTTGTAGAGTGGTATCGGCGGTATTATAAAGTGTAGTAACTATTTTATGAATGGGGTTCTGAATAGTTACAAATGTTAAAAGAAAAACAGATGGAGATTAAAAATGCAGGAAAACGCTAAAGAAGGAGCAACAGTCCGGGAGATTCCGGTATTATATCTGGTAGTGCCATGCTATAACGAGGAAGAGGTTATTGAGAAATCGGCACAGGTTATGGGAGAGAAAATCAGACGGCTGGAGCGGGAAGGCAAAATTGCCGGGAACAGCAAAATTATGTTTGTTAATGATGGAAGCCGCGATAACACGCTTCGTCTTCTGCATGAGATTGCAGCGGCGGATGCCATGTATTCGGTGGTAAGCCTGTCAGGTAATTATGGACATCAGAGCGCCATTCTGGCAGGGATGATGATGGCAAGAAAATATGCTGATGTGGTTGTCACTATTGATGCTGACCTGCAGCAGGATATTGAGGCACTTGATAAGTTCCTGGAAAGCTATATGGCGGGTAGTGAGGTCGTATATGGCGTACGGAATGACCGGCATTCAGACGGCGCTTTCAAGAAAGGAACGGCAACTCTTTATTATAAGCTGATGCATCTTCTGGGCAGCAAGGTAATTGCCAATCACGCTGACTATCGTCTTATGTCTAAGAAAGCGCTGGATGCGTTGGCAGAATATAAGGAGACTAATTTATTCCTGCGCGGACTGATCCCTACCATGGGGTTCCCTTCCGATGTGGTGTATTTTGATGTGAAGGCGAGAGAAGCCGGTCATTCCAAATATACTTTGAGCAAAATGATGACCCTGGCATTAGATGGAATCACTTCCATGAGCATCCGCCCCCTTCGCATGATTGCTTTTCTGGGATTCATCTTCTTCCTGTTCTTCGGAGTGGTAGGAATTACGGTAGTTGTGGATTGGATACAGGGTAATAATGTGCCCGGTTATACCACGTCGGTTCTGGTATCTCTTCTGACAGGCGGTGTGACACTGGTGTCACTTGGTATCATTGGAGAATATGTGGGTAAGATTTATATGGAGACAAAGCACAGGCCCAGATATATTATTGACACCTTTGTATGGAAAGAGGAAAACGCAGAGGAGAAATAATTATGCTCATGGTGCTTTTTAGCTGGCTGGTCATTGGTGCGGCAGCGTATATTTTTGGCAGGACGATAGTAGACAGAATCTATCGGCGTGATCTGCAGACGATGGGAAAACCGGACGTATACATTATGACGGGAATCGTATTTCTGAATGTATATGCGGAGTTCTTCAGTCTTTTCTATAAAGTGGCGGGAATCGCCTGTACACTTCTGGGTGTTGCAGGGATTGTTATTATACTTTTATATATTATTCGAAGAAGACGTTGTATGACGGACAGTCAGATTACGACACATGGCAGCCTTGTAAAATATAGAAGAGAGATGATAGTGGCGGCTTTATGTCTGTTTTTTACGCTTGTCTGGACTACACGTGAACCATGGCATTACGATACAGGCTTATATCATGCACAGGCTATCAGATGGATTGAGGAATATGGTGTTGTGCCGGGGTTGGGGAATCTACAGATGCGTCTTGCCTATAACAGCGCATTTATGAGTCTGCAGGCTTTGTTCAGTTTAGGATGGCTTGTGGGGCAGTCCCTGCATTCCTTGAACGGATTCTTCTGTTTTGCTGCGCTTACATGGGCTTTAACAACAATCAGAGTGCGGAGTACGGAGGAAAGAAAAGCATGGCAGACTTCGGATTGGCTGAAAACTGCCATGGTTATTTATATTGTTATTGTGAGAAACAGTATTTCATCCTGCGGAACGGATATACTGTCCATGCTGTTATTGCTTTATGTCAGTGCTAAATGGTGTGAGGCAGCAGAACGGGAAGAGAAGTCCTTAAATTCATGGTGTTTCTGCTGTCTGCTGAGTGTATATGCCCTGACGGTGAAATTATCGGCAGCAGTTCTTGTTCTGCTTGTTATCTATCCGGCTTATCGATTACTGAAAGAAAAGAAATACAGGAAGATATTGGGCAACCTGTTGGCCGGCATCGTGATCGCATTGCCATTTCTGATTCGTAATGTGATAATATCGGGGTATCTGATCTATCCCTATTCCGGGATCGATCTGTTTCAGGTGGACTGGAAGATGGATGTGGCTATCCTTGAGATGGACAGGCAGGATATTACCATGTATGGCAGAGGGATTACCAATGCGGAAGATTATGGTAAAACCTTGGTGGAGTGGCTGCCTGAGTGGTTTCTGTCAAAGGAATGGAACGATAAGGTGATTATTATCTGTGGTGTTGCAGCGGCCATTGTGGTCTGTTGGCAATTGATCCGGTATCTTCGTCGCAAAAACTATGAGAAATCTGTTTTCCTGGCAGTCAGTATCGGTGGTTTGTTGTTCTGGATGGTATCGGCACCGCTGATGCGGTATGGTGAAGTGTATTTCTTTGTATTGATTGCAATTGCCTTAGGGGAATGGCAGTACAGGTACAGAGACAGGGCATTGATGCTTCTGGCGGCTGTTTTACTGGTGCCGCTTATGGCGATATATGTCAGCGGGGTAAAAGAACTGCCGCAACTGGAGGCAAAATACCTCGTCAGACAGCCGGATTATCTTGCCTGGCCGGCATCAATGTATGAGGTTGACGGAGAATATATATGGCTTCCGGACAGTGGAGATCAGGTGGGATATGCGGCATTTCCTAATACTTCTTCCGAGAAACAGCTTAAAACACTTATTTTGCGAGGCGATTCCCTGAAAGACGGTTTCAGGCATGGCGGGGTGCGAGAGCCTCGCAAGGTGGAATAAGGAAGGAATAGTAGTTTGAGCATAATATGATGGGCACAATAATTGAGCAAAAGAAAAAGGAAATATAGCTTATGAGTAACATAGATATTCATGCAGATGATTATGCACTGACAGTCAATACGTCGAAGGATATGCTGGAGTGTATGAAAGACGGTAAACTGAATAGTATCAGTATTGTTCCTAATACATCAAGCTTTGAGGAATGTATGGATATGATGTATGAGGCCATTCCCTCGCTACAGTTTCTTCCATTGATGTCTGTACATCTTGACTTTGTGGAGGGACGCAGTCTGACCGGCTTCAGGGAGGTCCCACTTTTGACAAGAACGGACAGTGATTTAATGGGGTTGTCCTGGGGCGGATTATTTAAGCTTTCTTATATGCCATGGAAACGAAGAGAAGCCAAAGCGCAGCTTAAGAAAGAGATAAAAGCGCAGATAGAGAGGACACAGAAAGTAATAGAGCGGTGCCGGGAGATTGCAGAGAGTAACGGCATTCCCTGTGCACAAAAGGGACTCAGGATTGATTCCCACCAGCATGCGCATATGATTCCGGTGGTCTGGGAAGCTGTTACGGAGGTCGTGGAGGAAGAAGGATATCCATTGGAGTATATTCGTAATTCCAAGGAAGTTCTTGGTGTATTTCTGGCTGAGACATCTTTGTGGAAAACTTATCGGCCGATTAATTTCGTGAAGAATCGATTGTTGGCGATGTATTCCTATAAGGTAGAAAGATATGATAAGATTCATCATAAAGAACAGATGTATCTGTGGGGGCTTATCATGAGCGGCCATATGGATTATGAAAGAATACAAAAGCTGTATGGAGCAATGATGCGCAAGGCAGAGCAAGATAACAGAGTGTTGGAGATTTTGTTTCATCCCGGAAAGGTTATTCCGGATGAAGTTAATCCTGAATTAGGAGATGCGGCTGCGGAGGATTTCTATTTGTCATCTGATCGCCATGTGGAGAAACAGGCGGTAATGTCGGATATTATGGATTGGAAGCAGCCGTTAAGAGAAAATAAATGAGAAAGAGAATCAGATTGATTATTCCGCTGGCTGTTTTACTATTCTGTGGATATTTCCTGATAGGATTTTACAACAGAGATGTGCAATTGGTGACCGGTTTGGGAGATATGCCTTTGAAGGTAACGGTGAAAGCGGATGATGCGGAACAATGTGTATATCCGTGGCATGATAAGAAGGCGGATGTTTACTACTTTTTCCTGCCTTCTTTTGTAAATGACAGTAAGATTTTCCTGGACGAAATAGGAAAATCGGGTATTGAAATAGATGAACAACTATATAAGTGGGGAAGCAGCTTCGAATGGGAAGCGGGAGAGGTTTATTCATTCAAAGAAGGTAAGTCAGATGTCGAGTATCGGATTTGCTTTATGAAGTCTGAGAATCTTCCGGCTTTTTTTGTAAGCACAGACAGCGGCAATATGGAATATTTGCGTAGTAATAAGGATAATGAAGAAAGTGGCAAGTTAGTTGTTATTACAGAGGATGGCAATGTGGGATATAACGGAAGCCTTGATAAGATTTCCGGACGTGGCAACAGTACATGGGAACAGGATAAAAAACCTTACTCCATTAAACTTCCCCAAGAATATTCCTTATGTAACATGGATGCCGGAGAAAAGTGGAATCTTCTGGCAATGTGCTTCGAGTCGGATAAGATTCATTCTAAACTGGTATATGATATGGCCCGGGAACTCCAAATGGATTACGCCATTCAGAGCACATGGGTTGATTTGTATTGTAACGGTGAGTATAGCGGTCTGTATTTATTGACAGAGGCGGTTACAGTGGGAGAAGGAAGAGTAGAGATTCATGAGCTGACGGACAAAGACTATGATATCAGTGGCGGCTATTTCCTGGAAAAAGATTTGATTGATCCGGAGAATGCCACATCGCCGTTTGTTAGTACAGAGTATGCCATGTTCACTGTCCACTCACCGAAAAAGATGAATAAGGAGCAACAGGAGTACATCTCCGGATATATGAGGTGGATTGAAAGAACGATTGTGTCGGGAGATCCGGAGTATCGTAATTGTATTGATGTGAAATCTTTTGCTGATCATTTAGTATTGGAGAACATTGCTTTAGATGAAGATGGTATGGTCAGAAGTACTTTCTTGTACAAGGAGAAAGGAAATGATAAGTTATATCTGGGACCGATATGGGATTATGACAGGTCAATGGGGGAAGGATATCAGAAAGAATATGAATCCCCGGTATTTATGGAGGGAATGAAAGAGTGGTATCAGCCCCTTTATGAAGATGATTATTTTCGAAAGGTGGTTATGTCAGAGTATCAGAATCTCCGTCCTTACTTACAATATGTATTAGATGAGCAGATAGATCAATATGCGAATGAGATAAGAGCCTCTGTGAAAATGGACCGGATAATGGAAAGTGCACACAAAGACTCTGAGATGAAGGATTACGATGTGGCAATAGAAAATCTGAAAGATTATCTTGCAGGACGGCTGGAATATCTGGATAGATTGTGGGGAAGTACTCCATAACACAGTAAGAAGCTCGGGAATTGGTAATTACAGAATATCACGGAGTTCCTCTACCTCATCCCGTAAAATATCCATGAAATAATCTGCGCCCTCTTCATTCAGATGATCAGAGTCCGAGAAGTAATCCAGATTATCGCGGAATCTCTCATCTGCAGAATAATCATAATAACTGACACCTGTGTCAGACGCAATTTTAGTTACGGTATCATTGAATTCCTGAAGAAATTCATCGGAAACCGAATCTCGATAATACTTGGAAAATGGTGTGGTGATCAGCACCGGCGTAATATCATGGGTCTGGCAGTAATCAATAATTGCATATAATTCTTCAATGCGTTCCGAAAGAAAATATTCATCCTTATTGTCGAAATGTCTGCTGTAGCGCTCCTGAGCCCTTCTGGCAAATTCTTCTTCATCAATTCCGTCATCGGCAGCATGGGCTGTCAGAACCGGATTCAGATTCGGAAACAGTTTGAGAATGTCCTCTCCGGCGGAGAGAATCGGCATTTTGTGTGTAACAAGGTCAATATAAGGGTCATAGTCAGGAATATATTCCGGTGGCAGGAAATGATAATAACGAATACTCATGGCTTCCCGCTCGGTGTCATTGACTACTTCGTTGTTAAAAGAAAAGTAGGATACCGGAATAAACATGACACTGTTCTCATCCATATATTGTCCATATGCCTGCAGAATTGCGTAGTCATAATCATAGGTCTGGCTTGTGTTAGCAAAATTAAAGCAGTTGTATCCTTTTTTCTCTCTGATAGAATCATAGTTGAAATCATAGGCACCATGAGAACTACCCAAATTGCCAACACGGATTTCCCAATATTCTCTTCCAAGCATATCGAATTTAATGACATCGGCATATTTCATCTTATCTATTTGCAGATAAGGTTTATTCAGGCAGTACAGGATTAGTATCGCCCCTGCCGGAATCAGGATGCATTTCATTATAAATTGTATCACATCAATTCTTTTTTTCATGATATTTTCCTTTCCAAACCAATTGATCAGAAGTGGTTATATGGCCTTTTCGGTAAAGTTCTTAGAATTGAAAATAAATAAATTCAGTAGCCACGCCTTTGGGCGCAAACAGTGCAATGATTACAAGTAACAGTACATAGACGGGCCAGCGGATGAAACACTTCTGCTTAGAGAATTCGGTAATCACATCACATTTTAAGGCCGCATGATCGTAGATGCCAAGCAGGACAACGGATAATGTCATACCGATGGCAACTATAGGAGAAAGCTCCAGGCAGACGATCGCAGTCTGCAGGTAGTTGAGTGGACGGGAAGCATCCCAGAAAAGACGGGATATCACCCATAGCGCATCCTCTAATGTGTTAGCCCGGAAGAAGATCCAGGTAAAGCACAATATAGTAAAGGTAATCGGAAGCTGCCACCAGTGTCGTTTCTTCAGATAATGTTTCAGACCGGTTTCAGGAACCGTGTCTTTGGAACGGGGATACAGGAATGTTTCGATAATCTGTAACAACCCGTGAAGACCGCCCCAGATAATATAGGTAAGACTGCTGCCGTGCCAGAAGCCGCTGACCAGAAAGGTAATCATCAGATTCAGGCAATGCCTCCATTTCTTCACTCTGTTGCCGCCAAGTGGAATATAGACATAGTCACGGAACCAGCTCGACAGGGAAATATGCCATCTGCTCCAAAATTCTTTGATGGAGAAGGAATAATAGGGACTTTTGAAGTTGGTCATCAGTTCAATGCCAAAGAGACGTGCACAGCCAATGGCAATATCGGAATAGCCGGAGAAATCACAGTAGATTTCAATGGCAAACATGATCGTTGCAATAATAAAGGCAAGTCCCACATAACTTTGGACATTGTTATATAGTCGGTCTACAGTGATTGCAAATACATCTGCAATCACTAATTTCTTAAAATATCCCCACGCCATTAATTTCAGACCGTAGGTTACATCTTTATAGCGAAAAGGACGTTCTTTCTTATACTGCGGCAGCAGGGAGTCCGCCCTGCCGATGGGCCCTGCCAGAAGCTGGGGAAAGAAAGACACAAACAATGCATAATAACCGAAATGATGTTCTGCCTTGATTTTGCCCTTGTAGACGTCTATTAAATAACCCATGGACTGAAAGAAATAGAAGGAAATGCCTGCCGGCAGCAGGATTTTCAGGGTAATGGGTTGCATGGACAGACGACCGGCATCAATCAGGCTGTTGAGATGATTGATGACAGGGCTTCCCAACTTATAAAACAGAAGAACTAACACAAGTGGAATAATGCCTCCCAGCAGGCAATGCTTCTTCTGCCCGGGGGAATTTGCTTTCTCAAGCTTAAGTGCCAGCACATAGGTCAGTATGGTGGTTGCCAGCAGAAGGACACCGTAGCCGATATGCAGGTTCATATAGAATACATAACTTGCCAGTAGCAGAAAAGCCCATCTGTATTTGTGAGGTACCAGATAGTACAGGATAAAAACAATTATGATAAAGATTCCAAATGTCAGTGAATTAAATAGCATAGTCATATTCCTCGCATATAAGTTTCACGACTTATTTTACTTTATCTGAAGGGAATATGCAATAAAGGTTTCTTTCAGACTTTTTTTATGTTAAAATTCTATTGGTTCATACTATTCTATATGACTATGGACTCTAAATGAACAGGAATGGATCGCATTATGGGAATTACCTCATTTTATTTTTTGTGTTTTTTTGCTACTATGCTGATATTGTATTACTGCATCCCTAAGAAGCTTCAGTGGGGATTTCTTTTGGTGTGCAGTGTAGCTTATTATCTCCTTACGGGCAATGAACTGTTGATTCTTTATCCGATTGTATCGGTAAGTGCCTGCTATGTGGGCGGCTGTCTGCTGGCCCGTCTGCCGGCAGAGAAGGAGAAAGAACGTAAGCTGGTTCTGCTTATGACGATACTTGTCAATATCGGAATTCTGGTAGTACTGAAATATGTGAATTTCGGTATCTATACGATAGATGGTATCGCTAATCTGCTTGGCCATTCCGGAACGCTGATTAAAAGCATGGATTTTCTGGTGCCTTTGGGTGTGTCTTTCTATACCTTTTCCCTGTTGGGGTATGTGATAGATGTCTATTATGGGATTGCGGTACCTCAGAAGAATTATCTGAAGCTGATGCTGTATGGCATGTATTTCCCGGCGATTATTTCCGGCCCAATCCTGAAATACAGGGAACACGGAGAGCAGTTTTTTGAGCCCCATGCGTTTGATTACCGTCAGGTAACCGGAGGCCTGCAACGGATGGTATGGGGGTTCTTTAAGAAGCTGGTGATTGCAGAGCGTCTGGGAATGCTGGTCAATACGGTCTATGGACAGTATCAGGATTATCCGGGAGCCTATATCTGGATTGCCACCATATGTTATGCTTTCCAATTATATACGGATTTTTCAGGTTGTATGGATATTGTGCTGGGTCTTTCGGAAAGCTTCGGCATTATTCTGCCGGAGAACTTTACAACCCCGTTTTTTGCTAAGAGTGTTGCGGAATATTGGAGAAGATGGCATATCACATTAGGTGTGTGGATGAAGGATTATGTATTCTATCCGGTGCTGCGTTCTCGTTTCTTTACGAATCTGAACCGTTCCTGGAAGGAAAAGTTCGGTAAGAAGAAAGGCAAACAGTATGCCACCTTTCTGGCTATGTTTATTCTGTGGCTTACGGTAGGTATCTGGCATGGCGGAGACTGGAAATTTGTGATTGGTTCGGGTCTGCTGCATTGGTTCTATATCGTCATGGAAGAACTTCTAGCGCCGCCCTGCGAGAAGCTGATGCAACGACTTCATATTAATCCGGCCGGTAAAGCAGTCAATATCATCCGTGTGCTGCGTACTTTCTTCCTGGTATGTATCGGCGATCTGTTCTTCAGGGCTGCTTCGGTAGGAGATGCCTTTGCCATGCTGAAGGCGGCGGTTGCTACATGGAATCCGTCAGTATTATGGAACGGATCTTTATTACAGCTTGGGCTGGATACAATGGAAATGACTATTACGATTGTTTCCATACTGATCCTGTATGGAGTATCTTTATTACAGCAGAAGGGCTCCGTGAGAGACCGTATTGCGGAGAAATCCCTGCCGGCTCGCTGGATCATCTGGTATGCCCTTTTGTTCTATGTGATTCTGTTGGGCTGCTACGGTCCGGGATACAGTGCATCCGAGTTTATTTATCAGGGTTTTTAATATTTTCCAGTTAATATAGTTTACTTTATGAAAAAAATATACTAAAATTATTTCTGAATAAAACTATGAAAAGGAGATACAGTCATGAATATTTCACCATTACAGAAAGCCAGATATGAGTATACTCCCAAGCTTCCGGGAATGCTCAGAAACGGCATTGCCGATATCTGTGTCAAGGAAGGCGAGGAAACCCAGAGTGTAGCTGATCAGGAGAAGATTAAGGCACTTTTCCCCAATACTTACGGTAAAAAGGAAATTACATTTGAAAAAGGAAAGAATACATCTGAAAATAAAAAACAGGTTGTAGGTGTTATCCTTTCCGGTGGACAGGCTCCCGGTGGACACAACGTTATCAGCGGTCTTTATGATGCATTAAAGGCTACCAACAAAGATAACGTACTCTTAGGATTCAAGGGTGGTCCGGACGGACTTCTTAAAAATGATTATGTTGAGTTTGACGATGCGTTCATCGATGCTTACAGAAACACAGGTGGTTTCGACATCATCGGTTCCGGAAGAACCAAGCTTGAGACAAAAGAACAGTTCGCAATCGTTGCAGAGAATGCTAAGAAGAACGGACTTACAGCAGTTGTGATCATCGGTGGTGATGATTCCAACACAAACGCTGCTACTCTTGCTGAGTACATGGCAGCAAACAACACAGGTATTCAGGTAATCGGATGTCCTAAGACTATCGACGGTGACCTTAAGAACGAAGATATCGAAGCTTCTTTTGGTTTTGATACTGCTACTAAGACATACTCAGAGCTTATCGGTAACATCGAAAGAGATGCTAACTCTGCTAAGAAGTATTGGCATTTCGTTAAAGTTATGGGACGTTCCGCTTCTCACGTTGCTTTAGAGTGTGCGCTTGAGACACAGCCGAACATCTGCTTAATCGGTGAAGAAGTAGCTGCTAAGAAGCAGTCACTTGCAGAAATCGCAAGCTATATCGCTGATTCTGTTGAGAAGAGAGGAAACAACGGTAACAACTTCGGTGTTGCCATCATTCCTGAAGGTATCGTAGAATTCGTTCCTGAATTCTCTGTACTGATTGCAGAAATCAACGAACTTCTTGCCGGCAGCAAGACAGAAGAGTTCAATGCACTTCCTTCCTGGGATGATAAATATGCATTCATTAAGAATGGTCTTACAGAGGCTTCTTTTGCTGTATTTGATATTCTTCCGCAGGGTATTCAGCAGCAGTTATTCCTTGAGAGAGATCCTCACGGAAACGTACAGGTTTCCTTAATTGAGTCTGAAAAATTATTCTCTGAACTTGTTAAGAATGAACTTGCTAAGAGAAAAGCAGCCGGAACCTACAAAGGAAAATTTGGTGCACAGCATCACTTCTTCGGATACGAAGGAAGATGTGCTTTCCCTTCAAACTTCGATGCTGACTACTGCTACTCTCTTGGATACAACGCATTTATGTTAATTCAGTATGGTTACACCGGATACCTTTCCAAAGTATCTAATATTGCTAAACCGGCTGAAGAGTGGGTTGCAGGTGGTATGCCAATCACTAAGATGATGAACATGGAAAGAAGAAATGGTGAAGATAAGCCGGTTATCAGAAAAGCTCTTGTAGAACTTGATGGCGCACCATTCAAATATTTTGAAGCACACAGAGATGAGTGGGCAGTTGAGACATGCTTCACATTCCCGGGTGCTATTCAGTACTATGGCCCGGCTGAGGTATGTGACCTCACAACAAGAACACTTGCTCTGGAGCAGGCAAAATAAGATTTTCAAGGGAATAACCTGATTTAAAATGACCTCCAAAAGTCGAAGCAACTATAAACTGACTTTTGGAGGTATTTTTATGTGATAGGAAAATGCTTGTTTAATCGGAAAAAGTATTGGATGAAAGATAAATTGGCATAGTAAAATAATAATTTTTATGATAAAATAGTAAATAATGTCATTAGATTCTAGAAAATATATTTGGAAGCGTGATATGCTGCTCATATCCTGTATATGGATTGCGAATTGATGTAAATGATTGGCAGAACGCTTCGGAACGGGGTAACGATGGACAAAATAGCCGTATTAATTCCATGCTATAATGAGGAGAAAACTATTGCCAAGGTAGTGAAGGATGCCAAAGAGGCATTGCCGGAGGCTGTGGTCTATGTGTATGATAATAATTCGACGGACCGTACCGTGGAGCTTGCTACAGAAGCAGGTGCGGTAGTCCGGTATGAACATATGCAGGGTAAGGGTAATGTGATTCGCCGGATGTTTCGTGAAGTTGAGGCGGAATGTTATATCATGGTGGACGGTGATGATACCTATCCGATGGAATATGCCAGAGAGATGGCAGATAAAGTACTGGAACATAACGCGGATATGGTGGTGGGAGACAGACTTTCTTCTACCTATTTTACAGAGAACAAGCGACCCTTCCACAATTTTGGCAATACCATTGTAAGAAGCAGCATTAACAGACTGTTTGACTGTGACATTAAGGACATTATGACCGGATATCGTGCATTCAGCTATGGTTTTGTCAAGACATTTCCGGTATTGTCCACCGGATTTGAAATTGAGACAGAGATGACGATTCATGCGGTCTACAATAATATGCAGATAGAGAACGTAATCGTGGATTATCGTGACAGGCCGGAGGGAAGTGAGTCGAAGCTGAATACCTTCTCAGATGGTTTTAAAGTGCTGCATACGATTATAAAGCTGTATCGTGATTATAAGCCTCTCGAATTTTTTGGCTTATGTTCTGTTATTCTGGCATTGGTGGCAGTTATTTTGTTTGTTCCGATTCTGGTTGCTTATATTGAAACAGGACTGGTATTACGTTTCCCCACCTTGTTTGTGTGTGGCTTTATCGGACTGGCAGCGATTCAGTCATTGTTTGCGGGTCTGATCCTGTCGAATATGGCTCTGAAGAACCGGAGAGATTTCGAATACCGGCTGACACTTGTGACACGCAAAGTGCGGCATGAGGAATAAGCAGACTGGGTGTCGTTGAGAGGAAAGGCATTGTTTTTGGTATGGAAAAGATCAAAGAACGTTTTACGACAAGAGAAATAGTGATAACAATAATTACGGTATGCGCCGCTTTGGCGGTAACATGCCGTATTTTTCTTCTGTTACGTGCAGAAGGGAATCTGTATACTATGGGAATTTTCCCATTGGCGGTTTTACTGGGATTATTTTGTTTATGGAAAAAGGCTTTGTTTCTCAGGGAAGTTCTTTTCCCTGTATGGGTGAGAATCCTGCTTGCAACTGCTTTTACGGCATTGCAGGTCGTTGGGATATGGTGGAGTAATCCCGGGATGGAGACTTCTGTAAATGGTTGGGAGATTGTTTTGTGGATTGTCTGCCTGACACCCCTTGCTTTTGCAGGGCAGAATGCGTTGTTTGCCCGGTGCCGGAAGTATGCAGAGTATCAGCCGGACAATCGGGGACTTTCGCAGAGCAGGATTGACCGATGGATGCAGAGATTTCCATGGCTGCAGAAGGAGTTTTCTGCCGTCAAAGGTTTCTGGTGTGCATTTGCAGTGATTATGGCCGGTTTTATGATTCCTTTGGCCACTTATTATCCGGCAATTATGGCATATGATGTGATTCCTCAGTTGGATCAGATTAAGATCAGCGGTTATACGACCCATCATCCGCTGATTCACACGTTGTTTCTGTCGGCATGTCTGAAGGTTGGAGAATGGCTTCCTTTTGTGCATAACGCAGACAGGGCAGGACTTGCCCTTTATTCGCTTTTACAGATGACGGTTATGGCAGGCGGTTTTGCATATGTATATGTTTTCCTGAGGAAGAGAAATGCGAACCGGTATTTGTGTTATTTCTATGTGCTGTGTGTGGCATTTTATCCTACCCATGGTATGCTGGCGGTGTCCATTACCAAGGACAGTATCTATGCGGTATTGGTCATGCTGTTTGTGGTATGGGTATATGATGCGGTTACAAGGAGCGGGGAAGAAACGTTATCTGCGGGCTTGCTTACGGCTTACACGGTCATTACAGTTTTGCTCCTGCTGTTTCGCAATAACAGTATATATGCCTGGGTGTTATTCCTTGCAGTATACGCAGTGGCTATGCGCAAAACGTCAGGATATCGCAGGATGATGGCTGCTCATGCCGTGGCTTTCCTTCTCTATCTGGCCGTCAGCATGGGAATGACTATAGGTGCGGGTGCAACCAGTGACACCTATGCCAGAGAAATGTTAAGTGTACCGACCCAGCAGATTGCCAGAGTGGTGGCATATCATGAAGCAGAGCTGACCGAAGAGGATTTTGAGAGGATAGAGGCTGTCTGGGGAGAGGATAATCTGCCGGAGTATGTACCGGCCATTGCAGACCGCAGTAAGAGGGATATCTCGAATGATTCGGAAGTCTTAAAGAATCTGTCAAGTCTCTGGATGGATCTGGGCAGACGATACCCCGGAGAATATGTGAAGGCATTTTTACTGAAAAACAAAGGAATGTGGTATCTGGAAGATACCAGTTATCTGTTTGATGTATATTCTTATGCTAAGGGATATTTGCAGATTACCTACCCGAGTGATCAACAGGAATACATAGATGCATTGGTACCGGGTTATCACCGGCATCAGAAGCTGCAGCTGCTACAGGCTGTATACCGTTTCTTCGGTGCAGGAGATGCAGTGTGGCGGTTCATTCCACCACTGGCTGTCGTCATGCAGCCTGCCTTTTACTGCTACATGCTGCTGTATTATATCCTGATCTGTATCGGGCTAAAGCGTTATAAAAGACTGATTCCGGTTATATATCTTGTTGCTTTGACAGGTACACTTGTACTGGGACCGTGTGTATTGGTACGGTATGTGTATCCTGTTATGCTTGCAATCACGGCTTTGGTGTTAGCTGATATACATTATAAGTAGCAGTTCCGGCAGTAAAGCTGTCTGTCTGCTGCAGCGTGGCATCATAGCTGTGACGCAGATACATGATGACCGGATGCTCCTCAGGGTAAGGGGCTTCTTCCAAAATAAAATAGACATGTTCATTTTCTACCAGATCACGTCCGAATTCCCCGACCCCGTGGAATTCCAGTTTCTTTCTGCTGTTGGGATTGCACACCACACCCCAGTTGGTATAGAAGAAGTTATTATAGGTATCCAAACTCATATCAAAGGGCGATTCACAGTAGTTATCCAGCGTATTTCCATCATAAGTCCAGATATAGAAGTTATCAGGATGGGAATGGCAGTAGTTCTTTAAACCTTCCCAGTTAGCCTGTTTGGAATGGTAATTGGCATCAATGTCCACTTTGGTGGAGTGAAGCGATACTGCACTGAGTATGAGTATGCAGTATAGAGGAAATATATAATGCTTCATTTTCTCAAGCCTGAGAAGATTAAAACTCAGCAGGATGCCAAGCAGTATCATATAATCTACCGCAATTAAAGGCTGGGATATCCGTTTCGGGAAACGGCCCTCATACAGGACATATCCCCAGCTTACCGTACGACCGAACAGATAGAAGAGATACACTAATAAAGCGGAATAGTTTCGCCTGACCAAAATCAGGACAAAGGTACTCACTAACAGAAGCGCCAGTATCATATTGGCAGGCTGCATCCCATCCTGATAGAAAAATACCGTAATACTTCCGGTAAGAATATTTTTGATACGGCTTTTGAGACCGGTTCGTTCCAGATAACACTTTCGGGCAATATCATTCATTTGTTTCCAGTCTTCCACGGACATGTTATACCCGATATAAGGAGCACCGGCCTTCCGGTACATATAGTCTGTTTCGGATATGCCAAGTGCAGTCAGTTCTTCCTTACATTCTTCATATTCAGGCCAGGTATAGAAGTCACCGACCCGTTCCCGATAATGATTGATCTTGCGAAAATCAGCCCACTGTGTATCAGAATAAGCGACGAGATGCAGTCCCATCAGCAGTCCCATACAGACCAGAAGAATCAGGGCGCAGCTCCAGAGCTTCAGCGCAATCTGTTCCATGCCGTTCCGGTATGCAATGATCCATTTGGACAGCCAGAGCATGCCTGCCATGGGCAGAATCAGATAGAGCATGTTCTGACGCATGCTGTAGGCAATCAGAGCGAAAACCAAAGTGGAAATATTTTGCTTCAGAAATTCAGCCACCGTGGAGTTCATGCGGGTAGTGATGAAGCAGAAAAGTGCCGTAGCCGCAGCAAAACCTGCCGTGGTGGTGTACTGGGCTTCTGAAATCATATTGAGATCCACAAGAAAGTATAGGCCGCTTAAAATAAGCAGAGCCGGTTTCCAGACAGCATCCGTGGTGTTGTGTCTGCGCCACAGTGCAAGGGCACGTTCGTAGATACAGTATATGCATGCAATATGCACTCCGTGCTGGAACAGCCCGTACCAGGGAATAAAGCTGCACAACTTGTAAAGCTGGCACAATAACCAGGAGAGCGGATACAGGAAAAAGAGCACATGGGCATCCGGATAACCCAGATAGGCGCCGGACAAGGTGCTGTACATGCCCCAGTCATCGTTAATACCATCTACCGGTTTAATCCATAATAATTCGATACAATAGAAAACCAGCGTAAAAATAAGGAAGAGCAGACGCTGCAGCATGAGCGATCTTCCAAAGGAAGAATTCCTTGTGTTTTTTGATTTATGATAATGTCTGGAGGGCAGAACCACCGCAGTGGGATCAGACCCGGGATTCATCAGTGCCATGAGCAGATTCCTTTCGTAACAGACTGTGAATAACACTTTATGTGTGGCATAATTTTAACTATTTTATTATATACTATAGTACGATTAGGTACAAATAGAAATACAGGGCAATTCTTAAGATTTATGAAAAGTTCTTTAAGTAATACTTAATAAAAGGAAGTCAGGATACTCAAACCGGTAAAAACGTGATAGAATAGCAAAAGTAGATAATCTGAAAATGAATTTATAGTTTGGAGGAAAGCCGAGGAAATAAATATGGAACAAAAAGGACATGGAAGAAGAGGAAAATATCAGAATAATATTTTGCTGTTGACCGTACTTATCGGTTTCTGTATCCTGGCACTGATTGAGATTGCCTATGGACATGCACAGATGAAAGTGGAGAAAGAACGTCTGGCACTGGAAGAATCCAATAATCAGGCTGTGCAGGAGTTACAGAAGGAGTGGAATCAGTTAAAAGACGGTGCCGGTGTGGTGACGGATGGCGAGACATCGGAACAGGCGGTCAGCGGTGGTGATAAAGCTGATGTGGAGCAGTCTAAAGTGGTAGAAAAGACCGAAGGAGATGATGACGAAGAAGATGGGGATCTGCCGGATGAAGATAAGGACTATGATATGCAGATCGTTATCATGGGAGACAGCATCATGGATAATGACAGGTCGGAAAGCGGTGTTGCTGCCATTATCGGTGAGCAGTGTAATGCCAAGGTATACAATATGGCCATGGGAGGTACCACGGCGGCTTTGATGCCTACGGAACAGTATAATTATGCTACCTGGGATTCCAGATGTCTGCTTGGAGTGGTAAATGCCATTCTGGGTAATATCAATACCGATATTTTCGATGATTATGCAGCCGGAAAAATTCTGAAGGAATGCGATTTTGATAAAACGGATTATTTTATCATAGAATATGGCGTGAATGATTTTATGACCGGACAGATACCGCAGAGCCGGTATCTGGAAGATGGCGGTACTTTGGCAGTTGATTCTGTGCACACTTATACGGGAGCATTGGAGAATGCGGTTGTCCTGTTACAGGACAGATTCCCGGATGCCAAGATCATGCTGATTGCGCCGCATTATTGCCAGATTTATAACGGCACGACCTTTGTGGGCGACGGATATTCGGTGGATTACGGATTTGGTCCGTTGATCAATTTCGCAAGAGGAACCGGCTATATTTATGAACAGCATAAGGGTGAGAATGTTATTTTCTTTAATGCTTTCGAGGACAGCGGAATCAATGCAGAGACAGCAGATGATTATCTGGAGGATGGTGTGCATATGACGCCATTGGGAAGCAGGGTTTATGCGGAATGTGTCGCAAGACTGATTAATGCGGATTTCAGACCGGAAGAATAAATTTCAGAAGGAATAGAAGAAGGGCTTACCGCTTGCGGTAGGCCCTTATATAATATACAGTTAGGAATAACACAAACAATAAGGAGATCAAAGAACAAATCCGCCAGCTTACAGGTTCCGAATAGTAAGCGTGGATAGAGGTGAGCGTTTCGGAAACAGGAATTCTGATTAATCCGGATGGGCTCTCCGTATATTCTATGGACTGATCATTATCATCCTTAATTATATAATTCGGATAACAGAACAGTGGCAGATCTATATAAGAGTCAGGTGTACAACTCTTCACGTGGAGAGTTGCAGATAGTTCGGCATAACCTTTTGTTAGATCGGAGACCTCGACATCACAGTCTTCTGAAAACAGAATGTTTTCCGGGGCTGAGTCTTTGGTTCCATATGCTGCCTGCGGGAGATACAACTGATCCATTTCCCTCGTTACTTCGGCTATTGATTTTGAACTTGATTCTAAAGGGATGTTTGAATCAATAAAATAGAAAGATGAAAAAATAATTATACCTATACAGGCAATAACGCCATAGTCAGTTCGTACATTGTCTGCTTTACAATGACAGAGTACCTGATAAAATCCAATCGCAGATGTAAGGCTGAGGCATGCTGTAGCGATTGCAAGAAAACGCCAGGTGTACTGGACGGCATGAAAAATGCTTCCCCAGCTTGTGTCCAGAATGGGTTTCCAGGGGAAAAAGGTTGATGAGATAAAGAGACTAAGAAGTCCCATTATCAGACAACCCTTTCCAATTTGATATAATTCCGTTTTTTGTGTTCTGTCTGTATACAGATAGTAGATAAATAAAAGCATGCCAATTAATATGATCGTACCGAGGGTCAGGGGCATTTCGTTGGCAGTGGATCCTGTAAATTGATTATAGCCTGTATTATCTATAAAACTGGCAAACATCTGGGATAAATATACCCCGGAACGATCCAGATCACTTCCGGAATTGTTAATAATTAAATTTAGATGATGATATTGCAGGAAGGGAATAATAAACCACAGATTTGCCAATAATGTACATAAAGCGGCTTTTAACAAATCTATTACTCTCTCTTTGGCACGGAGCAGGGATCTTATGGAGTAAACTGCAAATATGATACAAAACAAAGTAATCATTAATGTACTTAGGATATGGCTTTGTATTACCCCTGCATATCCAAGAAAAGCATAAGGCCATTTCTTGGAATCGCCATAAAAAATCTCATACATACCATAAAGAACAAGCGGGAAAAATACCATCGTAATGGATTCTCCTACTGCCCCGCGTGAGTAAAAATCCATCAGCCGGTAAAGATTCATAGTGTAAAGGGCACAAGCAAGTAATCCGATCCGGTGGTTGGCTGATATTCTGGAAAAGGAAAAGTAAGCTATGTAAGCAGTAGCACAGTTTGCAAGGAATACCATGATTTTATATGAATATAGCATGGAACAGCCAAGAAGCCTGAGAAAGGCAGAAAAATATAAAAACAACTGGGGATACATAACGGGAGTAATGTATCCATGGTTATTGTGGGCAGTACCGGCAAGACGCATAACAGGCTGATGCAAGGAAAAGTTACGCATCCAGTCAGCTATATTATCAATACGCTCGAAATGGATCATATGGTCCATGGTATTGGTCTGAAAATTATTTAAAATCGGAATCGTGGATATTAACGCCAGTGCAGTCAGTAAAATAAAGTTCCGAACAAGAGAAAAATCATTGGATTTTTTTCGCTTACAATAAGAATATAAAAATAAGGTAATCAGTTCAAAACAAATAATGATTCCCAAAATCATGAAAGAATCAGTGAATTTATGTTGTGATTGATTTGTGATGGAGTAAAGTGTAAAATCTCCGCCGTTGTAGTAGAATTTGAATTCTACTCTGGAAAAATCCTGATCTGCAACATAGTGCAGTGCGTAGGTATTGGTTCCGGAGGGTAATGTGGCAGAGGCTATGAGCTGTCCGGTACTGTTATCTGAATTGACGGTGGTGCCACTGTATATTTCACAAAGGATATCATCTGTTGAAGAAGAGTATTCTAACAATAAATCATATTCCCCGGCTGGAACAGAGATATAGGGACCTATAATGATCTGTCCCTGATAACCTGTATTATGAGTTACACAGAGACTATCCCTGTCACCGGTCTGGGTCAGAGTCACATGATGGGCTGCCTGCTCGGCGATATACATTTCGGACAAGTCAACATCACGAGAGTATATATTCTGTGTGTACTTTGTATATGCGATAAATAGAAATAATAAATTTATTACAATAAAGGATATCAGGTATTTTAAAATCTCTTTTTCTTTCAGGTTTTTCATCTTTGTTTCCTTCATAAAATATAATGTAATATTTTATCATAGGCATTATTTATGCGCAAGGAGGTGCATAAGGGTGGCTAAATCTATAGGAAAGCGTAGCATGGAAGAAGTATGGTAGAAGAATCATGCAATGATTGCGAATCGGATCACAAATGTGTTAATATAAACTGAAAACAGTTGAACAGAAAGAAGAGAAAGAAGAACGGGCAAATGCAGGAATTGGAATATCCTTTTGACAGTGAATATATTCTGAAGAAATCAAAGAAGATTAAAAGACAGCTTCTGGAGGAAGGGACAGGCTTTCTTCCGAAGAAGATTGCGGTGCTGGGTGGCAGCACAACTCATGATATTATCCGTGTTTTGGAGGTTTTCCTGTTAAATCAGGGAATACAGCCTGAGTTTTATGAGTCAGAGTATGCCCAGTACTGGCAGGATGTGATGTTTGGTAATCCGGAGCTTAGTGCCTTTGCTCCGGATCTGATCTTTATTCATACATCGAATCGAAATATTACCGTTTTTCCGGGTGCGGCAGATAGCGAAGCACAGATAGAAGACATGCTGACGGAACAGTATGAGCACTTCCGGGTGATGTGGGACAAGATTGCTGAGACATATCATTGTCCGGTTATCCAGAATAATTTCGAGTATCCTTTTTACAGGATTCTCGGGAACAGGGATGCAGTGGATATCCATGGAAGAATCCGGTTTATTAACCGTCTGAATGAACTGTTCTATGGTTATGCGAGAGAACATCAGAATTTCTATATTAACGATATGAATTACATGGCCTCTGCTTACGGACTGGATCGATGGGCAGATCCGTTGTACTGGCATATGTATAAGTATGCCATGTGTATGCAGGCTATTCCGGAGTTTGCCTATAATCTTGCCAATATTATCAAGGCAATCTTTGGAAAGAATAAGAAAGCACTTGTATTGGATCTGGACAATACGCTATGGGGCGGCATCGTAGGTGATGACGGTGTGGAGAACCTGGAGATCGGACAGGAAACGCCAATGGGACAGGTTTATTCGGAATTTCAGGATTATGTCAAGGTACAGAAGGACATCGGTGTGATGCTGAATGTAAATTCCAAGAACGAATATGATAATGCCATTGCGGGCTTAAACCATCCGGACGGCAGTCTTCATCCGGACGATTTCATTATTATAAAGGCAAACTGGGAGCCTAAGAGCAAGAATATCGTGGATATCGCTGGTGAACTTAACATCATGCCGGATTCGCTTGTGTTCGTGGATGACAACCCGGCAGAACGGGAGATTATTAAGAATCAGGTTAAAGGGGTGTCGGTACCGGAGATCGGAACTCCGGAGCAGTATATCAGAGTGCTGGATCACTCAGGTTTTTTTGAGGTGGTCAGTCTGTCTGAGGATGACAGGAAGCGCAATGAGATGTATAAGGCAAATATGCAGCGTAAGATGCAGCTGCAGAATTTCGGAGATTACAGGGAATATCTGCTGTCTCTTGAGATGAAGGGGACTATCAGGGCTTTTGAACCGTTATATATGGCACGGATTGCGCAGCTTTCCAATAAGAGTAATCAGTTCAATCTGACAACCAGAAGATATACCCAGAGTGATATTGAGCAGTTTGCGGCTGATACGGCCTATATTACCCGGTATGGCAAGCTGGAGGATAAGTTTGGTGACAATGGTGTCGTTTCTGTTGTAATCGGCAGAAAAGGAAGAACGGATGATGTTACCGTATATCAGAAGAAAGGTTCTGTGACGGGAGAGACGGCATCGGAGCAATGTGATGTACTGCATCTGGAGCTGTGGCTGATGAGCTGCCGTGTGTTGAAACGTGACATGGAATACGCCATGATGGACAGTATTGTGGAGGCCTGCAGAGAATGTGGTATCACCACGATCATGGGGTATTATTATCCCACTGCCAAGAATGCCATGGTTAAGGAATTCTATGGTTCCCAGGGCTTTACGAAGACCGCTGAGGATGAGGAAGGCAACAGCGTCTGGCAGTATGTGATTCATGAGAAATATGAACGGAAAAATACAGTAATTGCGGTAAACGGAGAGAAGCTTTAGTTGCTAAAATATGGGAAAACCGATATAGTATAAATACGGTAATGTTTAAATCCGTATGAAAGTAAATGAAAATTGTTAGTAGAAAAGACAGGAGATTTGAAGATATGAACAGAGAAGAAGTATTTGAGAAATTAAATGAAGTGTTCAGAGATGTATTTGATGATGACAGTATTACGGTAACGGAGGCAACTACGGCAGATGATATCGAGGAATGGGATTCTCTGGAGCATATCAACCTGTTGGCAGCAGTAGAGCAGGAATTTGGTATGAAGTTTAATATGGGACAGGTTGTATCCATGAAGAATGTAGGTGAGATGGCAGATATTATCATGAGCCAGATTGGTTAGGCTGTCCTGTCATTGAACGATACAGATTATTTAGGAACCGAGAGGTACATGGAATAGATGATGGAAAAGAAAAAAGAAACAGTGATCGTATGGAGTTTCTTTACATTGCTTGTGTTTGGAGTCGTTATCTGTACGGGAACACTGACCTCCGGGTTTCATCTGGTGGATGACTGGGAGTTTGCCAAATATGTGGACTGGATGACGCTGGAGCACCGGAGCCTGTGGGATTGCCTGAAAGAAGCGGTGGGTTATGATTTAACAATGCGTTTCCGGCCGTTGTATTATATTAACCGTGTTTTGATGGCTGCGGTGTTTGGTATTAATCTGACAGCCATGTCAATTGTGAAAGCATGCGAGATTGTAATAGCGCTTGCAGCATTATATTATTGCGCAAGACAGATGAAATGTAATGTGGCATATGCGTTGCTTTTTGCACTGACTGTGATGGTAGGATACCAGTCAGCGGTGTGGTGGAAACTGGGTCCCCAGGAATCTTACGATATTATGATGTTTGCTCTGGGTTTTTATCTGTTACTGAAATGGCTTGGAACAGGTAAGAAATGGTACAGCTTTGCCAGTATTGGGGCCTTTTTCCTGATGTCTGTTTATAAGGAACCTTTTATTCTTCTGCTCCCCTTTGCGGGATTGTATGTGCTGTATGCGGAAATGCAGGGGAAAAAAGTGACGTGGAGTAATCTATGGGCATCAATCCGGGCAAGGCTGCCATATCTTCTTGCTCTTGGTATTATTTTTGCGACAGAGGTATTCCTGCTTGTATTTGTGATTGGGACAAATAATTATTCTTATGTAGGTCTGGATGAGAGTCTGACTCTCGAGGAATATAAGCAGGCATGGAGCATGGCGATTCATACGGATCTGAAATGGTATATGAGATTCGGTGTTGTAATGGTGCTTATACTT
Source organism: Lachnospiraceae bacterium (assembly GCA_051878995.1). Taxonomy (GTDB): domain Bacteria; phylum Bacillota; class Clostridia; order Lachnospirales; family Lachnospiraceae; genus UBA3282. Next base: position 129,285 of record JBJELE010000003.1, on the reverse strand, counting down.
CTGACGTATTGGGAACAGGTTAAGAAATTGGGCTGGGAGCTGCTTCTGACCGCGGCAATTGTGATTCCCCAGTGTGTTTCCTATAGTAAGACTTCTATGACGGAACGGTATATTCTGCCCTGCGTACTGGGCTTTGCCTTTTTCTTTGTGATTGTGGGATGCAATCTGAAGGCCTTAAGCGGTAAAAGACGGATCGTATATATTCTATGCCTTCTGTTGATGCTTGCGGCCCATGGAAGGGTAATGCTTCGGGAAGCGGCTTATTTTACGTATCGCGGCGAGAGTATTACGACAATGCTGGAGACAACTTTGGATCTGGTTGAGGGAACAGATAAAAGAGTGCTGTCCTGTTTTGCGCCGAATCTGGAGGGGAACAGGACAATGTATTACTGGTTCCGGGTGAATGGCTATGATGAAGTGTTTTACTGGGACGAGGAGAAGCAGACGATTAGCAGAAGCTATGGACCGAGAGAAGATGAGACGGATGTACTTGAAAATATGGATGTTGTAGTAATGTACAATGAGGAAGACCGTCACTGGTGCTACACGCCAAGTCTTGATTTATCTGATTTCACAGAGAAAAAGTGTGGCACTATCACAATGTATATCAGGAATACGCAGGCAGAGTAAGAAAATGATTCTGTATGGAGAGAGTAAAGGTTCGTTGTCAGGCGAACCTTTTATTTGATTAACTCTATCATTCCCATGGAAGCATTGGTTAGAAAAACAACCTCTCTATTCTGCAGTGCAGGAGCAGGAGTAAGGGTATCAATCGCAATGAAACCGTTTGATGTAAGTTCTTCATAGGCGCTTTCGTAATCTTCAGTTTCGTAACAGATGTGGTAGGGGCTGTTTTTATATTTTTTCATCAATCCGGCGACAACGGAGTCTTCGGAAACCGGAGAAACTAATTCAATCCGGTAGCCATCCTTTTCCAGAAAACAGATATCCACTTTACGGATATCATCGCGAAGAGTATGTTGTGTGATCTGATAACCAAGTCCGGTAAAGGAGGCGATGGCCCTGTCCATTTTCTTGACCAGATATCCGATATGATGTACTTTTAATGCTGCCATAGGTTATTATGCCTTTCTGCTGCGGCAGGTGTCTTTGGAAAGATGCATGCCGAGACTTGTTGATAAATACTTGAAGATTGTGTATATTAGAGTATAGTTGGATTTTACAAAGAATGCAAGAATTAATTCATGACATGTGTGTCATGATAGAAAGAGAAGTAGAAAATGCAAAAGTTGAAAGCGCTGTATACGGAATACAAAAATTTTATCATGGAAGTGATCCATTTCGGAATTGTGGGTGTGATGAACACGCTGATCGGATGGATCATCATGGCCGGTCTGTATAATCTGGCACATTTTAATTACTGGCTGTCCAGCGGTATTTCCTATTTTGTGGGCAGTGTTTATTCTTACTATATGAACAGCAAGCTGACTTTTAAGGTGGAGAATAAGGATAAATGGCTTCCCTGGCGTTTTGCACTGAATATTATTGTATGTTATGCCATTGCCTATGGAGTTGCCAAACCGACAGTAAAGCATCTGTTGGCATCACAGCCTGTGGTGATTGTGGAAAATGTGGCGATGCTGTTGGGCATGTGTCTGTTCATTGTTATGAATTTCTTTGGGCAGAAGTTATTTGTATTCCGTAAGAAAGGGATCCGTTCTGCCGGAGCCGGAAATCCGGAGCAGCAGTAGCGGTTATTTTACAACGGAAGTGCAAGAGGAGCAAGGTATGCGTGGATTATCACAGCAAAAATGGTTTATCCGGCTGACGAAATACTGGTTTCTGTTTCCAATCATCGGTTTCCTGCTGTTATTGGCGGGCGTTTTTTTCGGTTATGGAGAAAGTAGTTATATCGCCGTTCATGATAATATGGATTTATTTCTGGCACAGTACCGGATGTTGAAAAATACGGGCACTTTCTGGAAACATGGTGTGGAGGTGCCGTTTCTGGGAGGTATCAGCAGAGATAATCTCCCGTCGGAGTTATCTCTTTACAGTATGCTTTATATGATCTTCCCAACCTATATTGCCTATGTGCTTGGAATGATTGGTAAGATTATCATGGGAATCTTTTCTTTCAGATTACTGGCGAAAGAATTATATCCCAAACGATATATAATCTACCGTCCTGTCATATATATGGTCGGATTTGGCTATGGAATCATCTGGTTTTTCCCGGCGTTTGGATTTGCTTTTGCTTCCATTCCGTTATGTGTATATCTGTTGATCAAAATATACAGGCAGCCGGGAATCGGATGGTATGTGGCGCTGTTTGCGTATCCTCTGGTGTCCTATTTTTCCTATCATGGTATTTTTATTCTGGGCTATCTTGTTATTGCAATTGTCTGGCTTTCCATCCGGGATAAGAAAGTTGAAAAATCGCTGATTGGGGCATTGTTTGTGCTGGCGGCAGGTTATGTGGTGTGTGAATATCGTCTGTTTGGCCAGATGCTGTTGAGTGATGAGGTAACAATCAGGTCTACTATAGTGAATCCCGCTCTCTCTTTGAGTGAAGTGGCGGCAGAAACAGTGGATGTGTGGCGAAATGGGATTTTTCATGCGGACGGGGTGCATGGAAAAGTAATTTTGCCGATCTGTCTGGTGTACTTTGTATTGCTAAATATTTCTTATCTGTTTAAGAAACAATGGAAAAAGATTTTTCATGATCCTTTCAATTTTGTAATGCTGTTTCTTGTTTTTAACAGTGTGATTTATGGTCTGTATGACTTTGAACCGTTAAGAACTTTGGTAGAAACTTTGGTCCCACCGCTTCAGGGGTGGCAGTTTAACAGGACGATCTTCTTTAACCCATTCTTGTGGGACTGTGCGCTGTTTTTGATCCTTATTCGTTTATATGACAGGGGAATCTTTACACTGTGGGTGGCGAACGGGATTATCTGTGTGGCGGTGCTTGTGGTGATTGTAACGCCTACCCGATACAATGATCTGTATACTACCTGTTATAATAAACTGTATGAGTACCATCATGGTACGGAAGTGGAAGCTTATAACTATGAGCAGTTTTATGCTACAGAGTTGTTTGAGAAGATTAAGGAAGATATTGGATATAATGGGGAATGGTCTGTGGCCTATGGTCTGCATCCGGCTGTGCTTGAATACAATGGCATTGCTACTTTGGACGGATATCTTGGATTCTATTCCCAACAGTATAAAGAGGATTTTCGTAAAATCATTGCACCGGCCCTGGAGAGAGTGGAAGCAAGCCGCATCTACTATGATGACTGGGGTGCAAGGGCATATTTGTATTCCGGCACGGATGAAAGTGTGGTAAGTTCGGCTAAGACAGTTTATGCTACGGATTCAACATTGTATATCGACACGGAAGCTTTCAAAAGCTTAGGGGGAACCTATATTTTCTCCAGAATCGAAATATCAAATACCGAAGAACTGGAGCTTAGACAGATGGGTGTCTATACAGCAGAGGACGGCAGTTGTACGGTGTATGTGTATCAGGCAGAGTGACAAAATCGCAGTGAACTGTTCTGATATGGAGGATTAACAGGATGAGGAATAAGGGATGGATAATCCGTATTATAATAGCGATACTTTTTGTCTTTGGAGTGTGCTGCCTCAATTACGGGGAGTACTATAAGCAAATATTTGATACTGCGACAGTTGCCAATGGAATCAGTCTGGATCGGGGAAATTACAGAGTTGAAATTTTGTCATGTGAGTTGGAACCGGATTCTTATGATGTGACATATGAGGTAAATGACCGGCAACGTATTCTGACATCAGGCGAATTATTGCAGAAAGAGGATACACGTTTTTTTGATGTTAAATTACCTTCTAATATCAGGAACGACAGTATAAAGATTCATTTATACTCAGATGGACTGGAAGAAAGTGATGCGGAATTTGCCATTGTTAAGAGGTTATATCATATGCAGACTGTCATATATTTGATTCTGTATGTGCTCCTGTTGGGTGCTGTGCTTGTGGGCAAAAGAGAAACGGGTCAGTATTTTGACTTTGCCTGGGGATTGGGAAGTGTTATTCTGTTGATCCTTTATCCGGTTTTCAGAGAATATCCTTTTCGTATTTTGCTGCTGATCATGGCAGGGGTTTTTATATTTCGATTCCTGTATGAGAGATACCCTGTTGCCAGAGGAAACATTATCCGATATGTTCTTTTCCTGGTTCTTGCTATGATAGTGCTGTTGTTTTGCAGTGAGTCATCTCCGATTTACACAGTCAATCCGTGGGATGATGCGAACATTTACTATGCAATCGGCCGGGGAGTGAGCCAGGGATTCGTTCCTTACAGAGATATGTTTGATCATAAAGGGCCTGTAGTATTTTTTATATTTACCCTGGGATATTTTTTGTCACCTGATAAATTTTATGGTATATATATTCTGGAGTGCATCAGTTTTGCATGGGTGCTGTATTTTGCATATAAAATATATCACATATTCATTAGGGAAGAAATGGCAACGATTCTTGCTGTAGTTTCAACGGTTTTTCTTCTTGATCAGAGTTTTATCGTATATGGAGGGTCCTGCGAAGAGTTTGTTATGCCGTTGTATCTTGCGGTTTTGTATGTTTATCTGGAGTATTTTGGTAGAAAGCACGAAATCCTACGGTATAAGATATTCCGGAGCGGTTTCATCTGCGGTATGATATTCTGGATGAAGTTTAATCTCATTGTCTGTCCGGTGGCTATGATGTTCTTTATCCTGTTAGACAAAAGGATTCATGGCCGTAAGATATGGAAGGATATTATGGCCTTTGCCGGCGGTGGGGTGGCTGCCAGTATTCCGGTCGCAGGTTATTTTGCGTACCATCACAGCCTGGGCTCCCTGATCAGGGGATATTTCATTGCTAATTTAGCATATGCAGACGTTAAAACACCATGGGAAACCGTAGGCATTTTTGGACAAAATATTTTGACGGCAGTGGTCAGGAACCCTGTCGTAACAATTTGTATCGTGCTGGGGCTGACGGGATACTTGTGCTCGGTAAAGCTTGGCGGAAATATATGCGGAAGAATAGGCATGCTATTGTCCTTTCTTGGTATGATAGGAAGCACATATCTCAGTTACGCGTATGATTATTATTATTGTATTGTGGCCGTATTTGTCACATTAGGTGTTATTGTTATTGCAGATCTTGTGGGGAAGAAGAAACCTGACATTGATGTCAATAATAAAATACTGCCTGTTGCGGTCATACTCTGCATCCTGTTGATCCCGCTGTATAACCGGAATTATAAGGATGCCGCTTTTCTGACCGATAATCTGTCTGTTTATGATGTGTGTGGCATAGAGATGGAGAATTCGGGAATAGACAAAACACTGCTGATGTACCGGAACCATTGGGTGCAGATGATGCTGCCTGAAGGAACGAAACCGGCGGCACAATACTTTTTTGCCCCCAATATAAGTAAAAACTTTACGGAAATTCTTGAAGAACAGGACAGGTATATTCACGAAGGAATCGCCAATTTTGTTATAGTAGATAATGTGGATTTGTATCCTACATTAAATGAATGGGGACTTTATCAATATGATCTGATCCTTGATTGGAGAGATGACAGAAATAGTGTGCAGTTATATCGGATTAAAGAAAAGTCCGGGGAAACGTAGTCAGTCATCAGATAAGTAGATTAATGATAGAAAGAGAGGACATAAATATGCCAATCAGAGTACACAATTTTGCAGGTGTTGTGGGGTGGAATGCCAGAAAATATCTGCCTAAATTATCCAGTGAGAGTTATTTGAAATTACAATTCTTAAGCAGAAGAAAATCCCAAAAGAAATATATTGAGTATTTTATGAGTCAGGAGGAAGCTCCTCATCCGTTGGTAGTCAATCTTGAGACGGTGAACCGCTGTAACAGTACCTGTGAATTCTGTACTGCCAATATTCATGCGGAGAAACGTCCTTACAAGAAGATGGAAGACGAGCTTTATTATTCTGTTATTGACCAGCTTAGCGAGTGGGATTATAAGGGACATCTGACTCTGTATGGTAATAATGAACCGTGGCTGGACAAGCGTATCGTAGAATTTCATAAATATGCCAGAGAGAGGCTCCCGGAGGCATTTATCTTCATGTCTACCAACGGACTGTTATTGGATATTGATAAAGTAAAATCTATCATTCCTTATGTGGATCAGTTGATCATCAACAATTATTGTCTGGATATGAAGATGCATGATAATATTAAGGTCATCTATGAGTATGTAAAAGCACACCCGGGGGAATTTAAGGATGTGGATATTCTGATACAGATTCGTTACCTGAAGGAAGTGCTTACCAATCGTGCAGGCAGTGCACCTAACAAACAGTCCAAGGGGAAAATCATTAAAGAAACCTGCCTGATGCCTTTTACAGACTTATGGATCATGCCCAACGGTAAACTGGGTATCTGCTGCTGCGATAATTTTGAAGTGACGGATCTGGCAGATCTGAGCAAGGTATCACTAAAGGATGGATGGAACAGTGCAAAATACAGGGAATTGAGAGAGGCTCTGGTAGATGGAAGACAGAAGTATCCGTTCTGTAAGTATTGTGATTTTATTGATGCAGGACTGCGCATGGATGCCGTGGATGATGTGTTAAAGCACAGAGACAAAATGCATGGTGCCAGACAGTCGATGTTTCAGAAGAAATAAAACAGCATGACATGTAATAAGGGAGAAGGTATGAAATATTACAAGAGAAAAAGGTTGACAGCAGGAGTGCTTGCACTTGCCATGTCGTGTATCTGTGTGGGGTGTGGGAAAGAAGAGGATATTCAGCCCGCGGAAGAGGCAGAAACCCGGGAAGAAGAGTTTAGCCTGGAAGGAACAACTTTATCAATACTTGGAGACAGTATTTCAACCTATGAAAACTGGATTCCATATGGCTATAATAATTTCTATCCTGCCAGCGGTGATGTGAAGGATATCAATGACACATGGTGGATTCGGATGTTTGATGAGACAGGTATGAAACTGTGTGGCAATGCATCCAGTTCCGGCAGTACCTGTGCCGGAGATTCCACTGATGCGGAAAACCCGCAGGTAGGATGCAGTGATTTCAGAATTACGGATCTGAGTGACAAGAACGGTGCATATCCGGATATTATCGTTGTATTTATGGGGACCAATGACCTGTTGACGGGTATCCCTTTGGGGGATAATGATGGGACGGTTACTGTGGAAGAAGGAATGATAGAGAATTTTGCGGATGCGTATTCTCTTATGCTGGACAAGCTGGAGACGTATTATCCCTGCAGCGAGATATATTGCTGCACTTTATTACAGGTGGGAGATTATGGAATGGAAACGCCATATGTTGCTTATACAAACGGCCTGGGACTTACGTCCGGGGATTATTCAGAAAAAATTGAAATGATTGCGGGAAATAAAGGATATCCTGTGATCGATCTGTATCATTGCGGTATTGAGATTGATAATTTGCAGAACATGACTTCAGATGGGGTGCATCCTAATGCGGAAGGAATGAAATGCATTGCTGAGGCTGTAACAAGCACTATTATAGATGTGCGGAGCAGTCAGTAATAATGTGATATTAGAAAGGCTTAGCGGGATTTGCTAAGCCTTTTCTTCATGATATTGCTTCTCGGTATTTACATTCCAGATGGCATCCTTGTCCTCAATGCCGTTTACAATGTTGTGAACGGTAATAAAAGAAGTCACCATGGAGTGATCAATGTTGTTGTATCGGTGTTGTCCGTTACGTCCTACACAGTATAGGTTATCGATGGATTTCAGATAAGCAACCAGCGTATCCATATCCTTGTAGGTATCAAAATATGCGGGGTATGCTTTTTTTACGCGCTCTACGTGATAATCCATGACATCCGCCGGGGAATCGATTAGTCCCATCTTGACAATCTCGTCTACGGCAAATTTCGTAAAGTTTTCATCAGACATGGACCAGTACTTGTCCCCTTCAAATACGAAATATTCCAAACCAATCCAGACAGTGTGCTCCAAATCTTTGATCATGTAGGGCGACCAGTTGTTGTAGATTTGGAAGCGTCCGAGTTTCACGCTACGGTCGTGTACATAGACCCAGCAGTCCGGAACGATATTATTGATTGTTTTGATCTTTGTCTTATTTTTCAAATTAAGCTTGGGTAACAGAAGTCCTACAGTCATGTAATCACGATAAGGAAGTCCTGCCGCAATCTTTGCCTCTGTTTCAGGCACATCGTTCATACCGGCAACCAGATCCTTGACCGGCATGGATGAGATGAAGATATCGCCTTCTACGGTTACCTCGTCACCGTTATTTTCATAGGTAAGAGAAGTAATGTGATTGTTCTCATCCTTGTGAAGCTTCGTTGCCTTGCAGCCTGTGAGTATCGTGCCACCCATCTTTCGGATTTCGTCGGCAGTTACTTCCCATAACTGTCCGGGGCCCAGCTTCGGATAGCTGAACTCTTCAATCAAGGATGTCTCTACTTCCCGATCCTTTTTACCCGGTACCAATTTGGCAAATACGTCCTTGATGATGGCAATAATGGATAATCCCTTAACCCGTTGCGCACCCCAGTCCGGGGCAATTTCTTTAGGAGGTCGTCCCCAAAGATTTTCTGTGTAATGCTCAAAGAACATGGAATAGAGTTTCTTACCAAAACGGTTGATATAGAAATCCTCCAGGGAATTTTCTTTTCGCTTATGAATCAGAGAGGCAAGATAGCTGAATCCTACTTCTAAGGTTGTCAGAAATCCCATATTGATAAAAGTTTCCGGTTTCAGGGAAATCGGGTAATCAAAAAATTTATTCTTGAAAAAAATGCGGGATACGCGGTTTCTGCGAAGCATGACCCGGTCTTCCTTTTCGGGATCGGGACCGCCCGGTGTAAGTGTCATTTCACGGTGTAGTACGATATCATCATAGGTGGGGGCACCCTGCAGGGGGAGCATGTTGTTCCACCACTCATTGACTTCAGGAACCTTGGAGAAGAAGCGGTGACCGCCCATATCCATGCGGTTGCCTTTATAGTTGACGGTTTTGGAGATGCCGCCCATGGCTTCGCTTTCTTCAAGCACTGTAACCTCGTAATCTTTGCTTTGTTTTAACAATTCGTATGCGGCAGTCAGGCCTGCAGGCCCGGCTCCGATCACATATACTTTTTTCATGGAATACCTCACACTGATGCGGATAAAACGGATCAGAACCTGTCCAACCACATTTATCCATAATTATACATAGTTTATCATGTTTGGAAGGGGATGTACAGTGCACGGGTAAAAAAGTGTAAGCAAAAGATAGTAAAGATCGTACTAAGGGAACTATGTAAAACAGTTAAAATGTGGTATACTACAACTGTTCAAAATAAAAAATGCATTATTGCTGATGGATCATTAAAGCTTAGTAAAAAGCAGAATTAGAGGGAGACACTATGCTATCAGTTATCAGTTTGATTTTCTGGCTGCTTATCATTCCTTTCTGTATAGGGCTGATACCGGCCAGTTTCATATCACCGTATAAAAGAAATCCGGGGGTAGTTATCCTTGCGGGATATTTCTGTATGTGGGCGGTATTTGAGGTTGTTACGATCCCGGCAGTGTTATTTGTCAAATATCACAATTTCAGTGTTGCCTCAGATTGTTTTACAGTAATCAGTATTCTGTGTGCGATCGCAGGACTGCTTGTATGGTACCGGAATACGAAGAACGACAGTCCCGGATTGGTGTTTGGAGCAGATAGAAACATAAATGACAGAAGTGTCATAAAAGGGATACTTTTGTTTCAAAATATGACATGGGCGGAGCGGATAGAGTGGCTTCTCTTTGCAGCTTTGATCGGATTCCAGTTATACAAGGCAGTTGCCTATGCTTCCTTTGACGGAGATGATGCTTACTATGTGGTGGAGTCATTACTGGCACAGCAGGCAGATGTAATGTACCGCATCCTGCCTTATACGGGAAGACCCACTGATCTGGATGTGCGCCATGTGCTGGCGGTATTCCCCATGTGGATAGCCTTTGTGGCGGTTAAGAGCGGTATCCATGCCACGATAGTATCTCATGTGGTTATGCCGGTTGTGCTGATTCCCCTGACTTATCTTGTATATTTTGAAATAGGCAGGATACTATTTCCGGTGCAGTCTGTTGGAGAAGAAAACAAGGAAAGAAAACGGGAAGGGGCGTTTGGGCAACGGGAGAACCTGCCTGTATTCATGATCCTGATGTGCCTGTTTCAGATATTTGGCAATGTATCCATCTATACCAACGAGACCTTTTTCCTCACAAGAACCTGGCAGGGAAAAGCGGTGACGGGAAGCCTGGTTATTCCGGCATTTCTCTGGCTGTTTCTGTGGATTTATGATGGTGTCAAAAAGGAGAAGAAAATGGATGCAGGATTATGGATCCTTCTTGTATGCGTCAACATGACCGCCGGGATATGCAGTTCCATTGCGGTGTTTATCGTATCGATCCTGATTGCGGTCACGGCCTTCTGCCTGATGTTTGCGGAGAAGGATTTTAAGGTGCTTTTAAAAATAGGAGCAACCTGTATTCCCAATGTCATTTATATGGGGATTTACGTGATCATGGCATACAGTTATCTTTTGGGCTGAGGTTGATTTGAAGCCAATAAATAGCAACATGATAATTTGGAGTTGGGACGGAGCGGACTCATGTGGGGCATTTTTTTAGAGAGCGTTGTTATATTTAAAAATTATATGGGATTTCACGAGAACGGCTATCTGGCAGGAATTTATCTGTTCATTCTGCTGTATTTGTGGCTGACGGAGAAGGATAAACACAGGCGGGCAATCTTTGTTTATGCGCCTACTTTGCTGCTTGTCATGTTTTTCTGTCCACTGTTTCGCAAGGTATTTGTGAGAGTATTGGATGATTCGGAAACTTATTACCGACTGTTGTGGCTTTTACAGATGAGCCTGGTCAGTGCCTATGGCATGGTAAAATTATGCGGCAGGCATCGGCGGATCGGGCTGGTGGTTATGTGCGTAGCGATCATTGCCTGCGGCAACTATGTGTATGACAGCGAACATATTACGAAAGTGGAGAATGCCTATCATCTGCCGCAGGAAGCAGTTGATATCGTGGATCTGATAGAGCCGGAGGAGGGGCGGATTACTGTACTGGTGCCGGCGGATCTCATCTACTATATCCGGCAGTACAGTACCAATATAGAACTGCCTTACGGTCGGGAAATGCTGATCTCCAGATGGGATTATTATCATGCCATGTACGAGGCGATGGAAGAAGCAGAGGTCATAGAAACCGAAACCTTTGTGCAACTGACCAGAGAATACCCATGTACGTATGTGGTATTGAAGGAAGACCGTGAGGTAGAAGAACCGTTGACGGATTACGGATTTGAGGTATACGGGCAGGTAGGAGAGTTCGTGATCTATAAGGATATGACACTGACTGATTGAAGAAAAATATAATGATTGGAGTCTGTTGAGGGATATGCTATTTAATTCCTATATTTTTGTATTTATCTTTTTTCCTATATGCCTGCTGGGCTATTATGGTCTGCTGCATTTCAAACAGGACAAAGCGGCCAAAATATTTCTGACAGCAATGTCATTGTGGTTCTATGGCTATTTTAATGTGTCCTATCTGCTGATCATGGTAGGAAGTATTGCGGTGAATTATCTCTTTCATCGTGGTTTGTCACGCCATCCGAAGAAACAACTTATGATTCTGGCAGTGGCGTGTAACCTGGGAGTTTTGTTCTACTTCAAATATTTTGATTTCTTCCTTGATACAATGAATCATGTATTTAGTACGTCCTTCCTGCTGCGAGGGATTTTGCTGCCGTTGGGAATCAGTTTTTTTACTTTTCAGCAGATTTCCTTCGTGGTGGATACATGGAGGGGGGAAGTCAGGGATTGCAGTCTCATAGATTATGCTCTGTTTGTATCCTTCTTTCCGCAGTTGATTGCGGGACCTATAGTAAACCACGGTGAAATGCTTCCTCAGTTTGACGAGATAGGACATAAGCCGGTTTTGTGGGAACGGATAGCAGAAGACCTGGGGTTATTTATTCTGGGGTTGGCAAAGAAGGTACTGATTGCAGATACTTTCGGTGCAGGGGTGGATTACGGATATGCGAATCTGTCTCTGCTTGGACGTTTTGATGCAATTCTGGTTATATGCTTCTATACCCTGCAGTTATATTTTGACTTCAGCGGATATTGCGATATGGCAAGGGGAATCGGCAGGATGCTGGGCATTGAGATACCCGTCAATTTTAATTCGCCTTATAAAGCAACAAATATTATTGATTTCTGGAAAAGATGGCACATTACCCTGAATCGTTTCTTTACAAAATATGTCTACATACCGCTTGGGGGGAACCGGAAAGGCGAAGCGAGGATGTACCTTAACCTGCTTCTTGTATTTCTGTTAAGCGGGCTGTGGCATGGTGCCGGATGGAACTTTATTGTATGGGGTGCATTGCATGGTGTGCTGTATGTGGCTACGAGATTTTGGCAGAAACGATTTACCCATGGTATGTTAAATCTGGTAGGGCAGGTCGGCAATGGAGATAACAGATATTCGGGAAATACAGCAGTGAGACATACAAATGTCAAGAGGATATTTGTGACATTTGTGTCACGAATTGCTCTCTTTATATATGTCAGTGTGGCATGGGTTTACTTCCGGGCAGAAAGCATCGGACAGGCCAATCAGATGCTTTTGACGGCAATTCGGGGGTCGGTACAGAAAGTGTCGGCGCAGCTGGCAGAATGCCTGCGGCCGGATGAATTCTGGTATGTGCTCAAGGTACTGCATTTGGACCGGATAGCATATAGCGGGTATATTCCGATGGTAATTGTTCTGATAGTGGGGGGGTATCTGGCAATGATAGGTCCCAATGCGGCACAGCGGATGGAGAAGATGAAGTACAGAGCCGTTTCGGTATTGGTATTCGCAGTGCTTATGGTATGGTGTGTGTTGACTTTTTCACAGGTCAGTACTTTCTTATATTTCAACTTTTAATAATGGTTGAATGATGCAATATGCTTTTGAATTATTAATTTGCACAGAAAAATGAACTGAATTTCTGATGTGAGGTACGTTTTTGTATGAACAAATATAAGAAGTGGCTGCTTGCCACAATCTGTACAATAATAGTGGGGCTGATCGCGGAGGCGGCAGTGGTAGTCTGGGTCGATCCTTTCTTCCAGTATCATGCACCTCTTGAGAACTTCCCGTATCTGGTCGACAATCAGCTCAGCCAGAATCCGGGTATGGCAGAGCACATGGAATATGACAGTGTGATTCTGGGATCGTCCATGACGGTGAATTTTAATACGAACTGGTTTGAAGAGTTGATGGATTTGGATGCTATTAAGTTAAATTATAGCGGGGCCTATCCGAAAGATCAGTCGAATATCATGGAGCGGATCTTCTCAAGCGATCATCAGGTGAAGGCGGTCTTTCTGGGTGTAGATGTGATGACTTATACAGGTGGTGTGGAGGAGACCAAGTATCCTATTCCGGAGTATCTTTATGATGATTCTGTCTGGAACGATGCAGAATATTTGTGGAATAAGGATGTGTTCCTGAATTACATTCTGCGCCCTCTTGCCGATCCTGATAAGACGGATCTGGCTACAGTATACCAGAGCTGGTGGACGGATGAATATTATAATATACAGTGGGTAATGCATAATTATCAACAGTCGGAACAGATAGCGGAAGAGACACCGGCTGATGCTTATATTGAAAGTGTACAGAAGAATTTGGATGCGAATATCTGTCCCTTTATTGAACAGAATCCTGAAACTACCTTCTATATTTTCTTCCCGCCTTACAGTATCCTGTATTGGAATGATGTGATGCGGGAGAATCATTTGGAAGCGACAATGGCGGAGTATCAGTATATTGCGGACAGGATGCTTGCCTATGACAATGTGAGAGTATTTTATTTCCCCAATCAGGAATGGATTGTAACAGATCTGAATAATTATGCCGATTACAGTCACTATCACAAGGATATCAATTATTATATGACCCGGTGCTTTGCGGACGGCAGCTGTGAAGTTAAGGAGTCTGAGGAGATGACACAGGCACTTGATAAGATGAGGGATATTATCCGGCGGTTTGATTTTGAAGAGCTGTTTTCGGTAGAATATTAGAATAATAAAGGAGGATGGTTTCAAGCCGTATGGCGGGAACCATCCTCCTTTGCTTAAGATATTTCTGTAAATCTATTATTCTGCTTTCTCATTAGCGGCCAGTTCCGGGAAGATACACTGTACAAACCTGTTTGCTAACAGTTCCCGTCCGGCGTCATTAAAGTGGATATAATCAGTCATATAGTCCAGATAATTATCTTCATTGATGGAACCGTAGAAGTTATCGATAAAAGATACCCCGCAGTCGCTGGTTGCATCCAGTTCTTTCTGGAGATAATGACTTAAAGTTCCGTTTCCGAGGTCTACCCGGTCGCCGTTCTCAAAATTGCCTTCTTCATTAATGGTATGGCAGAAGGTATGGGACATAACAACAATACGAATATGCGGATAAGCATCCTGAATTGCACGGACACCGGCCCTGAGAGCTCCTGTGTAGGTAACGATTGCTTCCGGGGCGTTCGGGTCATCACAGGGTCTTTTGTTAATATAGTCGCTTCCGTCATACATGATGCAGATGAGATCAACGCTGTTCATGTCCAATGCTTCCAACATGGCGGTGGTATGTGGAACAGCTTCGTCATAACTGTAGGAAGCAGCGGATTTCATTAGATCAAAATTGCCGGATGCCAGACTTTGTGCCACATAGGAAAAAGAGAAGGCATCCAGAATATAGCCGTCATTATATGATTCAAATTGGGCTGCCATTGTGGTTCCGGTAAAAGATCCGTTATAGACGGTTGCACCGGTTTTTGCCGCAATCTGCTCAGCCAGTCCGCCTTCTCCCTGATCCAGAGAGAACGGATCATCACCCAGACACAAAATAGTAGTGACACCGTCATCTTCATGACCTTCCAGCTTGTCCGGCGCAAGAGGAATGATGTTGTCCATCGCCTCAACGTCGAAGTCGGTTGTCTGATAGTTGGGATCATAATCTGACGGGACCCCTTTATTCCATTTGAATAGTCTATAAGCAGAAAAGCCGGCAATTAATACAATAACACACAGAAGGATGATGTTAATGTTGATATGAAAACCGTTTCCCTTCTTTTCTGTAGTAATATCTTCTGTAGTAATATCTGTTTCCTGATTTTGTTCCATAATTTCCTCCATTCCGAAATGATTGGCTCATTTCCTTTCGGCAATACTTTGATTTATTCTACTATGAAATCTTATAAAAATCCATGGCTTGCCAACATTTTAAGAAAATATTTCGTTTCATAAAAAGAGTGCCTCCAAAAATTTGTTGATTTCTGGAAGCACTCCTGAGTGGTCTCATCCGGTAATGATGAATCCCTTGATACTGCGTTTTCCATCGTGGTTTTGTTAATATTGGTTTTATCTTAAAATTAAGCGATAATCGCCGGCTGCGGAAGCTGCTTTTGCAGATCCTTGTACCACTTGCTGTATTTATACATACGGTAAGTAGTGCTTAATTCCCGGAGCTGCTCCTCATCGGAACAGCAGTTACCGAATTGCTGTCTCGCCTCCTGATCCATAGCGACATAGTCCATGTAGGATAGCTTCAACTCCGTGATTGCCTCATGGCACTTTGGACACTTCTGTTTGTGCCCATTTAACATATAAACCCGATGGCAACGCTTACAATAGTGCATGTACATCATGAAAAATTCCCCTTTTCTCATTGAACTAAAATGTTGAAATTGTAATGTTGCTCTTATATTGTGTCAGTTATGGAAGACTTAGTCAAGCAAATTTTACCAAAATAAGGGATATTTGGCGGTGTTAAATATCGCGTAAGTGCAGATCAATATATTGATTTATGTAAATCTTTCCAATTCTCTAAAAATGGCAAATAACCTTGATGATAATAGCCTTATATGCTATAATGTTACATAATTGTTTCAAATGAGAGGTTTACATAAATGCAAAACAAAAAAGATAGCAGAAAAAGTGAAAAATCCAGAGATTTACGATTGGAAGATATTCTGGTGGAAGAAGAAGGAATTTTTGATGAGGAAGATGAGGACAGCGTTACGGATGATACGCTGGAATTTTTAAGCCTTGATGATGATATGATTGAAGAATACAATCGGACTCATAGCGCTGCGAGAAATAGCGATGAGTATGAGGATGAAGACTACGAAGATGACGATGACGAGTACGAGGATGAAGAGTACGAAGACGACGATGACGAGTACGAGGATGAAGAGTACGAAGACGACGATGACGAGTACGAGGATGAGGACTACGAAGACGACGATGACGAGTACGAGGATGAGGACTATGAAGATGACGATGATGAAGATGGTGTCATAGTCAGATTTAAAAATTTCCTGTCTAATGTGAGTACTATTGATATGATTGTGGCAGTTCTTGGTATTGTGGTATTGGCAGGTGTTCTGGTTACGGGCAGCCTTTATGCCACTGCAAGAATGACAGAGACACAGGTGGAAGCTTTTGCTTCGGTTGGACAGGAAATTGAGGGCATATCGGTTATTGGCGAAGGCGGATTGATTGCTGTATCCGAGTCTGCAAGGCTGGCGGATATGATGAGCGCGGAAGAAGGATCGGAGCAGGAAGAGGAACAGGAGGACGAGAAGAACGATATTATAGAGGTTTCTCTGCATCTTACTTCCATACAGTCTGATATAAAGATTAAGTTTGTCAATAAAGAGACCGGCAAGCTGATTGGCAGTGTCCCTTTTGAGGTAGAAGTGACAAACGGTAAGAAAACCTTCAGCCTGAAGGATGAGGATAAGGATGGTATTATTTATCAGACAGGTGTCGATGCCGGCTCCTATCAGGTAACGATCAAACCGTTAACCGGAACGGAATATGAGAAATATAAGCTTCCGACGCAGGCAAGCAGCGTAGAGGTCACGGATACGATTGCCTATAAGAAAGTAGATGTGGCAGATGAGGTTAAGACTGAGGCGGAAGTCAATGCAGCAGCTGAGGATACGGCACAACAGAATACTGTGGTTGAGTCGACTTTGACAGATACTGTGGAATGGGTAGAATCCACCAAGACACCGGTTGGAGAAGGGGAAGACAGTTATGAGAAAGTTTCTTCAAGCGATATCCCGAATCCCTGGACGGTAAGCAGCGCTGCATATAAGAGAATGGTAGAACCCGGAACAGGCACAGGAGGCAGCGGTGAAACCGGAGGAGAAACGGGCGGCAACGGTACAGGTGGCAGCGGCGAAACCGGAGGAGAAACGGGCGGCAGCGGCACAGGTGGCAATAGTGGAACCGGAGGAGAAACGGGCGGCAGCGGCACAGGTGGCAGCGGCGAAACCGGAGGAGAAACGGGCGGCAGCGGCACAGGTGGCAACAGCGGAACCGGAGGAGAAACGGGCGGCAGTGGCACAGGTGGCAGCGGCGGAACCGGAGGAGAAACAGGTGGCGGCAGTGGGACCGGCGACAACGGAGGCGGAACAACGGAGAATGTCACAGTTGCTTTGGACAAAACCAGTGTTTCTTTGAAAAAGGGTGAAAGCACTTCTGTCAGTGTGGTAGTAACCGGCGGCAGCGCTTCTTCTGTAGCGTGGAGCAGTTCTAATTCTTCCGTTGCTTCTGTCAGCGGTGGAAGCATCAGTGGTGTCGGTGCGGGAACTGCAACAATTAATGCCAAAGTGACAGCCGGAGGCAAGGAGTGGGATTTATCCTGTTCCGTAACGGTTACGGATGATAACAAGAATACAGGCACGGACAATAAGAATCCGGCTACAGTATATACCAAGGTTACGATTAGCGGGGCAAATGAAGTAGTCATCGGTAAAACGATAACCCTGCAGGCATCCACAGAGCCTAAGGATGGTCAAATTACCTGGAGTAGTGAAAATGAGAAAATAGCGAAGGTAGATCAAAAAGGTGTTGTTACCGGTGTGGCAGCAGGTAAAGTGAAGATTAAGGCTACCTGTAAAAACCAGAATGGCAGTGAGGTTTCCAATTCTCTGGAAATTACGGTGAAAACAGCAATAGATGGTACTACGAAGCTTAAGGATAAGGACGGAAATCAGCTGTATTACTGTAATTCCAAAAAAGAATATAAAGAAGCCACTTATGATGATTATGGTAAGAGGGACACATTCTATAAAAAGGTTACCAAGGTATCAAAATATAAATATACCGGATGGCAGACTATTGACGGTAACGTATACTTTTATGATAAAGATGGCAATGTTGTAACCGGAGAACAGGTTATTCAGGGTGCCAAGTATAACTTTGGCAGTGACGGTAAGCTTTCTTCCAATTCGGGTTCTATGGGAATTGATGTATCCAAGTGGAACGGCTCGATTGACTGGAATGCGGTTAAGAATTCCGGCGTATCTTATGTCATTATCAGATGTGGTTACAGAGGATCTTCTACAGGTGCGCTGATTGAAGATCCCAAGTTTAAGAGCAACATTAAGGGTGCCAAGGCTGCCGGTCTGAAGGTAGGTGTTTATTTCTTCAGTCAGGCTGTCAATGAAGTGGAAGCGGTAGAGGAAGCTTCCATGGCAGTGAATCTGGTAAGCGGTTACGGACTGAATTATCCGATCTTCTTAGATGTGGAATCCAGTGGCGGACGAGGAGACGGTATCAGCAAGGAGATGAGAACTGCCGTATGCAAAGCTTTCTGCGCAACGGTGCAGAATTCAGGCTATTCTGCCGGAATCTATGCCAATAAGACCTGGTTTACGGAGAAGATTAATACATCCAGTCTGACGGGATATAAGATCTGGCTGGCACAGTACGCCAGTGCGCCTACGTATACAGCCACTAAATATGATATGTGGCAGTATTCCTCTAAGGGAAAAGTCAGCGGAATCAGTGGCAATGTAGATATGAATATCAGCTACATGAATTATTAGGCTTGGAATTCTATGCCATTTTTACTATAATATAACGGAAGCGTGTCATCCGCGCATGCGGGTAAATTTGTCAGAACGCTTAGAAACGGAGGCAACTATGAGAACCTATCTGGTAACAGGCGGTGCCGGTTTTATCGGTTCCAACTATATTCATTATATGTTTAAGAAATATGATGATCAGATTCGTATTATCAATGTGGATGCATTGACCTATGCAGGCAATCTTGAGAATCTGAAAGATATAGAGGACAGAGACAATTATACATTTGTCAAAGCAGATATCTGTGATAAGGAGGCAATTGCCGCAATTTTTGCAGAGAATGATATTGACAGGGTCGTACATTTTGCGGCAGAGAGTCATGTGGACAGAAGTATTAAAAATCCGGAAGTGTTTGTACAGACCAATGTGCTTGGTACGGCGGTTATGCTTAATTGTGCCAAAGCGGCATGGGAGCTTCCTGACGGTACTTTTAAGGCGGACAAGAAGTTCCTCCATGTATCTACAGATGAGGTATACGGTTCCCTGGAAGAGGATGGAGGATATTTCTATGAAACCACTCCTTATGCACCTCACAGCCCATATTCGGCAAGTAAGGCAAGCTCTGATATGTTAGTAAAGGCCTATATGGATACGTATAAATTCCCGGCTAATATTACCAACTGTTCCAACAATTACGGACCGTATCAATTCCCGGAAAAATTGATTCCGTTGATTATCAACAATGCTTTACAGGGTAAGAAGCTTCCGGTATACGGTGACGGCAAGAACGTGCGCGACTGGTTATACGTTGAGGATCATGCGAAAGCTATTGATATGGTGCAGGAGAAGGGAAGATTGTTTGAAACCTATAATGTAGGCGGACACAATGAGAAGCAGAACATTGAGATCATTAAGATCATTATTGAAACCCTGCAGGAGATGCTGCCGGATAATGATCCGCGCAAAGAACTTGTCAGTGAGGACTTGATTACTTATGTGGAGGATCGTAAAGGGCATGACAGAAGATATGCCATTGCACCGGACAAGATTAAGGCAGAGATCGGCTGGGAACCGGAAACGATGTTTAAAGAAGGAATCCGCCGCACAATCCAGTGGTTCTTTGAACATGAAGACTGGATGAAGAATGTGACAAGCGGTGATTATCAGAAGTATTACGAAGACATGTATCAGGGAAGATAAAGGGAGACAAACATGAAAGGTATTATACTTGCAGGCGGTTCCGGCACAAGGCTGTATCCGCTGACGAAAGCTATTTCCAAACAGATTATGCCGGTGTATGATAAGCCGATGATTTATTATCCGTTGTCAACATTAATGCTGGCAGGTATCAGGGACATTCTTATTATTTCCACCCCCAGGGATCTGCCGGTATTTCAGGAGTTGTTTGGAACCGGAGAACAGCTGGGATTAAGAATGGAATATGCAGTGCAGGAGTATCCTAGAGGGCTGGCCGATGCTTTTATCATAGGTGCTGATTTCATTGGCGATGACAATGTGGCACTGGTCCTGGGAGATAATATCTTTTATGGACAGAGTTTTTCCAAGGTGCTAAGGGAAGTGGCATGCCGCGAGAAAGGAGCAACCATTTTCGGTTATTATGTGAGAGATCCAAGAGAATACGGCGTTGTGGAGTTCGATGAGAACGGCATGGCTCTTTCTATTGAGGAGAAGCCGGAGCACCCGAAGAGCAATTATGCTGTACCCGGATTATATTTCTATGATAATGATGTGGTGGAAATTGCTAAGAATGTGAAGCCCTCTGCCAGAGGTGAGATAGAGATTACCAGTATTAATAACGAATATCTGCGTAGGGGAACGCTACGGGTAGAGACACTGGGAAGAGGCTTTGCATGGCTGGATACGGGAAATCATGATTCCCTGTTGGATGCGGCAGATTTTGTGGCTGCTTTTCAGAAGAGACAGGGCCTGTATATATCCTGTATTGAGGAGATTGCCTATAAGAGAGGTTTTATTACAAAAGAACAGCTGTTGAAATTGGCGGAACCGCTTATGAAGACAGCTTATGGTCAGTACATGGTAGAGGTTGCAAATGGACTCTAAGAGTATGAAAAGAACCATGCTTGCCATGATAGCGATGTTTCTGGTACTGGTGGCAGTTATTGCGCTCACCAATCTGGACATGGTAAAGCAGAAGCTGGGGTTGAGTGTGCAGGAACAGGCACAGGAAACAGCGGCAACAGAAGAGACGGATGCAGATGGCGGACAGATAGGCAATGATCTGTCCGGATTTCTGAATGATGAGACATTTTTTGATCCGGAGGTTAAGTTCAAAAGTATTGAAACTTATTCCGGCAAAAATGTATCGATGGTAATGAGCTCGGTGGCGAAGGATCTGCGTATTATGATCGTGGACAGTGTTGGAAAGCTTGTTACAGGAGCACCCTTTACAGTGCAGATACAAGGAATCGGGGAATACAAGGATACGGACGAGGACGGTATCATCTACATTGACGGACTGCGTGCCGGAGAGTATAGTGTTTCATTGGAGGAAATAGAAGGGTATATTGTTCCCAATACGATTACTACAATCCAGGTACGTCAGGAGATTGAATATCGTGTTCTGGATGATATTGAATATTTGATGCTGACTGAGGATGACATTGATGCCGCTAAGGAAGATAAGGCAGTAAACGGTGCTGAGGAAGCAGCAGATGGCAGCGAGAATACGGGGCTGCAGTTCCAAAAGGGCAATGCTAAGCTGGGGATTGATGTTTCCAAATGGAACAAAGAAATCGACTGGCAGGCTGTTAAAGAGGAAGGCATTGAGTTCGCCATTATCCGGTGCGGTTACCGTGGTGCAGCTTCCGGTGCATTGGTTATTGATCCAATGTATGAGGAGAATATTAAGGGCGCGATTGATGCGGGAATTCCGGTAGGTGTATATTTCTTTACCCAGGCCATCAATGATGTGGAGGCTGTGGAAGAGGCCAGTATGGTCATTCATCTGATAGAAGACTATGATGTGGATTATCCGGTATTCTTAGACAGCGAAAGTGCGGGCGGTAAGGGACGTGCAGACAAGCTGGATGCGGAGGAGAGAACCAAAATCCATGAGGCATTTCTGGAAACTGTATCGGCTGCCGGATATGAAACAGGTATCTATGCATCTAAGAACTGGCTGAATGACCGGATAAATATGACAGACTTGTCAACATATAAGACATGGCTGGCAGAATATGCAGATGTGCCATCTTATGACGAGTATTACCACATGTGGCAGTACACTTCTAAGGGAACAGTGGATGGCATTGAAACACATGTGGATTTGAATCTGTGCTATATGAATATTGATACCTCCATTAATCATTCCAAGGGCGCTGCAGGATATTCCGGTGTGGTTAACGGTGACAGCGGCAATGTGCCTACGGGTGGAGAATGAGAGATTTTATAATTAAAATATAGAGGAAAGGGAAACAGACGAAAATGGGTAAGATAACAGTAGAAACGTGTGAAATAGAAGGCTTGAAAGTGATCACACCAACTGTATTCGGTGATGCAAGAGGATATTTTATGGAGACTTATAATTATAATGATTATAAGGAAGCAGGTATTGATCAGGTCTTTGTACAGGACAATCAATCTTCCTCTACCAAGGGAGTACTGCGGGGGTTGCATTTCCAGATTAATTATCCTCAGGATAAACTGGTACGTGTGGTAAGCGGTGAAGTGTTTGATGTGGCAGTAGATTTGAGACCGGGCTCCGCAACCTATGGAAAATGGTTTGGAGTGCTTTTATCTGCTGAGAATAAAAAGCAGTTCTTTATTCCTAAAAATTTTGCACATGGTTTCTTCGTACTGTCTGATTATGCAGAGTTTGCTTATAAGTGTACGGATTTCTATCATCCCAATGATGAGGGCGGTATTATCTGGAACGATCCGGATATTGGTATTGAATGGCCTATTCCGGAGGGAACAAAGCTTATAATGTCTGAAAAGGACACGAAGTGGGAAGGAATCAAAGCGTTTACGAGAAATGAGCAGAAATAAAACAGAACAAACAGATTATTCCAATAGAAAAATGAAAAGTCTTCCTAAGCCCGCAGCCATAGCTATCTTCTGGGGGCTTGGTTTGATTTTGGCACTTGTGCTTGTGAATCATCATAATCCATTGGCAGATCAGGTTACAGAACGGATGAAAAAGGTCAGCGGATGTGTGCTGATAACATTTACATGTATCATTTTCTCCATTTATTATGAAAGAATCGTAACGATTCCGGTGGAACTATGGCAGAGTAGAAAGCTGATCTGGAAGCTTGCCAAGAATGATTTTAAGAAACGGTATGCAGGCTCTTATCTGGGAATTGTCTGGGCAATGGCCCAGCCGGTGGTAACGGTGCTTATGTACTGGATCGTTTTTGACAAAGTATTTGATACAAGAAGTCAGCTGATCGCAAGCGGTGTCGAGGTGCCCTATGTACTTTATCTGACGGCGGGACTGGTGCCGTGGTTCTATTTCTCGGAAGCAATCACCCAGGGAACGATGGCCCTTGTGGAATATAATTATCTGGTCAAAAAGGTTGTCTTTAATATCAGTATTCTGCCGATCATCAAAGTAATCGCAGCAACTTTTATTCATGTATTCTTTGTAGTAGTGCTGCTGCTTGTGTCGATCGGATACGGTTATTATCCAAGTATTTATACGTTGCAGCTGATTTATTACAGCTTCTGTATGTTCCTACTCGTGCTAGGCATGAGTTATCTGACCTGCGCGCTTGTGGTATTTATCAGGGATTTGCAGCAGATTATTAATATTGCATTACAGATCGGCATGTGGGCTACACCTATTCTTTGGAGTATTGAGATGCTGACGGATAATATGAAGACTCTTTTTAAGCTGAACCCGCTTGTCTATATCGTGAATGGATACAGAAGTGCTATTTATGAAAAAGTGTGGTTTTGGGAGCATTTCTATTCTTCCACATATTTTTGGATTTTTACGATCAGTCTGTTCTGCATTGGTACGCTGATCTTCAGGAAAATGAGGGTTCATTTTGCGGATGTCCTCTAACAGGACAAAGAGTTTTTCTAAGGCATCATAGGACGCTGCCTAAGAAAAACTAAAGCTTTGTCCGAAAGAATCTGCAAGCAGATTCTTTCAGTTGTTGGCAGGGGACTTGAGCATATCAGGAAAGGGAAGAACATGGATCAGAATATTGCGATTCAGGTTACGGATGTAGAGAAAGTATATAAATTGTATGAAAAGCCTTCGGACCGGATAAAGGATGCGCTTGGGTTTGGAAGAAAATGTCATCACACCAAACATCATGCTTTAAACGGGATCAGCATGACCATTCGGCAGGGAGAATGTGTAGGCATTATCGGAACAAATGGTTCAGGCAAATCTACGATTCTAAAGATCATTACAGGCGTTCTGTCCCCGACAAAGGGAAGCGTGACCGTAAACGGGCGAATTTCAGCATTGTTAGAGCTTGGGGCCGGCTTCAATATGGAGTATAACGGCATTGAAAATATCTATCTGAATGGTACCATGATTGGATTCAGCGAGAAGGAGATTGATGAAAAGCTGGATGCGATTCTGGAATTTGCCGATATCGGAGAATATGTGTATCAGCCTGTCAAAACTTATTCCAGCGGTATGTTTGTGCGGCTGGCTTTTGCAGTAGCAATCAATATTGATCCGGAGATTCTGATCGTTGATGAGGCACTCTCCGTGGGAGATGTATTTTTCCAGGCGAAATGCTATCACAAATTTGAAGAATTTAAGCAGATGGGTAAGACCATTGTGTTTGTCAGCCACGATTTGAGCAGTATCAGCAAGTATTGCGACCGGGTCGTGCTCCTTAATCAGGGAGAAAAGCTTGGTGAAGGCGATCCGAAGAAGATGATCGACACCTACAAGCAGGTGCTGGTAGGACAGTATGTGGTACCGGAATCAGGGGAAGACAGGCTTCTGGATGATGAACAGCTTCGTGAAATGGCGGCTAAGGGGATAGACGGAAGCAAGCATCCTATGGAACAGGGTAAAGCAGACGAAAATCCGGAGCTTCTGGAGTATGGCTCCAAGAAGGCCGTGATTACGGAATACTATGTTACGGATGATAAAGGAAACAGAACCTCTGCCATTTTAAAGGGCAGTAAATTTACCATCCATATGAAGGTTGAGATGATGGAGAAGCTTCAGGCCCCAATCTTTGCCTTTACCATTAAGAATGTGAAGGGAACGGAGATCACGGGCACAAATACGATGTTTGAGAAGGCATTTCTGGAATCTGTGGAGGCCGGTGAGGTTAAGGAGATTACCTTTACCCAGCAAATGGACCTGCAAGGGGGCGATTATCTGTTGTCTCTAGGGGTTACCGGATATGAGGATAATGATTTCACGGTATATCACAGATTATATGATGCCTTAAATGTGACGGTTATTTCTGATAAAGATACGGTAGGCTTCTATGATATGAATTCCGTGATTGAAGTGAAGTAATGAAATAGATAGAAGCGTATGCAATGAACACATATATGTTTGAAAATTGAGAGAAAGGCCTGACGCAGTATGCCTGAAAATCATATAGTTGACGCGCAAAATTCAATAGAGGAAAAAGATTATCTGACTCAGATAGGTAAAATCCGGCTGAATCTGAAGCATTATCCCGGTGAGGATCTGTATTGCGACGGTGATATTGAGGATACGCTTCTGGAAATTACAAGAGATTATGCGACGGTGGAGTATCAGCGCATTATCGAAGAACGTAAGAACTGGCCGGTCCTGTATCATTTATCACCTCTTCGGGAGAATATTGTGGAGTGGCTGCCTATCACCAAAGATATGAAAGTTTTGGAGGTAGGTTCGGGCTGTGGCGCAATTACAGGTGCGCTGGCACGAAAAGCCGGGGAAGTTACCTGTATCGATCTGTCGAAGAAACGGAGCATGATCAATGCTTACCGCCATATGGAGGCAGAAAACGTAACCATACATGTGGGAAATTTCCAGGATGTGGAGCCGGATCTGCCCTGTGATTATGATTATATCTGCCTGATTGGTGTGTTTGAGTACGGACAGGCATATATCCGTTCTGAAACACCCTATGAGGATTTTTTGAATATCATTAAGAAACACGTAAAGCCGGATGGGCATATCGCTATAGCGATAGAGAATAAATTCGGTTTAAAATACTGGGCTGGCTGTAAAGAAGACCATCTGGGTACCTATTTCAGCAGTCTGGAAGACTATCCGGATGGTGGTGTTGTAAGGACTTTTACGAAAAACGGTCTGTTAGAGAT
The DNA here is from genome assembly GCA_051878995.1 of Lachnospiraceae bacterium. GTDB lineage: Bacteria > Bacillota > Clostridia > Lachnospirales > Lachnospiraceae > UBA3282. The sequence continues at coordinate 103,080 of JBJELE010000003.1, read as the reverse complement.
TGCAGAACACTGTGGTTTTACGCAGACACAGATGTATTATCCTTATCCGGATTATAAATTTATGACTACATTGTATTCAGATGACAGATTGCCGAAGCTGGGAGAACTGTCTGCCAATCTGCGTAATTTTGACAGGGACAGGATACAGCTGTTTGACGAGAAGAAAGTATTTGATACAATTATCAAAGAGAAACAGTTCCCATTATTTTCCAATTCCTATATGTTGATTTTGGGGCCGACACTGCCGGAAGAGTATGTGAAGTACTCTAATGACCGAAAAGAAGAGTTTCGGATCAAGACAGTGCAGAAGTCTGTGGAAACGGTAGATTACACGGGAAAAACAATAGAAAAGCACCCGTTATCGGAAGAGGCGTGGAAGCATATAGAAAATATAGAATGTGCTTACAGAAAGCTGAAAGAACGTTATCAGGATGGTGGCCTGGAAGTGAACCGGTGTGAACTGCATCGGGATGACACAGGAGCACCTTATGTGTCATTAGAGTACCTGGAGGGCAGGAGTCTGGAAGAAATGCTGGATGAATGTCTGGAGAAGAATGACATGGAAGGCTTTCAGCAGCTTTTTGATTCTTATCTGGAAAGGATATCCCGGGGGGAAGGACAGGAAGTTACGGATTATGACCTCATCTTTGCGAATATCCTGATAAATACTGATGATAACGATGCTTGCAAGAATGATAACACATGGAATTTAATTGATTATGAATGGACCTTTGACAGAGCGGTAGAGACCAAAGAAATTGCGTTCCGTTCCGTCTACTGCTACCTGTTGGAAGATGAAAAAAGAAATAGATTAAATCTGGATTTAATCTTAGACAAATTAGAAATGACGCAGTCTGATGCGGAACAATACCGGAAGCAGGAAATGAAATTCCAGAAGTATGTGACCGGTAAGAATATGTCCATGGCGGAACTGAGAGAGGCTATCGGGTATCCGGTATATACGGTAGAAGCATTTTGTGCAGGACAGGAAGCAGCAAGCCATATCGACCGGGTACAGATTTATGAAGACACAGGGAAAGGATTTTGCGAGGAACAGTCTTTCTTCTTGGATGAGAACAGTGAGCAGGTCAGCATTTCCCCAACCGGCGGTATGGAGCTCAGGGTGGAAATCAGCAGAGGCAGGAGTGCGATCAGAATCGATCCGTGTAATGATTACTGCCTGATCTGTCTGCAAAGCATTATGTGGAACGGTGCAGACGTTCCGTTAAAAGGAAAACAGATACGGGTGAACGGTTTTAAAGTCGGTGAAAATACCTATGTATTTCCAACGAAAGACCCTAATATTACATTGTCTTTATTGGAGCTTGGCAATGAGGAAAGCAATCTGCTTCAGGTATCCATGGAAGTGACAAGGCTGCCGGAAGAGACAATGAAGCATATGCAGAAAAGAGGATTGTTTAGCTGATGAACGGAAAGAACAACGGCTATGACTGGACCGCCTATTATAAGGCTGTTTATGAGGAAGAACATAAGAAGAATATCATGCTGGCAGGGAGAATTGCAGATGCCGAGAAACGGCAGGCAGATTACAGCGATAACCTGAATCGTATCTGCAGCAATCCTTTCTGGAAGATGACAGCACCTGCACGCAAGCTGTATCACATATTCAAAGGCGGTGCGGGGACTGATGAAAATAGGGACAGGGGTTCTGTACAGAGCACCTGTTTTCTGCGTTATACAGAAGAAGTAAACAGGCAGAAAAACCGCTATCGGGAATGGATAAATAACAATGGTTATCAAAAAGAAGCCCCCAGTCTGGAAGAGCCGGTTGCGGTGAATGGTTTCGTAGAATTGGAAGTGCCGGAAACGGATATTACAATTTTATCATATGGCTGGGGATTCCTTGATCCTGATATAATTTTTAAAGTTAAAACATGTTTTAATACAAACAAGGACTGCCTGCTGGCATATGCTGATGAGGATTTTTATGAAAAGGATTTGTCTGAGCGTATGGAACCGTGGTTTAAGCCCTGTTATTCTCCGGATACTTTGCTTGCTTTTAATTATTGGGGACATATGATTGCTGTAAGACGGGAATTGCTTTCAGAGGTTGCCTATCGTAAAGTAGAGTTTCAGTCTGTTTTGGAGAAGGATTCTGAGGGACAGATCGAACAGACTGAGTCGGAAGCAGGACGTGCACTGGCTGCCGGTTTTTATCGCTTGTGTCTGCACCTGGAGGAGTCCGTTCTGAGAAGATGTGATATGGATTTTAGTAGGGCAGCAGACAGTATATGTCATATGGATGACATACTGTTTCATCAGGCATATACCGGAGAGAATCTGGAAGATGACCTGGCAGCGGGACATTTCCTGACAGGTGCTTCCGGGGAATTTGTACCGGTCCGACAGGAGGCATTGCGCAGAAGAGGTATTCGCGGGAGCCTGGAATATGGACAGAACCCGGATTTGTACCATGTGGTATATGATACTGCCATTTCCGGCAGAGAGCGCTGCGCCAGAACGGAAAATCTGAATGGTCCGGTTACACCCCATCGGGTTGTTTCGGTGGTTATTCCGTCAAAAGATCATCCGGAAGTTCTGGAGAAATGTCTGAGAACCTTCCGTGAGAAGACGGCGTATCAATATTATGAGTGGATTGTGGTGGATAACGGCAGCAATCCGGAGAATAAAGCTAAAATGATGCATTTACAGAAGGAATATGGTTTTCTTTATCTGTATGAGCCGATGGAATTTAATTTCTCCAAAATGTGTAATCTTGGCGTACAGCATGCCAAAGGAGATTTGATCCTTTTATTGAATGATGATATGGAGATTATTGAGGAAAGCTGGCTGGCACGTATGGCAGGACAGGCATTGCAGCCCCATGTGGGTGCAGTGGGCGCCAAACTGTGGTATGCCGGTACGGAGAAGATTCAGCATGTGGGGATTACGAATCTGGCAATTGGGCCGTCTCACAAATTGATTACGTTTCCGGATGACAGAGATTACTACTACGGCCGCAACCATGTAACCTATGATATGGCAGGAGTTACAGGGGCCTGTCTGATGGTGGCCCGCGAAAAGTATGAAAAAGTGGGTGGCATGGACGAGGAAATGGCAGTGGCCTACAATGATGTGGATTTCTGTTTTAAACTGCTGGAGGCCGGATATTATAATGTACAGCGCAATGATGCGGTGCTGTATCATCATGAGTCCCTGAGCAGAGGACTGGACGAATATGATGAGGCGAAATGGAACCGGCTGTTGGAAGAAAAGGCAAAATTGTACGAGAAGCATCCTGACATGAAAGGATGGGACCCCTTCTATCATAAGGAGCTTGTGGATAATGCCTCTGATTATAGCTGTAACTATAAGTTTGCTCATGAGGATTCCCTGCGGACGGTGCAGGTGGAGGCAATGGAATCATCCTATATCAGTAAGGCTAAGACAGGAAAATTGCAATTGACTGTAGACCGGGCAGAAATGCAGCATAAGATCCACAGGGAAGAACCGGATATTCTGTGGATTATGGGATGGTGCTATGTGCCGGGAGCAGACAATGCCGTCTACGATAAAACTGTTTTATTACAGAAAGAAGATGGGACAGGATATCAGGCCTGCCCTGCTGATTGGAGACGGAAGGATGTGGAGGATATCCTGCCGGATGAGTGTCATGTGGGATTGGCAGGATTTGTACTGCGCGTGCTTCGTTCGGATTTAGAACCCGGTGAGTATCGGGTGGGAATGGTATGCAGAAATATGGAAGCCGGGGAAAAGGGGCAGAAGTTGATTGCCTGGTCAGATAAAACGGTTGTAATAGAATGATTTCACAGAAAGGTACATCATCTATATGGAACAGAAGGATTTGGAGCAAATGACGCGGGAAGAAACACTGCGGTTTTACCGGGAGGCTTACGAGCGGGAAAAGAAAAAAGGCTGTGTGCTGGAAGGCAAGCTTGCGGATGCGGAGCATAAGAGCGCGGAGCTGGAAGGCAGACTGAACCGTATCAAGGGCAGCGTTTTCTGGCGTATGTCCAAGCCCCTTCGCAGCCTTGTTCATTGGATACGGCGCACGAAGGAACGGTTGGGCTACTACGGCAGTATCAAAGGAATTGCCCGCAAGATTAATGCCAAAATGATTGAGCGGAAGGCTCGTACCCAGCATGGAACTGCCAGTTTCCCCAATGCGGAGGAAGCAAAGCGGCAGCGTGAGACAAAGTTTGACAGAGATATTAAGTTCAGTATCCTGGTGCCACTTTATAATACGCCGGAAAAGTTCCTTCGACAGGCGATTGAATCGGTTGTGGCACAGACCTATGAGAATTGGGAACTGTGTCTGGCAGACGGTTCTGATGCGGAACATGGCAGCGTGGAGAAAATCTGTAAGGAATATATGGAGAAGGACCGGAAGTATCTGCAGCAGTGTAACAGCAGTCTTTCTAAACGTATTGTATATAAAAAGCTCTCGCAGAACGAAGGTATTTCAGGCAATACCAATGCCTGTTATTCCATGGCGACAGGCAATTATATTGCCCTGTTTGACCATGATGATGTGCTGCATCCCAGTGTACTGTATGAATACATGAAAGCAATCTGCGAAAAGGGTGCGGATTACATCTATTGTGATGAAACGACCTTTAAGGGTAATAAGACAATAGATGATATGATTACTTTGCATTTTAAGCCGGATTTTGCACCGGATAATCTGAGGGCTAATAATTACATCTGCCATTTCAGCGCGTTTGACAGGAAACTGCTGGAGGGTACGGAACTGTTCCGGTCTCAGTTTGACGGCAGCCAGGACCATGACATGATCCTGCGTCTGACTTCCCGCGCGAAATGCGTGGTGCATGTGCCGAAGCTGCTCTATTACTGGCGCTCCCATGCGGGAAGCGTTGCCTCTGACATCAATGCCAAGAGTTATGCCATTGAGGCGGCCAAAGGTGCGGTATCAGCACACCTGACAGAACAGGGATTCCATAATTTCGAGATTTCTTCCACGAAGGCTTTTGAGACCATTTTCCGGGTTAAATATGAGATTCTGGGAAATCCCAAGGTGTCTATCGTGATTCCCAATAAAGACCATATAGAGGATTTAAAGAGGTGTGTTACCTCTATTGTGGAGAAAAGCACATACTATAACTATGAGATTGTTATTGTGGAGAATAATTCCGTTACGGAAGAAATTTTTGAGTATTATAAGAAGCTGGAAGAGAATCCGTTTATCAGAGTAATTACCTACGAGGGAGATTTTAATTATTCTAAGATCAATAATCTCGGGGTATCACAGACCACCGGTGATTATGTACTTCTGTTGAATAATGATACACAGGTCATCACCCTGGACTGGATGGAAGAACTTCTGATGTACGCCCAGCGTAAGGATGTGGGTGCTGTAGGAGCGAAGCTCTATTACGAGGACAATACCATTCAGCATGCGGGCGTGGTGCTGGGACTGGGAGCCCACAGAACGGCAGGACACAGTCATTATCGTGTCAGCTATAACAATCTTGGTTATATGGGGCGCCTCTGCTATGCCCAGAATGTGATGGCAGTGACCGGTGCCTGCCTGATGATGCGGAAGTCTCTTTTTGAGCAGTTAGGCGGACTGGATGAGAGCTTTGCCGTTTCCCTGAATGATGTGGATCTCTGTATCCGGGCATGGAAAGCAGGCTATGTGAATGTGTTTACGCCTTTTGCAGAGCTTTATCATTATGAATCCGTCTCAAGAGGGCTGGATGATCAGGGAGAAAAGGCACAGCGTTATAACAGAGAATCAGAGGCCTTCCGGGCTAAATGGAAGGACTTGCTGGAACAGGGAGATCCATACTATAATCCGAATTTCTCGCTGGACCGGAGCGATTTTGCGCTGAAGTATGAACCCTCCGGCAAATAGTCCGGCTATTTGCGTCAGATTGCGGGAAAATAAATTTGCGGTCTGACCTCATCTATGCTAAAATAATACCGATTCATGAACTTGTATTCTATTCCGGTATGTTGCGGGATAAGAAGAAAAGATAAGAAAGAATAAAACAGAACAAGGAGGCTATACAATGGGTTATAAAGAACAATTTAACTTTTGGCTGGAAGATTCTTATTTTGATGATGGGACTAAGCAGGAGCTTCTGGCAATCAGAAATGATGAAAAAGAGATTGAAGATCGTTTCTATAAAGATTTGGCTTTCGGTACAGGCGGACTCCGAGGTGTCATCGGTGCCGGTACGAACCGCATGAATATTTACACTGTTCGTAAAGCAACCCAGGGACTGGCTAACTATATTAAGAAACAGGGTGGCGAGAAGAGAGGTGTGGCAATTGCTTACGATTCCCGCAGAATGTCCCCTGAATTTGCAGATGAGGCTGCATTATGCCTGGCAGCCAATGGCATCAAGGCATATGTGTTTGACGCTTTAAGACCGACTCCGGAACTATCCTTTGCACTGCGTGAGCTTGGCTGCATTTCCGGTATCGTGATTACCGCAAGCCACAATCCGCCGGAGTACAACGGATATAAGTGCTATTGGGAAGATGGTGCACAGGTTACGGCACCCAGAGATAAAGAGATCATCACAGAGGTTAACAACGTAACAGATTATCATACTGTGAAAACGATGGATAAGGATGAAGCCATGAAGGCAGGTCTCTATGTGGTGATCGGTAAAGAGATTGATGATAAGTATATGGCAGAATTGAAGAAGCAGATCATCCATCCGGAAGTAATCAAAGAGATGGCGGAGGATATGAAGATTGTATACTCTCCGTTCAACGGTACCGGTAATGTGCCGGTCAGAAGAATTCTTTCCGAACTTGGCTTCAAAAATGTATATGTAGTACCTGAACAGGAAATGCCGGATCCCAATTTCACTACCTTAGAGTATCCGAATCCGGAAGATCCAAAGGCCTTTACCTTAGCGCTTAAGCTTGCAAAAGAGAAAAATGCGGATATCGTTCTGGCAACCGACCCGGATGCGGATCGTCTGGGTATTTATGCGCTGGATACCAAGTCCGGCGAATATGTACCGTTTACCGGTAATATGTCAGGTATGCTGATCGCTGAATATATCCTGAGAGAAAGAACCGCTACCGGTACCATGCCGGCTAACCCTGCATTGGTTACAACCATTGTTACAACGAATATGGCGCGTGCAATCGCAGAGGATTATAAAGTAAGATTTATCGAAGTGCTGACAGGATTCAAGTATATCGGTGAACAGATTAAGTTCTTTGAACAGAGTGGTTCTAACAATTATGTATTTGGTCTGGAAGAGAGCTACGGATGTCTGGCAGGTACCCATGCAAGAGATAAGGACGCTATTGTAGCAGTTATGTGTCTGTGTGAAATGGCTGCATGGTGCAAGAAGAACGGCAAGACTGTATGGGATCAGATGATCACACTGTATGAGAAATACGGTTACTTCAAAGAAAGTCAGTATGCGATTACCATGAAAGGTATCGATGGTGCTAAACAGATTGAGGAGATCATGAATAAGCTCAGAAATGATCCGCCCAAGAATTTTGGCGATCTGAAAGTAAAGGAATTCAGAGATTATGATACAGGCAAGACCTTGAATCTGGAGACCGGTGCAGAGGGTGAGACAGGGCTTCCGCAGTCCAACGTTCTCTACTTCGACCTGACCAATGATTCCTGGTGCTGTGCACGTCCTTCCGGAACAGAACCTAAGATTAAGTTCTATATGGGAGTGAAAGGCACAAGCCTTGAGGATGCTGATGCCAAGCTGAACAAGCTGACCGAAGATCTCAAAGCATATTTATAGAAATATGGGTAATGGATGAAAATTACCTTGTAAAATAGGAACAGTCGCCCTGCGATGAGCAGGGCGATTTCCATATGGGAGGCATAATCATGGGTAGCATCTTGAAATTAAGTAATGTCAGAAAAACAGTAAATTATCTGAAAAAGAATGGTATAACCCAGGCATACTATGCCGCCAGAGAGCGTATCGAAAATGAAAAGCGGGACGATTATTTCTATCGGGAACCCACTGAGGAAACACTGGCAGTACAACGGAAGGAAACGACCGACTATCCATATATCTTCAGTATCGTAGTGCCGGCCTATGAGACCGGAGAAGAATTCTTACGTGCCATGATTGACTCTGTGCGAAATCAAAGCTATGTGAAATGGGAATTGATCATTGCCGATGCCAGTAATAGTGATACTGTAGAGAAGATTGTGCGGCAGGTCATAAAGGATACGGATGATATACGTATAAAATACGTGCATTTGTCTGAAAATAAGGGTATTTCAGGCAATACCAATGCGGGAATCGATCTGGCAGAGGGCGATTATATTGCATTGCTGGATCATGATGATTTCATAACACCCGATGCGTTATATTATATGGCGGCGAAAATCCGCGAATCTATGCAGCAAAACGTAATGCCGGCACTTCTTTATTCGGATGAAGATAAGTTTGAACAGTCAACGAAAGAATATGTTTCTCTCCATAAAAAGCAAGGATTTAATCTGGATTTAATATTGTCTAATAACTATATCTGCCATTTCATGGCAGTAGAAGCAAAGCTTATGAAGAAATTGAAACTGCGGGAAGAATATGACGGTGCCCAGGATTATGATCTGGTACTGCGGGTTGTAGACCATCTGCAGGAACAGGATTGCGGAGAGAAGATGCAAATGTCCTGTCTGCCGGGGAAATGGCAGGAATCAATCGTTCATATTCCGCGGGTTCTTTATCACTGGCGCTGTCATGCGGACTCCACAGCAGAAAACACTGCCAGCAAAGCTTATGCTTATGAAGCCGGTAAGGCAGCTTTGACGGCATTCTGTGAGAAGCAGGGGTGGAATGTGACTGTGGAGCACAGCCTTCATCTGGGATTTTATGATATTTCTTATGTACCGGACATATTATCTGTCAGAGGGGATGTAGGAATTGTGGGAGGCAGGATACTGGATCGTCACGGCAGGATTTGTGCAGGAGCCTATGATGAGCAGGAAAAATGTTTTTTTGAAGGACTTTCCGGGCATTATAGCGGGGGCCGCACGCACAGGGCTGTGCTGAAACAGGAATGTGAGGCGGTGGATATCCGTTGTATGCAGCTTCGGGCAGATCTGCAGGCTGCTTTTACGCAGATAACCGGACTGCCTTATCAGGAGAGAATCATACAGGTAAAAACAAAGAAAGGTGTGCAGAAGGAACGCATTGCAGACATCTCCGGGCTTGCCTGTGATGAGGCGGGATACAGAAAACTCAGCATGGAACTTGGCAGGACAGTCAGAGACAAAGGATATCGAGTGTTATGGAATCCCGCGCTGACGCTGAAAAATTGATGAAGAATGGAGAAGCGTATGGACTTACAGATATATTCTACGATTATTATACCTAACTATAATGGGATCAAGTATATCGAAAAATGTCTGAACAGTCTGGAAGGAGAACCGGCCCATATTCTTGTGGTAGATAATGGCTCCACAGACGACAGTGCACAACTGGTTGCAGAGAGATTTCCACAGGTCGGGTTGCTGCAGCTGGATCGTAATTACGGTTTTTGCACAGCAGTGAACCGGGGCGTCGGACAATGCAAAACACCATATGTTATTTTATTAAACAACGATACGGAAGTTAAGAGCGGATTTGTGCGCGCCCTGGAGGCTCCTTTACAGAAAAATGTGCGTATCTTCTCGGGTTCCTCCCAGATGCTGAATCTCTATCAGCCGGAAAAGATAGATGATGCGGGCGATTATTATTGTGCGTTGGGGTGGGCGTTTGCCCTTGGCAAAGACCGGCCGAAACAGAACTACCAGAGGCCGAGACGTATTTTTGCTTCCTGTGGCGGTGCTGCGATTTACCGCAGAGAGGTGATGGAATATCTCGGCTTGCTGGATGAGAACCATTTTGCCTATCTGGAAGATATTGATCTGGGGTATCGTGCAAGAATCCATGGATATGAGAATGTGTATATTCCCGAAGCGGTAGTGTATCATGCAGGAAGCGGGTCTTCCGGCTCCAGATACAATGAGTTTAAAGTAGATTTAACTTCTAAAAATAGCGTTTATTTGGTTTATAAAAATATGCCTTCCTTACAGATTCTGCTGAATCTGCCATTGCTGTTTGCCGGTTTTGCGGTAAAAACACTTTTTTTCTGCAGGAAGGGATATGGGAGCACTTATGTGAAAGGGCTTTGTAAAGGAATCAGGCTGTGCGCCTCCGAAGAAGGACGGAAGCATAAAGTGAGGTTTCGTGCTGCTCATCTGGCAAGCTATGTCGGGATACAGATTGAACTGTGGCGCAATATATGGTATCGCTTTCGTGGATAAACACTGCTAATTGTGGATTATGATGACTGCCTGTGAATCTAAGGTTGTGCTTTCGGGGGAAATATTGTAATATAAGTCTATATGGCGGGAAGCCATACCGGAGCAAAAGGAAAGACTCGTAGAGGCTTTAAAATGATTAAAGATAATCAGAAATATTTTAACAGACTGCACGTTGTGCTGGATGCGGTTGTTGTAGCGGCATCCTATATGTTAGCGTGGTATCTGAAGTTTGCCAGCCCTTTTTCTGACATCGACGCTTCTGTCGGTGTTCTTTCCATGCGCACCTATTTTCAGATGCTTTATGTGATTGTTCCGGGCTATATAGTGCTGTATTATTATTTTAATCTTTATACGCCGAAACGTGCTACTGTCCATAAATATGAAATTTTGAATATTTTTCAGGCCAATGTGGTTGGCCTGATCCTGTTAATGGCGGGATGGTATCTGATTTCCCAGAATCATTTCTCCCGTTCCATGATGGCGATGTTCTTTGTCATTAATATCATATTTACGACGCTGGGACGTTCTTTGATTCGTCTACTTCTGCAGTATTTCCGTGATAAAGGCTATAATCTCAAGTATATTCTGCTGGTAGGGTATTCCCGTGCGGCAGAAGAATATATCAACCGTATCAATAGCAATCCTCAGTGGGGATATGTTGTAAGGGGCATTTTGGATGACTCGGTTCCTGCCGGCACTCTGTATAAAGGGGTAAAGGTTCTTGGTACGATTGAGAATCTGCTTTATATTCTGCCGGAGAATAAGCTGGATGAGATTGCGATTACGCTTTCCCTGAAGGATTATGATCATCTGGAGCATATTGTGGATCTGTGCGAGAAATCAGGCGTGCATACGAAGTTTATTCCGGATTATAACAGCTTATTCCCGAGCAGGCCATACACAGAAGACCTGATGGGGCTGCCGGTGGTCAACATTCGGTATGTGCCGTTGACCAATACACTAAATTGGTATGCAAAACGGATCGTGGATATTCTTGTATCGCTGATCGGTCTGGTGGTTGCTTCGCCGATTATGTTGATTGCGGCTGTTGCCGTGAAATGTACATCCAAAGGGCCTATTATTTTTAAACAGGAGCGGATCGGACTTCATAATAAACCTTTTAAAATGTATAAGTTCCGTACTATGGAGGTGCAGAAACCGTCTGTGGAGGAGCAGGGGTGGACCACTAAGGATGACCCCCGTGTTACGAAAGTCGGCAAATTCCTGCGTAGGACAAGTATTGATGAGCTGCCGCAGCTGTTTAATATTTTAAAAGGCGATATGAGTGTGGTGGGTCCGAGACCGGAGCGCCCTCAGTTTGTGGAGAAATTTAAAGAAGAGATTCCAAGATATATGGTTAAGCATCAGGTGCGTCCGGGTCTGACCGGATGGGCACAGATTAACGGATACCGTGGCGATACTTCGATTAAACGGAGAATCGAATGTGATATTTTCTATATTGAGAACTGGACCATGTCTTTTGATATAAAGATAATGTTCCTGACGATATTTAAGGGATTTATCAATAAAAATGCATATTAGTGAGATACTAACATTTATTAAGACTTTTTGAAGAAGCAGTAATCGGGTTGCAATTATATCAAGATGTAGTATAATCGTATCATATATACACTAAAACTTGCCTTTTGGGTTAAGATGTGAGAAAATAAAAGACAAAGTTATCGTTTTGAATTTGTCGAGAATTAAGGGAGTACAGAGAATGGCTAGAGAGTATGATGATGAATATATGGATGACGAAGTAAGACCGAGAAAGAAGTCTTCTTCTTCAAAAAGCAGTGGGACAAAGTCTTCCGGGAAGAAATCTTCCGGGCAGCATTCCTCCGGACATCACGCTTCCGGAAGCAGACCTTCCGGCAAGAAGTCATCCAGTAAAAAGATGAGTAAGAAAAAGAAGGCCAAGAAACAGCGCATGCAGATCGTTATCTTTGTGATAGAGATTCTTGTTCTGCTTGTAGCGGTATTTTTCCTATATGGTGTTATGTCCGGTACCAAAAGTGGTAAAGTTGACTTGGACGAGAGCGATATCATTATCAATGATACCGTTAAGGAAGCCCAGGAGACAACCATGAAGGGCTATCGCAATATTGCACTCTTCGGTGTAGACTCCACTACCGGAGCACTGACGAAGAATACCCGTAGTGATACGATTATGATTGCTTCCATTAATCAGGACACGGGAGAATGCAAACTGGTTTCCGTATATCGTGATACGTATCTGAACCTGAGTAATGACGCTTACAATAAATGTAATTCAGCCTATGCGAAAGGCGGTCCGGAGCAGGCTATCAGCATGTTAAATATGAATCTGGATCTGAATATCACGGATTTTGTTACGGTTGGTTTTGCCGGTCTTACCGATACCATTGATGCGTTGGGCGGCGTATATATCGATGTGGATGATTCGGAGATCAGTCATTTGAATAATTACCAGCTGTGTATTGCAGAGGATCTGAAGAGATCCTACACACCTGTATCTGCCACAGGATATCAGTTATTAGATGGTCTGCAGGCAACAGGTTACTGTCGTATCCGTTATACTGCCGGAGATGATTTCAAACGTGCCGAGAGACAGCGTGAAGTCTTAAGCGCTGTGGCAGATCAGGCGAAGAAAGCTTCCCTGCCGAAATTGACGGAGACGGCCAATGCCGTATTCAGTGAGGTATATACCTCTTTGGATCTGTCAGAGATTATAGATATGCTGGGTAATGTGAATACCTATTATATTTCCGAGACGGCGGGATTCCCGGAGGAGTCCATGCGTGCCACGGGAACGATCGGTTCCAAAGGTTCCTGCGTCATTCCGACGAATCTGGAAGAAAATGTAAAGTGGCTGCATCAGTTCCTGTTTGATGATACTTCGTATGAGCCGTCGGCAACCGTAAAGAAGTGCAGCGAACAGATTTATCAGGAAACAAATGGATATTTGAAATAGAAAGCGAAGGGGCTTGTTTTGCAGGCCCCTTTTATTCCGTAATCAACAAGACTAACGGAGGAAAACAGCGTGGTTACAGTAGATGTTATAATACCCTCCTTTAAGCCGGATCAGAAGTTTCTTAAGCTGATTCAGAGACTGGAACGGCAGAGTGTACCGGTTCGTCAGATTATTGTTATGAATACAGAACAGAAATATTTTGACAGGCTGGTTTATGGTACCTCTTTTCAAAAGGATTACCATAATATCATCGTAAAACATATATCAAAGAAAGAATTTGATCATGGCAGGACAAGGAACCGTGGTGTAAAGTATTCAGATGCCGATTATTTCATTATGATGACGGATGATGCGGTACCGGCCGATGAATATCTGGTAGAGAATCTTTTAAAACCGCTATGTAATGGAGTGGCTGCGGTGTCCTATGCAAGGCAGCTGGCCACGGAAGACAGTGGGATTGTAGAAAAGTTTACAAGAGACTTTAATTATCCCGAGCAGTCCCGAATTAAGACCAAAGCAGATCTGGAGCAATTGGGAATAAAGACATTCTTCTGTTCTAATGTCTGCGCGGCTTATCAAAGGCGGGTCTTTGATGAATTGGGTGGATTTATCAAACATACGATATTTAATGAGGACATGATCTATGCGGCGAAGGCGGTAGAAGCCGGATATGGCATTGCCTATGTGGCAGAGGCGAGAGTATATCATTCCCACTCCTATACTAATATGGAACAGCTTCACAGAAACTTTGATCTGGGTGTGTCCCAGGCAGATCATCCGGAAATCTTTGCTAATTATCCTTCTGAATCGGAAGGCATCCGGCTGGTAAGAAATACAATAGATTATCTGAAAAAACAAAAGCAGAAAAGGCAGATTCCGCATTTGCTCTGCGTGAGCGCCTGTAAGTACATTGGATATCAGTTGGGAAAACACTATTGCAGACTGCCCCGGAGGCTTGTAATTACGTTGTCTGCCAATAAGGATTACTGGGGACAGGATAATCTGCTCAAAGCCGGCAGCAGGATTGATGCGACGAAAGGCTATGGACGATCCGAACAGGAAATTGAGGATAGGAAAAGCAAACAGAGCGGAAAAGCATAAAACAGGGATATTAGAGATTACAGGAGGACTAAGAACATGTGTGGAATCGTAGGTTATATTGGAACCAAACAGGCAGCCCCCATAATTTTGGACGGACTGTCCAAGCTCGAATACAGAGGATATGATTCAGCCGGTATGGCTGTTTATGATGGCAGTAAGATTAATATTACAAAATCGGTGGGCAGATTAAAGGTGTTGGAGAATCTGACCCATGGCGGAGAGACTATGCCGGGCTTCTGCGGTATCGGGCATACCAGATGGGCAACCCATGGTGCACCCAGCGATGTGAATGCCCATCCTCATTTTAATGCGGCAGGAACCATTACCGTGGTACATAATGGTATTATTGAGAATTATCTGCAGCTTCGTCAGAAACTGAGCAGTAAAGGATATAAGTTCGTGTCTGAGACAGATACAGAGGTGCTGGCGCATTTACTTGACTATTATTATAAAGGTAATCCACTGGAGGCAGTGACCAAAGTGCTGCATCGTGTAGAAGGTTCCTATGCGTTGGGTATTCTGTTCGCAGACTGTCCGGATCAGATTTTTGCGGCAAGAAAGGATTCTCCGCTGATTGTTGGGCAGAACGAAGATGGGTGTTTTATTGCATCAGATGTACCGGCTATTTTGAAATATACCAGAAAAGTTTATTATGTGGATAATCAGGAAGTGGTCCGGTTACGTGCTGACCATATGCATTTCTATACCGTAGATGAGGAGGAGATCAAGAAAACTCCCGTTACGATCGAATGGGATGCTAATGCAGCCGAGAAGGCGGGCTATGAGCATTTTATGTTAAAGGAGATGTATGAACAGCCCAAGACGGTTACCGATACATTGATGCCAAGAATTAAAGGAAATGATATTGTCATAGATGAATTAAATATGACAGATAAAGAAATGAAGGCTATCTCAAAAATTCATATCGTAGCATGTGGTTCTGCTTATCATGCCGGTGTGACAGGCAAGTATGTGATTGAAGGTCTGGCGAGAATTCCCGTGGAGGTGGATCTGGCGTCTGAATTCCGTTATCGAAACCCGATTCTGGAAAAGGGGGCTATGGTGGTAGTTATCAGCCAGTCAGGTGAGACAGCTGATACCCTTGCGGCTCTTAGAGAATCCCAGGCCCGTGGATTCAAGGTACTGGGAATTGTCAATGTGGTAGGAAGTTCTATTGCCAGAGAGGCGGATAATGTCATGTATACTTGGGCAGGACCGGAGATTGCGGTAGCAACCACCAAGGCTTACAGTGCCCAGTTGATTGCCTTGTATCTGCTTGCCATGAAGCTTGGTAAGGTTCGTGGGGAGATTGATCAGGATACTTTTGCTACTCTGCTGGGTGATTTGAAATGCCTGCCGGATCAGATCGAACTGCTGCTAAATAATAAGCTGAAGATCCAGAGATTTGCCAACCGTTATGTGGGCGCCAAGGATGTATTCTTTATCGGAAGGGGCATTGATTATGCAATCTCCCTGGAGGGTTCCCTGAAATTGAAGGAGATTTCCTATATTCATTCCGAGGCCTATGCTGCAGGAGAATTGAAGCACGGTACGATTTCCCTGATTGAGGAAGGTACGCTGGTGGCAGCTGTATCTACCCAGCCTGAGTTGTATGCCAAGACGATCAGCAATATGGTTGAGGTAAAAGCAAGAGGTGCTTTCGTGCTGGCAGTGACCTGTGAGGAGAATAAGGAAATTGAGAAGGCGGCAGATTACGTCATCTATATACCGGAAACCAATCCTTATTTTGCCAATTCACTGGCAATTATTCCGCTGCAGCTTTTCGGTTATTATGTAGCGGTAGGAAAAGGCTGTGACGTGGATAAACCGAGAAACCTGGCGAAATCCGTTACCGTAGAGTAAAACGGATGACAATGGAATAGACATAAAGACAGCCCTGTATAAGCACATCAGTTTATACAGGGCTTTTATTTCATAAAATTTTTATTGATAAACACAGAAATGATAAAAAGCTGTCACAGTTTGAACACAAATTACAGATATACTGAGTGCAACATCGTAAGGGAAAGGAGTTAAAGCTTATGTACGATCAAAATAGTTATCCAAACGATTATCAAAATCATAACAATACAAATACAGGTTACACATCTACAAATACAGGTTATACATCTTATCAGGGTCATACGAATACGGGCAGCTATCAATACGGCAACACTTATCCTAATGATTATAGCCATATGAACCAGAAGAAGCCAAAAGAGAAGAAAACGAATAGAGGCGGCTATTTTAAAAAAGCTCTGGCAGCCGTGTCACTGGGACTTCTTTTCGGACTGTTTGCAGGTCTGGGCCTGTTTGTCGTGGAGACTGTTACAGGAACTTCGGACAGTGCGGATGCACAGGCGATAGAGAGTACTGCAGAACCCCAGGTAAAGGAAACACTGGCAGAAGAAGAAACATCCGGTCAGGATGGCGGGATGGATGCAGAACTGCAGAAGGCTCCGGAAGTTCAGCAAACGCAGACGGCGAACACGGAAGTGTATGATGCGTCAGAAGTAGCCAGTAAGGTGATGCCGTCTATTGTAGCAATCAACAATCATTTTACTGAGACAATGTCTTATTTCGGACAATCTATTACCAATGAAGAAGAAGCAAGCGGTTCCGGTATTATCGTGGGACAGAATGATACGGAACTTCTGATTGCTACTAATTATCATGTAATTGAGGGAGCTGATAAACTGACTGTCCAGTTTGTAGAAGACAGTGAGGCAGAGGCTTCCATCAAAGGAACTGACCCGAATATGGATCTGGCAGTCATTGCTGTACCATTGGAAAAAGTAGATAAAAGTACACTGGATCAGATTGCGGTAGCAACTTTAGGAGATTCTGATTCACTCGTGGTTGGAGAACCTGCCATTGCCATAGGTAACTCTCTTGGTTATGGACAATCCGTAACAGTTGGTGTTATCAGTGCTTTGAACAGAACGATTCAATTATCTACCGGTTCCAGCGGAACCTTTATTCAGACAGATGCAGCAATTAACCCCGGTAACTCCGGCGGTGCACTTCTTAACATGAAAGGAGAAGTGATTGGTATTAATTCCAATAAAATTGGCGGCAGCGCCGTCGAAGGTATGGGATATGCCATCCCTATTTCGGCAGCAAGCCCGATCATTGCCGATCTTATGCTGAAAGAGACTAAGAATAAGGTGGCTGAGGAGGAGAGAGGATATCTGGGTATCTCCGGCATCAGTGTAACCCCGGAAGTGTCTGAGGCATATGGTATGCCTGAAGGCGTTTATATTGCACAGGTATATGAAGGTACGGCGGCAGCGGCAGCAGGATTACAGAAAGGTGATATTATCACGGCATTTGACGGAGATAAGATTACTTCCATGGATACACTTCAGAAGGAACTGGAATTCTATGCAAAGGGACAGACGGTAGAAGTTACCGTTATGACCGTAGGTGAAGGCGGATACCGTGAGAAAACAGTAGAACTGACACTGGGCAATAAACTACAGTAAATGGGAAGGCGGTCGAAAGGCCGCCTTTCTCCTTGCGTATTTCTATCTCTCTGTTCGGAAAATGAGTGTATTTCAGTTTAGAAAATGTTTACTTGTGGGAATGTGGTTTTTATACTATCATAAAACTATACAAAATTGGCATGTC
The DNA here is from genome assembly GCA_051878995.1 of Lachnospiraceae bacterium. GTDB lineage: Bacteria > Bacillota > Clostridia > Lachnospirales > Lachnospiraceae > UBA3282. The sequence goes on along the minus strand of JBJELE010000003.1, from coordinate 85,138 downwards.
ATATAAGTGTAATAGACAGGTTTGCGATTATCTGATATAGGTAAGAAAAGATATATGACATATGTGTCGGAAAGGTGTGGAATTTAGAATGATGTATGATGACAAGAATGATGATATAAATGTGGAGGAACACAAGGAATCAAAAAACTGGGACTTTCGGGAAATGGAAGATGGAGAGGAACAGAGAGAGGCACTTCGGAATCAAAAGGAGCAGGAAGAGAAAGAAGAAAAAGCAGCTACAGATTCGGAGAAGAACGTAACCACAGCGGAAGAAAAGGATAGTGACAACGAGTATGAGGATGTCTGCTTTATCTGCCGCAGGCCGGAAAGCAAGGCCGGAAAGATGTTCCGTCTGCCCAATCATATCTGTGTCTGTGATGATTGTATGCATAAGACCATGGATACCGTCAGCCAGTTTGACTATCAGGGCATGCTGAATCAGCCCGATATGTCAGATTTTAATAACGGCAAAGGATTTCCCAATATCAGTTTCGTGAATCTTGCGGATTTGCAGGGCGATGGCGGAATACCCAATAAGCAAAAAATCAAGAAGAAGAAAAAGGCAGAGGATGCTGCTCCTGTGATTGATATCAGGAATATTATGCCGCCTCATAAGATCAAGGCTAAACTGGATGAATATGTGGTAGGGCAGGAGCATGCCAAGAAAGTCATGTCTGTAGCGGTTTACAATCACTATAAGCGGGTTGCCACGAATACTATGGATGAGATTGAAATCGAGAAATCCAATATGCTTATGATAGGACCTACCGGCTGTGGCAAGACCTATCTGGTTAAAACGTTAGCCCGTCTTCTGGATGTGCCGCTGGCGATCACGGATGCCACATCCCTGACAGAGGCAGGTTATATCGGAGATGATATCGAGAGCGTGGTTTCCAAGCTGCTTGCGGCTGCTGACAATGATGTGGAACGGGCAGAGCAGGGTATTATCTTTATTGATGAGATTGATAAGATTGCTAAGAAAAAGAATACCAATTCCAGGGATGTCAGCGGTGAGTCGGTACAGCAGGGTATGCTGAAGCTTCTGGAAGGAGCTGAGGTGGAAGTGCCGGTAGGTGCCAATTCCAAAAATGCCATGGTGCCGCTTGCCACTGTTAATACGAAAAATATCCTTTTTATCTGCGGTGGTGCGTTTCCGGATCTGGAGGATATTATCAAACAGAGGTTGAATAAGAAAACATCCATTGGCTATAATGCGGAACTGAGAGATAAGTATGATAAGGAAAAGAACATTTTAAACCGCGTGACAGTCGAGGATATCAAGAAGTTCGGTATGATACCTGAGTTTATCGGCCGTCTGCCCATTATTTTCACGCTGGAGGGCCTGAGCAAGGAGATGATGGTGAAGATCTTAAGCGAGCCCCGTAACGCTATTTTGAAGCAATATCAGAAGCTTCTTGCACTGGATGAGGTCAAACTGGAATTTGATCAGGGGGCGCTGGAGGCTATCGCGGAGAAAGCCATGGAAAAGGACACCGGAGCCAGAGCACTTCGTGCCATTATTGAGGAATTCATGCTGGATATTATGTATGAAATCCCCAAAGATGATAACATCGGAAGAATTACGATTACAAGAGAGTATATTGAAGGAACCGGCGGTCCGGTCATTGATATCAGAAGCGGGTCGGCGGAAAATCCGGATTCCTTAAATGAGATAGAACAGCATGAGGAGAACAGCATATCATAGGGTAAGCCTTTGATGAGAGGAACGTTATGCGATGCCTTGTAAAGAGGAAATCTTATCCAATGATTATGCAGATATTATTGTAGATTATATTTTGCCGGAGAGGCTTTTGGAGCAGAATATCCCACCCTTTTGTTTCCGGCTGTTAAATGAGGAATATGGATTTGCCCATGTAAACAGGAGTCAGGCACCGCCGGCTTCTATCGGAAGCTATGGATATGCGGCCATTCCGAAGCTGTATGGTCTGATGCAGACTTTTCATACAGAAAATCTGACAGCCATGGGAAATCTCAGAATGCAGGGCCCACCTCTGGCTCTGCAGGGGAAAGGCGTTATTATCGGGTTTATTGATACGGGGATTCGATATCAGTCGGAAGCTTTTCTGGATGAGGCAGGCAATAGCAGGATTATCTCTATTTGGGATCAGACCATTCAGGATGGTATGCCACCGGCGGGATTTGATTATGGAACGGAATATACCCGTGAAGACATTAACCGGGCGCTTCGGGCAGATAATCCCTTTAATATTGTACCTTCTACGGATGAGAACGGACATGGAACAGCCATGGCTTCCGCAGCTGCGGGCAGTGTGCTGGATATGGGTCTGACATTGCGTGGCGCCGCACCGCAGGCAGATATTGCAGTTGTTAAGCTTAAGGAGGCAAAGCAATATCTGAGAGATTATTATCTGATTGCGGAGGATGCTGTTGCCTATCAGGAAAATGATATCATGGAAGCAGTCAAATATCTGGAACAGATGACCATTGTATTTGAACGTCCTGTGGTGATCGTGCTTGGTTTGGGAACCAATCTGGGCAATCATGCGGGAGGATCTCCTCTTGGCGTCTACCTGAATTCCATTGCCGATAAAAGGAGCAGGGCAGTTATTGTATGCGGTGGCAATGAGGGGGATAAGCGGCATCATTACATGGGTACTGTTCCACAGCAGGTAGAGGTGCGTGTAGCAGAGGGCGTTACGGGATTCTGTATGGAAATGTGGAACAGCAGCCTGGACAGCTACCACCTATTCATACAGACACCGGGCGGAGAGCGCACGGCTATGATTGATTTTCAGAGCGGTTTTGACAGACCGTATTCTTTTGTGTTTGATAAGACGGTGATTTATGCCAGTGCCGTTTTGGTAGAAAGAGAATCGGGAGAAGAACTCGTTTTTCTGCGATTTGAAAATCCTTCCCAGGGGATCTGGCGGATTGTTGTTTCGCCGAGGGAAAACACGAAGATCAGTACATCGGGGCTTTTTCATATGTGGCTCCCGATTACAGAATTCATAGATGGTGAAGTGGAATTCTTAGAACCCAGTGCGGACGTAACACTGACTGAGCCATCCAATGCGGAGAAGGTAATTACGATCTCTACCTATAACGGTCTGAATGGAAACTGGTTCCCGGAATCAGGAAGGGGATTTGCCAGAGATAACAGGGTTAAGCCGGAGTTTGCAGCCCCCGGCGTACAGGTTTCCACAGCTGTGGGAGAGAGAACAGGGTCCAGTCTGGCGGCGGCCCTTGCGGCCGGTTGTGTGGCACAGTTTATGGAATGGGCTATTGTAGAGGGTAATTCCCTTTTAGTAGAAACGCGGACGATTAAAAGCTATTTTATCCGCGGCGCAGTCAGGGAAGAAGGCATTCAATATCCAGATAAGCGATGGGGCTATGGAAAGCTGAATATCAGTGGTACTTTTGAGACGCTGGCTCGGCTATAACATGTAAACACACAATTGTCTGACGTGCACCGCTAAAAGATTTCCGTTTTGTCCGGAAGAAATCGAAAGGATAGATATTATCATGAGCTACGCAGTTATTTCGGTAATGGTTTTCTTATCGGATTATATCATAAAGAACAGAATAGAAGAGCAGAAGACAGAAGGAGAGACGGAAGAACTGTTAGGCGGCAGACTGCTTCTGCGCAAATACCATAACAAGGGTGCCATGCTGGATTGGGGAGAGAAAAACAGCGGCCTGGTGTCCTTGCTTTCTCTTGTGCTCACACTTGCCATGACAGTGGTTTTTGTGTGCACATTCAGCATGAAGGGCAGCAGGCTGCTGAAGACCGGTCTTGCACTGTTGCTTGGCGGTGCGTACAGTAACACCTATGACAGGCTTCGCCGGCACTATGTGGTGGATTATATAAGCTTCCCGGTAAAGAATGAGAAATTCAGACGCATTGTCTTTAATATTTCTGATTTCTGTATTATAATCGGAGCACTCTGTATGGTACTGGGAAGCCGCTAAATCCTTTATGCTGTAATGACGGTTCCGTTTTTTCCTTTGATGGCATCGGATACCGTGCTAAGAGAAGTGATCAGAACGCTTCCCTTGGGGTTTTTCTCCAGATAGGCAATGGAAGCCTCGATCTTAGGAAGCATGGTTCCCTCTTCGAATTCACCCTGTGCAATAAGTTCCTTTGCCTGTGCAATATTCAGGTTCGCAATCGGTTCCTGGTTTTCTTTGCCAAAGTTGCGGTAGACAACCGGTACACCGGTCAGGATAATAAGTTCATCTGCATTCAGATCGCCAGCCAGTTTACCGGCAATGGAATCTTTTTCAATAACAGCAGAAGCGCCCTTTAATGCATGATTCTGTTCGATAACGGGGATTCCGCCGCCGCCGCATGCAATCACGACCTGGTCTGCATCGGAAAGGGTGCGGATGGCATCAATTTCAACAATATCGATTGGCTTGGGAGCAGCCACAACACGGCGGAAGCCTTTCTCGGGCTCTTCCACAACATAATTTCCTTTCTTCACTTCAATCTCAGCATCTTCTTTGGACATATATCTTCCAATTACCTTGGTAGGCTCATAGAAAGCTTCATCATAAGGATCTACGGTTACCTGGGTCAGAATCGTGCTGACAGCCTTGGAGATACCGCGGCTGAGTAATTCTGCCCGAAGTGCATTCTGGATATCGTAGCCGACATAGCCCTGGCTCATGGCAGAACAAACGCACATGGGAGCCGGTGTATAGTCAATATAAACCCGGCGGAGTTCGGTCATAGCCTTGTGAATCATGCTTACCTGGGGACCGTTGCTGTGTGTGATGGTCAGCTGATAATCCGCCTCCACCAGATCTGCCAGCGCTTTAGCCGTCACTTTAACGGCATCCCACTGTTCTGTTGTTGTATAGCCTAGCGCTTCATGTCCCAGTGAGACAACTGCTTTCTTTTTGCTCATATGAATTACCTCTCTAAACTTAATAATATGATTTCCGTGATTTGTATCACGTAAGTGCAATCAGATTGAATATAAGCCTAGTATATCAAAAAGCATAGATTTTGTATAGAATTTGTTTTATTGTTCAAAATGAATGAAATATCTTCACTTTACACCTGTAAAATGGTTAAAATTCACAAAAAATTTGACTATAAAGTAGAAAGCCTTTATAATAAAAATAAGATGTGGAGGTGGAGGTATGGACTATCTGGATATCATACAGAATATGTCTTTGGAACAGATTATTTCAGTGATAGAAATAGTGCAGAAATCTTCGGATTCTTATCTGTATATAATTGATTTGAATGAGGATGTTTTCCTGGTATCGGAGAAGGCGACGAAGAGATTTCCTTTTGATAATACGGTAATTGAGAATTGTACTGAGGTACTGAAGCAGGTAGTGTATCCTTCGGATTACTTAATGTTGAAGGAGGATCTTGGAAAGTGTGCCTCCGGTGATCAGGATTCGCATGCCATGGAATACCGTTGGCTTGACCGCCAGGGAAGAGTTGTCTGGATTAATTGTAAAGGAACGGTCGTTGTAGGAACGGAAGGCCACAGATTGCTGGTCGGACGGGTGAGCGAACTGGGAAAGAAAGCTAAGGCGGATAATGTGACGGGACTGCGCCGGGAAGTGAGATTTCGTCTGGATGCGGAATCCATTCTCAGGGACAGACCGCAATCAGTTCGATATATGATGCGAATCGGCATTGATAATTTTAAGGAGATTAATGAGAAGGAAGGCATTGAAGCCGGTGACGAAGTGCTGCAGGAACTTTCAGAATGCATTCTAGGCTCAGTGGATGAGAAGGTGGATGTTTATCGTCTGCTGGCAGATGAGTTTATGATCGTGGATGCCTCCGGAAATGATCCTGTGGGAGCAAAAACAGTTTATAACCGGATTAAACGGAAAGTAACCCAGACAGTCCGTCAGAAAGAATACAGTCGTTTCTATACGATTTCCGCCGGTGTCATGGAAGAAGGGTTTGAAGATAGGACGGCGGATGAAATATTGCGTCTGACAGAGTTTGCACTGAATGAAGCAAAGCGTAACGGCAGGAATCAGATGGCGATGTTTGATCAGGAGAGTTATAACGAATACCTCAGAAGACTGGATATCCGTAAGGCAATGCGACGCGATGTGAATAACGACTTTAGTGGCTTTCAGGTATTTTATCAGCCAATTGTGATGGCACCCGACTTCAAGGTAGTGGGGGCAGAAGCATTGCTCAGATGGAGTAACGATAAATTCGGCAATGTATCTCCTGCCGTATTTATACCGATTCTGGAAGAAAGTGGACTGATCATTCCGGTAGGAAGATATGTTCTGAAAGAAGCTGCGCAGGCTTGTAAGAAGTGGAAGAAGAGCATTCCTGAATTTCGAATGCATGTGAATCTGTCCTATGTGCAGGTACATAAGAGCGATCTGATGAAGGATGTGGAAACCTGTATAGAGGAAGTGGGACTCGAACCGGACAGCCTGGTATTGGAGTTGACAGAGAGCGGCTACATTGAGACAAATGACAGAATCAAGGAGATTTTTAAGGAACTGAAGGATAAGAATATCGATCTGGCACTGGATGATTTTGGTACCGGTTATTCTAATATGCGGTACCTGAAGGAGATAGAGGCTAAGACGGTCAAGATTGACAGAAGTTTTGTTATCCAGGCGCTGCAGAATGAGCATGACTACAATATAATCAGCCATATTATTGATATGGTGCATAGTCTGGGATCTTCTGTATGCATGGAGGGAATTGAACAGTCGGATGAACTTGATAAGATGATGAAGACACATCCGGATATGATACAGGGCTATTATTTTGGCAAACCTTCTCCCAAGGAGCAATTCGAGAATCAGTTCCTGCAGACTATAAATTCTCCTTAATACGGATTTCCACATCTACATAATTGTGCTCTGTGAGAGGGAGTTCGCCTGTTGTCAGGTAGGTAAAGAGAATAGAAAGAGGATTATATCCCTGTAAAAAGGGCTGTTGGCAGATGGTAGCTGCGATCAGTCCTTTTTCCATATAGTCCCGTGTGGTATCTACCATATCATTGGTGATTATGGTCATATCCTTGTCGCGTCCCGCTGAGAGAACAGCACGGCAGCCGCCATAGACACCGCCTGCGGAAAAATAGAGCGCGTTAATCTCCGGATGAGTGCTCAGTAGTTTTGATGTCAATTCATAGCTTTCTACTTCATCATCATTGTTTGTCACGGTATCTATGATATGGATATTCCCGTAGGATTGTATTACACTTTGGAAACCGGCAATACGCTCTGTGTGACAGAGAACATTCCGGGAACCGGATACGATACCTACATTAATGCAGCCCTTTGTCATCAGATGCATGAGACCGGCAGCTGTTTCGCCGGAACGATAGAAATTGCTGCCGACATAGGCGATGCGTTTGGAATTTTCAATATCTGTGTTTAGGGTGACGACAGGAATCCCCCGGTCGTATAATTCATTTATTTTCTCACGAATCTGCATATCGTTGTAGGGAGAGAAGGCAAGACCGTTGATGCCTTCGCCCAACAGTTCATCAATAGCAGCTAACTGCTGATCCAGACTGTATTCTGTCTGACGGATAAGGACAGAGCAGTTGTAGCCTTCCAGTTCGGCGGCCTTGCTGCGCACACCAATTAAGACATCATCATAGAAAGGGGTTGAAAGACCTAACAAAACAACACCCAGTTTCAGATTTTTCTTCTGGGCAGCGAGAACAATGCCGGCTTTGTTGGGTTTGTAATCAAGAGCCTGTACGATTTCCCATATCTTTTGTTCGGTCTGTGGACTGACGGCACCGCGATGATTCAGTACCCTGTCCACGGTTCCTCTTGATACGCCGGCAAGACTGGCAATTTCTTTGATGGTCGCCATGGTGGTTTCTCCTTTTATATTGACATTCGTAATAATTATAACACAAGGGTAGCACAATGTGGTACGCAAGTCAATTCATACAGGACACGGGCACGGAAGAAGGTGGATTGTTGCGGCGCTGTAAAGACATTGTGAAAAGTAACAAGGAAAGTGGAATTCCACAATTTGAATACGTCTATTTTGTATAATTTTACGAAAATAAACAAAGGGCTTGATTTTCTATATGACACAGATTATTATGAAATTAATAAAGGAACGTGCACGTGCACGGAAAATCACAGGAGGGTCAGCATGTTTTATATTGGTGTAGATTTAGGAACTTCTGCCGTAAAGCTTCTTCTGATGGAGGGAAGCGGCAGGATCGTCAATATTGTATCTAAGGAATATCCGCTATATTTTCCGCATCCGGGATGGTCAGAACAGAAGCCCGAGGATTGGTATGAGCAGAGTATGGCAGGTATCAAGGAACTGATCGCAGATGTAGATAAGAGTCAGATTGCAGGTATCAGCTTTGGTGGTCAGATGCACGGACTGGTTATTCTGGATGAGAAGGATGAGGTTATTAGACCGGCGATTTTGTGGAATGATGGCAGAACCACAGAGGAATGTGATTATCTGAATAACGTGATCGGCAAGGATAAGCTGTCTGAGTATACGGCAAACATTTCTTTTACCGGATTTACGGCACCGAAGGTTTTGTGGGTTAAGAACAAAGAACCTGAGAATTTTGCCAGAATCAAGAAAATTATGCTTCCCAAGGACTATATCGCATATAAGCTGACCGGGGTACACTGTACCGACGTATCGGATGCTTCCGGTATGTTGCTGTTCGATGTGAAGAACAGATGCTGGTCTAAAGAAATGTGTGAGATCTGCGGTGTGAAGGAAGAGCAGCTGGCACAGATCTTTGAAAGTTATGAAACAGTTGGCACAGTACTTCCTGAGATTGCAAAGGAACTGGGAATTCCGGAGACAGTGAAGGTGGCGGCAGGCGCCGGCGATAACGCGGCAGCGGCTGTGGGAACCGGTACGGTTGGAGACGGTATGTGCAATATCTCATTAGGTACCAGCGGAACCATCTTCATTTCCTCTGATAAATTCGGTGTGGATAAATTCAATGCCCTGCATGCTTTTGCACACGCAGACGGACATTATCATCTGATGGGATGTATGCTGAGTGCGGCTTCCTGTAATAAGTGGTGGATGGATGAGATTATCGGTACGAAAGATTATGCGGCTGAACAGAAAGCGATTACGGATGATAAGCTGGGTGAAAATCATGTGTATTTCCTGCCTTATCTGATGGGCGAGCGTTCACCTCATAACAACCCCAATGCCAGAGGTACCTTTATCGGTATGACTATGGATACAACCAGAGCAGATATGACCCAGGCAGTATTGGAAGGTGTTGCCTTTGCGCTTCGTGATTCACTGGAGGTGGCAAAATCTCTGGGTATTAAGATAGAGAGAACAAAAATCTGTGGCGGCGGTGCCAAGAGTCCGTTATGGAAGAGAATGATCGCCAATATCATGAACCTGAAGGTGGACGTGATTGAGAGTGAGGAAGGGCCTGCCATGGGTGGTGCTATGTTAGCAGCAGTGGCGTGCGGCGAATATGCCGATGTCGAAGAAGCGGCAGCAAAGATCGTGAAGATTGTGGATACGGTTGAACCGGAGACTGAGCTGGTAGCAAAATATGAAGCAAGATATCAGCAGTTCAAGCAGATTTATCCGGCCTGTAAGGAGCTGTTTGATAAGATACAGTAAGATTGAGACAGAAGGGAGAGGTTACCGATGGAGATTAAGAAGATAACGGATGCCGCATTCCGCAAATACGGCAGAGTGGTACAGGGGATTGATTTTGGTGAACTGATTGAGGCTATCAAGCGTGAAACCCCATTACCGGAGGGCGTAGCTTATGAGCCATCTATTGAGGTACTGGAAGCGACTCAGAGTGCCAAAGAGTTACAGAAGAGAACCTATGGCGAGCTTCCGATAGAGGTTGGTTACTGTAACGGACATAATTATAAGCTGAATGCGGTTGAGTATCACAGAAGCTCTGAAATCAATGTGGCAGCAACCGATGCAGTACTTATTTTAGGAATGCAGCAGGATATTACGGACGATTTTACTTATGATACCGCGAAGATGGAGGCATTCTTAGTACCGGCGGGAACTGCGGTAGAAATCTATGCGACAACGCTGCATTATGCTCCCTGCAGCGCAAATGAGGGCGGTTTCAAGGTCGGCATTGTATTACCGAAAGGAACCAATTATCCGCTTACGCAGTCTCATGAAGGCTGGGAGGATTCCCTGATTACAGCCCAGAACAAGTGGCTGATCGGTCATGCGGAGGGTGGTCTTGATGCGGGCGCCCATATAGGACTGGTTGGTAAGAACCTGGATATCAGAGAGTAGTGTGCAGAAGAAGGCAGGGGGATAGCATTTTTCTGTGAATAAAAATCATAAAAATAACACCGGTGGCCCCGGTTAAAGGAGGAAAAGCAAAATGAATAATTTACCCAAAGTTAAAATTGGTATCGTGGCAGTAAGCCGTGACTGTTTCCCGGCATCTCTTGCGGTAAACAGAAGAAAGGCATTGGTAGAGGCTTATCAGAAGGCATATGATGCTTCCGATATCTATGAGTGCCCTGTATGTATCATTGAGAGTGAAATCGATATGGTCAATGCATTAAAGGACATCAAGGATAATGGCTGTAATGCACTTTGCGTATATCTTGGAAACTTCGGACCTGAGATTTCCGAGACGCTGTTAGCAAAGCATTTCGATGGCCCTAAGATGTTCGTGGCAGCAGCTGAGGAGTCCCAGAATGATCTGATTCAGGGACGTGGCGATGCGTACTGTGGTATGCTGAATGCAAGCTATAACTTAAAACTTCGTAATACAAAGGCATATATTCCGGAATATCCGGTCGGCGATGCTGAGGACTGTGCAGCTATGATTCATGACTTTGTGCCGATAGCACGTGCTATTATCGGACTTTCCAGTCTTAAGATTATTTCCTTCGGACCTCGTCCGCTGAACTTCCTTGCCTGCAACGCTCCTATTAAGCAGCTTTACAATCTGGGCGTAGAGATTGAAGAGAACTCCGAACTTGACTTGTTCGAGGCTTTCAATAAGCATGAAGGCGATCCTCGTATCCCGGATGTAGTTAAGGATATGGAGGCAGAGCTTGGCGAAGGCAATAATAAGCCTACTATCCTGCCTAAGTTGGCACAGTATGAGCTGACACTGCTTGACTGGATTGAAGAGCATAAGGGCTATCGTGAGTATGTGGCTATCGCAGGTAAATGCTGGCCTGCATTCCAGACACAGTTTGGTTTCGTACCTTGTTACGTTAACAGCCGTCTGACAGGAAGAGGCATTCCGGTATCCTGTGAAGTAGATATCTACGGATGCTTAAGCGAGTTTATCGGTACGGCAGTCAGCGATGACATCGTTACTTTGCTTGATATCAATAACTCTGTTCCGAAGGATATGTATAAAGAGTCTATTGAGGGCAAATTTGATTATAAGTTTACAGATACTTTCATGGGCTTCCACTGTGGCAATACATGCTCCAAGAAGCTGTCCAAGTGCAGTATGGAATACCAGATGATCATGGCAAGAGCTCTTCCGGAAGAAGTTACACAGGGAACACTGGAAGGCGACATCGTGCCGGGTGACATTACCTTCTATCGTCTGCAGAGTACGGCTGATAATATCCTGCGTGCTTATGTGGCAGAGGGTGAAGTACTTCCGGTTGCTACCAAGTCCTTCGGTGGTATCGGTGTATTTGCAATTCCGGAGATGGGCAGATTCTATCGTCATGTATTGATTGAGAAGAACTATCCTCATCATGGTGCGGTAGCGTTTGGACATCACGGCAAGGCATTATTTGAAGTATTCAAATATATCGGTGTGGAGGTCAATGAAATTGGCTATAACCAGCCTAAGAGTCTGCCATACCCGACAGAGAATCCTTTTGCATAAGATAGAATTCTTCTAATAAAAGAAGTCCTTGTACTGATTTTACTCAGTACAAGGACTTTTATCATTCAATGCCTTACGTTGCACTGTTAATGGTAGAATCCGTTGTATTTGTTGTACTGTAGGTACCGCTGCTTGTATAATTCTTCGCAGTTACGGATTTTCCTTCGTTTGCATAACGATACATCTGACTTGCTTTGGAAGATACCTTATCTGCAAAAGAACCGGCCCCATTAAACAAGGTCTTCATGGTAGCGGTATTGCCCTTTTTAAAGGTGTCCTCATCCAGGGATAAAGTCCTGTCAGCATTCAATGTGATACCAACCTTGGCAAAAAGCTTGTAATTACTGTACATAGTGTCGTACAGGTACTCAGCTTGTTTCTGTACGTCAGAGTTTTTGCTGGAAGAACCGTTCTTGATCAGACTGTTATAGTTCTTGACAAAGTCGGAAATAGCATTGTATGCCTCGTCTAAGTTATCTTCACTAAATTCCATCGAACTCAATTTCTCAGCTGATTTGTATGCACTGCTTGCGGAAGATGCTGTCAGAGCATCCTTTTCCCCGCTTCCGGAGCTTGTTTTCTTAGTCGAAGTTTCATCGTCCTCATCGGCAACAGCCTTTGCATAATATGCTTTCATCATCTTGCCGTAGCTTCCGTTTTTGATGGAAGCATAATCAGTAAGCAGGGAAGATACACCGGATTCTGATGAAGAACTGCCTCCGCCCAATAAAGTCGAATAGGTATCTGCAAGACCTGAATTTAATCCATTTAAATTAATTCCCATAATTTATCCCTCCGTATATATATTATCTCGGTTTTTCTATGGATTTGTAAAGGGGTAAAATGTGTTTTTTTCATGATTTTTTAAATATATTTATATTCACTATGATCGGATATATATCCTAGTCTAATTTCAGGTCATTTTCTTTAATCCAGCCGATCTTGCGAAGAAGGTTACCCACAAGCAGGGAAATCACTGCAGGCAGAATGAAGCTGATCAAAATCAGCCCAATCCAGTCAAAGGCGGTAATGGCACTCTTCGTGCCGGCCGCAATGTCATTGACCCACCCTGTGTATACACCAATCTGGCCGACCAGACCGCATGTGCCCATACCGGAGGATACAGGAGTGCCGTTCATCTGCAGCTTGAAGACACAGGTGGCAATAGGACCGGTAATGGCAGAAGCAATAATGGGCGGAATCCAGATTTTTGGATTTTTCATGATATTGCCCATCTGCAGCATGGAGGTGCCGATACCCTGGGAGATCAGACCGCCCCATTTATTTTCCTTAAAGCTCATAACCGCAAAGCCTACCATGTTGGCACAGCAGCCTGCCACGGCGGCTCCACCGGCAAGTCCGGTCAGGGATAAGGCCGCACAGATGGCAGCAGATGAGATAGGAAGTGTGAGAGCAATGCCCACCAGTACAGATACAATGATACCCATCAGGAAAGGCTGTAAATCTGTGGCCCACATAATCAGTTGTCCGACGGAGCTTGCGGCAGCACCAATACCCGGTGCCAACAGAGCTGAGAGGGTAACACCAACGAAGATGGTTACAAAAGGCGTTACCAGGATATCCACTTTAGTCTCTTTGGAAACTACTTTGCCGCACTCGGCAGCTAAAATGGCGATGATCAGGACTGCCAACGGACCGCCGGCACCGCCCAGCTCATTGGCAGCACCGCCTACGGCAGCCAGTGAAAACAGTACCAATGGAGGCGCCTGCAGGGCAAAGCCGATGGAGATGGCCATAGCAGGACCAGCCATGGAAGAAGCATAGGTACCGATAGTTACAAGAAACTCAATGCCCAATTGTTGGCCAAGTGTCTTGATAATGGTACCGATCAGCAGGGAACAGAATAAACCCTGCGCCATGGCGCTTAAGCATTCCACACCGTATCTTTTAAAGGAAAAGATAATGTTTTTACGTTTTAAAAATTCTTTCATGATATTTTATATCCTTTCAGAAATATAGATTGAGAAATCGCAAAGAGAACGGCTTTCAATCTTAATATGCCTGCCACTGTAAAGTCTGCTGTCTTGTCAGTAACATTACACCATATTTTAATTGTTTCAATGAGAATGTCAAGAGCAAAATGCCTTTTCATTTTGCCTATAACATGTTAAGATTGTAAAAAGCAAGAGGAATAAGGCATTTCCCTGAAGTTTCTGTGTGATGAGTTTGCAGTTTGAGAGAAAGGCATAGTTATTGAGATGAAAAAAGCAAAAAATGAATTATTACAGTTTCTTGCCGGACTGGCCATGCTGGTTTCCGGATTGTTTATCTTTTCCCAGAAGGTTACTGTATCCTCCGGATTCTTTGGATTTGGCTGGAGAATGGGCGGTTTCTATATGAGCAACGGATTAATCATTGTGCCGCTTATTATTGGTATTGTATGGATGTTTGCAACAGAGGGAAGCTTTCCGTCTAAAGTATTTACCGCAGCAAGTGTATTGCTGATCATTGCAGCGATCATCATGACGACCAATATTACTTTGACGCGTATGACACTATATGAGTGGGTATTGCTCTTAGTGTTGATTTTTGGAGGTGCGGGAATGCTGGCACGGTTGCTTCTGGCTTCACCCGGGAAAAAGGATGAGGCGCAGAGCCGGGAACTGGACCGCGTAGATCAGGAACTGCGCGAGAAGAAGAGGCAGCTTCAGGCGATTGAAGATGAACTTGAGAATATGAAGCGGGGGAAATAGTACACATTTGCTGATGAAATGGCTGCATTTGTGTTTACCAGCCTTATTTCGTATTGGCAGACTGCAAAATCTTGGCTTTTGTATAATCCTCCACATTTATATTTAAAATTTTGCATGCATGTTCTAAGTCAATATGCAGATTTTGCATGACAGATTCTACATTTTTAAGAATTGCTTCACTCTGCCCTTCATTTTTGCCGGCATCATAGCCTTCTTCATATAGTGTTTTTTTCACATAGTCTTCATTGTATTCATAGATTGACATGGCTATGACCTCAGCTTTCTGTTCCGAAAGGAAATCCTTTAGGATATTTTGCTTGATGCATGTTTCTACAGATTCTTCTACAGCATTTTGCAGAGATTTTGTTTCCGGTTTTTTGCGTATGGTGGCAATGAAATAGGAATAGTCAGCAAGTGGTTTGCATTTCTCCATTAATTCCCTGTTATGTCCATAGTTGATATTGATGGTTCGCACCGTTAACTCGATACAGCCTTCCTGCTTCTCTTCGAAAGAATCTGACAGTTTCTGTGTAAATTCTTCTTCTTTTCGCTCGGTACCATTATAAAACACGATGTATTTTGGCACTGGTATCATAATCCGCTTCGGCACACTTAAATCTGCATCTTTAATATGAATCTTAAACAAGTCTGCAAAATATAGAAAACCACGCAACGGCATATTTGGGCAATAGGTGGATTGATGCTCATACAGGCACATGTCACAGTCGATGATAAAGGAAACATCATTCTTCATTTTCATAAAGATGGCATTTTCTAATGTATTGACAGTCAGATCTTCTGCGTTTGTATAGCTTGTGTCGTTTAGGGCATTATAAAGGGTTAGGAGTCGTTTCTTATCATTAAATAAGAGTCGGAACACTCGGTCCTTATATGTGCGGTATACTGGTGCTGTTTCTTCCGTGAAGGCATTGATTTGGCTGCTTGTGTTGTTTGCAACGTTTGTCATGTTCTTTTTCTCCTTTCGTATACGGGTGCAGAGAAATACGGCCGTATTAAAAGGTCTGCTTCGTTTCCCTGCGGTTAATTGGGTAAATTATTAGCAAGGAATCTAAAACAGAGAAAATACCGTTTTCGGTATTTCATAGAAAAAAGATTTCGTAGACGAATTTCCGTTAGAATTTCATTGCTATGCAATCATCATAGCAACAACCAATGGAATTGTCAAGTTGTGAAATACTTGGAATTTTTCTGCATATACTTTAGTAATAAAAAGGTGCAGGGTATTATTATGGCCGAAAAACGTAAGTCGTGGAGTGAAAAAATCGAAATGACGCTTGGGGAATTGGAAAAACAGCGCGGATACGGACAGTATTGCGGTGGAAGTTGTGAAGGGCAGAAGAATCAGACAAAGGAAGAACGTAAAAAGGAAGCTTTTTATAGAAATATAGTCCTTCAGGCGGTAAAGTCTGCTGCATTTGTATTGGCAACGGTCGCGCTGATTCAGGGAATGGTGAGATTTCTTCCTGATTCTGTCACAGTCAGTAATTCGGTGGGTGGCAGAGAACTGCCGATTTATTGTGTCCAAACGGATAAGAAGCAGGTGGCACTTAGTTTTGATGCAGCATGGGGGAACGAAGATACGGCTACTATATTGGAAATTTTGCGGAAACATAATGTGAAAGTCACTTTTTTCATGACCGGAGGATGGGTAGAAGCCTATCCGGATGATGTAAAAGCAATTCTGGCAGATGGTCATGATCTGGGGAACCACAGTGAGAATCATAAGAATATGTCCCAGCTATCCAAGGAAGATTGTAAAGAGGAGTTGATGGCAGTACATAGAAAGGTGCAGGAACTGACAGGATATGAGATGTTTCTATTCCGGCCGCCTTACGGAGATTATGACAATGATGTCATAAATGTAGCCAAGGACTGTGGCTATTATTCCATTCAGTGGGACGTGGACAGCCTGGATTGGAAGGATTACGGTGTGGATTCCATCATCCAGACAGTAACACAGCACAAGCATCTTGGCAACGGCAGTATTATTCTGTGCCATAACGGTGCAAAGTACACAGCGGATGCGTTGGAAACACTGATTACGACTTTGCAGGAACAGGGGTATGAGCTGGTTCCGATTTCACAGCTGATTTATAAAGACAATTATCATCTGGATCATGAGGGAAGGCAGATCAGCAGCTAGGGAATAGGTATCATAACGTGAAAGGAGGCAGATAAAATAACTATCCGCCTCCTGTTTCATTTATTCTTATTTGGATAATCTGGCTTGCATCTCTTCCAGATCGTGAATCAGTTCCTTGGAATACTGTTCCGCTTCCTGATAAAGACGTTCTGCCGTGCTGTGATCTTCCGCAAAAAGAGCTTTGATGATATCCGAACCGAAATGGTGGAACTTCTTGTGCTTGGCACCGAGTCCGTTCCATAAATCGGTAATTTCAGGATAAGACGGTGTGATGGAATAGTAAAAATGTCCAAAACCGCACTTGGAATCATCCAGCTGTAAGGGAAGAATGGTACGTCCTGTTACAATATTCTTTAGGTTGACCAGCCATAACTTATGCGCATTGACGGCTCTGTCCAAATAACCGATGAACTCCTTCTTGTCTAAGGCATAGAAAGCATCCTGAGACATTTTGCCCATCATCTTGGCATTGTCATCCAATGTCTGCTCAATATTGGCAACCGGGTCTACGGATTTCTTTACATGGATTCCGAGTTCCCTCAGCTGCTCTGTGTCTTCTGTCAGAATCTTGCATTCTTCCTGAATCTCATTAGCCTGATTTTCCAGCTCTACCATGGAGCTGCTGATTTCTTCGCTGACAGATGCAAGAGAACTGATATTATCCGTAATCCGGGCAACATGTTTTTGGTTCTCTTCATTCAGTGCCCATACATGGCCGATTTTCTCAGTCATGGCTTCCAGAGAACCGATTGTACCGGCAACGCTGTCTACACTCTTACGGGATGCTTTCTTCACATCTTCTACAAAGCTTCCCATAGTTCCTGTCAGTGTCTGGGTCTCATCTGCCAGTTTGCGGATTTCATCAGCAACCACTGCAAATCCTCTTCCTGCTTCGCCTGCTCTGGCAGCTTCTATGGATGCATTTAAGGAAAGAAGATTGGTTTGTGAGGAAATGGAATTAATGCTCTCAATCACTTCGTTCATGTGATCAATGACCTTTTCAAGCTGGTCCATATCCTTTTTCATTTCTTCGGATGCAGAAATAGTGTTTTCGGATAAGTTCTTGATGTGGGTCAGCGCATCCTGCCCTTCTTCTATTTTCTTATAAACATCGCTGGATTCCTCAGAGGCAGCAATAATGGTATTGGTCAGTTCTTCGTGCTGACTGGAGATAGCATTTGCAACATCTGAAGTATCCTTAGAAGAAGCATGGATTGCTTTTGTGGCATCTGCCACACTCCTAGAGATAGCTTCCAGATTCTCAGTATAATGATGTAGTGTCAAATCTAACGAACTAATCTGCATGACGGCAGAGATATTCTGTTGCAGAACCTTCTCAAACTGTATTCTGCCATTTTGCAGTCGATCGTAGATTGCAGCCAGTTCCGAACCGGAAAGTGTATAGTCTGCTTCCTGTAGTTCGGAAAGTGATTTAATGAGTTCTTTGGTTTGATTTTTCTTTAATAGCATATCGATACCCTCTCTTGTATATATAATATAATTGTACTCTATTCCGGTATGTTCTTCAAGCCGGAATATGTCATTCTTACTTGCAGATGGAGATGGACTGTGATAGACTTTTAACAATTTCACAAAGGAGAGTGCAAGTATGAAGGCAACTGTATTAGCAGATAATATTCCGCAAGGCGAGCTGCGCGGAGAATGGGGACTGAGTATCTATATCGAGTATCAGGGAAGAAATATCCTACTTGACACAGGAGCATCGGATCTGTTTCTCAGAAATGCCGGGAAGCTTGGCAAGGATATAGCAAAGGCAGATTATGCGGTGCTGTCCCATGCACATTATGATCATGCGGATGGTATGCGAGTTTTTTTTGAACATAATGATAAAACGAAATTCTATTTAAGAAAGGGATGCGGGGAGAATTGTTACGGGAAAAAGTGGATTTTCCGTAAATACATTGGAATTCCCAAGGGAATACTGGAAGCCCGGAGCGACCGTATTGTGATGGTAGAAGGAGACTATCAGCTCTGTCCGGGTGTAACGTTGGTTCCCCATAAGACAGCAGGGTTGGAGCAGCTTGGAAGGCAAAACCATATGTATGTCCGCACGAAAAGCGGTTGGAGAGCCGATGACTTTGCACATGAGCAGAGTCTTGTTTTTGAGGCAGAGGAAGGACTTATTATCTTCAACAGCTGTTCTCACGGTGGTGCAGATAACATTATTGAGGAGATCAAGCAGACTTATCCGGGCAAGACAATTCGTGCACTCATAGGAGGTTTCCATATCTTTGGAAGAACGGATGAGGAGGTGCGCGAACTGGCGCACAGGATCAAAGATACCGGTGTGCAGGAAATCTATACCGGACATTGTACGGGAGAGCGTGCCTGTCATGTGCTGCAGGAGGAACTGGGCGACATGGTACATCAGCTACGCGTGGGACTTGTGATCGAAATGTAGTTACGATAATTTGATACTGCCGGGTATGAAAATGCAAAGGGCGAGACATACTAATGGATATGCAGACCGCTTAGATGATTACAAAGATTCGGAGGAAATAAAACATGAGCGGAAGTGATGAGTTCAAACCCTTTGTGCCGGCCGGAAAGATTATGCCGGAATTTACGGGAACGTCCATTTTACTGGGAATCCTGCTGGCTGTTGTATTTGGCGCCGCCAATGCCTATCTGGGGCTGCGGGTAGGCATGACCGTGTCAGCTTCCATTCCGGCAGCAGTTGTTTCCATGGGCATTATCCGTTTAATTCTGAAGAAGGAATCCATACTGGAAAATAATATGGTTCAGACAATAGGTTCTGCCGGGGAATCGGTAGCAGGCGGTGCGATTTTTACGCTGCCTGCGCTTTTTCTGTGGGCCAAAGAATGGGGAACCGAAGCTCCTTCCTTAATTGAGATTTCGGTGATTGTCTTTATCGGAAGTGCCCTTGGTATCCTGTTTATGGTTCCTCTCAGAAGAGCGTTGATTGTGCAGGAGCATGGAACCCTTCCTTATCCGGAGGGAAAAGCCTGTGCAGAGGTTCTGATTGCCGGAGAAGAAGGGGGAGCCAAGGCCTCTACCGTGTTCGCCGGGCTTGGAATTGCCGCAACCTACAAATTCGTTGCAGACGGCCTGAAAGCATTTCCCAGTGAAGTGCATTATGAGATCCCGGTTTACAGAGGCTCCGGCTTTGGTGCAGATGTTTTGCCGGCCCTTCTGGGGGTAGGATATATCTGCGGTCCCAGAATATCTTCCTATCTGTTTGCGGGCGGTATTCTGGGCTGGTTTGTATTAATGCCTCTTATTGTACTGTTTGGTGCAGACACAATCTTATTCCCGGCCCGGGTCAGCGTTCTGGAGCTTTATGAAACGGGAGGCTCCTTTGCAGTCTGGTCGAACTATATTAAATACATTGGCGCCGGTGCGGTTGCCTGCGGCGGTATTATCAGTTTAATCAAATCGTTTCCGCTTATTGTAAAAACCTTTCGGGAATCACTTAAAGGCTTTGGAAGGGGAGAAAAGACTAAGGAACGAACCAATCAGGATCTGGATATCCATTTTATTCTTACGGGAATTGTGATTCTGGTTCTTGCAATCTGGCTGATTCCGGTGGTCCCGATTAATTTATTTGGAGCACTGTTAGTTGTGGTATTCGGATTTTTCTTTGCAACGGTATCTTCCAGAATGGTGGGACTTGTGGGTGCAAGCAATAATCCCATATCCGGTATGACGATAGCAACCCTGCTGGTGGCATCCCTTTCCTTGAAATCTACCGGTATGGGTGGACAGGCAGGAATGACAGCGGCCATAGCGGTTGGTGGCATTATCTGTATCATCGCCGCCATCGCCGGGGATACTTCACAGGATTTGAAGACAGGCTATATTCTGGGTGCAACGCCTAAGAAACAGCAGATAGGGGAATTGATCGGCGTATTTGCCGCTGCCGTGGCAATCGGCGGGGTATTGTATCTGCTGGATTCTGCATGGGGCTATGGGACAAGTGAGCTTCCGGCTCCCCAGGCAACCCTGATGAAAATGATCGTGGAAGGTGTTATGGGGGGCAATCTGCCCTGGACCTTGGTGGGGATTGGTGCCTTTATTGCCATTATTGTGGAAGTTCTGGGTCTGCCGGTGTTGCCTTTTTCCATTGGTCTGTATCTACCGATTCATTTGAGCGTTCCGATGATGATCGGCGGTGGCGTCAGATGGATGGTTGAGAGGAAGAGAGAAGGCGAAGAACGGAAACATGCAGTGGAAAATGGTGTGTTGTACTGTTCCGGTCTGATTGCCGGGGAAGGTCTGGTAGGGATTCTGCTTGCCGTATGTGCGGTTATCCCCCTGGCTGACGGAAGTAACCTGGGCAGCCGGATTGCGTCTTTCCTGCCGGGCCTGTTTCCATTTTTACAGAATACCAATTCAGGCAATGTCATAGGTATGCTCGCTTTTGCCTTACTGGCGTTTTCGTTGTGGAAATGCTGTGTGCGCAAGAGTGGACAGGCATAAAGGAGCGGCAAGTGAAGGAAAAGAAGAATTATATGGATTTTGTTCCCTGCTGTAATCCGCGTTACAAATGGGACACTGATCAGGAAGGAATTGTGACGGTTCATGTAGTCAATCGGGGATTTTATAACCGATTGGCGCAGAAGTTGTTTGGAAAGCCACCCGTCAGCCATATCCGGCTGGATGGATACGGCAGCTTTGTATGGAAACAGATGAATGGAATGCGGACTGTTTATGAAATAGCAGGACTTGTGAAAGAAAGGTTCGGGGAAGAGGCGGAACCTGTTATAGACAGACTGGTCAAATATTTTCAGATATTATATCAGAATAAATTGATCGGATATGCTATACTGGATAAATAACAACAATAGTGTATGCAACAGAAAGATAAAAGGATGGGATGACCATGGGTAATGAACAGACGTTGGAGAAAAAAGCGGCGACCAGGAACGGTGTCAGCAGACTGGTCTTTGCAGCCTTATCTATTTTATTAGAGATTACGCTGATTGTATTATTGTTTACTGTGTTAAACCGATATGCGGAATGGGTGAATACCTTTACCAGAATTCTTGCCTTGATCTTAGTATTAACGATCTATGGGCAGCACAAAACCTCTACTATGAAAATGCCGTGGATCATGCTGATTATGGCATTTCCGGTCATGGGAGTGGTTCTGTATCTGCTGGTTGGCTTAAACGGTACAACACGCAAAATGCGAAACCGGTTTGAGAAAATAGACAAGGTGCTGTTACCTAAACTGCCGGACGGTGATGAACTTCTGGAACAGATGAAAGAAGAGGACGCAGGCGCCGCGGGCATATCGGCTTACCTCAGCCAATATTCCGGTTATCCTGTCTATCAGAATACGGATGTCCGGTATTATGATGATGCGGCCAAAGGCCTGGAGGCACAGCTTGCCGAGATAGCGAAAGCAGAGAAATTTATCTTTATGGAGTATCATGCCATTGAGGATAAGGAATCGTGGCAACGTATTCAGATGGCTCTGGAGGAACGTGTAAAAGCCGGTGTGGAGGTGCGGGTTTTCTATGATGATATGGGAAGCATCGGATTTATCAATACAGATTTTGTGAGAAAGTTAGAGTCTGTGGGAATCAAATGCCGGGTCTTCAATCCCTTTGCACCGGGACTGAATCTGTTCCTGAATAACCGTGACCATCGGAAAATCACGGTAGTTGACGGCAAAGTCGGTTTTACCGGAGGCTATAATCTGGCAAATGAATATTTTAATATCACGCACCCATACGGTCAATGGAAGGACACCGGAATCCGTCTGGAGGGAGATGCAGTCAGAAGTCTTACCATAACCTTCCTTGAGATGTGGAATGCCATCAAGGCTTCCGATCAGGATGATACGGATATAGACAGGTATCTTCCGAAGAGTGATTATCAGGCGGCAGAGCACGGATATGTGCAGCCTTATGCGGACAGCCCGATGGATGATGAGCAGGTGGGCGAGGAAGTCTATATCAGTATGGTTAATAAAGCTGAGAAATACTGCTATTACATAACACCATACCTGATCATTACAGATGAGATGACGCATGCCTTAAGCCTGGCCGCCAAAAGAGGTGTGGATGTCAGGATTATCACACCGGGCATTCCCGATAAAAAGCTTGTCTACGGCGTGACCAGATCGTTTTATAGCGGACTGGTAAGAAACGGTGTCCGTATCTTCGAATGGGAGCCGGGCTTCTGCCATGCCAAAATGAGCATTGCAGACGATAAGATGGCAACCTGCGGAACCATCAATCTGGATTACAGAAGCCTGTACCATCATTTTGAAAACGGCTGTTTCCTGTATCGATGCAGTGCAGTGGCAGAAATCAAGCAGGACTTCGACAAAACCTTCACAGAATGCCGGGAAGTAACAGAGCAGTACCGGACAGGAAGAAGCGCAACTTTGCGACTTGGGCAGTTGTTCCTGCGGTTGTTTGCACAGCTTTTGTAGATGGAAATTATCCCCCATATGTGATAAAATAAACTTAACAGATTTTATGACCGATAGGAGGTATGGCATATGGGAAACTATGTAATTACGATCGCGCGGGGATTTGGCAGTGGCGGTAAGGCAATCGGTACAAAACTGGCAGAGGAACTGGGGATTCCCTGCTATGAACGGCAGTTGATCGATATGGCATCGGAGTACAGCGGTATCAACAAGCAGTTGTTTGCGGAAGTGGATGAAAAGCTGCGTGGCAGCTATATGATGAAGCATCTGACGAAAATCCCATATACATATGTGGTAGAACCCTGTGATAAAGAATTTACTTCCGATATTAACTTATTTAATATTCAGTCGGAGATTATCAGGGAACTGGCTAAGACAGAATCCTTCGTTGTGATCGGTAAGTGTGCGGATTATATTCTGAAGGATCAGCCGAATGTGATCAGTGTCTATGTGGAAGCACCGGAGAAGGACTGTATCGAAACCGTTATGGACAGAATGCAGGTGTCTGAGAGCAGGGCAAGGGAACTGGTGCATAAGACCGATAAATACCGTTCCGATTATTATAAGTATTATACCCGTGGAAAGAACTGGAAAGATCCGGTCAATTATGATCTGACCTTGAACAGCTCTAAGGTGGGATGGGATAACTGCGTTGCACTCATCAAGGAATATTTGCATATGAAGACAGGACAATAGCTACCGGCAATGACAGGAAGGGGATAGAGACAGTAGTGCTCTATCTCTTTTTGCGTTCAATAGTGTATTTCGGAATATCTCTTCAAGGTTGCGACAAATCTTATTCGTAATCTTTAATGTTCATTGTCATGTTGCAAAAATTGTAATATCTTTCATTTTTTCTATGAAAGCAAGGCTTTTGAAATGTGGTGAGCGGTGGACAGAAGTGGTGTCAATCTATATAAACGAAATTGCGTCTATAATTCTTAAATTTAATGATTGACAAATAAGAAAGCATATTCTATGATATAGCCATCAGAGAAATTCTAAATAATGTACATCTCGTACATTCAGACAGTTTCTGTCAGATTTTCTTTTACTTTTAACTAAATAAGGCAGGAACTGGAAACAGGGAGCGCACAGGCTGCCCGGTATCCTGCCGCTATATGGGAGGATACGGTATGAAGAGTAAGAAACAGAAGAAAGTGCATTTCCGGACAAGGTGGTTTGTCCGGCGGGGCAGGCATAAGGTACACCGGCAGACGAAGGACAGACTGTTCCGGTTCCTGTTTGAGAAGGACAGGGAGGCACTGCTGCAGCTGTACAATGCACTGAACGGTACGGACTATAAGGATGCATCCAGACTGGAGATTGTAACCATTGAAAATGCGGTCTATATCGTTATGAAGAATGATTTAGCCTTTGTCATCACGGGGACACTGAACCTGTATGAGCATCAGAGCACCTGCAACCCGAACTTGCCTGTGCGTTTTTTAATTTATCTGGCGGAAGAATATCAGAAGATTGTGGAGCAGGCAGAGGAAAGCATCTACGGGACAAAACAGATATCCCTGCCTACCCCGCAATGTGTTGTTTTCTATAACGGTGAAGCGGAGGCACCGGAGGAGCAGATACTGAAACTGTCGGATGCCTTTGAGAACAAGGAACGGAAAGCGGATGTGGAGCTGACAGTACGGATGTTAAATATCAACCATGGCCATAATAATGCCCTGATGGAAAAGTGCCGGACACTTGCAGAATATGCACAGTTTGTGGCAGTGTCCAGAGAGTATGCGGCAGATGGCAGACCCATGCAGGAGGCACTGGAGGAAGCAATCGAGTATTGTATTGACCATGGCATCCTTTCAGAGTTTCTGAAAAGATACCGGTCGGAGGTGTTGGGAATGTTGCTGGAAGAATTTGATGTAGAGAAATATGAGCGAACCATTAAAAAAGAGGGCTATGAAGAGGGTCACACCAGTGGCTTACGTGAAGGTCATGCCAGTGGACTGCGTGAAGGTCATGCCAGTGGTCTGCGTGAGGGTCGCGCAGAGGGCCATGCCAGTGGACTACAGGAAGGTAGAGCATCAGCTGTGCTTACCATACTGGAGCAGAAAGGAACAATACCGAATGACTTAAGAGAAAGAATTCTGTCCCAGAAGGATGAAACGGTACTGAAGCAGTGGCTTCTGGCCGCCGCATCTGCGGAAGATATCAAAACTTTCGTAGGGAGGGCTGTGCTAATTTCCGCCACCGAGCGAACTGTCTGAGCCGCAGGCGAGTTTTCGCGAATAGCGGATAAACGATGCACGGGCCGAACAGAAAACGCAGCGTGTCACTAGACCTGTCTTTTATGCTGACGGCATTCTAAAACTATCTGTGATATGGGGCTGTTTAATGCCGGAAACCGGCACTTATCATACATCCTGATAAAACAGACCGTGCCGGTTACAATACCAGAGCAATCTGCCATGAGAGAAAATGGGAATACGAACCTGCAGTTCCCATTCGGGATAAAGCTTTCGCAGCATGAGAGTGTCACTTGTCAGTAATGCCACAAAAGGAATGTAATGTTCGCGTTCCATGGGATGATTGGCTGTGATATAGAAGTCATTCTCTATTCTGGCAACATGAAGTTTTTCATTTTCATCGGCCTTGTGGGGCGGCAACGGTTGCAGCTTCTTTCCACAGCAGGAGATACCGGTCTCTGTCATTGCGGTAATCATGTTGCCGCAGACGGGGCAGACATAGAAGTGCATTTTCTTCATATTGCCGCCCAAAACCTCGTTGCTGTTCAGTTCACCGGCCAGCAGCTTTTCCAGATCAACATGGAATATCTGAGATAATTCGGGAAGCAAAGACACATCGGGACATCCCATTCCGCGTTCCCATTTGCTGACAGTCTTGTCACTTATATTCAACTGATTGGCCAGCTGAAGTTGTGTCATCCCTTTTTCCTGGCGTAATTGATATATTAATTTTCCGATTTTTACGTTATCCATATTTCTTTCCTCTTTTCAGTATTCTATCGGCAATTGCCAATACCAGTATTGTAGAAGACCGGGCGTGCAAATTCAATCAACGCTCCGTAGAGTTCCTGAAGAAAAAGAAAGCGGAGACCTAGTAAATGGTCTCCACATCCGTAATTTCCCTGTCAGTTATCCGAAATCTCCAGATGGAATGGCCGGGAATCCTGTGTTCTGTCAGATAATAGGCATCATCAATCTGCGTGATGTAATAGGGGGTTCCTCCGCCGATAAAGTATTCGTAGATATCTTCATAGTTTCCTTCTGATAAACCGGACAGATCATCGGTGCGCACTATGGTGGCGTAGTCCTGGTTGCCATTGATATCGGTCGATATGGTAAGGTAGTAGTCATCTTCAACCTTTGTAAGCTGGATCATCCCGGCCATAGAATCCGGTACGGGATAGGTATTGATAATTTCAAAGGTGTCCAGGCTGGCTTCCAAAATAGTAGGATTACCGGGAATGCCGGACACAAAATAGATTTTATCATCAAGTATGGCAAAAGATCTGACATAAGTGTCAGATAGCGAATCTATCTTACGGATTTCCGTCAGATACATGCGGCTGTCATCAGGATCGTGGCGGAACAGATACATTTCACCGTTCATGGAACTCCAGGCATAGAAGGTATCCGTAGTCTCGTCGTAGATAATATAGTGGGGCCTGTTGCCGATTTCGTCAAAGGTCTGGGTGTGATAAAAGACACCATCCTTTTTCTCAAAAACAAGAACCCGGTTGTTTTCGGTATCATCAATTAGGTAGACCAGTCCATCACTGGCCAGTGTATGTCCCATATTGATGTCCGAAGTCATGACCTGCCATTCGTAGAGAGGGGCGGTCAGATTATCGTGATAGATGACCTGATTGTGGTAGCAGTCTACGATGAAATAGGTATCCTCCACTTTCGTAATATAGGTAGGGACACTGAGGTCACCGCAGGGATTGGTCTGGGCGGCAGTATCCGGAGACGATATCACATCCGACGCCCGCAGATAGTTATCGCTGGCAAGAGTGGGATTTTTGCCGCAGGCAGCCAGCAGAAGCATGATGCCTGCCAGCAGTGAGATCAGGAGAGGTTTTTGACAATTTATGTGCATATATGTAATCCTTTCACGATTCAAATCAATCAAGAAGTTCTTTCCATCCGGGCAAATACTTGGTAAACTGGGATAGAAAGAATCGCAGCAGACAGTTCGTTCTGTCGCTCGTGTTCTCATTTATTCTATAATAAAAATCCGGGAAAGACTAGTGTGAAAAACTTATATCGGGCCGGGGAATATCTTGAAAAGCAGGACTATAATTTATGAATAAGGAAATGACACACAAAGAATATAATACGACCTTTGGTATTCTGTCTGCACTTGCCATGGTCATGATCGTGGCAGGACATGCGGACTATAATATTCTGACCGTAGGGGATCTGTTTCCCTATTATTCGTTCCATGTGCCGCTTTTCATGTTTATATCAGGCTATTTTTACAGGCAGCAGGAGGAGGAAAAGCCACTTGCCTATCTGAAGAAAAAGATTCGCAGGCTGCTGGTACCGTACTTTATCTGGAATCTTGTGTATGGACTGATTGCCTGGGCATTGCGGGCCTGGGGTGGATTTACTTTAGGGGAGCCGGTTACTTTTAAGAGTCTGTTTATAGAGCCTTTTTTACATGGGTATCAGTATCTGTATAATTTTGCGGCATGGTTTGTTCCTGTCCTGTTTCTGATCGAGGTAATGAATCTGTGTATGCGGCTGATTCTGAGGAGACTCCGTCTGTGTCGGGAATGGCTGATTCTGGCGGGCTCG
Source organism: Lachnospiraceae bacterium (assembly GCA_051878995.1). Taxonomy (GTDB): domain Bacteria; phylum Bacillota; class Clostridia; order Lachnospirales; family Lachnospiraceae; genus UBA3282. Next base: position 57,239 of record JBJELE010000003.1, on the reverse strand, counting down.
CTGCTGGTCGGCATGGCGGTAGTATATTTTGCCATTGGGGGTCATGTGTGGGGCTGGTATAAGATGCCGGGGCGTATTCTGTTTCTGTATCCCTGTTTTCAGATGGGGCAGTTCTATCATCAGAAGCTGGAAAAACATGATACTCTGGGAAATCTGCCCTACTTTGCCATTGTTATTGGGGTTCAGGTGATATTACAGCTTACCTGTAACGGACTTGCTTACAGCAGTGTGTGGTGTACGGGATTTGCCAATGGGCCGGTAATTCCATATGTGACAGCGGTGTCAGGAATTGCATTCTGGCTACGGATCGCTAAGGTGCTGACTCCGGTACTTGAGAAAAGCAGAGCCATTACTTATCTTGGAAGGAACACCTATGCGGTGATGCTGCATCATATTATGGCTTTTATGCTGATTAAGATGGTGCTTGCCGGTGTGGCGGCACATACGGGCTTCTGTCCGGACTTTGATTTTGAGCAATTCCATACGAATATAGATTATATCTATTCGGTTGGCGGGGCAGAGGCATTTAAGATGATATATCTGGCAGCGGGAATTATTCTGCCGCTTGGATTACAGTTCTGTCTGTCGCGGATGGCACAGCTTATGCGAAAGCAGTATAGGTCTTAGCTTGCATCTGACAGATTTGGGGGATTTGCAATCAAAGAGGGATTATGCTACTCTATGGAGTGTACGGAGAGAATGCGCGGATAGGAGCGCATTATGAGAATGGGATTATTAACGGAACACATGGTATGGATGCAGGCGATTGGCGGCCTGGTTGTTCTGGCGGGCATATTGCTTATTATACTGTATTATATGCGGTATCACACGCTGAAGCTTTATAACTGGGACGGGAAGCGGTATTGCTTTCTGGGACGTATCCTGCTCCGGAAAAGAAATGACACATATGTCGTTAAAATCAGGGAGCATATCTGGGACATCTCTTATACAACCCGTTATCTTCTGGTGCCGTCCCGGCAGTTTGTGCAGACCAACAGGAACAGAAGCCTCTTATTGCAGGCGGGGCAGGCAAAAGAATGGTTGTCTGTGGATGCCGGGATGCGGCAGGATATTTATTACCGGTAATCCTGTTTGGAGCATGCCGGGATAGGCTTAGACCCGACAGAAGTGGCAGGAGAAGGAAGAAAAAGTATGATTACAGTCTCATTATGTATGATCGTGAAAAATGAAGAAAAGGTTTTAAAGCGATGCCTGGACAGTATCGCGGATCTGATGGATGAGATTATCATTGTGGATACCGGATCCTGCGATGCCACTAAGCAAATTGCTGCAGCTTATACAGATCAGATTTACGACTTTACCTGGGTCGGAGACTTCTCAGCGGCGAGAAATTTTGCTTTTTCCAAGGCAAAGATGGAATATATTTATTCTGCGGATGCGGATGAAGTGCTGGACGAGAAGAACCGTCAGACATTTTTGCAGTTGAAGGAGACTCTGTTACCTGAGATTGACATGGTGCAGATGTATTATGCAAATCAGCTTGCCCATGGGACGATTTATAATTATGATAGGGAACTTCGTCCTAAGCTTTTCAAAAGAGTAAGGACATTCCGGTGGCAGGGTGCAATCCATGAACAGGTGGGGCTAGACCCGGTCATCTACGACAGTGACATAGAGATTATCCATATGCCGGAGAACAACCATAAAGACAGGGATTTGGCGGCGTTTGCACGGATGACCGCGGAGGGAGTAAGGCTGGATAAGAGGCTTCATAATATCTATGCGAAAGAATTGTTTATCTCAGGAGAAGCACAGGATTTCCTGATAGCGAGAGACTTCTTCCGTGCATCCTGTAAAGATGAAGCGCGCAGTGTGGATGAGATCAAGGAGGCAGCCTGTGTGGCAGCCAGGGCAGCCAGGTTTGCCGGTGATGCGGAAGATTTTCTGAAATATGCATTGAAGGTGACAGCCTGTGAAGGATGTGCAGAAATCTGCTGTGAACTGGGCGAGTATTATCTGACAAGAAAAGATATAGACGAAGCAGTTCTGTGGTTTTATAATGGAGCCTATGAGACGGAAAGCATTCTGGATATCCACAGCAGTGGTGATGTCCCGTTAAAGGGACTGGCAAGGTGTTATCATGAGCTTGGAAACGAGGAGCAGGCAGCCGCCTATGAGAAGGCGGCTTCTGAGTGGCATGTGCCGGAAACGTAAATAGGCATTCATAATATGGAAGAATAGAAAGGCATAATATATGAAATGGGAAGATAATGTGCGTAAGGTAGTACCGTATACGCCGGGCGAACAGCCTCAGAAGGACAATATTATTAAGTTAAATACCAATGAGAGTCCTTATCCGCCGGCACCCGGGGTGGAGCGTAAGCTTGCCGGACTGGATACTGATAAGATGCGCCTGTATCCGGCTTTTCCGGAGAAAACAGATCTGGCGGGTGAATTGGCAGCCTATTATCATATTAGCAGGGATCAGATTTTTATCGGGGTAGGGTCGGATGATGTACTTTCCATGGCCTTCCTGACATTCTTTCAGTCAGAGAAACCGGTATTTTTCCCGGATATCACCTACTCCTTCTATGATGTGTGGGCTGATGTGTACAGGATTCCTTATGAGACCAAGGCTTTGGATGAGAACTTCTGTATCAGGCCGGAGGATTATATGCAGCAGAACGGTGGTGTGATTTTCCCCAATCCCAATGCACCTACGGGTGTCTTGATGGATCTTGGGAAGGTGGAGGAGATTATTGCGGACAATCGTGATGTAGTGGTAATTGTGGATGAGGCCTATATAGATTTCGGCGGGGTCAGTGCGCTTCCATTGATTGAGAAATATGATAATCTGCTGGTGGTACAGACCTTTTCCAAGTCAAGAGCCATGGCAGGTATGCGTATCGGCTATGCCATGGGTAATCCGAAACTGATTCAGTATCTGAATGATGTGAAATATTCTGTCAATTCTTATACTATGAACTATACGGCACTGGAGCTTGGTGTGGAGTCTGTCCGGGATGAGGCTTATTTCAAAGAATGCTGTAATAAGATCATGAAGACAAGAGAGGAAGCGGAGAAGGAACTGACGAGGCTGGGATTTACATTCCCAAAATCCTACAGTAATTTTATTTTCGCTTCTCATAAAGAAGTACCTGCACAGATCATTTTTGAGAAACTGAAAGAACATGACATCTATGTCAGACATTGGAATAAGGACAGGATCGATAATTATCTGCGTATCACCATCGGTACGGATGAACAAATGAAGGCATTATATGATGCGCTTGAGGAATATATTATATAAAAAGGAAAGAGGTCATTTATGGAAGGATTAGCAGTTGCATTTGCAAATACACTTGGAAAATATGTTGCCAAAGAGGTTGTGGTCTTCATTGTATCGATGATTCCGATTTTGGAGCTTCGAGGCGGTCTGATTGTGGCATCCCTTTTGCAGGTGCCGATTACGACAGCAATCCCGATTTGTATTATCGGCAATATCATTCCCATTCCCTTTATCCTGTTGTTTATCAAGCAGATTTTTAAATGGATGAAGAAAATCAAGATTTTCCGTGGCCTGATTGAGCGGTTGGAAAATCGTGCCATGAGTAAGAGTGATAGTATTAAGAAATATGAATTCTGGGGACTGGTGCTGTTCGTGGGAATTCCGCTGCCGGGTACCGGAGCGTGGACGGGATCTCTGATTGCAGCGCTGTTGGAGATAGATTTTAAGAAGGCTGTTCTGGCAGAACTGTTGGGCATTATGATAGCAACTATTATTATGTCCATTGTTTCTTACGGACTGCTGGGTGCGTTAATTGGATAATATAGAGGCATGGTTATCAGCATGGATAATAAGAAGAGAGGCATCATATTAGGCGGCATAGCAGTGGTAGCGCTGGTGGGTGTAATCTTTATGGCGGTACTGATGATACGGGATAAGTCTGCGCAGAAGAATCCGAATCTTGCCTTGCGAAAGGGCGTAGCCGCCACCTGTGACAGCACGGAGCAGGAGGCATTGTCGGCTGATATGGCGATTGACGGGGATGATACGACATTATCCTCCCGTTGGTCCAGTGAGAATAACTGGGAGGATGCTTCCCACTATATAGAACTGGAATTTCCGGAAGAAATTTCAGTTTCTTTTGTTATACTCAAATGGGAGAGGCGCAATGCCGTCTCCTATGCGTTAGAAGGGTCTGTGGACGGTAAGGACTGGATGACTCTTCGAGCTTTCGATACGGCACCGGAAGTAAAGAATCAGGAAATTGTCCTGGATGAGGCAGTAACGGTGCGTTATCTGCGGCTGACTGTGGATGAGGTATCCAAAAGGGAAGAAGATTATTCGAATCTGTATCAGAATGTGTCCCTCTATGAATTTGAGGTGTATGCGGACAAGCCTGCCGCCTATCAGGTGCAGGCACCTGTCATAGAGACGAAAGCAGACGGCAGCAGGCATCTGTCTGAGCCGGAAGCGCCGGCCGGATATACGGTTACTTATATCGGCGCGGACTTAGAACAGGTCATCGGAGCGGATGGCACCATATACGATACGATTCAGGATAAGGAAGTGACAGTGGGATACCGGGTACAGGATGCGGCAGGAAAGGAAGCAGCGAGAGAGATTTCTTTTACGCTGGAGGTGCCCGCCTGTGAAAGCTATATGCTGGCAGGAAAGGATGTTCTGAAAGAGCAGGAGACTGCCACGGCAGAGAAGGAGAAAAATGTCTGTCCGCAGGTCATTCCTGCGTTGGCAGAATGGAGCGGTGGTAGAGGATTTTTTACATTAAAGGATCAGTCCGGGATTGTGATAGATGCCGGGGCAGACAGTCAGGAACTGTGGGATGTGGCAGAACTTTTTGCAGAACAGCTTGAAAGTATGATGGGAGCAAATCCAATCAGACTGGAAGTCTGTGAGGGTACTTTGGAGGATGTCCGTCCTGGGGATATTTATCTGGGATATACAACAGAGGCAGAGGGTCTGGGTGAAGAAGGATACCTCTGCAACATAAGTGACATGTGTGTCATACAGGCAGAGTCAGCAACGGGAATCCGATGGGGAACCGTAACGCTTCTTCAACTCCTTTGTTCAGAACAGAATGAGCAGCCCTTCAGCATATCGCAGGGGCTGATCCGGGATTATCCCCGCTATGAAGTGCGGGGCTTCGGTATTGATGTGGCAAGAAAGGCGGTATCTATGGATACGCTGTATGCCATACTGGAAACGATGTCCTGGTACAAGATGAATGATCTGTCTATTCATCTGAATGATAACACTATTCTCAGCACCAGCGGGCTGACGGACTCCGCAGAGCATGCTATGACGGCAGACAGTGCTTTCCGTCTGGAATCGGAGGTTGAGAACGAAGAAGGAGTAAGATTGACTTCTGAAGAATATGCCTATACGAAAGAAGAATTTAACCGGTTGATCGCCACAGCGAAAACTTACGGTATCACAGTGGTGCCGGAAATAGATACACCGGCCCATTCGCTGTCCATTACGAAGTTGTATCCGGAATATGCATTGACAACTGGCAATGAATCCGTGGATCAGATAGATCTGGGTAATGAGAATGCCAAGACATTGGTGGAGAACATCTGGCAGGAGGCTCTTGCGGAGGATGACGGGGCATTTCGGAATGCAGAGACTGTGAATATTGGTATGGATGAATATTATGGAGATGGCGAGCAGTACCGGCAGTTTTTAAACAGAATCAATGAACTGGTGCAGGGTACGGGCAAAACAGTGCGTCTTTGGGGCAGCCTCAGTAACATGAGTGGTTCTACCATGCCTTCAACGGAGAATCTGCAGATGAATATATGGAGCACGGTGTGGGCAGACCCAAGAGAGATGTATGAGCAGGGACATTCTCTGATCAATATGCAGAACAATCATCTTTATATTATACCGGGCGGCGGTTATGATTATCTGGATAGCAAAGAATTGTATGAACACTGGGAGCCCAACAAATTCTATGATTATAACCAGATGGAGGTCATTCCTTCCTACTCGCCGCAGATGCTTGGCGCGTCCTATATGATCTGGAACGATATGAGCGGCAATCTGGATCTGGGTATCAGCGAGTATGATCTGTATGAACGCTTTGTCCGGCCTGTTGCGGTGCTTTCCGGCAAATTATGGGGGATGAGCGGACAGGAAAGTTATGATGCTTATTGCGAAGCGGTGCAGCAGTCGGAAAGGAACAGGACGCAGCTTCGTTCCCTTTATAACGACGGTATCTATATTTATCCGGAGTCTGTTGGCGTGGAAGCGCCATATGATGTTGCCTTGACGGTAAAATTACCGGAGGATACGGCAGAACCGGATGCAGAGAGCGGCTTGTGGAAGCCACAGATTCTGGCAGAGGGTGATAGTGCTTATGGAGAGTGGGCATTCTATCTGGTGGAGCCGGAGACGGGAAAGATTGGATTTACAAGGGAGGGCAGGACATACACCTTTGATTATACAATGCCTCGAGAAGAATGGGTATCATTGTCTGTCTGCGGAAGAGAAGGATATACAGAGCTGTATGTGAACGGCGAACTGGTGGATACTGTAGGCAGTGATGAGCCTTTTGAGGAGCATGCAACTTTCATTTTCCCCTTGCAGAGAGTGGCAGAGGAGACCGGCTCCTTTGATGGAGAGGCAGAGTGGGAGAGCACACAGTGGCTGCGGTGGCAGGAGACAGAATAGAGGAGATATATGCTATGGAAGCCTATACGGATTTTGCATTGGTTTATGATACTTTTATGGATGATACGCCCTATGAGGAATGGTGCGATTATCTTGTGGAATTGCTGGAACGGTATGGAGACAGCTCCATGTCTGAACTTGAGAAGGACACAAATCTCAGACAGGAGAAGAACACCATACTGGATCTGGGCTGCGGTACCGGTACTTTGACGGAGCTTCTGGCACGAAAAGGTTATGATATGATTGGTATCGATAATGCTCAGGAGATGCTTCAGATTGCCATAGAGAAGCGGGCGCAGTCGGGCCTGGATATTCTGTATCTGTTGCAGGATATGCGGGAGTTTGAATTATACGGAACGGTTGGGGCGGTTATCAGCGTCTGCGACTCTGTTAACTATCTGTTGGAGGAAGAGGACATCCTTCAGACCTTCAGACTGGTTAATAATTACCTGTATCCGAGAGGTGTTTTTATATTTGACTTTAATACAGTGTACAAATATGCTACTGTAATTGGTGATACGACTATCGCAGAGAACCGGGAGGAATGCAGCTTTATCTGGGAAAACTATTATCATGAGGAGGAAGAGATCAACGAATACGATCTGACCATCTTTGTGAGGGCGGATGTAGACCCTGGGGACGCTTGTGAGCAAGATGATTCGGATGAGAAGACTGACTATGATGCTTGCGGGTCTGAGCCTTTGTTCCGCAGATTTCAGGAGACTCATTACCAGAGGGGTTACCGGTTGGAGCAGATGAAACGGCTGGTAGAGCAGGCGGGGCTGGAATTTGTGGAGGCTATCGACGCCGATGCCCACGGTGCAGTCAGTGATGAGAGTGAGCGGATATATATTGTGGCCCGGAAGGGAGCCGATACGGAAGCTAATAATTCCCTAAATTGTGAAACTATCAAATAAACTTGAATGAGTTGCACAAATTAACATATTCATAAGCAAGGTACTTTGAAGCCGTCGGTACTTAGGTGCTGTATTTTAGCACCTTATGTACCGCTACGAGCTGAAAGTAGCGAGAGCGTGCCTGCGTTGAATTGTTAATTTTGTACAACGATACACAGATTGAAATATGTTTCACAACTATTAATTTCTAGTATAAAAATTTTAAGCATAAAATGGAGGAAAATATGAAAGATTATATCGTGCGGGCAACCGCAGCCAATGCACAGATCCGTGCCTTCGCGGTTACGTCGAGAGAATTGGTGGAGCAGGCAAGAGCGGCACATAATACAAGTCCGGTGGTGACAGCTGCGCTGGGCCGTCTGATGACCGGCGGTGTGATGATGGGCAGTATGTTAAAGGGTGATACGGATATGCTGACCTTGCAGGTGGCAGGCTCCGGGCCGGTACATGGTTTGACAGTAACGGCGGATTCCAAGGGCAATGTGAAGGGTTATGCGGATAATCCCCAGGCGATGATGCCGCCGAACAGTGTAGGTAAGCTGGATGTGGGCGGTGTGATCGGGATAGGCGTTCTTACTGTTATCAAGGATATGGGATTAAAAGAGCCCTATTCTTCTACGATAGAGCTTAAGACCGGAGAGATAGCAGATGACCTGACTTATTATTTTGCTACCTCGGAGCAGGTACCTTCCAGTGTGGCGCTGGGCGTACTGATGGATAAGAATAATACGGTAAAACAGGCCGGTGGTTTTATCATTCAGTTAATGCCTTTTACAGAGGAGAAAGTAATCGATGCGCTGGAGCAGAAGCTGTCTTCCATTCCATCGGTAACTTCCATGTTGGAAGAGGGCAATACACCGGAACAGATATTGGAGATCGTATTGGGCGATCTGGGAGTGGAAATCACGGACACCATGCCGGTGCAGTTTCACTGTAACTGCAATAAAGAGCGGGTGGAAAAGGTGCTGCTCAGCCTGGGGAGAAAGGAATTGCAGAGTCTGATTGAGGAGGGCAGGGATGTGGAACTGAACTGTCATTTCTGCAACACCAACTATACCTTTGGGATAGAGGAACTGAAGAAGATTCGGAGCAGAATCTAGAGTTTTTCCGTATTCTCAGGGTAAACACTTCCGGCGGAAGAAAAGGAATCAGGAAGAAAGGCGGTATGCGTCATGAAACATGGGTTTGTCAAAGTGGCAGCAATGACACCTAAGATCAGGGTGGCTGATCCTATTTATAATGCAAGGGAAATCTGTAGCGGGATAGAGGAAGCCACGGCAAAAGGGGCTAAGATTATAGTATTTCCGGAGTTGTGTCTGACCGGATATACCTGTAATGATTTATTCCTGCAGGAGCTTCTGCTTGCCAAAGCAAGAGAAGGACTTCAGATTGTGACGGAGGCAACAGCAGGTAAAGATGCCCTTATTTTTGTGGGATTGCCTCTGGAAAAGGATCACAAGCTTTATAATGTGGCGGCAGTACTGCAGGATGGAGAAGTGCTTGCCTTTATTCCAAAAAAATATATCCCGGCATATGCCGAGTTTTACGAAGCGCGTCATTTTACACCGGGTAATGGGGGGCCGGAAACCTATTATTACGAAGGAGAAGAGGTGCCTTTCGGAACCAATATCCTATTTGAGTCCGATGCCATAGATGGGCTGGTAGTCGGCTGTGAGATCTGTGAGGATATCTGGGTGCCTGATTCACCGGGTATCTACCATGCACTGGCAGGAGCTACGGTCATGGTGAATCTGTCTGCCTCCAATGAGACGGTAGGTAAGGATGCCTACCGGGAGATGCTGGTAAAGTCTACCAGCGCCAAGTTGATAGCAGCTTATATCTATTCTTCTTCGGGAGAGGGAGAGTCTACCCAGGATCTGGTATTCGGAGGACACAATATCATAGCGGAGAATGGAACGGTTCTGAAGCAGGCGAAGCGATTTGAACCGGAGAATGTATATGCGGATATTGATATCCACAGACTGCGCCATGAGAGACGCAGGATGAATACCTATCAGCCGGAGCGGACGCAGCAGTATCTTGTCGTACCGATTCATATGGAGAAAGAGGGCACTGCGATAGAGCGCAGGTTTGATCCGCGTCCTTTCGTGCCTTCCGACCAGGCGGAGAGGGACAAGAGATGTGACGAGATTCTGTCCATCCAGTCCTATGGATTAAAGAAGCGTTATGAACATACCGGATGCCGGTCAGCAGTCATCGGGATATCAGGCGGCCTGGATTCCACGCTGGCGTTGCTTGTGACAGTACGGGCTTTTGATATGCTGGGAATTGACCGGAGCAGGATTACGGCAGTGACCATGCCCTGCTTTGGTACGACAGACAGAACCTATGACAATGCCTGTCAGCTTGCACATACGCTTGGCACAACTTTGGAAGAGGTGAATATCAGGGAAGCGGTAACGATTCATTTCCGGGATATTAAGCAGGATATAGACTGTCATGATGTGACTTATGAAAACGGACAGGCAAGAGAGCGGACACAGATACTGATGGACATTGCCAACCGCGCCGGTGGCATGGTCATCGGTACAGGCGATATGTCGGAGCTTGCCCTTGGATGGGCTACCTATAATGGCGACCACATGTCAATGTATGGGGTGAATGCAGGCGTACCGAAGACACTGGTACGTCATCTGGTGCAGTATTATGCGGATACCTGTGATAACAGGCAGCTTCAGGAGGTGCTGTTGGATGTACTTGACACGCCTGTCAGCCCGGAACTTCTGCCTCCGGTGGATGGGATAATCTCCCAGAAGACGGAAGATCTGGTAGGCCCTTACGAGTTGCATGATTTCTTCCTGTATTACATGCTGCGCTGCGGCTTCGAACCGACCAAGATATACCGGATTGCATGTGATTCTTTCCAAGGGCTATATGACAAAGATGTCATTTTGAAATGGCTAAAAACTTTTTATAAGAGATTTTTTGCCCAGCAGTTCAAGCGTTCCTGTCTGCCGGACGGACCGAAGGTGGGAAGCGTGGCGGTATCTCCCAGAGGGGATCTGCGCATGCCGTCTGATGCCTGCGCAACAATCTGGCTTCAGGAGCTGGAAGAATTGTAAAATATTGAGTGGACAGAAAAACAGCCTCCGAAGGATCGGAAATACTCCGGTATCGGCAGGCTGTTCTTTCATTTATTCTGCTGTTTCTTCGTCCCCTGTATTTTCCAATGCTTTGTTCAGGGAAGAAGTAATGGCATCTAAGAGAATCATGGAGGTATATTTGCTGTCATCGGAATATGTAATTCCTTCCAGACTCTGGTTCTTGATAATCTGATCGGCAAGGTCTTCGAAGGAGGGCTGGATAAGAGGATACATGGTGGCTACGGCTTCATCCAGATTGACCAGACGGATGGAATTGATATTTTTCTCATCTACGGTTACTTCAATTTCAACAACATTATCATTTAAGATCAGAGAAGTCGTATAGACACCGGGTACATAGGAATTTTCCGTGGTTTGTGTCATAGTGGACATGGTCTCTTTCTTTTCTTCCTTGGGCAGGAACATAATGATGAGAAGGATGATGAAAAGGATACCGAGCGCAGCGAAGATGCCGGTATATATTAATTCTTTTACATGAAGCACGACAATTTTGGTTTTGGAACTCATACAATATCCCCATAGAAAATCTTTTTATCAGTTTATGTGTGCGGAAGAGAGAATATGACAGACTCAGACAGAAGTTATTGAAAGTTGATGATTCAGAATTGTTCCAGGCTATTTGCAAAATATTGACAAATATACAGAGCAGATGTTATTCTGTTACAGAACAAAGGCGTTCTTATTTATAGGGATAAGAATGCCTTTTTGCCGTAATATACAGGAAAGCAGTTTGTGAACAGGAAGAAGTTTCATACGGTCAAGACATGTTTATCGGAAGTGGAACAGAGAAGTATGAATATTTATGAAAAAGAAAAATAGAAAGCACGGACAGAAAGGAAGGTAGGTTATGAGAAAAAATTACACCAAAGAAGATATCATCAATCTGGTAGCAGATGAGGATGTGGAATTCATCCGCCTGCAGTTTACGGATATCTTTGGCAATCTGAAGAATGTTGCAATCACAGCGAGCCAGTTGGAAAAGGCACTTGATAATGAATGTATGTTTGATGGTTCATCCATAGAGGGATTTGCAAGAATAGAAGAATCTGATATGTATCTGTATCCGGATTTCAGTACCCTTGAGATTTTCCCCTGGAGACCGCAGCAGGGCAAGGTAGCCAGACTGATTTGTGATGTGTATCGTCCCAACGGACAGCCCTTTGAGGGGGATCCACGCTATATCTTAAAGAAAGCAATCAAGGAAGCGGCAGAACTGGGTTATACCTTTGAGGTGGGACCGGAATGTGAATTTTTCCTGTTTAATACGGATGAAAATGCAATGCCTACTACAATTACCCATGAGCAGGCGGGATATTTTGACTTAGGTCCTATGGATTTCGGTGAAAATGCCAGACGTGATATGGTGCTTACGCTGGAGGAGATGGGATTTGTGATTGAAGCATCCCATCATGAGGTGGCACCGGCACAGCATGAGATTGATTTCCGGTATGATGAAGCGCTGGCAACTGCGGATAACATTATGACTTTTAAGCTGGCGGTCAAGACCATTGCCAGAAGACACGGTCTGCATGCGACCTTTATGCCGAAACCAAAGTATGGTGTGAACGGTTCCGGTATGCATATCAATATGTCTTTGTCTAAGGATGGTAAGAATATTTTTGCAGATGAGAATGATAAGCTGGGGTTAAGTCAGGAAGCATATTATTTCATCGGCGGTATTATGAAGCATATGCAGGGAATGACAGCGATTACTAATCCACTGGTTAATTCTTATAAGAGGCTGGTACCGGGATATGAGGCACCGGTCTATATTGCATGGAGTGCAACAAACAGGAGTCCGTTGATCCGGATTCCGGCATCCCGCGGCGAGGGAACCAGAATTGAACTGAGATGTCCCGATCCGTCAGCCAATCCGTATCTGGCGCTGGCAGTGTGTCTGCGGGCCGGGCTGGATGGCATTATTAATAAGATCACACCGCCACATAGTATAGACTGCAATATTTTTGCAATGACGGATGCAGAGAAAAAGGAACAGGGGATTGAGGAGATTCCGGGTACCCTGATCGAAGCGATTTATCATATGGAGGAAGATCCGTTTATCAAAGATGTTTTGGGTGAACACACTTATCATAAATATATTGAGGCCAAGAAAGCAGAATGGTATCGTTATCGTTCCCAGGTAACCGACTGGGAAGTTAATGAGTATCTGAATACGTTCTAATATGGCAAATGGTAGCGATGCCGGCTATTACATCGAAGTACTGACAGAAAAAAGCTGAGCCAAAGGAGGTGAGCGTGTGATCAATATCATAGTGGTATTGCCGAAGTTAGAAGATGCCAAAGGTGTCCGCGGTATTCTGACTAAAAACGGATTCCCGGTAACTGCAGTTTGTACTACCGGTTCCCAGGCACTTAGCCAGCTGGATGATTTAAATGATGGAATTATCATATGCGGCTATAAGATGACAGACATGATATACAGTGAATTGCACGACTGCCTCCCGAAGAGTTTCGATATGCTGCTGATGGTTTCCCGAAATGTGATGAATGACTGTATGGACAATGACATTATCTGTCTTTCCATGCCCTTAAAAGTACATGATCTTATTAACACGGTAGACATGATGAGCCAGGCTATCATGCGCCGCCGCAGGAAAGCAAGGCTGACACCCAAAACCCGTAATGCTGAGGAGACTGCCCTCATCAAGGAAGCCAAGGAGCTTTTGATGAATCGTAACAATATGACAGAAGAGGAAGCGCACCGCTATATACAGAAATGCAGTATGGACAGCAGTACCAATATGGTTGAGACTGCACAGATGGTGCTGGCGATGATGCGTTCATAAGAGGCAGATGAAATGTGGAGCACATTTTGCATAGTAATATGCAATAAATGTGCTTTCTTTGTTCCGGGGATATGTTAAACTGATTACATACATTCAGTAAAGAATTCAGTATTCCGGTTGATAGCAGAATAGAATCTGTATATTTTAGACAGAATGGGGGATGTGTATATATGAAATTTACGAAGATGCATGGCTGTGGAAATGATTATATTTATATTGATGGAGCAAAAGAGCATATTTCACAGGAAGAAAAGCCGGACTTTGTGCGCCGGGTCAGTGACAGACATTTCGGAATCGGCGGAGACGGTGTGATTTTTATTAATCCGTCAGATGAGGCGGACTTTGAGATGGAAATGTATAACGCGGATGGCAGCCGCGCGGAAATGTGTGGGAACGGTATCCGATGTGTAGCCAAGTTCGTTTATGATAAGGGTTTGACGAATAAAACTGACATAAGCGTCATAAGCTGCGGCAAGATAAAATATCTCCAGCTTTTTCTGAAAGATAATAAAGTGGATACAGTCAGGGTCAATATGGGAGCTCCGGAACTGATTGCTGCCAATGTGCCTGTAGTCTGTGAAAAGGAGCGGGCAGTTGATGAGCCTATTACAGTACAGGGGACAGAATACAAAATGACATGTGTGTCAATGGGAAATCCCCATGCGGTTGTTTTTATGGAGAATGTGACAGATTTGGAGATTGAGAAGATTGGTCCCTATTTTGAGAACCATGAACGTTTCCCTAAGCGGACCAATACGGAGTTTGTTAAGGTTATCGACAGAAATACGGTGCAGATGCGCGTCTGGGAGCGGGGAACGGGAGAGACACTTGCCTGCGGTACAGGATGCTGTGCAACAGTGGTGGCCTGTATTTTAAATGGTTTGACGGATGACACGGTTACTGTTAAACTATTAGGTGGCGAACTTGAGATCACCTGGGACAGAGAGGCAGATCTTGTCTATATGACCGGGCCGGCAACTACTGTCTTTGAAGGAGAAATATAGTAAGATTAAGCGGCGGATAAGCACGCAGAAATGAGGAGAAAATGGTTAAAGTAAATGACAATTATCTGAAATTACCCGGAAGCTATCTTTTTTCTACCATTGGTAAGAAAGTAAATGCATATGCAGCAGCACATCCGGACAAGAAGATTATCAGACTGGGAATCGGTGATGTGACACAGCCTCTTTCACCGGCAGTGATCAGCGCACTTCACAGTGCTGTAGACGAGATGGCAGATGCTAAGACCTTCCGCGGATATGCACCGGATCTGGGTTATGAGTTCCTAAGAACAGCTATTGCAGAGAACGATTACAAGGCAAGAGGCTGCCGGATCGAGGCAGATGAAATCTTCGTATCCGACGGTGCAAAGTGTGATTCCGGTAATATTCAGGAGATTTTTGCACTGGATAATAAGATTGCAGTATGTGATCCGGTTTATCCGGTTTATGTGGATACCAATGTTATGGCCGGCAGAACAGGCACATATGATTCTTCTACAGGCAACTGGAGTGATGTCATTTATATGCCCTGTACGGCAGAGAATAACTTCGCCCCGGAATTACCTAAGGAAGTGCCGGATCTGATTTATCTGTGCTTCCCGAACAACCCTACCGGTTCTACCATTACCAAAGCGCAGTTACAGGAGTGGGTTGATTATGCGAATAAGAACGGCTCCGTGATCATCTATGATGCTGCTTATGAAGCATATATTTCTGAGGAAGAAGTTCCGCATACCATCTATGAGTGTGAGGGTGCCAGAACCTGCGCGATTGAGCTTCGCTCTTTCTCTAAGAATGCCGGATTTACCGGTGTGCGTCTGGGCTTCACAGTTATCCCGAAGGAATTGAAGGTGGGCGATGTGTCGCTTCACAGTCTCTGGGCAAGACGTCACGGTACCAAGTATAACGGTGCTCCTTATATTATCCAGAGAGCAGGCGAGGCGGTATACAGTGAGGCCGGTAAGAAGGAGACGAAAGAATTAGTCGCTTATTATATGAAGAATGCAGCGTACATTCTGGATGGTTTGAAATCCGCAGGCTTCAGTGTATTCGGTGGTGTGAATGCACCTTATATCTGGCTGAAAGCTCCTAATAATATGACAAGCTGGGAGTTCTTTGATTATCTGTTAGAGAATGCCAATGTAGTAGGTACACCGGGTTCCGGTTTTGGTCCCAGCGGAGAGACATACTTCCGTCTCACAGCGTTCGGCAGCTACGAGAATACAGTGGAAGCAGTAGACAGACTGAAGAAGCTTTCTTTCTAGGAAATTAGTACTGTTTATACATGATTTTTCTTGGATTTTACCTGGGATTTCCAAATATGTCTTGCAAAATATGACATCTTTTGCTATGATAGGCAAGTCGTTGCACGATGCAGCGGCTTGCTTTTTAATTTATTAATATTTTCTTTATGTATGAGGAGGAGAAGAATGGACACAGTATTTTCAATTATCTATGCAATTGTATGTATTGCACTTGTAGTTTTAATTTATGCGGGTTTGTGGAAGACTTTTGTCAAGGCCGGAAAACCGGGTTGGGCATGTATTGTACCTTTTTACAATGCATATTGCCTGTTTGACATAGCTTTCGGCAACGGCTGGTTATTCCTGCTGACATTTGTACCTTGTGTAAGCTTTATTATGATGATTATTGCATATGTGAAACTGGCTAAGGCATTTGGTAAAGGCGGTGGATTTGCTGTCGGTTTGATTTTCCTGCCGTTTATCTTTATTCCTATGCTCGGCTTTGGTGATGCACAGTACATGGGTGTGCCGAATGCACAGTAACAGAAAACTCGTTATGTGAATTGTATGCAGCGATTGTATTTTTTCTTGTACAATCGTTGCATTTTTTTGTCGATTATGCTATACAATAACTATATTAAATGCATTGAAGGAGACTCACCTTAGGGAGAGCGACAGGAATACGGCGTCACCGACTGAGAGCGCTGTTCGCAGGAAGTAAGGAACGGGAACACTCCGGAGCAGATTATCTGAATCATCCTGCCTTGATATCATTGAGTGGGATGCTAGGGTAATACGTTGCACGCGTTAAGTGTCAGAGTGGGCAGGGCGATAAAACATCTTGTTGGAGATGGCGGCTTGTCAATGCGGGTGGTACCGCGGATAAAGATTAGATTATCCGTCCCGGAATACAGTAAATGTATTCCGGGACTTTTTGCGTGATTCAGCAGAGTCAGAAGCTTTACGACACAGGCACCATACTTGCATGAGTGAATGTGACGGAAAGCTTATGACGAGCAACGCGAACGAGAAATGCGAAGCATTTCGAGTCTGCTGAATCGGAGGAAGCAGAGTCTTCTGATGCATTAAAGTCCCGGAACCGAACGAAAAGGAGACCAGATTATGACAACAAAAAACATTTACAGAGACGTAACATTGCAGCAGATCAGTGAGCAGGACATTGGAAAAGAGTTGCGGGTAGCGGGATGGATCGAGAACATCCGTGACCACGGCGGTGTATCCTTCGTGGATCTTCGGGATATGTATGGTGTATTGCAGGTGGTTATGCGCGATACTTCCCTATTGGATGGTCTGACAAGAGAGATGAGTGTTTCTATCGAAGGCGTGATCGAGAAGAGAGACGAAGAGACCTACAATCCCAGAATCCCCACCGGTACGATTGAGTTAGAGGCCCACAAGGTAGATGTGCTGGGCAAAGTATATAAACAGCTTCCTTTTGAGATTATGACCTCAAAGGAGACAAGAGAAGATGTGCGGTTGAAATACCGATATCTGGATCTGAGAAATCAGAAGGTTAAGGATAATATTATTTTCCGTTCCCGGGTTATCAGCTTCTTACGTGAGAAAATGACAGAAATGGGATTTCTGGAGATCCAGACCCCTATTCTGTGTGCTTCTTCTCCGGAAGGTGCCAGAGACTATATTGTACCTTCCAGAAAATTCAAAGGTAAATTCTATGCGCTGCCTCAGGCACCGCAGCAGTATAAACAGCTTCTGATGGTATCCGGATTTGATAAATATTTCCAGATCGCTCCCTGCTTCCGTGATGAGGATGCCAGGGCAGACCGTTCTCCGGGAGAATTCTATCAGCTTGATTTCGAGATGAGTTTTGCCACCCAGGAGGATGTATTCCGTGTAGGCGAGGAAGTGCTTTCCGCAACCTTTGAAAAGTTTGCACCGGAAGGCTATGAAGTGACGAAAGCTCCTTATCCGATCATCAGCTATAAGCAGGCTATGCTGGAATTCGGTACAGATAAGCCGGATTTGAGAAATCCGCTTCGTATCATAGATTTGACAGACTTTTTCCAGAAATGTTCTTTCAAACCCTTCCATGGCAGAACAGTTCGTGCCATTAAGGTACATGCTGATATGTCAAAGGGCTTCCATGAGAAATTATTGAAATTTGCTACAGACATGGGAATGGGAGGCCTTGGATATCTGGAAGTGGAAGATGATCTGTCCTATAAGGGGCCGATTGATAAATTCATTCCGGAAGAGTTGAAAAAAGAACTGCTTACTCTGGCTTCCCTTGTAGCAGGCGACACCATTTTCTTTATCGCAGATAAAGAAGAACGTGCAGCTTATTATGCAGGTGAAATCCGCAAGGAACTGGGCGAGAAACTGGATCTGATCGAAAAGAATGCTTACCGTTTCTGCTATGTCAATGACTTCCCGATGTTTGAGCTTGACCCGGAGACAAAGCAGATTGGCTTTACCCATAACCCGTTCTCCATGCCTCAGGGCGGTCTGGAAGCGTTACAGACCAAGGACCCGTTAGAGGTTTTGGCATATCAGTATGATATTGTCTGCAACGGTGTGGAGTTATCCTCCGGTGCGGTTCGTAATCATGATATGGAAATCATGGAGAAGGCATTTGAAATCGCAGGTTATGATAAAGAGACATTGAAGAACAAATTCGGAGCGCTTTATAATGCATTCCAGTTTGGTGCACCACCGCATGCAGGTATGGCACCCGGTGTGGATCGTATGATTATGCTGCTTCGGAATGAGGAAAATATCAGAGAGGTTATTGCATTCCCGATGAACGGTAATGCACAGGATCTGATGTGCGGTGCACCCAATGATGTGACCGAGCAGCAGCTCAGAGAAGTGCATATCAAAATACGGCAGTAATAATATGTTCCGCAACAATCTAAGACTTGTATGGATAGGGAGGTAACCATGGCAAATATCATTAGTGATGAAACAATAGAATATGTGGGCATCCTAGCCAAACTGGAACTTTCGGAGGAAGAGAAGGAACAGGCGAAATCCGATATGGGCAGGATGCTTGATTATATTGATAAGCTGGGCGAACTGGATACCACAGACGTAGAGCCTATGTCTCATGTGTTCCCGGTGCAGAATGTATTCCGGGAGGATGTGGTAACAAACTCTGACACAAGGGAACAGTTGTTGTCCAATGCACCGGAACAGAAAGACGGTATGTTTATGGTACCGAGGACTTTTGAATAGAGAGAAAAGCGCATTGGAACAGATATTAGATTTGGAATGGAGGAAGCTATGAGCGATATTCTGGATATGACTGCCGTGGAGCTGGCGGCAGCCATCAAGGCGGGCAAAACCACAGCGGTGGAAGCCACGGAAGCGGTTTTGTCCCTGATGGAAGAAAAGGATGAGCAACTGAACTGCTATGTGACCGTCAATAAAGAAAAGGGATTGGCACAGGCCAAGGCAGTACAGCAGAAGATAGAGGCAGGAGAACTGACCGGTCCTCTTGCCGGTGTGCCGGTGGCTATTAAAGATAATATGTGTACGGAAGGAATGCTTACCACATGTTCCTCTAAGATTTTGGGGAACTTCGTACCGACTTTTTCGGCAGAGGCGGTGTTGAATCTGGAGAAAGCGGGAGCCATTATCTTAGGCAAGACCAATATGGATGAATTTGCCATGGGTTCCACCACAGAGACTTCGGCCTATGGTGTGACGAGGAATCCATGGAATACGGAACATGTACCGGGCGGTTCCTCTGGCGGTTCTGCGGCTGCAGTAGCAGCAAGGGAATGCTTCTATGCCCTTGGTTCCGATACCGGCGGCTCCATCAGACAACCGGCTTCCTTCTGTGGTGTGGTTGGAATGAAGCCGACTTATGGTACGGTTTCCCGTTACGGTCTTATTGCCTATGGTTCTTCTTTAGACCAGATCGGGCCGCTGGCTAAGGATGTAACGGACTGTGCAACGATTCTGGAGGTGATTGCTTCCCATGACGAGAAGGATTCTACTTCCGTTGCCAGAGAGGATACGGATTTTACTTCGGCACTTGTGGAAGATGTGAAAGGAATGCGTATCGGCATCCCCAACGATTATTTCGGAGAGGGCCTGAATGAAGAGGTAAAGGCGGCGGTTCTGCAGGCTGCAAAGGTGCTGGAAGAAAAGGGTGCCATTGTGGAATGGTTTGATTTGAGTCTGGTAGACTATGCGATTCCTGCTTACTATACGATCGCAGCGGCAGAAGCCAGCTCCAATCTGGAACGGTTTGACGGTATCAAATACGGTTACCGGACACCGGAATATGAAGGCCTCCACAATATGTATAAGAAATCCCGTTCCGAAGGCTTCGGAGCGGAAGTAAAACGCCGTATCATGCTGGGTTCCTTTGTACTAAGCTCGGGTTATTATGATGCCTACTATCTGAAAGCATTGAAGGTAAAAGCATTGATCAAGAAGGCATTTGATGAAGCCTTTACAAAATATGATGTGATCCTGGGACCGGTAGCACCTACCACAGCACCTAAGCTGGGAGAGAGCCTTGCCGACCCGATTCAGATGTATCTGGGAGATATCTATACAATCGCAGTCAATCTGGCAGGACTGCCGGGAATCAGTCTTCCCTGCGGTCAGGATAGCAAAGGACTTCCCATCGGTTTGCAGCTGATCGGAGACTGCTTCCGGGAGAAGAAGCTGATTCAGACAGCTTACACCTATGAGAAAGCGCGGGGAGCATTTCCCCATGCACCGTCAGAAGGTAAGGCTGTGTGCGGCCTGGGAAAGGAGGAATAGGGTAACATGGCAAAGGAATACGAAACAGTCATCGGTCTGGAGGTTCATGTGGAGCTTGCGACCAAAACCAAGATTTTCTGTGGCTGTTCTACCGCTTTTGGTGGAGCACCCAATACCCATACATGTCCGGTGTGTACCGGAATGCCCGGTTCCCTGCCGGTACTGAATAAGCAGGTCCTGGAGTATGCCATTGCAGTGGGACTGGCAACGAACTGTGAGATTACCCGATACGGTAAATTTGATCGGAAGAACTATTTCTATCCGGACAATCCGCAGAACTATCAGATCTCCCAGCTGTATCTGCCCATTTGCAGAAACGGCGGTGTGGAGATCGAGACAGAAGCAGGCGGTAAGAAGACCGTAGGCATTCATGAAATCCATATGGAGGAGGATGCCGGTAAGCTGATTCATGATGAGTGGGAAGACTGCTCTTTAGTAGATTATAACCGTTCCGGCGTACCGCTTATTGAGATAGTATCGGAACCGGATATGCGGAGTGCGGAAGAAGTTATTGCTTATCTGGAAAAATTACGTCTGATTATCCAGTACCTCGGCGCCTCCGACTGTAAATTACAGGAAGGCTCCATGAGAGCGGATGTCAATCTCTCTGTCCGCGAAGTGGGAGCGAAGGAATTCGGTACAAGAACAGAGATGAAGAACCTGAATTCTTTCAAGGCCATTGCCAGAGCCATTGAGGGAGAGAAGGAACGGCAGATTGATCTGATCGAAGAAGGTAAGGCCGTTGTACAGGAGACAAGAAGATGGGATGATACGAAAGGCGAATCCTATGCTATGAGAAGCAAGGAGGATGCCCAGGATTATCGTTATTTCCCGGACCCTGATCTGGTGCCGATTGTGGTAAGCGATGAGATGCTTGATGAAATCCGGGCAAAACAGCCGGAGTTTAGAACCGAGAAAATGGCCCGTTACAAAGAAGAGTATGATATACCCGATTATGATATCGATATCATCACGGGAACCAAGCATATGGCTGATATTTTTGAGGCTACCGTGGCAATCTGCAATCAGCCTAAGAAAGTATCCAACTGGTTGATGGGAGAGACCATGCGCCTGATGAAAGAAAAGGAGATGGATCCGGAGGATCTTCGTTTCTCACCGGAAAATCTGGCGAAACTGATTGCGCTGGTAGACAGCAGGGCAATCAACAGCTCCGTTGCCAAGGAAGTCTTTGAGGTCATGTTTGAAGAGGATGTTGATCCGGAGAAATATGTGGAGGAGAAGGGGCTTAAGACCGTCAATGATGAAGGTGCCCTCCGCAAGACCATTGAGGATGTGATTGCGAACAATCCGCAGTCTGTGGAAGATTATCATAATGGCAAGGAGAAAGCCATTGGCTTCCTGGTGGGTCAGACCATGAAAGCCATGAAGGGCAAAGCTGACCCTGGTATGATTAATCAGATTCTGAAGGAGCTTTTATAGCAATATCGTAGAAGCATTAACAAAAAGAAGTTCTCAGACTATACATTATTATGTCATTACATGTATTGCCTGAGAACTTTTCATATTGTACTCAATGATAAAGATATAGTAAAAGATAGACAGCTAGTGAGGGCAGGGTGAAAAGCTGATTTGACGAATATAAGTTTCATTAGCGCAGTAACCACACTTCTTGCAATATGTTCCTTCATAGATATATATAATGCAATCATTTCCGGTTTTCTCGTGAACATTCTTTGTAGTGTTCACGTATTCATGAGCACATGATTTTGCAGTTTGACTTTCTCCGGGAGTAATAACATACTGGTTACCAAATTCGTCTATTAGTATTTCATCTGATAAGGTAAAATCAAGATTCATCAAACAGTCATCTATCAAGGGACTCTCTGTATCAGGGGGTAAAATATACATGACGTCTGCTGATGAGTCATATTCAGCAGTTTCATAAGTATAGAAGGGTTCGTATGCCAATACAGACATCGGCATCGACAAAACTGCCAGGCAGGCTGCCAAAGCGGTCATCAGTTTCCAATGAGTTATTTTGTGAGTTTCTCTTGTCATAAATTCTATCCTTTCTTTTGCTTGTTTATTGTTCTTGATAAAAGAGTCTGCCAGAAGAATACTTGCATCATGCTCTCTCTGAGCAGCATCTATAATCAAGTCTCCATAATGCACTTTTTCGGTTTCGCTTAAAGAATTGGTTACTTTTTCATCGCAATATTTCTCGCTTGCATTACCTATCTCTATGAATAAAAGGTAGACCAGTGGATTAAACCAGTGTAGCAGTATGGTAAAAAAGGCAAGGAATTTCCATAATACATCATGATTCCTGACATGATATAATTCGTGTGCCAGATACAGAGAGGTATCTTTGATATTATTTTGTTTGGGTAAAATAACAATGGGTTTAAATAGACCGACAGCGACAGGGGATGTTGCATAAGAGCATTGTAGAATCTGTGCCTGTTTCCTATTCTTTTGAAGAATAGCATGTTGCTTCTCGGCTGCGGTGTCAAGCGTATCATCGTTAGGTATCTCTGATAGCCGTACTATCTGTTTGCGAAAAGAATGATATTTACGAATGTTTATGAACAAAAAAATACCAATGATCAGTAACCATACAATGACACTGATAAGGAGAGGTAGCCAATATTCATAATGCAGTCTGCCGTCAGGGGTTATGTAGATTGTATTTTTGTTTTTAAATACGAGAGTATCTCCGCGTAAGGGATTGATATCCTCGCCGCTTCCGAAGTTCCGGTTGTAGAATCTGAGGTATTCATCTTGAAAGTATTGATAGGGTATCAGATAGAAAAGAATGCAGATTTTCAGAAAATTATATTGCCAATGGGCAGATAAGCAACGGTTTGCCATTGGTTTCATGAGCAGATATAGCAGGAAGACAAGGCTGCCGCTTATGGACATGACAAGAATGAGATTCATTTTTTTCGATTCCTTTCTCTTAGTATTTTACGTAGTTCTTTTGCATCCTCATCGGATAGTCCCTCACCACCGGACAGAGCTGAAACAAAGGTTTTGAGAGAATTATCAAACAACTGTTTTAGTAGTTTGTTTGCGAGTATCTGATCATATTCTTGCTTGGAAATGGTGGGAGAATATATTTTATGTCGGTCTTCTCCGGTTGCGGTAAGTATCTCTTTGCCAAGTAATGACTGGATGAAGCAGTTAACGCGCTGGCGGGATTCTTTTTTGCCAAGGTTGTTCACATAGTCATGGATTTCGCCAAAGGTTACACCTTCCGGGGCATTCGCCCATATAAATTTCATGATTTCATATTCTTTTGGTTTTAAATCGTAGTTCATCAGTATACCTTAACCCTAATATTTTTACTTTGTTATTTGTATAGTAAAATATTATTTTTACTATGTCAATAAAATTTGTGGAAATATGTTGACAATAGGAATATGGTTATAGTATGTTTTAGTAAAATAGAAATTTTACTAAAACATTATCTTATCATAATTATTGAAGTGGATCAATTCGTTTTTGGGTGGGAACATTTGATATTGATGATTAAAGGAAAAAACAATGATACTTAAAGAATGTAAAAGAGCAATCACATCTAAAACAGCATTAGCAGCCTATGGGATCAGTCTCGTATTACTTTTAATAGGCGGCTGGGATTATGTAATACCGTTTCCCTATCCGATTACGGTAGGAGGTACATATTTAGAAAAATATTTGATCTCCCTGTCAGAGGGAGTTACCTCATGGATGACAGTATGCTTTCCGATAGTTGGCTGTATTCCCTATGCGTTATCTTATAGGGATGAATCGGATAGTGGCTTTTATTACTTATATTTGTTGAAAACGAACCGCGGACAATATAGGCTTTCTAAGATAATTGCCACATTCGTATCAGGATTTTTGGCGGTCTTTGGGGCATGTTTTACATGGTATTTGTTTATGATTTTCGTGATAGGGACCGGGGAATCTCAATTTCCGATTCTTTATGATGTAAATTTTGCAGAAAGCTTGTATGATAGGCAGCCTTTCCTATATGGAATGGTATACACGTTAAATGCAGGAGTGCAAAGTGGTGTGTTTGCGGTTGTTGGTATGGGAGTCAGTGCCATGATTAAGAACAGATATATTGCAGTGCTCCTTCCTTTTGCATACTGTATTTTTTCGGCTGCTGTGCTGGATATGTACTGTCAGGCGTTTAATGCTATTACACTCTTCGATATAGGACAATATTATGGTGGTACTCTGGGATACTGGGGAATTCTGATTTATGACGTCATTTTGATTCTGATAGGAATTAACTTATTTTTGGTGGGGGATTATTATGCTCATGAAGGTTAAAAGGGAAATAGCATCGCTTTTCTCATGGAGGAAAACTGTACTTTTTCTTATAGGCACGGTGCTGTGTATACATGCCATTATGACTGATTATATAAAAGGCTATGAGGGAACCGATTTATGCGAGTTTACTATTTTTTTCCTGACAAACGAGTATATTATTCTAATGCTGGTCGGGATGGCAGTTATTATTCTTAGCAGCGATAAATATGGATTTCAGAACAGATATGTTATCTTAATCAGATATAGGAGCAGGTTTGAATTTTATGTGGTAAATCTTTGTGCCAAAATGGTGTATGCAGCGGGATGTGTTGCTACTGTGACTATACTTATGATAGGCCTTGGAAAATATAGTGGATTGGCACAGCAACCGGCTGTATTATATGTGCAGGTTTCCTATGGCATTGTTGTGAAACAATGTCTTAATATTCTCGGCTATGCAGTGCTTATTGTGACGGTATCCAGTCTGCTTAACATATTGATTCAACATAAGACCCTGGATGTTTTGGTGATGATGGGGGTACCATTGTTCAATCTGGTAGCAATGAAAGGCGGGATGTATCGGATAGAAAGATGGCTGCCATGGCAGAAGATAGCTTTTGAACTGCATGGCTGGGAGAGAAACAATTATCGTTTTTACTGGGAATACTGGCTTATGCTGATTGTACTGTGTTTCTATTTGGGAGAGCGCTTGTTTTCCGATAAGGATATGATATATGAAAATCTTTAAAAAAGTGTGTTTTCTTATTATACTTAATATATTGTTATGGATTTATGCGGGGAAGTTGGATGGCTATACATCTGATTTCGCAAGACAATTCTGTATGTGGGCAGCAGATTTTGAGCAGTTTGATGCGGCATGCATACGCTGGATGGCAATGCGAATCACAATATGGCTTTCGGTATTGTGGAAATTGTTGTGGCTGGAACAGAGTTTTATGCTCTATCTTTTCATCAGAGAGCGCAATTATAAGAAAATGTTTATGAAACAGTACGGCTATTGCCTGTTTGATGTAATTGCCTATTTTGGGATGCAGTTATTGGTGTTTTCGGCTTTGGCTATATGGCATGACGGTAGCATTTTTGGCGTTGTGCAGGGATTTATGCAATTGAAGCTGTGGGCAGTGCTTATCAATGAAATTTTCGGTACACTAAATATGTGTATGTTTATCTACGGACTGTATTGTGTCACGAGAAAAGTGGAAGTGAGCTTTTTGATTGTACTTGTGGCAAGACTGGCGTTGGGATGTATGACAGGTGGCTTGACGCAGTATTTATATATAGGATTGTTGGTAAACCCATTGGGAAATGTGTGTCTGTCAATAGGTGTAATGCATCTGGCAGGTGTAGGGTTTTATGACAGAATACAAGGCGAAGCAATGTGAAGGGAAAAATGGTGGTTGGTGTGAAAAATATAGTAGAAATCAAAGGATTATCAAAAGCATATAAGAATAATATTCTATTTCGAGACACGGATTTTGAGGTAGAAAAAGGTGAAATCTGTGGCATTATTGGCAGGAACGGTTCAGGTAAAAGTGTATTACTTAAAATGATATGCGGCCTTGTACTGCCGGATGATGGAGTCATCAAAGTGAATGGCAATGAGGTGACAGATGGGAAGTTTCCCCAGAATATCGGCGTTATTTTGGATTGCGCCGGTTTCCTGCCCCAACGTTCAGGTATGGATAATCTTAGTGCTATTGCTAAAGTAAGAAATAAGATAGGAAAGAAGGAAATAGAAGATGTTATGCGCAAAGTGGGTTTGGATCCTGCGTTGAAGGTAAAGGTTGGAAAATATTCACTAGGTATGAAACAGCGACTTGCATTGGCACAGGCCATTATGGAGAATCCGGATTTGTTGATATTGGACGAACCCATGAACGCAATAGATGCGGAAACGGTTGTAGAGATGAGGAGGTTGTTAAAGGAATTAAATGTGGAAAACGGTGTTACTATTATTTTGACCTCACACAACCATGAGGATATTGATGATTTGTGTACATGTGTTTATGAAATATCTGATTATAATTTGCAGGTAAAAGAGGGGATTATACACTAGGTAACCTTGACCACAGTTAACTTAGTATTTTAAAAGAGATAGAAGTTTATTTTTGTTTGTGTTATAATTTTTATCACACTAGGTGACTCTAAAATTTATTTTTTGTGAAAGCTGGGATATGTATGTGTGATGTAAAGAAGTATGAGGAAATATATAAAGAGATAGAAAAATTACAGCCGGAAGATACTATGCAGTTGGTAATGGAAGCACACACGGAGGAACAAAAAGATTTTTTTGAGCTGGTAGGAGATTATCTGTTGCAAAAACGACAGCAGGAGGTAATAGAAAGGAATCTTTTTTGATGAAAAGATATATTCTGATTGCAGGGGTTAATGGAGCTGGAAAATCAACGTTATATCAATCACTTTCTTCCTTGCAAGGGATGCAAAGAGTAAATACAGATGAAATTGTGAGAACATTCGGAGATTGGAGAAATCCGCAGGATATAGCGAAAGCTGGTATAATAGCAGTGCGAGAAGTAAAACAGAATTTTTCGCAGGGAATCTCCTTCAATCAGGAAACCACATTGTGTGGAAGAACTATTTTAAAATTTATTAACATGGCGAAAGAAAGAGGCTATGCTATAGAACTCCATTATATTGGAGTGGATTCAGTGGATGTAGCCAAAGCAAGAGTATTGCAAAGAGTAAAAAAAGGCGGTCATGGGATTCCGGAGGCAGATATTGAGAGGAGATATAGAGAGACATTTCAAAATCTAAATCAGGTATTGCCTAAATGTGATATTACAGCATTTTATGACAATACGGATAAGTTTCGAAGATTTGCGATATACAAACAGGGAAAACCGGTTCGCATTTCACAACATGTACCCGTATGGTTTGAAAAGAATGTATTACAGTATGGAAAATCTACTCCTCAATAAACTCCAAAAACTTCAATACAGTATCAAGCTTCTCAGAAGAGACCGGAATACCGAAGACTGCTTCTGAGGGATAGCCCTGGTATGTGACACCGGTTTCCGCAAGGTAGTCGAAACAGCCGGAATCAATGATTTTGTTTCCTTCCGGTAGACAGATGCCTACGGGAATCGGTTTTTTCATTGTAGAAGGGTCACGATGGTTTACGATATATGTGGAAGGGTCAGGGAGTTCATCCGGCATATAGAATTTATCATCATCTACTGCATCAATGGTCGCTCCATCAGTATAATACAG
This sequence comes from Lachnospiraceae bacterium, assembly GCA_051878995.1. GTDB lineage: Bacteria > Bacillota > Clostridia > Lachnospirales > Lachnospiraceae > UBA3282. The sequence continues at coordinate 29,211 of JBJELE010000003.1, read as the reverse complement.
ATAATCCTTATATTTGGCGTATACGTCTGCGGGAAGCACCTCCTCCAGATTCATGAAATATTCGTTCTGTGCATATTTCTCGAAATTAGCGGTATCTGTGACCATGACGTCAATCGTGCCGGTCTGCACCATGGCCATGAGCTTCTCGGTGTTGGCCAGAGCATACTGGCTGGAAGAATCGTCGGAAAGCACAAAGGTAGTGTCAATATAAGCCTGATATTTATCTGTATCCATGTCGACATATTGCTCGAATTCCGTGCTCCAGGGATCAATATCCGACAGCTTGGTCGTATCTGCGTTGATAATGGCAGCGTAGAAGCCATAGTCTTTATTGGTAGCATACTGGTAGATGAACATAACGATAAGGAATACTGCTACGATGACCACAATTGTATGTACCTTGTAATAATCCCAGAAATAAGCCAGTTTTTCTTTGGTGTTCATTTCGCTTAAGGCTTTTTTCTGCTGTTCTCTGATCTCTTCTACAACCGACATGATAATCCTCATTTCTCAATGTGATTTTTAATCTGTTCTCTGTGCGGACAATAATCCATATAGCTATCTTATAGAGTGTGAAAAACAATGTCAATGAAACTTATCTGAATTAATTATGAAATTTTTATTGTCTGACCTCCGGCTAGCGGAAAACTTTGGGTGTAATATAGGTTGCAATTCGGCTAAAGTAATGATATAAAAGAATAAAAAATCGCGCGAGCGATTAACTTGTGTTTCGGATTTGCTTTAGCTTGTGGAGTGGTTTGATGAAAGAGGATTATTCGATTAATAAATATTTAAGAGTGTTGTTTTATATACTTGTTATAACGGTTTTTGTAGGATTTATCTGTGCACAATTCATTTATCCTGATGAGAGAAATCATGAGATTATTCCGGACGACCTTTTTTATGAGGGAACATTGTTCTGGGAGAAGTCTGATGGATTGCAGGAGCAGATCGTGGCTCCGGGCAATTATGAGATTCAGCCGGGGCAGGTTATGGCCATTACGACAACCCTTCCGGAAGACTATAACGAGAATAGTATTGCTATCCGGGGATCCCAGCAGAATGTCCGATTCTATATTGAAGGAGAACTTCGGGCTGAATATGATACGAAGGATTCCCGTCCTTTTGGTTCGGAATCCGCAAGCCGGTATGTATTCTGTAAGACTTCATCGGCAGATGCGGGAAAGGAGCTTCGCATTGAGCTGCAGTCCGGTTCCAAACGATATTCAGGTGTGGTAAATGATATTTTCTGCGGCAATAAAGCCGATATCTGGGCTTATATATTCAGTATATACGGCGGCGAGACGATCATAGGCCTGTTTCTTTTGTTTGCAGGTATTATTGCAGTTATCTTCAGCATTGCGATAGGCATTGCGTATCATTCCAAAGTGAATCTGGAGTATCTGGGATGGTGCATGATTCTGGGAGCAGCCTGGATGTTAGGAGAGTCAAAGTTCCGGCAGATGCTCGTTCCCAATGCCTCGGTTTTGGCTGACTTGTGTTTTGTAGTGGTTATGTTGTGTCCTGTGGCAATCCTTATATATGTGGACAGTGTACAGCATGGAAGATACAGAAAGCTTTTTGGTGTGATAGAATGTGTTGCAATTCTGAATCTGGTGATTTCCAGCATTTTGCAATTTGCGGAAATAGCGGATTATCTGGATATGCTTTCTGTTTCCCATCTTATTCTGATTGGTACTTTTCTGACTGTCCTGGGCACTTTTTTTCTGGATTTTTGCAAGGGTAGGATAAAAGAATATTCGTTAATCGTAATCGGAATCCTGCTTGCGATGGTGGGAGCTTTTGTTGAGACGGTATCGGTATATTTCGTTACCTATACTTCGGGATTTTTCCTGGGAGCAGGGCTGCTGACCCTACTATTTTTTACTGTTGTCCAGACGGTAAAGGATATCCGGAAAATGGAGCATAAGCGCCAGGCAGAACAGTTTGAAAAGCGCAGGAAGCAGACGGAAACCATGTCGTTACAGATGATCCAGACTTTGTCTGTAACCATTGAGGCAAAGGACGAATACACCAGGGGACATTCCTACCGTGTTGCACAATATGCAGCCTTGATAGCAGAAGAACTGGGATGGGATGAGGATGAAGTGGAGAATCTCAGAAATGCTGCTTATCTGCATGATATCGGAAAAATTGGTATACCGGATGCCATTCTCAACAAGCCTTCCAAACTGTTGGATGCGGAATATGAGATCATTAAGAAGCACACTTCGATCGGTGCCGATATCCTCAAAAACATTACTTTGATCCGGCATGTGGAAGAAGTGGCAAGATATCATCATGAGCGGTATGACGGCAGAGGATATCCGGAAGGATTGGGTGGTGAGCAGATTCCTGTTCAAGCCCGTATTGTAGCCGTAGCAGACAGCTATGATGCCATGAATTCCAAGAGAATCTATCGTAACAGGCTCCCGGAGGATGTGATCCGTAAAGAATTGATCAGAAACAGGGGGATTCAGTTTGATCCGGTCATGGTAGATGCCTTTCTAAAACTTATGGATGAAAACCGGATACAAATAGCGGAACAGGATTGGAATGGCTTTGGCGGGGAGAATCTTTCTGAGCTTGAGACAGGCGGAACAACGGAGGCATTCAAGTTCATCTCTGAAGTTATGGATACGATGAACAGCCAGTTAGATACACAGAATATTGATTATCTTACGGGGCTGCCCATGAGAAATCAGGGAGAAAAACAAATTGCCCAGAGTATGCAGACACATGGAGGCTGTCTGGTATTTCTGGATCTGGATAATCTGAAGAAGATCAATGATATATTCGGACACAGATCCGGTGACAGGGCATTGAAGGCGCTGGGAGATACTATTTTGGATTACGCAGGCAGCAGCATTGCATGCAGGCTTGGTGGTGACGAATTTCTGATTTTCCTGCCGGATTATAGCAAGGAGGATGCGGCAGAACTGGTAAGACAGATTTTTGAAAGTTTTACTACCAGAAAAGAGAAGGATGCCGGGATTCGTGATGCGTCCTTATCCGGTGGCTTGTGCATGAGTCTGAAAGGTGACTCTTTCACAGAATGTTATGCTAAGGCCGATAAGGCATTATATTATATTAAGCAGAATGGAAAGAACAGTTTTTCCTTCTATCATCAGATCGAGCAGGGAAATGACAAATCGACGGTGGCAGCCAGAGATCTGGAGCAGATTGCAAAGGCATTGCGTGAAAGCGGAAGCTACAGCGGGGCTTTGGATCTTGACAGCCGTGAATTTTCCAAGATATATGAATATGTAAGTAATCTGGGAGAACGTTATAAGCATAATTGTCATCTGGTCATGATTACTATGGATACTGCTTCTGACAATACGATGTTTATTGATAAGATTGAGCAGGCACTGAAATGTATGGAAACGGCTATTCGTGAGAATATCAGAAATGTGGATGTGTGTACCCGCTACAGTTCCATGCAGTATCTGTTGATCCTGATGGAAGCCGGCGAGGATACGATTCCGGTGATCATAGAGCGTATTTTTACGCAGTACTACAAAGTATACAGCGAAAATGATTTCAGACCACACTACGAATTTATGCGCATGCTGGATTTAGAATCTGGTTGAAACTTTTTTTGATTTGTTATATGATGTTTTTTATGGAGGACTGTAAAATGAGTGATTTATACGTGGAATGTCTTGTGGCCAAAAAGCCATCTACAATTCTTACTTTTTTCAAAGTGTTATTAATTATGATGACAGCCGTATTTGTTTTTCTGGGGTTGATGTTTACGCCGGGGTTGTTAGTGGCAATTATTACAGGTGTAGCAGCTTACTTCACATATATGAATGCGGATGTGGAATATGAGTACCTGTATCTTGATAAAGAGATCAGTGTTGACAAGGTTATGGCGAAGAGCAAGAGAAAGAAAATGGGTAGCTTTTCCGTGGAGCAGATGGAAATTATGGCACCGGTTAATTCCCACAGACTGGATTCCTATAAGAATCGTCAGGTGAAGAAAACACATGATTTCAGTTCCGGTCAGGCAAGCCAGCCGGAGAAAAGATATATGTTGTTCTTTTCCGGAGATACCAAAGTAATTTTAGAGCCCAATGAGGCAATGATTAAGGCAATACAGTCGGTGGCACCCCGTAAAGTATTTACGGATTAAAATTAAGACAGTTGTGCCGGGACTTTGCATGTCTGAATAATTAGCGCAAAATAGAATTATACATTTTGCGCTTTTTATATACTATCATATACCAGAAAAACAGGAGGAGAGAAAATGGGTCAGATTATTGGCGAAGGAATTACCTTTGATGATGTGCTCTTAGTACCGGGCTATTCTCAGGTCATTCCGAATCAGGTAGACTTAACAACATGGCTTACGAAGAAAATCAAACTGAACATTCCTATGATGAGTGCGGGAATGGACACCGTAACCGAACACCGGATGGCGATTGCCATGGCAAGACAGGGTGGTATCGGTATCATTCACAAGAACATGTCCATAGAGGCACAGGCCGAAGAGGTTGATAAGGTAAAACGTTCAGAAAACGGTGTCATTACAGATCCTTTTTCATTGACTCCGGATCATACATTAGCTGATGCCGATGCGCTGATGGCTAAATTCAGAATTTCAGGTGTACCGATTACGGAAGGCAGAAAATTAGTCGGTATCATCACCAATCGTGATTTAAAGTTCGAAACAGATTTCACTAAGAAAATTAAAGAGTCCATGACTTCGGAAGGTCTGATTACCGCCAAGGCGGGCATTACACTGGAAGATGCCAAGAAGATTCTGGCAAAGGCCAGAAAAGAGAAGCTTCCGATTGTGGATGATGACTATAATCTGGTAGGTTTGATCACCATTAAGGATATCGAGAAGACAATTAAATATCCGCTAGCAGCCAAGGACAGCCAGGGAAGATTATTATGCGGTGCCGGTGTAGGAATTACGGCCAATGTGTTAGACCGGGTAGGCGCTTTGGTGGATGCCAAAGTGGATGTGATCGTATTGGATTCTGCACACGGTCATTCCGAAAATGTACTTCATTGTCTGCGGATGATCAAAGAGAAATATCCTGATGTGCAGGTAATTGCCGGTAATGTGGCTACGGGTGAGGGTACCAAAGCTCTGATTGAAGCAGGTGCAGATGCCGTTAAGGTAGGTATCGGTCCCGGCTCCATCTGTACAACCCGTGTGGTAGCAGGTATCGGTGTACCGCAGATCACTGCTATCATGGATGCCTATGCGGTTGCAAAGGAGTATGGTATTCCGATTATTGCAGATGGCGGTATCAAGTATTCCGGTGATATGACCAAGGCAATAGCGGCAGGCGGTAATGTCTGCATGATGGGAAGTATGTTTGCAGGATGTGATGAGAGTCCGGGAACCTTTGAGTTATTCCAGGGCAGAAAATATAAAGTGTACAGAGGTATGGGATCGATTGCTGCCATGGAGAACGGCAGTAAAGACCGATACTTCCAGTCTGATGCAAAGAAGCTGGTACCGGAAGGCGTCGAGGGTCGTGTTGCTTATAAGGGTACTGTGGAAGATACAGTATTCCAGTTGATGGGTGGTCTCAGATCCGGTATGGGCTATTGTGGAACACCCAGCATCAAGGAACTGCAGGAGAAGGGTAGATTTGTAAAGATCTCTGCAGCTTCTTTGAAAGAAAGTCATCCGCATGATATTCATATTACAAAAGAAGCACCGAATTACAGTGTAGACGAATAAAAGGATAAATAATGAAAACTCCCAAGGATATTGCCTTGGGAATTTTCAGTGGGGAGAATTCTGGCATGGGAGATGAGTATAACAGGATCTTAGACAGAAAGCTGTTACAGAAATTGCAGGATGAATTCTGTGCGGCAATAGGGGTATATGCTTACTGTGTGGATAGCGTAGGAATAAATGTGACAGAAATGTCAGGTAGAGAAGTGGACAAGCTTAGAATCCTACAGGAAGTATCAGAGGAACAAATGACTTCTCTGGTACACAGAGTATGTAACAGCCTGTTGGAAGACCAGGCTGTAGAGGATACCAGAACGGATGCGCTCAAATACGCAGCCGTATGTATTAAAGATGATAAGAAACCGATTATCACATGGTTAGTGTGTGGTGTGTTGTCTGATGCAATATCCGAAGAGGGCAGGGCTTATGCTGAACAATTTGCCTACCAGATTACGGAGGATAAGTTTAATAAGGCTCTTGATCTGCTCCGGGAAGCCAGTATGTATCTTGTAGGAAACAGGGTATCGGTGGAACAGGCCATGGCAGAGAGCAGGAGAGACCGTTATTCTAAGGATGAGATGGAGGCAGTTCTGAAACGGACTGCGGCTATTACAGAGATTGTCCAGATGCTGGACAGTGATGCCCCGATTGAAGAGATTATGGCTCACATACTGGATGTGATTGGCAGTTACCTTCAGATTGACAGTGCATATCTGTGCAATGTTGAGAGTGAACAGGCAGTGAAGATGAATGTGATTGCCGAGTGGTGTCATGAAGGGGTGATATCCCATTTTGACCAGACCAGGGATCAACCACGGCCGTCTTATCTGTACCGGACAAAACCACTGGTTCTTTCCACCGGTAAAAGAGGAGAGAGTTATGCGGCAGATATGAGTGCAGCGGGCATAACAGCGTTGGTGGCATTGCCGATCACGCTAAAGGATCGGATTAGTATGTATGCCTGTTTTGAACAGAAGAGAAATGCTCATGAATGGGAACTGGAGGAGGTTAAGTTCTTAAATGATTCCGTGAAGGTATTACAGAGTATTCTTACCAAACGGATTCAGAAGAACTCACTGGCAAGCTCCTATGCGGCATTGGAAGAGGTACTGGATAATGTAGGAAGTTCCATTTATGTCAGAGACAGAGAAAACGGAAGGATTCTGTTTGTGAACAGAAGTCTGAGGAGTTATTTCAAGGAAGAGCTGGATAAGAATCTGTTGACAGCTGTTTTCGAGAGCAAAATACCGGAAAACAGCGATCATGGAAGTGTGGAAGTCTGCTTTGAGGAAAGCGGAAGCTGGTACGATCTTTTCTATAAAAATATAACATGGGTGGATGGCAGGCAGGTTCTGATGTGCTCCATCTACGATGTGACTGAGAAGAAGATGTATCAGCAGAAGATTGAGCGTCAGGCTTATACAGATTTCCTGACCGGCCTTTATAACAGAATGTGTTGTGAGAGAGATCTGGCTAAGTATGTTGATACCGCCCGCACGACAGGCACTGAAGGTGCGGTGCTCTATATGGATCTGGATGATTTCAAGCACATCAATGACAGTTTGGGACATCAGTATGGTGATATCTTATTGAAGTCCATTGCCCAGGGGATGCAAAGTGTTCCGGGAATCAGGAATACCTGCTATCGTATGGGTGGTGATGAATTTGTTATCATCGTGCCGCCAAGTCAGTATAAGCTTTTTGATCAGATTGTAGAGGGTGTGAAGACGGTATTTACAACGCCATGGTTTTTAAAGGATGCTGACTATTACTGCACCATGAGTATGGGTATTGTGCATTTTCCGAAAGAAGGTGAAGTTGTAGAGGATCTGATCAAGAAAGCGGATATTGCCATGTATGAGGCAAAGAAATCCGGTAAGAACCGGGTTGCCACTTATACTAACGGCATTCATTCGGATTCCAATAAGCGCCTGGATATGGAGAAGCACATGAGGGATGCTTCCATCAATGACTATAAAGAGTTTGAGGTATATTATCAGCCCATTATAGACATTCAGGAACACAATAAATGTACCGGTGCTGAGGCACTGATCCGATGGAACAGTGAAGAGATGGGATTTATGTCCCCGGTAGACTTTATTCCCCTTGCAGAATATCTGGGTCTGATCAATCCTATCGGTACCCATGTACTGCAGGAGGCATGTAAGGCATGCAAATATTGGAACGACCACGGTTATCCGGATTATAAGATCAATGTAAATCTGTCGGTGGTGCAGATGATGCAGACGGATATTGTGGAAATTATAGAAAAGACGGTGGAAGACAGTGGCATCAATCCTCATAATCTGACGCTGGAAGTGACAGAGGGACTGGCCATTAATGATCTGGACCGAATGAAAAAGATTCTGGCACAGATTAAAGAGCTGGGTGTCCGTATTGCACTGGATGATTTTGGAACGGGATATTCCTCTCTGAGTCATATCAGAGAGCTGCCTTTTGACGTGATCAAAGTGGATCAAAGCTTTGTCAAGGATCTGTCAGAGGATACGTATTCCAAGTCCTTTATCAGGATGGTGTCTGATTTGGCAGATGCTATCGGTGTATCCATCTGCGTGGAGGGCATCGAGAGTAAGCAGCAGTATAAAGTGCTGGAGGGCATGAAGGTCAGAATGATACAGGGATTCTACTTTGACAAACCGATGTCCAGGGAAGCGTTTGAAGCAAAATATGTAAAAACACAAAATGCAAAAGCAAAAGAATAGAACCGTGAGGGAGGAAATGATATGCAGAAGATTTCATTAGCACAGGATTTAGCAGGCAATGCCTATCCGGGAAGAGGTATCGTGATTGGCAAATCTGCAGATGGCAAATATGCCGTAACCGCTTATTTCATCATGGGAAGAAGCTCTAATAGCAGAAACCGTGTATTTGTGGAGGATGGGGAAGGTATCCGTACTCAGGCATTTGATCCTTCGAAACTGGAAGATCCCAGCCTGATCATCTATGCCCCTGTCCGTGTATTAGGGAATAAGACCATTGTGACAAACGGTGACCAGACGGATACGATTTATGAACTGATGGACAAGCAGCAGACCTTTGAGCAGGCGCTGCGTACAAGAGAGTTCGAGCCGGATGCGCCCAACTATACACCCCGTATTTCCGGCATTATGCATCTGGAGAACGGCACTTACAACTATGCCATGTCCATTTTAAAGAGCAATAACGGTGATCCGTCATCTTGTAACAGATATACCTTTGCTTATCAAAATCCCAAGGCAGGAGAAGGACATTTCATCCATACCTATATGGGTGACGGCAATCCGCTTCCAAGCTATGAAGGCGAACCGACTCTGGTAGGAATCGAAGGCGATATCGACAGCTTTACCGAAATGATATGGGATAATCTGAACGAAGAGAATAAAGTGTCACTCTTCGTCAGATATATTGAGATTGAGACCGGTAAATATGAGACACGAATTGTTAATAAAAATCAATAAATATATCGATGAAACACGTTACGATATCGAATAGAGAAGAAAGGATACAGATTATGAACGAATTAGAATTGAAATACGGCTGTAACCCTAATCAGAAGCCGTCCAGAATCTTTATGGCAGACGGAAGTGACCTGCCAATCAAAGTGTTAAACGGTAAACCGGGTTATATCAACTTCCTGGATGCATTTAACGGCTGGCAGCTTGTGAAGGAACTGAAGAAGGCAACCGGACTTCCGGCGGCGACTTCCTTCAAGCATGTGTCTCCTGCCGGTGCGGCAGTAGGGCTTCCGCTTACCGATGTGGAGAAGAAGATTTACTGGGTAGATGATCTTGATATGGAGTTTACGCCCCTTGCCAATGCCTATGCCAGAGCGAGAGGAGCCGACAGAATGAGCTCCTTTGGTGATTTCATATCTCTGTCTGATGTGTGTGATGTGGCAACGGCGAAGATTATTAAGCGGGAGGTATCCGATGGTGTTATTGCGCCGGGGTATGAGCCGGAGGCATTGGAAATCCTTAAGGCTAAGAAAAAGGGGAATTACAATGTGATCGAGATTGATGAAAACTATGTACCTGCGCCTACGGAAGTAAAACAGGTATATGGCATCAGCTTTGAACAGGGCAGAAATGAGTTACATATTGATAAGGATTTCTTTGACAATATTGTGACAGAAAGTAAAAACTTGCCGGAACAGGCGAAGATAGACCTGACAATCGCCATGATAACCCTGAAATATACCCAGTCCAATTCCGTATGTTATGTGAAGGGTGGTCAGGCCATCGGTATCGGCGCAGGGCAGCAGTCCCGTATCCACTGTACCAGACTGGCAGGCTCCAAGGCAGACAACTGGTTCTTACGACAGTCTCCAAAGGTGTTGGGGCTGCAGTTCGTAGACGGTATCGGCCGCGCCGACAGAGATAATTCCATTGACCTTTATATCGGAGAGGATTACATGGATGTACTGGCAGAAGGCACATGGCAGAAGTTCTTCAAGGTGAAACCGGAAGTGTTCACAAGAGAAGAAAAGAGAGCCTGGTTAGACCGGATGAGTGATGTGGCACTTGGCTCTGATGCGTTCTTCCCCTTCGGCGACAACATTGAGCGCGCCCATAAGAGCGGCGTTCAATATGTGGCACAGCCGGGCGGTTCCGTGCGTGACGACAATGTGATCGAGACCTGTAACAAATATGGTATGACCATGTGCTTTACGGGAATCAGATTGTTCCATCACTAGAATAGTAAAAAGAAACCCTGAAATATCATGTGAAATGACAAATGAGTCAAATATGGTGTTTCAGGGTTTTTATTATATGCAAAATATTTGAGCAAACTATCCTTTTGGACAGTTTACTTTTCCTATAATAATCAAGTATAATATTAAAATATGGGGAATTATGCGATGACTTAATATAAAGGAAGGTATTATAAAGAGAAACTAAGACAAAGGAGAAAGTAAAAGTGGGAAGAACAGTATTAGTGGTAGACGATGATGCAATGAACTTAAGAATGGTAGAAATGATGCTTAAGAAGAAGGAATATGACGTAATCAAAGCGGATTCCGGGCAGGCGGCCCTTGCATTCCTGCAGGAGAAAACGGTGGATTTGATTCTATTGGATGTAGAAATGCCGGGAATGAGCGGTATTGAAACACTTGATGCAATCCGGTCAAATCATGAGCTTTCACAAATACCGGTTTTGTTTTTGTCTGCTTCCGAGGATATGGAAGAGGCAGTAGAAAACGGGGAATATGCAGTACAGGGATTTATTAATAAACCAATTCTCCCGCAAAAGTTATATGAGCGGGTAGAAGAATTCTGCAAATAGGAGAAGCTTATGTCATTAGTATATAATGTTTATTTTGAAGTGTCCTCAATAATTTTTCTTGTTATTTTGTTTATCATTACAAGATTAATGTACAATATGCAGTCTGCAGTTAATAAAGAGTTTCTGAAACTTATTCTGATTGTGCTGCTGGCAGATATTCTGGACGTGGTTTCAGCCATTACCATTAGCTATGCGTCTGTGATTCCTACATGGGTCAATATGCTGGTGAATACAATGTATTTTGCTGTTGGTGTATATGTAGGCTTCCAGTTTATGTGTTATTGTGAGTATTATATTCATAGAGAGAAGAAAAGGGGAATGCTTTTCAAAATAAATCGGGCAATAGTTACGGTGTATTTCTGCCTTCTTGTGGTAAATCTTTTTACAGGTTGTTATTTTACTTTTGAGGCCGGTCAGTATGTGCATGGGCCTTTGTATATTACTACTTATTTTACACAGTTCTATCTGATCATATCTACAGGTGCGGTGCTGATTTATCATTTTAAAGTTTTTAAGCCATGGCAGAGAGTGTCGGTACTTATCTTTCTGGCGCTAAGTCTGATGGGTTCATTGATACAGATGTTACTTTTCCAAGATGTATTGCTTGTATTTTTTACGATTTCCATAGGCCTTTTCTTGATGATGTTTACAATGGAAACCCCGGATTATCAGGAACTCGTGAAGACGATTGAAGAGTTGCAGAGAACTAAGGAAATTGCGGAGAAGGCAAAAGAGGAGGCCGAAAGCGCCAGGGAGATGGCACAGGAGGCTAACCGTGCCAAGACGGATTTTCTGGCTAATATGTCACATGAGGTTCGGACACCCATCCATGCAATCCTTGGATATAACGAGATCATTATGGAAGAGACAAAAGAAAGTGCAACCGCAGAATATGCCATGAATGTGAGGGCAGCAGGCAGGACGCTGCTTTCCATCGTTAATGATATTCTGGATTTTACCAATATTGACAAAGGAGAACTGAAGCTGGAGGATACACCCTATTATGTGATGTCATTTCTTCAGGATGCCATTACCTATGCAGAATATGGTGCACAGAAAAAGAATCTGGAGTTAAGAATTTCTATGGATGAATCCCTCCCGAAACAGCTTTCCGGAGATGTCGTGCGTTTGATGCAGATTGTCAACAACCTGCTATCTAATGCAGTTAAGTATACAATGGAGGGTTTTGTAGAATTTAGGGTTATATGGCACAAGAAGAATGATTCCGCAGGCAGTATGGAGGTATCGGTTTCGGACAGTGGCATCGGTATGAAGCCGGAGGATGTTGAGCGGATTTCCGAGAGCTTCTCACGTTTTGATCCCAGGAAAACACGTGATATCCAGGGAATCGGACTGGGTCTTACGATTGTGACAAGACTGTTAAAAATGATGGGTGGAGAATTTAGGATTGAAAGTGAATACGGCAGAGGAAGTACATTTACCTTTCAGGTGGATCAGGCCGTCATTGACGAGACACCGATTGGCAGGATAGAGTATAAAAACAGCAGAGAATTGCTTCTGCAGCCGGAAGAAGAGGATGAATTTGTTGCACCAAAAGCACGTATCCTGGCAGTGGATGATAATATCATGAATCTGGAATTATTCTGTGGCATATTGAAAGATACAAAGATTTCTATTGACACAGCAAGTAACGGAGAAGAAGCACTGAAGCTGTTGGAGAAAAATACGTATGATATTGTATTTCTGGATCATATGATGCCCGTTATGGATGGTATGGAAGCGCTGAGAGAGATTAAAGAACGAAAGCTTTGTTCGGAAACCCCTGTTATTGTTCTAACAGCGAATGCAATAGCGGGTGAGAAAGAAATGTATCTGAATGCCGGTTTTGCCGATTATCTGTCGAAACCGATTCTTGGCAGACAGCTAAAGCAGATAATACGATACTGGCTGCCGGATGAGCTGATTGAGTCAATTGTTGAGGATTCTGCTGCGCCGGAGGAAACGGGAGACGGACAGAATCTCATGGCGCAGGTAAGTGCTTATCTGGATACTGCTACGGGACTGACTTATTGTTGTGACAGTGAGGAATTTTATAAAGATATGCTGCTTACCTATCTGAATAACCAGAAGAGTGACAGTATTGAAGAGGCTTATCAGAAGGAAGACTGGGAGAATTACAGAATTCTGGTACATGCGCTTAAAAGTACCTCATTATCAATAGGTGCATGCGAGCTTTCCGAGCAGGCAAAGGCATTGGAAGCAGCAGCAAAAGAAGATGATATCGGATTTATCAGAGAGCATCATGGGGACACCATGGAAAAATACAGTAGTCTGTTGTCGCATCTGCAGACAATTTTGCAGGGACCGGTGCAGGAAGAACGGGATGTGAATGAGCAGGCAGAGGCATTGCCGCACATTCTGGTGGTGGATGATGATATCATGAACCTGCGTATAGCAGAGAAGATGCTTAAGGGACAGTTTCTGGTAGACTGTGTGGATTCCGGTAAAAAAGCACTGGAATTTCTTAAGGACAAGCTTACGGATTTGATTTTATTAGATCTGCATATGCCGGATATGGATGGATTTGAGGTAATGAGACAGCTTCAGGCTGATGAAAATTATCGGGGTATACCGGTCATTTTCCTGACGGCAGATGATGACAGAGATACCGAGGTAAGAGGGTTTCAGGAAGGTGCAATGGACTTTATTACCAAACCCTTTGTTTATGAAATTGTCCTGCAGCGTGTAAGCCGGCTGACGGAGCTTAACAGGCTGCAGAAAGATCTGGAGAAGGAAGTCAGACGTCAGACAGCAAAGGCGGAAGAACGACAGCACAGAGTGGAGCAGATGTCACTTCAGGCGGTGCAGACGCTGGCAAGAACTATTGATGCAAAGGATGCTTATACGAACGGACACTCTTACCGGGTGGCAGAATATTCTGTGCTTCTGGCCAGAGAATTGGGATGGCCGGAAGAAGAGGTGGATAATCTTCGTCATGCCGCTCTTCTGCATGATATCGGTAAAATCAGTATTCCGGATTCTGTATTGAATAAGCCTACGAAACTGACAGATGAAGAATACAGTGTCATTAAATCACATGCTGCGAAGGGCGGAGAGATACTTAAGTGTATTACTGCAATTCCGGGGGCGGATCTTGTTGCAAGGCATCATCATGAGAAATATGACGGAACCGGATATCCGGATGGACTGAAAGGAGAACAGATTCCAAAGAGTGCCAGAATTGTTGCCATTGCGGATGCTTATGATGCCATGAGTTCCAGACGTATCTATCGCAAGGGGCTTTCCAAGGAGATTATTCGGGAGGAGCTTGTCAAAGGAACGGGAACCCAGTTCGAACCGGAGTCCGTAGAAGTATTTATCAGATTATTTGATGAGGATCGTCTGGCAATTCGGGAATATGCGGAGAATGAAGTACAAGGCGACACGAGTGAAGAAGTATCCACTCAGCTTCTGCAGCAGGTTGTGAAGACGATCCATGATCAGAAGGGTGTGGAAGAATGTGATTCGCTGACAGGTCTTTTGCTGCGGAATGTGGGTGAAACTCAAATTGCGGAGGCGATGCAGGAAGAAAACGGATGCCTTGCATTTATAGATGTAGATAATTTAAAGAGAATCAATGATACTATTGGACATAAGGCAGGAGACCGGTTACTTGCACTGGTAGGATCTATTCTGACAGAGTATTCCCAGGACAGTATTGCGTGCAGACTGGGAGGAGATGAATTCCTCCTGTATATGAAAGGCATTTCAAGGGATGGTGCGACGGAACGTGTGGAGCAAATCATTGAGATCTTCTCCAAGAAAAAGAATGAAGATGTAGTTGCCCGTCAGGCATCCCTGTCAGCCGGATTATGCATGACTACGCCACTGGATGTTTATGCAGATGTGTATAATAAGGCGGACAAGGCTTTATATCATGTGAAACGCAACGGAAAGGCAGGATACAGCTTCTATAGGAAAGAGGATTATATTGAACAGTCTCATGACAATGTAGACTTGTTGCAGGTCATGGAGGCATTGAAGAGCAGTGGAGATTATGCCGGTGCCATGAATGTGGAATACAGGGAGTTTGCCAAGATGTTTGAGTATGTAGGCAATCTGCAGCAACGATATAAGCATGATGTTCATCTGCTGATGATTACCTTGGAGAATCAGACCGGCGAAACGCTATATATCGATGAGCTGGAGGAAACTATGGCATATATGGAGCTGGCCATCAAGGAAACAATCCGGACTGTTGATATTTGTACCCGGTACAGCAATGTGCAGTATCTTGTCATTCTTTTGGAGGCAGGCAATTCAAACGTGAAGACAATTGTGGATCGCATTTTCTACAATTTCTTTAAGAGATCTGAGAATAAGAAGCTGAAGCCTGTTTATTCTGCGCTGCGGGCGGATCAGGAGGATTAAGGCGTAAGCACAGTGCCGGGATGAATCTATATGGAGGAATGGAATGAAACGTTTAAGTATGATAGCCGGAATTATTATCATCCTGATTATAGCCGGAATTGCTGCAATTAATATTAAACAGGCAGATACAGACATTACAAAGCAGCAGACCAAAGTTGGATTTATCCTGAATGGCGTGATTGATGATGCAAGCTGGGGACAGTCTCACTATGAGGCTATGGAAGTCAGCAGGGAAGAACTGAATCTTGCCATCGAATATCGTGAGGATGTGCCGATGGATGAAGGCTGTATCCCGGTTATGGAAGAATTAATCGAGGATGGCTGTGAGATCATCATCTGCAACTCCTTTGAGTATGGCGAATATGAGTTGCAGGTGGCAGAAAGGCATCCGGATATACACTTTTTCCATGCAACCGGAGTAGAGGAAGCGCCAAACCTTTCCACCTATTTCGGGAGAATGTATCAGATGCGGTATTTATGTGGTATTGTAGCTGGCTTACAGACAGAAACAAATGAAATCGGTTATGTTGCTGCCTATGATATATCGGAGGTTAACAGAGGAATCAATGCATTTACTATGGGAGTTCGCAGAGTGAACCCTGATGCAACGGTCTATGTGCGTTTTTGCAATACCTGGATGGATGATCAGGAGACAGGTAAAGCGGCAATGAAATTGTTTGATAAACATGACATTGATGTTATGACAGTACATTCCGATTCCCTGGCAGCTTATGATGAGGCAGACAGGCGCGGAATCTGGATTATCGGATATAATTGCGATAACAGTGCAAGATATCCGGAGCACTTCCTGACAGCAGCCGTGTGGAAGTGGGAGAACTTCTATACTCCGAGAATCAGGGAAGTGCTTCAGAATAAATTTGTCAGCAGACATTACTGGGAGGGGATTGAGAGCGGTATGATTTCTCTTTCGCCGTTTACGGACAATGTTAAGCAGGGAATCAGACCACTTGTAGAAGAACAGCAAAAGAGAATGGAGAAAGGAGTCTTTGATGTTTTCTATGGACCCGTTTATGACAATGAAGGAAATCTGCGGATAAATGAAGGGGAAAGTATGACAGACGAGGCAATGCTCAATTCTTTTGACTGGTATGTAGAAGGGGTAATGATAGATGAAGATTAGAAAAAGCGGGGTGTTTCTTTTAGGAGCCGGCATTGTCCTGATTCTTATTGTAGGAAGCATTCTGTTATTTAGCAATGAGAAGAAGGAGGACAAAATAGTAATCGGTGTGATTCTGCCGGGCTCATCGGACGAGCCCGGATGGAACGGTATCCATTATCAGGGGATAAAGGCTGCCTGTGCAGAATTAGGGGTAACGATAGAACTTTATGAAAACGCGCCGGAATATTCAGGAGAATGTGAGAAAGCAGTCCGTGAAATGGCAGAGAAAGGAATCAAGGCGATTTTTTTAGAAAGCTACAACTATCCGAATGAAATTGAGGAAACAATCAAAGAATATCCTGATATTTCGTTCTATTGTTGTTCTTCGGACAGAAATCTGGACAACTATAAGACTTATTTCGCGAGAGTGTATCAGGCAAGATACCTGTCAGGAATTGTCGCCGGTATGAAAACGAAAAGCAACCATATCGGCTATGTGGCAGCCATGGATAACAATGAAGTCAATAGGGGAATCAATGCCTTTACTCTGGGGGTACGAAGTGTAAATCCGGAGGCTGTCGTTTATGTTTCCTATACCGGAGACTGGGATAATGGGGAAAAAGAAAGACAGGAAGCAGCAGCGCTTGTGAATAACTGCCGGGTGGATGTTCTTACTTATCATCAGAATCAGCCCTTTGTTGTGGATATGGCAGAGGAACTGGGGGTCTATGTGATTGGCTATAACATTGACCGGGGAGAATACTCAGATTACCTGCTGACTTCCGTTGTATCGAATTGGAATATGGTCTATCAGGAGATTATTGCGGATTATTTACAGAATAAAGAAATTGGAGTTCGGAATTACTGGATTGGTATTGAAAAGGATGCAGTAGGGCTCTCGTTCTATTCCAAAGAGGTCTCACAGGAAATGATTGATGCGGTGGAATTTGCAGCTGACCGGCTACGGGATGACAAGGAAGTATTCTCCGGCCTTATCTATGATAATGCGGGGAATATAAGGTGTAATGAAAATGAAGTAATCCGTGATGAAATATTGCAGCAACAGATGAACTGGCTCGTAGAGGGAGTGGAGATATATGAAGTCAATTAGAAAGAGAATCAGTGCCAGAATGCTGGCTGGTTTGCTCATATTCGTTGGTGTAATGATATTTGTCGGTTTCCTGATGCGGGGGAAATTGAATGCCCTTCTATATACCCATATCGAGAATTCAATTGCTGCGCAGGCAGAGCTTTTGTCCAAAAACACGCAGTATAAACTGGATGCAGAGATTACAAGACTTGCTGAAATCGCAGAAGAAATACGGACAGAGGAAGCAAATTATGCGCATATTCTGGATTTTTATTCAGATATGGAGAAGGAAACGGAGTGCACCTATGGTCTTTTAACATTAGATGGTGATGCCCACTATGGTGAAAAGCTTTCCGCGAGAGAATTTTCAGGGATTCGTGATTCCTTTCGTGGCAATAGGGCAATCAGTTATAGCGAGAAGAACGGATTATTGTTTACCGTGCCGGTATGTCATGGTGACAATGTAAAGTATGTTCTTTATCAGAAATATGAAAAGGAAGAAGCAGCGTTGCAATTTGCAGTAGACTGCTTTGAGAAAAGGGGGTATGTAAGCATTCGCGATATGGATGGTACTGTGGTTGTGGAATCATCTGACACGGAGTTGGACGATAATCTGATATTTACGGAGGAAGACTTTGCATCGATCAGTCAGAAACTGAATGAGCGGTTAAACGTGGCATCTTCAGCCTGTATCTATCAGAAGAAGGCAGGCGGGGAGTATTATTTCTTCAAGGCTGACCTGCAATGGACAGGAATGTCATTGGTCGGTATGGTTCCGGCAGAAGTTGCAGCTGCTGATGTCAGAGGAATCGGCATGCTGGTATTATGGGTATTTGGTCTGCTTTTGGTGTTATTTGTGATTGGCTGTTTCTATCTGTTTTTATCCGAGCAGAAGATTCAGGAGAGTAAGGAACTGAGAGAGGCAAAGCTGGCCGCAGAAACTGCGAACAGAGCAAAATCAGATTTTCTTGCCAATATGTCTCATGAAATCCGTACTCCGATTAATGGTATTCTTGGCATGGATGCTATGATGTTGAAGGAATGTAAGGATGAGAGTCTGCTGGAATATGCTAAAAATATTCAGAGTGCCGGACAATCCCTGCTATCCATCATCAATGATATTCTGGATATTTCCAAAATAGAATCGGGAAAACTCGAGATTCTCCCGACGGAATATGAATTATTTTCTGTTTTAAATGATTGTTATAATATGACGAGAGCCAGAGCAGAGAATAAAGGGCTTGCTTTTAGAATGCAGATTGATCCGGAATTACCTTCCGGCCTGTATGGCGATGAAGTAAGAATCCGGCAGATTATTAATAATTTATTGTCTAATGCCGTGAAATACACGAAAGAAGGAACTGTTACCCTTTCCTTAAATCATGAGAGTACAGAAGATGACGGAATACAGCTTATCATTTCGGTAACAGATACAGGTATCGGTATCAGAGAAGAAGATATCGGTAAACTTTTTGAGTCTTTCACCAGAGTGGATGAAAAGCGCAACCGCAATATTGAAGGAACCGGTCTGGGTTTAAACCTTACAAAGAATCTGGTGGAACTGATGGGCGGAGAGATTTCCGTAGAGAGTGTTTATGGAGAAGGTTCATGTTTCACGGCTAAAATCCCGCAAAAGGTTGTGAACGCTGAGCCGATGGGAGACTTTGGCAAGCGTTATCAGCATTTCCTAAATACTTCGGGTACTGAGGTGTTATCTGTTTTTGCACCGGATGCTCAGATTCTGGTGGTAGATGATGTTGAAATGAATCTTAAAGTCGTGACAGGACTTCTGAAGGAGACGGGTATACAGATTGATACAGCAGTCAGTGGCAGGGAATGTCTGGAATGTGTCAAAGCAAAGCGTTACGATATCATTTTCCTGGATCATATGATGCCGGAGATGGATGGTATTGAGACTTTGCAACATATGAAACTGATTACGGATAATCCAAATAGTGAAACACCGGTCATCATGCTGACGGCGAATGCGATTATCGGCGCCAGGGAAGAATATCTGCAGGCCGGTTTTCAGGATTATCTTACAAAACCGATCCGGGAAGAAGAATTACGGGAAATGCTTGTCAGGTATCTGAGACCGGAACTGCTCCGCCAGCCTGAAGAACAAGGCGAAGTGCCACAGGATGAACCGAAGCAACAAAAGACACCGGAACAGCAAAGAACATCTGAACAGCATAGAAAAGCAGAACCGACTCCGCAGACCGGGCTTACTGAGGAGGAAACGGCGGAGACTATGCAACGCCTGAGAGGCATTGCCGGTCTGGATATACAGACCGGACTTGGGTATTGTTTGAATGAAGAAGACTTTTACATAGAGATGCTGAAAGAGTATATGAAGGCTGATAAAATACCGGTTTTAGAGCGATGTTTTGATGCAGAGGACTGGAATGAGTACAGAATTACGGTGCATGCCCTGAAAAGCACATCCCATACGCTTGGTGCCGTACATCTTTCGGAGGAGGCAAAGGCGTTGGAAATGGCAGCGAAAGCCGGGGATACGGATTATCTCAGGTCACATCATAAAGGAATGATTGCGGAATATCTGCAATTATCGGATCAACTAAAGAGTATACTGGGAGGAACACGGTGAGAGAAAAGAGTACAGACCTGGAATTTCAGACAATGTTTCATATAACATATATTATGATAACCTCCATTCTTGGAATGCTGTTGGTAATAGTTACGGCACTCTTTCAATGGGATTACTGGCAGATTGTATGTCTGATGCTTGGGATAGGAATTATTAGCTGCTGGATGATACACTTTTTTCAGGCAGGGACAGCCGGAATGAGAGTCGGTTTTTACACAGTCTTTGTACTGGTGGGATTGCTATACTACGGCGGGCATGAAACCTCCTTAACGGATGTACCGATTTTGATCTGCCTGTTTACCATTATATTGTCAGTACAGCAGGACATGAAATTTATATATCTGATGGCATCCTCTTATCTGGTCGTGCTCTTATGGCATATTTTCGGAACCGGCTATATTCATTTAGGGATGGACGAGCTGGTCTTTTCAAGGATGATTCTTGGCACTGTCTGTACGTTGTGTGCCATTTTTATCGCCAGATTTTTCATCAGACAGCAGAAGCGGGAGCGGCTGTTGCGGTGTAAAGTCGAAGGAGAACTGATGGATGCCAAGAGAGAAAATGAGAGATTTCTTGTCAACGTATCCCATGAACTGCGTACTCCGATTAATGCGGTTAATGGTATGAGTGAGATTATACTTCACAGAGAGTTGGATGATGGGCTGAGAGCGGAAGTGGAATCAATTCAGAATGCGGGAAGACGTTTGTATGGCCAGGTCAGCGATATTCTGGATTATTCGGAGCTGATTACGGATACTCTCGTGGTGTCTGCCGAGGATTATGAACCGCTATCAGTAATTAATGATGCTATTATGGGATTGCAGTGGCAGCGAATGAATCAAAAGCTGGATGTGGCAATCGATATACAGCCGGATATACCGAAGCTGCTGCATGGAGATGCCGGTAAACTGAAGAAGATAATTCTGGCACTTATGGATAATGTTATCAAATTTACAGAGTCAGGCGGAGCATACCTGTACATTGGGACACGAGAGGAAGAGTATGGAATCAACCTGAACATTGACGTGTGGGACACCGGTATTGGTATGAGTGAGGAACAGCTGCAACAGATATTTACTCATTTCTATAAAGGAGATTCCGATATTGAGCGTAAGACAGGAGGACTTGGGCTGGGACTGGCAATCGTACATGGCATGGTTACTGCAATGGGTGGATTTATCTCAATTAAAAGCAAGGTTTCAGAGGGAACACATGTCCATGTTGTGATTCCTCAGCAGGTGGTGGATAGAAAAGCGTCTATCAGTGTAGAAAAGAGCAGAGAATTTCAGATTGTATGCTATTTTAATACAGAAAAATATGTTCGCTCTGAAGTCGCTGATTATTATGCTTCGATGATAGGGCATATTAAAAATGCGTTTGATTTTAATATCAGTCGGGCAGATTCGCTGGATTCCCTGAAGAAGATGGTAGCAGAAAATCCGGTTACTCACGTATTTGTTGCCAATTGGGAATACGGAATGGATCGGAAATATTTTGAAGATTTAAGTAAAAAAGTATATACGGTCGTTTTTGCAGATGATTCTTTTACACTACCCGAGAACAGTAATGTACATGTATTGAGAAAGCCGGTCTATCTGTTGTCAGTCATTAACCTGTTAAATATGACAATGCCGGGTACTTTTAAGGATGGAAGAAATGCAGAACAGGAGGAAAAACTGCATTTCGATGGTGTGAGGGCACTGGTGGTAGATGATGACAGCATGAATCTGGTGGTTGCTGACGGTATATTGAAGACCTATGGAATCGAAGCAGACACCTGCTTAAGCGGAGAGCATGCGATAGAGAAATGTGTTATTACGGATTATCAGATTATATTTATGGATTATATGATGCCGGGTATGAATGGTGTTGTTGCTATGCAGAAGATAAGGGAGCTTCGAAATGGACATTATAAACACATTCCGATTGTTGTATTGACTGCGAATGCAGTGAGCGGGGCAAGGGAGATGTTCCTTGGGGAAGGCTTTGATGAATTTATATCTAAACCTATCGAGATCACCGCAATGTCACGTGTTTTACGGAAAATGCTGACAGGAGGAGAAAATGGATGAATAGAAAAATACCACTCTTAATAACGGCAGACAGTGTATGTGACTTGCCGGAGGAACTGATTGCCCAATATAACATCATCATTCAGCCGTACTTTGTGCAGACGAAGGAAGGACGCTTTGTGGATGGCACGGAAGTTGATCAGGATGATTTGTTTATCTATATGGAGCAGGCGGAGAATTATGCAAAATCCGAGCCTCCGGAAGTGAAAGAGTATGAAGCTTTTTTTGAAAAGCAGTTGACTGTGGCAGAACAGATTCTGCATATTACAATGGCTAAAAACGCCAGCGATGGTTATGATCATGCAGTAAAAGCGGCGGAGAAGTGCGGCAATGTAACAGTATTTAATTCGGGTCAGCTTTCCAGCGGAATGGGATTGTTTGTAATAAAAGCTGCACAGATGGCGCAGGAAGGAGCTACAACGGCACAGATTCTTCCTGCACTTGCTGTGTCAAAATATCTGTCCTCCACCAGTTTTGTAGTGCGGGAAACAGATTTTCTGCATCGCTCCGGGAGACTTTCTAAGGGAGTTAAGAATCTTTGTGACAGAATGCTCCTGCATCCGGTTCTTATCATGAAGCATGACAGTATTGTGGCAGATCAGATTCTGGTCGGGCAGTGGACGGATGTAATCTGTAGATATATCAAACATACATTGAGAAGAACTTGGACAATTGACAAGGAAACACTTTTTATTACCCATGCCAATCTGGATGCAGAAACGCTGGAATTGATCAAAAATGAAGTAGAGAAAAGATGTCTTTTCAAGAATATTTATTTTCAGCAGGCATCTTCGGCAATCTCCTGCAACTGCGGAAAGGGTGCATTTGGCTTATTGTTCTTAAGGAAGGAAAAAAGGGAAAAGAAAATGACGGAAGGTGAGGAGACGAAACAGATAAGAAAGTGGAAAAGTATTTTGGGATGGTACATGAGTACGATTCTGAATGAGGAATACAGTATTCAGCAGAGAATGATGAATCTGATTCTGTCGGCAGCGTTTGTTGGCGGTTTTGTTGCTATGGCTGTCACATCAGTTATGGGGGCATATGCAAGTGCGGTGGCTATTGCAGTGATATTGCTTGTGGTATGCGCTGCCCTATATCTGTCTGTCCGAAAAAATAAAATGAGGATGGCGGGTCTGCTCATCTGCCTCGGTGCAAATCTTGTTGTGTTTCCGATGATGTTCTTTACGTCAGGCGGAATTTACAGTGGTATGCCGATCTGGTTTGTTCTGGGCCTGCTTTTTACATGGCTGATACTGGATGGATGGACGTGTCTGCTCCTTTTTCTCCTGGGGTTCGCTACAATGGCAGGCTGTATCCTGATAGCGGAAAATAATCCGGGTCTTCTTACACAGATGCCGGAGGGCTATATGGTTTCGGATGTCATACAGACGATTTTTATTGTATCCTGTATCTTTGGTGCCATTTTGAAATATCAGACATATATCTATGAGAAACAGAGGAAGCTGCTTATGGAGCATCAGGAGGAGCTGATAGCTGCCAATCATGCCAAGAGCACCTTTTTAGCGAATATGTCTCATGAAATCCGTACTCCGATCAACGGAATCATCGGTATGGATACAATGCTGCTTCGTGAGTGTGAGGACAATGAAATACTGAAAGAGTATGGTAGAAATATTCAGAGTGCAAGCCAGTCTTTGCTCTCTATTGTCAACGATATTCTGGATATCTCCAAAATTGAGTCAGGCAAGCTGGAGATTATTCCTGTGGAATATGACCTGTTCTCTGTAATGAACGACTGCTATAACATGACTGCTTCCAGAGCAGCTGAGAAGGGGTTGGAATTTTCTATTTACATTAATCCTGCCATACCATGTGGGCTCTATGGAGACGAGGTGCGTGTTCGTCAGGTTATCAATAATCTGCTCTCCAATGCAGTGAAATATACGAATGAGGGTAGTGTTGAACTACATGTGGATTATGAAGGGAAACGGGATGCATCAATGGTGCTCGTGATTACCGTGAAAGACACTGGAATCGGTATCAGGAAGGAAGACATTGGCAGACTGTTTGAGAACTTTACCAGAGTGGATGAGAAGAAGAACCGAAATATCGAAGGAACCGGATTAGGACTTAATCTGACTAAAAATCTGGTGGAGATGATGGGCGGAGAGATTTCGGTCAGTAGTGTCTACGGGCAGGGATCAACATTTCGCGCGAGAATACAGCAGCAAATCCGGAACCATGAACCGATTGGAGACTTTAATAAGCGGTATCGTGAACAGATGGAAAGCGAAAATCCTGATACAGAGCTGGTTTATGCGCCTGATGCACGTGTGCTGGTGGTAGATGATGTGCCAATGAATTTGCTGGTCGCAAAGGGACTGCTTAAGTATACGGGTGTTGTGGTGGATACTGCGGAAAGTGGTATGGAAGCACTTGACAGGATAGAGAAGGATAAATATGATCTGATTTTTATGGATCATCTGATGCCCAACATGGATGGTGTAGAGTGTTTTCATCGTATGAAAGAGAAGGGGAACCACCCTAATATTACGACGCCGGTTGTCATTCTGACAGCCAATGCAATACTCGGAGCGAGAGAAGATTATATGCAGGCGGGCTTTACAGACTATCTGTCCAAGCCGATTCAGGAAAAGGAACTGAATTCTATTCTGTTAAAATATCTGCCGCAGGAGAAGCTGTCGTTGCGTCAGCTTGAGGAGCGGACGGATGAATCCCCGAAGCAGGGATTTGAAGGAATTGCCGGTCTGGATGTAAGCATTGGTCTGAATTACTGCATGAACGATATGGATTTCTATCGTGAAATGATAGCCGAATATCTGAAAAATGATAAGCGCACAGCGATGGAAGATTATTTCGCACAGGAAGACTGGGAAAATTACCGGATCATGGTGCATGCATTAAAGAGCACTTCGCTGACCATCGGTGCTGCAGATCTGTCAGAACAGGCCAAGAAACTGGAAATGGCAGCGAAAACCGGAGATGAGGATTATATCAGGGCGCATCATGAAGAGGTGCTTGAAGAATACACAATATTATATAATAAACTTGCCGTTCAGGATTTCTCTTAGATAATGGGGCAGAATATGTGTTAATAAGAATGATGAAAAAAAGCGAAGCGTAGGTAATTAATGCCTACGCTTTGAAACTTTTTGCATGAGTGAGAGGTCTAATCATCAGAAAACAATAAAGGAGGTGCCATTGTTCAATGCTTTTTCAAGGAAAGGATAAGAAGGAACAAAAGATAGAGCAGCTTTTGCTGGAAAATTACAACAGTTATTATCGTCTTGCATATAGCTATGTACACAATGAGTCAGATGCTTGTGATATTGTTCAGAATGGTGCATATAGGGCAATTTTGCACAGTGATACATTAAGACAGGAGAAATATGCGGCAACATGGCTTTATCGCATTATGCTGAATGAAATATTCCGGTTTGTGAAAAAGGAACAGCCGATTTCTCTGGATGCAGTGGAAGCAGAGCAGGGAAAGGAAGACACATATGAGAATATAGATCTGCAGAGGGCGCTGGATATGTTGCCAAAAGAAGATAAAGCGGTTATCGAACTGAAATATTTTGAAGATATGAAGCTGACAGAGATTGCGGAAGTATTGAATGAAAATGTAAATACCATCAAAAGTCGGTTATACCGGGGACTGAAAAAGCTTCGCGTGGAATTTTCGGATGACTGATTGTGGAAATAACAATGTTTATAGGAAAGGATGGTACATTATGAGACAAAGGGAACAGAGTATGGATAAGATGGAAAATGCAAAGAACCAGTATAAAGCTGTTAATATGTCAGAATCGCAGATAGAGTCCATGAAGAAGAGCATTGGCAAAGCAAAGAGGGAGAAACAGCGGGTGCACCAAAAGCATATATTCAGGAATATAGCAGTAGCAGCAGCTGTGGCTGCAATGTTCGTGGTATTGCCAAATACTTCCCCGACTATTGCTTATGCTATGAGCAATATTCCTGTGCTTGGCAAGGTAGTGGAGGCTGTGACGTTCCGGGATTATCAGTATGAGAGTGAACGTCATAATGCGGATATCGTGGTGCCGGAACTTGTTTTAGACGAGACGGAGCAGACAACCGGCATACAGCAGGATAAGGAAGAGACAGATGGACAGATGCAGGAAAACCTAAAGAAGACTACCGAAGAGATAAATGCAGAGATCCGGCAGATTACAGAGCAGATCGTGACAGAGTTTGAGGAAAATCTTCAATATGAAGAAGGCTATCAGGATGTGCTTGTTAAGAGTGAGGTAATCGCTACAACAGATAAGTACTTTACTTTAAAACTGATTTGTTATCAGGGAGCGGGCAGTGGTGCAGAGTGGGATTATTTCTATACGATTGACTTGACAACCGGTGAACGTCTTGCCCTAAAAGACCTCTTTGTGGACGGAGCAGATTATAT
The DNA here is from genome assembly GCA_051878995.1 of Lachnospiraceae bacterium. Taxonomy (GTDB): domain Bacteria; phylum Bacillota; class Clostridia; order Lachnospirales; family Lachnospiraceae; genus UBA3282. The sequence goes on along the minus strand of JBJELE010000003.1, from coordinate 2,534 downwards.
TACACCAATCAGCGAGAATATCAAAGAACAAATGCGTGAGCAGATGAAAGAGGATGAGATGGTTTACTATTGGGTGGATGACGAGATAGAAGCCATGAATTTTAAGGCGATTACGGATGAAACCTCCTTCTACCTGAATGAAAAGAATGAGATAGTCATTGCTTTTGATGAGTATGAGGTGGCACCCGGCTATATGGGGTGTGTTGAGTTTGTCATTCCAAGTGAGGTGACCGAATCAATTCGGATAATCGATTAAAAGCAGCCGGAGCAAAACGCTCCGGCTGTTTTATTAACAGGAAATAATTTATTCTAGTATGTCATAGCCTTTTCTTCGCCATTTAAGACACGTAAGCCGCCCTGAACAAGCGCGAGTAACTCATCCTCACCGGGATATACGGTCATCGGAGCAATCCATTCAGCACGCTCTTTTAAGCCTGCAACCACATACTTGTCGTAAGCGATACCGCCTGTAACGATGATCTGATCTACTTTACCCTTCAGAACACATGCCATGGAACCGATATCCTTTGCAACCTGTGTGATGAATGCTTCACGTACTTCTTCAGCTTTCTTGTCGCCGCCATCTACCATCTTGGCTACGTCTCTCATATCGTTGGTACCGCAGTAAGCATTGAATCCGCCACCGCCAACAATCTTTTTATAGACTTCTTTCTCGGTATACTGACCGGAGAAACACATCTTAATGAGTGCACCGCTTGGAACGGCACCGGCTCTCTCGGGAGAAAATGCACCGTCACCATCCAGAGCGTTGAATACATCCACAACCTTACCCTGCTTGTGAGCGCCTACGGAAACACCGCCGCCCATGTGCACAACGATGAGATTTAAAGAATCATAAGCTTTTCCGGTTTCCTTGGCATAGCGCTTTGCAACTGCTTTCTGGTTCAGCGCATGGAATACGCTTGTTCTGGGAAGTTCCGGCACACCGGAATATCTGGATGTGGGCTCTAACTCATCTACTACAACCGGATCTACGATATAGGAAGGAACACCGATGGAATCACCGATTTCTCTTGCCAGGATACCGCCCAGATTGGAAGCGTGCTGACCCTGTTTGCCGATTTTCAAATCTTCTAACAGATCATCGCTGACAGCATAGGTACCGCCCGGAATGGGTTTCAACATACCGCCTCTGCCGACTACCATATTAAGAGAGTTGATATCAAAGTTCTTCTCTTTTAACAGATTAATAATGATGTCCTTACGGAAATCCTTCTGGTCTACGATAGAAGCATACTGTGCGATTTCTTCTGTGGAATGTCTTAAGGTCTCCTCAAATAATAAGGTCTCATCTTCAAATACACCGATTTTGGTAGAAGTAGAACCCGGATTGATAATTAAACTTTTAACAGCCATTTTTATTCCGCCTTTCTTATAGATTTATATTTATATGATGTTGATATGCTTACTTATTTTAAAGATTCTGCTACAACAGCGCCGAGTGCAATGGAATTTACCTTGGTCTCAAAATCATCGGAACGGGAGGTTAAGATAACAGGAGCCTTGGTACCTGTCAGGATATTGCCGTTCTTAACTTTAGCGGTATGTACAAGACATTTGTACACTAAGTTGCCGGCATGGATATCGGGGAACAGAAGAACATCTGCATCACCTACGATTTTTCTGCCTTCTGCGCCCTTATGCTGTGCGGCAGCAGGATCGATAGCAAGGTCCAAAGAAAGCGGACCGTCTACAACACAGCCTGTAATCTTACCTTCTTCACACATTTTGGTAAGTTCATCTGCCTCAACAGTAACAGGCATTTTGGGATTAACAACCTCTACAGCTGCAAGAGGAGCCACCTTAGGATTCGGGATGCCGCATGCATGGCAGATTTCTACGGTGTTCTCAATAATGTGAACCTTGTCCTCCAGAGTAGGATAGGTCATGAAAGCAACATCAGATAAGAATAAGAGATGGTCGATGCCTTCCACTTCAAATACACATACATGAGATAAGGTTTTGCCGGTTCTTAAGCCAACTTCCTTGTCCAGTACACTCTTTAAGAAAGATTTGGTATCGATCAGACCCTTCATATACATATCGGCTTTGCCTGTATGTACTAACTCGACAGCCTTTAATGCTGCGGTATAGTTGTCCTTCTCATCGATGACCTCAAATCCACTCAGATCCATATTCATGGAAGCGGCGATTTCCTTGATTTTGTCTTCATCACCGACCAGGATAGCTTCGGCAATATTACGCTCCTTAGCAGCTTTTACTGCTTCCAATACGGCACTGTCCTGTGCGACTGCAACAGCAACTTTCTTAATGCTGCATTCAGATACTTTTGACAATAAGTCATCAAAACTCTTAGTCATTTTATTCCTCCGTTCCGAAGTGTTTCTATTGGAAAAACAGCACTTTGATGTGTTTTTCGTGTCACGCACTTCGCATTTGTATTTTTGTTAAAATAATAACACTTTTTACTGCAAAAAGCAATAAACAGAAAATTGAATCAGCTCCGAAAGGCAAATTCTGTTTTATGCCTGCCAGTTTTATGAAATGTGTGT
>JBJELE010000002.1:52288-70764 GCA_051878995.1 Lachnospiraceae bacterium | reverse complement strand
CACTGGGCCATCATATGTAATAGGCTCTATAATATCCTGTACCATTGTTTTTATATTTGGCAGCTTTAATGTCTGTCCAAATACTTCTTTTAACTTTTGCTCGCTTCTCGCCATAGCAATAATAGTAAGATTAAGATTCAAGTCAATGTCTGCCTTGTTTATTGCTTCAACAAAGTACATTCCTAATCTTCCTGTCGCACCTGTAACAAGGATTGTCTTATTTCTGAATTTTTCCCAGTCTATAGGATTTCTTAAAATGATGTCTATGTCTCTCTGCTCTACCATCTGCCCATTGCCTCCTTATAGACCAAATACAAATTTGTTTTCTTCGAGTTCAAGCATCGCTTTCAATAAATAGTAATCCTCCGGAGTAGTAATTTTAATATTCGCTCCCTGTTCCTTGACCAAATGCACCGTTCCACCAAGTTTCGCATATACCATGGCAGCATCCAGTAGTGGTATCTCTCCTTCGTCCATCTGTTCTATCTTTTCGTATGCTCCTACAATTTCACCTAATCGAAAAGTCTGAGGTGCAGTCATGGAATAGGTATTTGTCCTTTTTTTGAAATCATCCATTGACGCATCTTCCTTATCTGTTATAACTACAGACTCCGTAACCGGATGAACGGTAATAGCACATCCATACTGTTTAGCAACTCTTATATTTTCTGATATTACAGCAGTGCTTACCAGTGGTCGTACACCGTCATGTATAACCACTGTATCCTCCTCTTTACCGCCTATTTCCTGTATGGCATCCAGACCTCGTTTCAGACTGTTCTGCCTGTCACTTCCACCTACAATAACTTTTGCCACCTTCTGTATCTGATATGACTTCAAAAGGCTGTTCATATGCTCAATATAGCTTCCATGACACACTATGATTACCTGATTAATTTCTTCACACTGTTCAAATTTTTCCAATGTATAAATTATAATAGGTTTCCCCATCAGTTTCAAAAACTGCTTTGGCAATCCGCCATTTCGCATCCGCTGACCTACACCAGCCGCCAGGATAATTGCATAATTCATATTTTTCCCCATTTTGTAATTTTTTTAGTCTATATACCTCTCCGGTTCATTCAGGAACACATCTGTGATGCCTTTGCTTTCGAGTTCCTTCAAGTCAAGCTTTGTTCCTGTTGGCTTCTCTGGATAAAGATGCCCTGAAAGATATGCCCTTACTGTATAATCTTTTATCCTATCTATTGGAAGATCAATGCCTTTCCAATATGGGTGAAGTGCATCTGCACCTGTGCCCTTCAGCTTATACAGACAATCAGAAACTTTACTATCTAAAATTCCCGTTTCTGCTCTTGGATTTAGCTTTTTGATTGTTTCTATAGACTTTGCCGAGAAGCTTGAGTAAATGATTGCATCCTCCACTCCTCTTTTTGCCACCAAATCAAGTATCTTTTCTTCCATCCCCGGATATGTATACACACTGTTCTTCAACTCAATATTCAGCTTCATACCTGCCTTAAGTCTCGGTTCAATCAAATCAAACACTTCCTCTATAGCAGGTATCTTTTGACTTGGATTTACATCCGCATAAATATGTAATTTTTTAAGTTCTGCTAATGTATAGTCCCTTACAAAACCGATCGACTCTGTAGTCCTGTCCACTCTCTCATCATGGATTACTGCGATTTCTCCATCCTTCGTGAGTTGTATATCCAGTTCAATGCCTGCAAGATTTTTTAATCCGATTGCTTTTTCAAATGCCAGCAATGTATTCTCAGGATACTGCTGACTACATCCCCTGTGTGCCCATATCTTCATGCTATTTTTATCCTCTATTTTCTTTCTTCAAAAACTCTTCCATGATTCCGGACATTGTGATACTTTCCGTTCTGGTCAGTTTGAATTCACTTTTATGATTTCCATTGATCTGATTAAGCATGTCACTGATCTCATATCGAAGACCATCCCCTAAGAATCTTTCCGAGTATTTTTCCACCTTTGATGCATCCTCATAGTGTACTTCAAAGTATGTTGTCTTCCACCAGGGTGCCTCTGCTACGATATATCCCTTTGTACCTGCGATCAGAAGCCTTCCTTCGCTCTTTACCCCAAGTCCGCAGGTGATTGTTGCAAGCCCTTTGGGGAATTTCAGGGATACCTTAGTAAATAGATCAATATGCCCAGCCCCATAGATACTGTCAAAGGAGAGGTCTTCATACTCACAGCCCAAAAGCTTCATGACCGGCAGCAGGCAATAGCTTCCAAGTTCCAGAAAGCTTCCACCATACTTGGTATCCGTCAGTTCTCTCGACTCTGCATTTTCCAGTTTGGTAAAGCAGGCATCCACATATCGGATATTTCCGATAAGTCCACTTCGGGCTACATCCATCAGTTTGGTAAAACCGGGACAATATGCTGTCTTGATTCCTTCAAACAGGATCTTATTCCTCTGTTTTGCAATATCAAAAAGTTCCTCCGCCTGTTCTTTCTTCAGTACAAAGGGCTTCTCACATATTACATGTTTGTCATGTTCCAGTGCATCCTTTACATAGCCATAATGCGTCTCATGTGGCGATGCCACATATACAATCTCTGATTTTTCATATAGTTCATCAAGAGTTTCGAAAGCATCGATTTCATATTTCTTTGCAAATTGCTCAGCACTCTTCTTATGGGGATTATAGGCTCCCTGTACGTTAACACCACTTACACTCTTGGCTTCCATCAGGAATCTGCCTGTTATCCTGCCGGTGCCTATGATACCGATTCGCTGTATTTTGAAGTCCTGGTTTCTGAGCATTGTACTCGATACATTCTTGGTTCTCTCCAGATACACTACCTTACAGTAGTCTGCCATATAATCAAAGTTACCGACCCAGTCACTTCCTACTGTGAAGATGTCTACCTTGTACTTCTGCACATCACTTACCTTCTGACCGATTGTTTCTTCTATGATGATTTCATCTGCAAACCCCGTCTTCTTGACATTTTCAATCCTTGTCATCAGGTCATCCACGACATTCAGCTTTCCTCTTGTTCTGTCATAATTCTCCGTAGTGACTCCCACAATCAGATAGTCCCCTAATGCTTTTGCTCTTTGCAGAAGCCTGTAATGACCTTCATGAAAAAGATCAAAGGTTCCATATGTGATTACTTTTGTCATGATGTCATTCTCCGTTTCTAAAATCTCTTATTCCAAACATTTCGTTACATACCTGTATATTTTTTCTCCGCAATCTCCGTCCGGGCTGGCATTGATTTGCGCATATTCCTCAATCTGTCTCTGCCTGACGAAAGCTTCTCCATGAATAGTTCCGCCAAGTTCATCCATTATACTGTTGAATACACTTTCTACGCAACAATATTGAAGCCACTGGGATTCTTTTCCATATCCATTCGCATGCCGGTATACCTCTTCCTTAAGAAAGCTCATTTTTACTTCTCTAGTTTCTTTAGTATACAAATCAATATCATATAGTTTTCTTTCAGATGAGACGAAAAATTGATATTTCGCCGTATTATTTATATCGCATATAAACCACCCCATATCCCAGTTCGGGATATATGGACTGATATCCTCTGCCGAAGTATCAAATGGTGATTCCCATTCTTCTGTTTCACCTGTATTGGGATTCAGTTTGACAAATTTATTCCCCCAGGCCGGCGAGAAGATGATTTCGTCATCCATAAATGCCATACTTCCAAATATTCTCTGGTTACATTCCGTTTTATATCTCCTATCTATTGACTTAATTCCTTCCACTATAAGGTCATAATTTTTTGTTTCACCTGTTACCATATTCCAATGTGTGACAACAGTACCTTCATATGGAATCAGCCAGAAATCTTCTCCATCGATTTCCTTTACTCCTGCCCAAATAATCAATCGATTAATATTGATTGGAATCACTGATGCTTCAAGTGTGTCCATATCAATAAACATAAGCTGTGTCCCTGCCGGATTCATAAAATACATTTTCTCGCGCCATATCCATCTGGCTGCCGGAATTCTTTCACCATCCGGCATTACAGCGATATTAAAATCTGATATCCCCTTCAGATACATGATTTCTTCTGTCTTCATATTGAAACGTACCAGTGATGAATATCGATTAGGAAGCAAAAACGCATAATCTCCATAAATCCAAAAGCCTGTAAATGCTCCGCCTTGTTCTACTTCATTTTCCAGTTCAATGCTTCTGATTCTTTTATTCTGTGAGACCACCAATATATGTTGTGCATTATTTGGCAGCACGTATATCTTATCCTCATAATCAAACGCTCTGCTATAATAGCCTCCACCTGCATATTCAGATAAATCACAAAAATATACATACTGTAAATTATCATCTGGCGAATAATAAAGCTTATTTCCCTGTGTGATACAATATTTATTGTGATATATCCCATCCGGTGACTGAAATGGTGTCTGATATACGACACCCTTCCAGTCATCCTCTTCCGGAAGTGTATGTATATTATTATTTAGAATAAATAATGGTTTTCCGACTACTCCAAACAGTGAAGTTACACTGGTTCCGGCATCTCCTATATAAGCATCACACAACGCAATCGTATCGGTAATTTCCGGTGTATCATCATAAATGCCAAAATCACTTTCCAGGTAGTATTTTTTCAGGGCATCATAAATCGGCTTATAGCTTGCACGCATGGATTCAAAAGTAGATTCCAAAAGTGGATGCGGCCGCCACACCAGACAGACATCGTTCCTGTTGGCAAAGCATTGAAACACGTATTCCATTTTCTTCAGGAAATTTGCTGTATTGGCAAGCATACCGTTAATGCTTGTATTATAAAAATATACTTTCTTTCCTGCCATCTTATCTTTCCATGAAGCAGGTGGTTCCGGTGGATTCTTGCAAGTACGGATTACCTTATCAAATTTAGGAGATCCAAGTGGTAAAAATTTCTCCTCCGGCAAATTCGCATCAAAATATTTACGATATTTTTCAGCTTGAATGACAATATAATCCACATAATAATAAGACGGAAGAGTACTTTGCGCTTCACTCATTCCCCCTGCAGTAGCATAGTATGGAATATATACCAGCTTATTAGTAAATTTCTTTAAATTTTTTGAATAAAAGAACGGGTGGACACTTGTTACATTATTATACTGATCATACGGATTATGAATGAAAATTGCATCCGGTCGATGTTGCGCAAAATCGTAATCATTATAATGTACTACCGGTACATAGTCCGGATATAAATTTCCTTCATAATGTTCCTCTTTAAAACTTCCATCCGAATTTTTATCATAATACGGAATCGGTATTACATAAGCATCACAATCCGGATCCGCCTCTGCTGCCATCCATACACTTTCCAAGGAATCCCACATGCTTACCTTGTATGGAAGAAAAACAATTTCCGTACGCTCCGGCATGTGATGAATCGCGTTTTCGGCTTTAATAAGCATCTCTTCTAAGCATTTATAGGCTTTTTGCCCTGAAATTTCCTGTATCTGTGCATTAACTTGATAGACTCTTTCGCAATACTGCTCCAAATAGCCAACGGTCTCCGTTCCCTCACCTTCTGTCTGCTCAATCGTCTCACCAACTTGTATTGCAGCCATCTGACATTCATTCAATGCCTGCCCTGTAACTTCAATGTCCTTTTGTTCCAGTTTTCTCTTTATCTGCCGGTGCATCTCATGTAAACTTTGAATAATTTCTTCTATTTGCTGCTTTTGAAATTTACGCATATCTTACTAATTCCATTTTCCACTGTTTTCTTATATAGCAGATTCCAATCAAATATTAATCAATCAAAAAACCTGTCATTGCGTTTGTTGCAACAACAGGTCTTACATACATCTATTTTCTGCCTCCATGCAACTTTTACAGCTATCCTTGCTTGTTTTATTAATCGTAATATATATCGGCAGTATATGTCAAAATATTAGAGAATTTGCTGTATTTGACAATAGCTCATAAATCCTTTCTACGCTATCAGTCCCCGCCCCGTCTATTGCCTCATAGATCCTGCGGACTTTCTCAATACCCTCTTCCAACATATCAGCAGTTTCTTCAGCGGTATACTTTTTATCTTTCTTTTTAAGTATCTGACAAATCAGTTTATATAGCTCGCCCTCAGTACGTCCCTCTGCACGCCCCTCTGCACGCCCCTCTGCACGCCCCTCTGCCAGTTTTTCTTCTCTTTCCAATTCCAGTTGTCTTTCAAAAGTATAATCCAGTGTTGTCACTTTTACTACCTCCGAACGATGTTCCATTAAAAAATCCCGTAACACATTTTCCACAATACACCTGTCTATTGCCAGTTCTATTGCATGTTCTAATCTGTCCAATCCCAATTCCCTGTGATATTCTCTTACATAGTCTATAAAAGTCATGTAATCACGTAGAAAAGTACACTTCCCAAGCAATTCCTTGTTTTTGCCATAATTAATATTGTATACCTTACATTTTAATTCAACTTCCGGCTCATCCACCGGACATAAGAACGCATCTGATAATTTTAGTTCATATTGTTCCGGCTGTTTTTCTTCTCCATTATAAAAAATGGCAAATTTGGGTGTCGGAATTCTAACAAGAGTCTTTCCAAAAATATTTCGGTTTTTAATTATTTTCTCCAAAATATGTGCCAAATAGACAAAACTTCTAAGCGGCATATTCGGGCATACCGTTGATTGGTGTTCATAAATACTCAATCGCATGTCCAATATAAAAGACGCATCATTACGAACAGAAAGAGAAATTCCTCCATCCAATCGGCACATCTCCACCATATTCGGATCCGTATAGTTTGAACCATTCATTGCATTGTAAAGTGCCAAAGCATTATTGGGATCCTCCATAAGCATACTAAACACATCACTTCTGTACTCTCTGTTTCCTGTCATATTTTCCTCCTTCTTCCGGCAGGAACCTATGACATCACGATTCCTGCTTTTTCAATAAATTAATGGATTTTAAAAGCATGAATTTTCGTGAATAATGAAAAATTAAATATGATATACTATGATTTTTGAAAACGTGCAGTCCTCTAATGACCACGCCTAATATGAAAATATGCTTTGTATGAATTATATCATTTTGTTCTTTTAATCGCAAGTGGTTTTTCAGTCTTTTTTAAATGTAATTACGCATCAAGTTGATATTTTTTCCAAGAAATAAAATATCATGGTCTTCAGCATGACACTTTATGTTATACTATTCTTAATGCTAATGAAAATCCGAGGTTACTCATCTATGAAAATACTATTCGCTGAATGGGCAAGTTTTGGGAATAACGATATCAAAGAGGCATTTGCAGCAGAAGGGCATACTGTTGTCAGTTTTCCCTTTTCCAATAAAGATGCAAGGAAAGATACTGAGATTGAGGCAGCATTGTCAGCTTCAATACGAAATGAGAACCCGGATATTGTTTTCTCTTTTAACTATTTTCCGGTTATTTCCAATGTCTGTAAAAAGGAAGGCATACGCTATATCTCCTGGATCTATGACAGTCCTTATGTCATGTTGTATTCCTATACAGCCATCAATCCCTGCAATACAATCTATGTCTTCGATAAGGAACTTTATCTCGAATTTCATAATGCAGGGATACCTACCGTACATTACATGCCAATGGCGGCAAATACTGACCGTTTGGATCAGCTTGTCCCTCAGGCTTATCGTTATGATGTTTCTTTTATTGGTTCTCTTTACAATGAACAGCATAATTTCTTTGACCGCATGACAACATTATCAGACTATACCAAGGGATATCTGGATGCTCTCATGTCTGCACAGATGAAAATACAGGGCTATAATTTCATTCAGGAATCACTCTCTCCCATTATGGAAGACTTATACAAAGCATTGCCGATGGATCCTAATCCGGATGGAGTGGAAACCAAAGAATATCTGTATTCACAGTATGTTATCAACCGGAAAATTACAGGCTTGGAACGTTCCGAATTAATTCAAGTCATTACAAAGCATTTTACTTTTGATCTATTTACGCCAAACAAGGATTTTACAATGCCCAACCTGATCAATCATGGCCCGATAGATTATTATAAGCAGATGCCGCTTGTATTCAAGCAAAGCAAAATCAATTTGAACATTTCTCTCCGAAGCATCAAAAGCGGGATTCCTCTCCGGGCTTTTGACATTATGGGAAGCGGAGGCTTTCTGCTCAGTAATTTTCAAGCCGATTTTCTGGACTATTTTATTCCCGGTGAAGATTTCGTCTATTATGAGAGCACTAAAGATTTATTAGATAAAATGAATTACTATCTGCAACACGAAGAGGAGCGCATTGCCATTGCGCAAAACGGCCACGACAAAGTCGCCGCAAATCACACTTTCCGGCATAGAATAAGGGAGATGCTGGCATAAGCCGCATCTCCCCTTATCTTTATCTGTCAATCAGTAAATGACAAGACTACATATTTGTTTCAAATTCTTGTATACTATTTGCTTTAGCCGCACACTTAAGCCAACGGCTAAGAACCGCTAAATCCGTTTCTTTCTGAATCTTCTGTATAAGCCATTGAGGAAGTTTCCCCATTTCTTCCAGAACTTCCATAACAGCGTTTTTTTTGCCTTTCATTTCTCCTCTTATCTCGCCTCTTATTTCTCCATTCCTCTCACTTTCTCTTCTAACATCATCTACAATTCCATTCACAACTTCATTCACAATCTCATCTACAACTTCACACATAACTTCCACTCCTTCCCTTTGTACTTTGTAATAATTCACTCGTTCCACTAACCTCGGAAAATGCTCTGTCCGGTAATACGGATTGGAATCTTGGAAATAATTCAGCAACTCATCAATCACCGAATTATAATACCGAACTCTTTTAAAGTGATTTTTCTTTCTTTCACATAAACCTCCCTGATAAAAATTGCAGGAAAGCCTATATTTCAAATTGATATCTTGACAATCCTGCCAAACAAAAACTGAATTCTTGGCAGAACTGCCTGAAAAGTATGTGCGCATACATCAAAAGCACATTAACATATATAAGAATCAAGATTTGTTTTATTTCGTACATGTATAATAGCACAGGAAGATTTAAAATGCAATATATTTTTACTTACTTTTCTTTTTATGCTATACTCAAAAAAAATCCATTTAAAAGAGGTCTGTATGTCTTACCCTATTTCAGTCTGTTTAATTGCCAAGAATGAAGAAAAGCACATTGAGAAATGTCTTGCCGCCATAAAACCGTATCACTTTGAAATTGTAGTAGTGGATACCGGTTCTACCGATAACACCAAAGAAATCGCTTCCAGATATGCAGATAAAGTACTTGATTTCACATGGTGTAATGATTTCAGCGCCGCCAGGAATTTTTCTCTTGATCATGCATCAAACGATTATGTCCTGATACTGGACTGTGACGAGGTTGTTACTCAATTAGACGTGGAGAAATTACAAGAACTTGTAAGCGCACATCCTGATGATGTTGGTCTGATTGCAAGAGATAATCATTATATTTCCAATCAGATGGATACTGTTTATCAGGATTTGGTAGAAAGACTTTTTAACAGGAAACTCTATCATTATGAGTCTCCTATTCATGAACAGGTAACACATAAGCAGAAAGGAATGCAATACGAAAGCTATTCTCTGCCTGTTCTGACAGATCATGTTGGTTATATGGGAACTCAGGAGGAATTAATGAAAAAAGTAGAACGGAATAATGCCCTGCTTTTTCATGAACTGGAAAAGGGGCCCGAGAATCCTTATCTGTATTTCCAGATAGGACAGTCCTACAATTTGATTTATGACTATGAGCATTCCTATCAATATTACCAAAAAGCACTTAGCTTCGACGTAAATCCTGAAGAAGAATGGGTCCAAATGATGATCATTGCCTATGCAAACGCTTTATTACATACCGGAAGAGAAGCCGAAGCCTTACAACTGGAGGCTGTTTATGATGCCTTCGCAACTACCGCTGACTTTTTCTGCATCATGGGACAGATTTATCTTGCCAACGGTCAATATATAAAGGCTATGATGGAATTTGTAAAAGCAATCCATTGCCCTGTTGCAAGGGAAAATGGGACAAACTCCTTTATTCCCACTTACAATATGGGACTGATCAATGAAATGATGGGCGACATTCCTGCCGCTTTAACCCACTATCGCAACTGCGGAAATTTTCCGATGGCACTTGCAAAAATAGAAGAACTAGCTAAATAATCTGGTAAGACCGGTCTGATAAGAAAATGCTTCCCGCACTTTCTTTTGACCGTTCCCGGCAATTTGCTTACGCTCCTCCTCATGAGAGAGATAGTAATCTATTTGATTCATACACTCCTCAAGATTATGAAACATAACTACTTCTTTGCCATCCGTAAAATATTCTTCTATCTCAGGCTGCCAGTTAGTCAACACAAAACCGCCGCATGCCATAATGTCTAAGACTCTCAGAGGAATTCCTGAATGAATGGAACGCAACGTAATATTCAGATTAATCCTGCTTTCCGCAAAGACTAGCGGCATCTGCGTTTTATAATCCACTCTGCCGCAATTATAGGGATGAAGAATCGGCAAACTACCCGTATCGGAACCGGTAAAAAGCTTAAAGGTAACTGCCTTACATTTCTCTGCCTTTTCTGCAATTGCCCCCAGCAATTTTTTTCTTTCTTCTACGGTTACTTTTTTCTCCAAAACAGCTGCTTTCAGGATATCTTCTTCCCTTGCAAGGTAGTCTTCTCCAAGCATAAGCCCCTGTTTTTCCATCTTAGCCTGAAGCAGTTCCACATCTATGGTTCCATCTTCAATCGCCTTCTGTAAATAATCCACATCATAGGAAAAACACTGTTCTTGAATTACCGCTTCGCCCGTTTCTGCTTCCATCCCGGAAAACATATCGTAATAGTTATGCTCATCTGTATACAAAGAACCAACAAAGGAAATATCACATCTATATTTCTCCCGATCTTCTGTTGTCTTCCCTATCACTGATTCAAAGAAATCCGTATCTGTTGCCAAGGGAACATGATAAACAGTGTTAATCGAATACTCCTGCAGTTGTCTGACCATCTCCCGGTCAAAAATCCCGATATGATTCCAGGGAAGCGCAGTCTGCCTTGCATACAATGTAAAATGGGGGCAATCATAGACCCATGCATAATAAGGAATTTGGCATGTATTGCAGATCATGGAGATAATCGGAAAATAGTTGAAAGAAATAATCCCTTCAATCTTTTCCTTATGGATACACGGTATCATCTCCATCGCAAGCTCCATATCTCTTGTATAGTGCTTACACTCTTTCCGAAACCAGACAACCTCGAAACCCATCTTTATTAAGTTATCCGCCAAAATCGATTCATTATTGGCATTCCAGGAGTATAAAAGTAGTTTCATCTTAATTCCCTATGATAGCTTTTTTATTTATCTGCAAACAAATATTCTTGCACAAATTTTTCTCTTTCAGTTTCATAATCTGATAAATTTAAAAAGCCACAATCATGTACACACCAAGGTCTCTGCATCTTGGGTATTACAATCTTATATCCCTTTTTTATGAACTCTAAACTTTGTGAACAATCATAAAAGTCCCATTTAGCGAACAAATCGCTCCGCCATGGAATATCATACTGTGTAACCATCATCAAACCATCAATTGCCTGTACCTCTTCTAATGATTTTTCACACTGATTAGACAACATTACCGTTTCATATATATGCTGTTCATAAATCATGCCATATCGTTTGGCATCCCACATAATTCCATTTTCCGGCAGCCTCGGGGTTCCGATAACTCCAATCATTCCAATCTGATTATTACTTCGGAAAATATTCAGAATGTCTTGAATAAAATCAGTATTAATAATAAATGTATCCTGATGTAAATACACTTTATATTTGGCCGTTGAATAATTCATTGCTTCATTATATCCCGCTGTCATAGACTTTGCATCTTCCACTGTCAGTATATCTATCGTGTAACCATCCGGAATATACAAATGATTGATATAATAAATGCATTCATCAGCATACATTTTGTTATTTGTACAAATAATAAAACAAATTTCTTTTTCTTTCATTCGCCGCCTATTGCCTTTAATACTTTTTCTTTATTTACAACACTAAAATCAATTACTGTTAATAATTCATAAGAAGAAATATGATTGTCAGTCAGGAAGTAATAAAATTCTCCCATTTTATCATCCATGACATCAAAATCTATCCTTCGCAAATAAAACTTTAATCGGGTATATCGTTCTAAAAGTTCTTCCATATTCGAAACTTTTGAAAAAATAGTTGCTTGTCCTGCTGCCTTTTCCTTGTCATAAATTGTACATAAATAACAAATGGTCGCCAGGTCATTATCGTGCTCTGTTATCTGCTTATACTCTAATAACAGCTCCCGAATTCCGTCATATTCCATCTTATGCAGTTTATCATTTACTTTCCCTTTTAGTTCTTCTGCAGTCATGCTATGCTCACTTTCTATGATAACTACTCCCCAAGCAAATGCTTCTTCAGAATCTGATTTATCATTGTTGTACTCTCCTGTGTTATCTCAATTTGCAAAATACTAAATAAAATCTGATTCCATGTATTGTCCTTTTTCCAATATTGATTGGATAGAATATCCGGGAACAATTTGAATAACGTATCCTGCAAAATAACCAATTCATCCTGTAATATTTCAGTTCCCTGTTGACACCAAATGCTTAAACTCATCCCCATATAGTAAAGCACAAATAAATATGCCAGTTCCTGATAGCATATTGATATCAAATTTCTTTCTGACAGTTCTTCATATGTATGAAGCCATACTTTAGAACTATCCCATCGACGCGCTCCCCATTTGCTTCGCACGGTACTTCCCGGAGACTGATAATAATAATATAATACCTCATCCAGCAAACAGTGCCGTTCCACATAATACCTGACCGGCAATGTAAAAGAAGGCTCCTCACAGATAAGCTGCTCGGCAAACCGGATATTATGTTCTTGAATCATAGACAGCCGATACATCTTATTCCAACATCCCAAGGTATAATATTCATCTGTCTGATATACGATTCCTCTTCTGTCTTCTTCTGTCTTAATTTCTCTTAAGCAGTTCTTCCTTATGGGAATCTCCTTACCTGCCGCGTAATGCTGCTTTGCCTCCATCCGAACTTCTTTCTGATCCGGCAATTGCCATACTATTTCATGCCGAAACTCCACTACATCCGCGTTATATTCCATAGCTACAGTATAAAGATGCTCTAATGCATGTGGCGCAATCCAGTCATCTGCATCACAGAAAAACAAGTATCGACCGCTTGCATAGGAAATCCCTACATTTCTCGCTCCACCCTGTCTCAGATTCTTCTCCAACTGAATTGCAATAATCGTTTCCGGATATTGTTGTTCATATCTCATTATCATATTCCATGTTGCGCCGCCATCTGTAGAAGCATCGTCCACAAGAATAATTTCCAAACTATCCGGTCCTATCGTCTGACAAAGCAGATGCTCCATACAATTGTCCAGATATGCAGTTGCATTAAAGCATGGAACAACAACACTAACCTTTTTCATTTCCTTCTACCCACTTCATCAATTGTGTCAATTTCTTATCATATGTATAGCAGTTTAATGTCTTCTCGTATCCTGCTCTTGCTATTTTCTTTCGTTCTTCATCATGTGCCAGATAATAATCTACCTTCTCCAATAATTCTTCCGGTGATTTATAGGTCACAATTTCCTTATCTTCTTCAAAAAGCTCTAATGTCTCTTCACAATAATTTGTTATTGCAAATCCTCCGGCCCCGGTAATATCCATAACTCTTTGCGGAGTTGCCCCCTCCATTCCCTTAATAGACAGATTAAGGTTAATCTTACTATGTGCATAAATGCGCATCGCCTCATTTCCTCCTACCGGTGGCATAACTCTTACATTAGCCAAAGACGACCTATCCTCATTAGGATTTGTAAAAAATGCCATGTCATGCTTCTCTGCCAATAGGTTCAAGACACATATTCTCTCAATATTCGATATCTTTCGCATTAAATATAATACTTCAAAATAGCGTTCATCACTGATATCATAGGGATTATTAATTTTAAAGTCAGTATTCAACATTTGCATATACTTTAAAATTTCCGGTGAAGTTTTTCCATACACACGATTGGTTCCATCCCATTTAAAGGCTGCTTCCTCAAAAATCCCTGCAAAATAGCTGTGTATTTCAGGTGGAAATAAATGTGCTTCTATATCATACGGATTATGGTCATAAATACTGCCGATAAAACTTATCTCGTCTTTATAATATTCTCCCGGTCTGTTTTCCTGATATAGACGGACTATCTCTGACTTGCTGACCGCACATGGCTGATACATTACATGCGGCAATCCGATTCTGCTGAAGTCCTGATAATCCAATTTATCAAAAACAGAATAATAACAGCTCTCAATCCTGCCAAATGGCGTATATAATCTTATGTATGGAGAGTCCCATATTATTGCAACATATTTGATTCCTGTCTGATAGGATGCCCATGCACAATTATAAATCAAACCAATAGACATGATATGTGTAATCCCATTTTTCTCTGCATATGCCCCTATCGCCGCCGATTTATCATCGTTTAGCACATCATTACTCTGAACCTCTTCGTATTCTATGACTTCATAAGAAAGTTTACGAAGTTCTACTAATATTTCTTTGGTTCTTGCCTTACCATATACATATAGGATTTTCACTCTTCCATCCTCATTCTTCCTTGATATCTACTGGTATTCTGCCTCTATATCTAGTATAATAAAAGGCAATCAGAAAGTAAAGCCAACTACTGTTCAGAAACGAGGAATTCCTATGTCAATTGCCATCTATACAATCACGCATGTACCTTTCACACCACCTTCCGATACCACATATATTCCGTTACAGGTCGGTGCTGCTTTACATGACCATTTGGGATACCTATGTGATGATTCAGGTGACAATATTTCCGACAAAAATCCCTATTATAGCGAATTAACCGGTCTGTATTGGATATGGAAGAACAATGCCCACGACGATTACATTGGTTTATGCCACTACAGACGGTATTTCTTAAACGAGAGTGGCACTCTTATGTCTCAACAGGACTATGCGTCTCTTCTTTCGCAATATGATGTTATTTTATCCAAACCAAGAATAGGCGCATACAATTACAGAACTGTTTATGAACGTTCCCACGACATACGCAATCTGGATTTGGTTGGAAGCACAATCAGAGAACTATACCCTGATTATTACGCAACCTTTAATGCCGTGCTTTCTGACAATCATTGTTATATCGGCAATCTGTTTGTTGCCCCCAGAGAGCTATTCTGCGCATATACCGAATGGCTTTTTACTATTTTCTTTGCTATGGAGCCCCATGTGCAAACAGAGGGCTATGATGATTATCACAAGCGCTTATTTGGTTTTCTTTCCGAACAGTTGCTGATTGTATGGGTTAAGCATAATCATCTGACCTACTATGAAGCCCCTTTTGGCATAAGTCAGGAAAAAGCCGAAACTATTACGCTCAAAGAAATCCTTGCTCAATATATCCGGCAAGGAGATGTCGCCGGAGCATATCAACATCTATGTAATACTCTGGACAGACGCCCGGATCTATTATTGGAAATGTCCGATCTTAACCAGGACCTGCCAATCATGGAACATATTCTGAATATATGCCGGATAGAACAGGAGCAGGGTATCTCTTCTCTCCTGTCTTTTTCCAATGATCTGTCCATTCTTGTCAAACATTTTCGGGTACTGCTCTCTATTATTGAGCATATCCAAAATAATACCATGGAAGAGACAGAATTAAAGTATCTGTTAGACTGTAAAATATCTCACTATGCACTAATCTATATTTTGCAAAATTTTAAACAATTTTCTTCCCATGCCCTAATTCTCCTGAATCAACTGGCTACCATCTATGCTACATCGGGGGATTTTCTTAGTGCACTTTCATTTTTGGAAACAGCACTTACTATAAGTGAAACCGATGTTACTACACTGACCAATATTGCATCTGTCTTTCGTTCCATGGGGCAGGATACTTTTGCAGAAGAATATGAACAGCTCATCCCACGCTCTCCTATGCATCAAAGAATTCTATTCTTTACGGGTTCGGATATTCCTATTCTTAATTATATTTCCGATCAGTATGTTCAGGCTTTACAGTCATTAGGACATACTGTATTTTGCTTTGATAAGCATCACTTTGAGCAAAGCTTTACCGAACTTTTAGAATTTAAAGAAGATGGACTTGATATGGCAATACTGTTGAATAACAGTTGCTTTGAAATGCGCTTATCCTCCGGTAAAAGTCTATGGGAAGAATGGAATATCCCCTGCTACAATATTCTCGTGGACCATCCTATGTATTATTTTGACACTCTGGACCACGCTCCTTCCACCGGAGTTGTTGTATGTTCTGACCGCAATCATGTGGATTATGTAAAACGTTTCTATCCAACCGTAAAAAATACTCTGTTTCTCCCCACTGCCGGTGCCTGTCTGAAGCCATATGCAGACTTAAAACCATATGTCGAGCGAGATATTGATGTTCTCTTCATCGGAAGCTATAAATATAAAAATAATTTATCTCTGGATGATCTTGATAAGGAAATATATGATCTGTTGTCACGCACTCCTGATTTGACCTTTGAGCAAGCAGTCACACAATGTCTCGGCAAATCCGGCATCACTTACACTGATGAATCATTAAAAGAAGTTATCCAGAAGCATCGTATGCTTGACACTAATGTTTTATCACTCTATCGTGCTGACATTATTCGAGTTCTTGTACAAAATGGGATACCCGTTACCGTCTACGGTATGGGATGGGATGCGTTAGACATTTACCACCACCCTAATTTTCACTATAAGGGTACAATTGCCCCAGAAGAGGGAGTCACACTTATGGGAAATGCAAAGATTGTCCTAAATCAATTAGCGTGGTTTAAGGCAGGCGCCGGCGAACGTATTTTTGAAGCCATGCTGCAAGGTGCAGTTTCTTTAACCGACAGCAGTTCTTATCTTATGGAGGAGTTCACCGATCACATAGATATTGCATTCTATTCTCTGTCAGATTTGGATGATCTGCCAGCCATAACACGCACATTGCTTACAGACGAGAAATTGGCAGACTCTATCCGCTATAACGCTTACCAAAAGGCACTAAATGGACATACTTGGAATACAAGAGTCCAGACACTTTTAAACACCGGAATCAACCCAATCAAATAATTCTTTCAATTTCCTGTCATAGGTATATTCATTTAATACCTTATTTTGTCCTGCCCTTGCAATATGTTCTCTCAGAGTATCATTTCTCATGTAATAACACGCTTTATCCAGTAATTCCTCCGGGCTTTTATAGGTCACTATCTCCTTACCTTCTTCAAACAACTCCAATGTTTCTTCTGCATAATTTGTCAAAGCAAATCCCCCGGCACCCATAATATCCATCACTCTTTGAGGAGTTCCACCTTCTATTCCCTTGATTGATATATTCAAATTTATTTTGCTACCCGCAAAAACTCTGGCCGATTCCTCACCAGCCATAACCGGAGGCATAATACGTACATGCTCCAACCCATAATGCATTTCATTTGGATCAGTATAAAATCCTATATCATAAGACTCAGCCAATAAATTTAATATACATATTCTTTCAATATTGGCCAACTTTCTTGCTAAAAACATAACTTCAAAAAAATATGTATCCGATATCGGAAAGGGATTTCCCAGAAGGAAATTCGGGTTTCTCACTTGAATATACTGTAATATCTCATTACTTACTTTGCCATATATCCGATTAATCCCATCCCACTTAAAAGCAGCTTCCTCCATGATACTTGTAAAGTAGGGTATTATTTCCTCCGGAAATTCCCTTATACGCATATCATAGGCATTTTTCTCGTAAAGCCTCCCGACAAAGCTTATTTCTTCCCGATAACTTCCTGTTAAGTATCCACTTTTTTCCCATTTCTGAATAGCATACTTATCTACTGCCAATGGCTGATACAAGATATTCGATACCCCTGCTTTTCGAAAACGTTCTGCATCCAACTTATCAAATACCGAAAAAAAACAGTGATTGTTTTTAGCCAGTTCAGAATACAACAGTAAATACGGTGCATCCCAAACCATACATACATATTTTCTATCCGTTTCCTGTGCCGCAATTGCAATATTATAATTAAAACCAACAGAAAAAAGATGGGTGATATTTTTCTTCTCTATATAATGAATAAGCTGTGACACTTCCGTGTCCTGTATCACAGTATTATTTACCGAACATTTATATGACTCTACTTGATATCCCAGCTGTTGCATATTCGGAATAATTCCTTCCGTATCAGCATGGCTGCTTATATATAATATTTTCATTTATTTTCTCTCATAAATCCAGAAAAAGAGGATTGGATAACCAATCCTCTTTCGGTAGTTGTACAATAATCTCTGACTGTTCAGAATTAACCAAGTAAGGACAGTGCCAGCTGGTTAGCCTGATTTGCCTGGGAT
>JBJELE010000002.1:0-52188 GCA_051878995.1 Lachnospiraceae bacterium | reverse complement strand
TGCTGATTGTGTGCTCAAGTCTGTTCTGGATTGCACCAAGGTCAGATCTCTGCTCAGATACTGTCTTAATCGCGCTCTTTGCAAATGCATTCAGTGCTGCGAAGTCTGCTGCTGTAGGAGCATCATCAACAGTATTACCAGTAATAGAGCCCTGAGGATCAGCCTGATTATCCGTATCTACAATCTTGGTTGAATCATACACATAGAACTTGTTCAACATAGAAGTTGTAAGTTCTACCTTACCATTGGTCTGCTGATCATACTCAAGATCTGCATCCGTACCGGTTGCAGCATGGTTAGAATCTGTCTCCCAGTTAGATACACCAAATGTAACGCCATCTTTCTTAACAGCCTTACCGATCAATTCATTAACATTCATGTTCTTGATGGTTACTGTGATGTGCTGTCCGGATTCTGCGCCAACCTGAAGACCCTTGTTGGAGAAAGATCCATCCAGTAAGCTCTGCTCATTGAATGTGGTTGTGCTCTGTACACGGTCGATTTCGGACATCAGCTGTTTTACCTCAGACTGGATGTAGCTACGGTCTGTAGATGTTAATGTTCCGTTCTCACCTTTAACAGCAAGCTCGTTCATTCTCTGTAACATATCCTGAACTTCATTTAATGCACCTTCTGCTGTCTGTACACAGGAGATACCATCCTGAGCATTTGCAGATGCCTGTGTAAGTCCTCTGATCTGTCTTCTCATCTTCTCGGAAATAGATAAGCCTGCTGCATCATCTGCTGCACGGTTGATCTTGTAACCGGATGATAACTTCTCAGTGGATTTTGCCTGAGCGCTGGTTGTTAAACCAAGCATTCTGTTAGAGTTCATTGCTGTAAGATTGTGCTGTACTACCATAATATATTCCTCCTTGAATGTAATGCGGCTTCCATGCCGCTTTCTTGTTCTTCTGTAACGGTTCAGCAAGTCCGTACGCTACTTTCATCCCCATCACAGTTGGTTAAGTAAGTTATTTCCTTTACTTGTAATATATATCGGTTATTTCAAAATAATCTTTAGCTTTTTTCATTTTTTATTTTAAAAAAGAGGATTGGCTTTCGCCAATCCTCTTTCGGTAGTCGTACAATAATCTCTGACTTATCAGAATTAACCAAGTAAGGACAGTGCCAGCTGGTTAGCCTGATTTGCCTGGGATAACATAGATGTACCTGCCTGCTGTAAGATGTTGTTGTTAGAGTATCTAACCATCTCTGTTGCGATATCTGTGTCACGGATCTCGGATTCTGCAGATGTTGTATTCTCTACGATGTTATCCAGGTTGCTGATTGTGTGCTCAAGTCTGTTCTGGATTGCACCAAGGTCAGATCTCTGCTCGGATACTGTCTTGATTGCGCTCTTGGCAAATGCATTCAATGCTGCAAAGTCTGCTGCTGTAGGCGCATCGTCTAAGCCGTTATTGGTTGTCACTGTGATGCCTGTTCCTATTTTATTATCAGCATCTACAATAAGATCATCATTATAAGTATAGAACTTAGCCAACATATCTGCTGAAAGCTCTTTCTTCTTATCAGCTGCTGTAGCGGCATCAGCATAGCCAAGGGCATCATCCGTACCGGTTGGCTGCTTGTCAGAATCTGTCTCCCAGTTAGATACGCCAAATTTAACCTGATCTTTTGCAACAGCTTTACCAATCAATTCATTAACGTTCATGTTCTTGATGGTTACTGTGATATGCTGTCCGGATTCTGCGCCAACCTGAAGACCCTTGTTGGAGAAAGATCCATCCAGTAAGCTCTGCTCATTGAATGTGGTTGTGCTCTGTACACGGTCGATTTCGGACATCAGCTGTTTTACCTCAGACTGGATGTAGCTACGGTCTGTAGATGTTAATGTTCCGTTCTCACCTTTAACAGCAAGCTCGTTCATTCTCTGTAACATATCCTGAACTTCATTTAATGCACCTTCTGCTGTCTGTACACAGGAGATACCATCCTGAGCATTTGCAGATGCCTGTGTAAGTCCTCTGATCTGTCTTCTCATCTTCTCGGAAATAGATAAGCCTGCTGCATCATCTGCTGCACGGTTGATCTTGTAACCGGATGATAACTTCTCAGTGGATTTTGCCTGAGCGCTGGTTGTTAAACCAAGCATTCTGTTAGAGTTCATTGCTGTAAGATTGTGCTGTACTACCATAATATATTCCTCCTTGAATGTAATGCGGCTTCCATGCCGCTTTCTTGTTCTTCTGTAATAGACCTGCAAGTCCGTACGCTACTTTCATTCCTATTACAGTTGGTTAAGTAAGTTATTTCTTTTACTTGTAATATATATCGGGATTTTTGTGATTTACTTTAGTGATTCTTGCAATTTTTTTCTATAATTTTTATAATAATTTCAAGCAAAACTTTTCTATAGGAAACAAGATTTATCAAAAGAGGTGTACAATGAAAATCCAATATCTAAACGGTGGTCTTGCCAATCAGGCATTTCAATACATATTTGTCCGTTATGCGGAGTTATCTCATCCGGAAGCCGAACCCTGGTTTTTTGATGACTCTTTCTTTTTTGTGAATAATGTTCACAACGGCTACGAGCTGGATAAAGTATTTGGCTTACATTTAAACTTACTAAGTCAGAATTTCGATACAGAAACATGGACACAATTTATAGAAAATAAGAAAAAAGGGATTAGTGTTCCGCAGTCATTTAAGAATCTTGGGTTTGATATGAAGATGATCACGGAATTTGAGAATTATAAAGAACACAACCCTTTTGACGGCACAATTTATCATGTTTCCGGCAATACTTTCGTTCCGGAAATCACCGGATTGCAGGACGATTTCTTATATTATCATGGATACTGGCTCCATCCGGAATGGTTTAATCATTATCAAGATATTATCGTCAAAGAACTTTCATTACCACCTATTAAGGGAGAGCGAAATGAAGAGTATGCTCGACAAATTATGAATTCACACTCCGTTGCCGTACATATCCGCCGCGGCGATTATGTGCAGCTTGGATGGGCTACTGATACTGACCGCTATCTTGCTAAAACCAAAGAACTGCTTGCCCAATATCCGGATGCTGCTTTCTTTATTTTCTCTGACGACATCCCCTGGTGCAAAGCGCACAGCGAAGAACTGGGATTTGCTCTTCCGTCCGATACTATCTTTATTGAAGGAAACAACAAAGGTGCAAACTATATTGATTTGCACCTAATGAGTCTGTGTAATATCATGTTGATTGGCAGAAGTGCCTTCAGCTACCTCGCCATGTTACTGAATAACCGACTGGAAAACTGCATCTTCATCACCTAGCCGGGAAGAAGCTTATACTTTTTTTATTTTTTACTATCATAGAACTGTGGTGCAACACAGTTCAACTTGTTCATACTGTTATAATAATCTCTTGCCACCTTTGATTTGGATACACTCTGTTGGATTGCTATTTTTTCTTTTTTAAACTGGCTCTCTGCCATACGCTTATTCCTAAGCTCGGCAGCATTTACTATCACAACTTTATCCGTTATCTGTTGAATCAGTTCCTTCATTCTTTTAATTTCAGCACTGTACTTTTCCTTATGAGCAAGCAGTTCTTCCCGGATTCTGTCATACAATGACTCAAAACCGCGATCCAGTTTATCCAGCTCCGCAATCAGGCAGTTCTGCTCATCTATGCTCTTCTCAAACGCATCCATGTCAAAATTATCCTGTTTCAAAATAGTTTCCTGCAAATTGCCCTGCTCTATTATCTTGTCTAAAACCTGACTCTTTTTCTCAAGGCTCTGCGCCAGTATTTGTACACAATTTTGTTCCATCCAAAACCTCTCTATGCTTTATGAGCTCGTTTCATTACTTCTTTCCATGTATCGCGCATACTTCTAAGATGTGTGTTTACCTCTTCCAGAATTTCTTTATCCTTACTGATATTAGCTTCAAATAACCTTCTTAACAGATAAACATACACTCTGTCAAAATCCTCCCAAACCGGATATTTATGATCCAGGGTATTACGGAATTCCTCTATAATACGCTGCGTTTTCATAATATTCGTATGGGCCTTCTCAATATCCTTCTGTTCAATTGCCATAATAGCAATATTGCAGAACTTGATTGCACCTTCGTACAACATCAGCGTTACTTCTGCCGGAGAGGCTGTTAATATTTTATTTCTGTTATATTGTTCATATGGATTCTGAACCGGCATCGTTACTTCTCCTCCCTGATTTTCATTTTGCCCTATTTTACTTATAATAAGAATGTCCCATATGGGACATTCTTATCAATTATCATCAGCCGCCAAACATACTGGATACAGCACTGTTCTTAGATTCCAATTTGGCAAGTGCTGTCTCCATAGCAGAGAATTTGGAATACCACTTATCCATCAAAGCATTTACCTTTTCTTCCTGCTTTGAAATCTTTTCCTTATAAGCGTCATATTCATCTTTCATCTCTTTGTCGTTGTAAACCGTAAATGCACTGCTGAGGGTGCTTGATGCCATCTGATCAGTCAGTTCATCATACAAATTTTTGGAAAGCTGTGAGAAGAAAGCCGTTACAGTTTCCGGATCTGATGCTATCATTGCCTGCAATGTATTAGTATTTTCTTTTGTATTTGCATCATCTTTATCCCCATCGATATGATAAGCATTCTTTTCATTCTCAGCAGATTTAAAATATCCCAGGGTATTAATTCCAAAATCCGAAAGATACATTGACTTTCCGTTTACTGTGACACCTTTTAACAGCACGTTCTTCATCGCACCTGAAACAGAGCTCAAAGTCTGATCACGCCGCAGCAGGGAACCCTTAATCTTTTTCTCCCACTCTTCGATTTCTGAGTCGGACAAGGCATCCTTTTCTTCCGAAAGCAAAGGCTCATAGCCTTTGGAAGATTCTGCATTGTACAGGGAATCCATTTCATTGATCAACTTGTTATACTCCGTGAAGAAGTTCTTGATCATATCATAAATGCCATCGTTATCTGCGCCGGTTGTCAGCGTAATTGTCTCATTTGTTTCAGCTAATGCCGTAATAGTTAATCCGTTCACTTCAAATGTATTTGTATTGGAAGTAAACGTAGCATCATTCAAAGTAATAATGGCATCCTGTCCGGTTACTTTGGTTGCATCTTTAGAAGCACTATAACCGCTCGTACCATCAACTACCTTCTGAGCCATCTCTACTTTGGCATCGAACTCTGTGCGTACTGCAGCTTCCAGATCTGCGGTGCCGGTCACATTTCCATCGCCATCCTCAGTATAATACTGAGAATTTTCATTAATCTTATTAGTATTGGTTGTGATAGCAGCCTGATAATTTTCGACCGCTTTTACCATGCTGTAATTTCCGTTTACCTCGTTGAAAGCTGCCTGCTTTTCTGTAACAACGGACTGTGCTGCTTCAATCTCGGCTTCATCACCGGACTCTTTAGCGGTTTCCAATGCCGCCTTGGCATCATCCAGCTCTTTCTTGAGTCCGCCGACTCTTTCCATAACCGGATTACCCTCTTCATCCAACACATCATTTCCTTCTTCATCTTTTTTAACAGTTTCCGGTCCATACAGTTCTGTGTACAGCTCCTCTGCTGTTTTGTCAGCGACATAGCCCGGATCATCTTTGATCTTCTGTATCTTTTCTTCCAGCTCTGCATTGGATTTCTGCAAGCTGTCGTTTTCTTTCTTATACGCAGCCGCACGTTTTGCAACCTCATCAGCTACTTTGGCATCATACGCTGCTGTATCCGTTGCATAGCTTGCCCATGTCTTATATTCATCACTTGCCAGATCTTCTTTAGACAGTAATCCTAATTTAGACAGGATATTCATACCGTTTTCATTGCTTCCGGACAAAACGAAGTTCTTAGATGCACCGGTATCTTTAGAACTCACAAAGAATCGCTGATTCTTCTCATCGAAGTTCGCATTAACTCCTGCTGATTGCAGTTTGCTTACCACCTGAGAGATTGTCGTATTCTCATCTACTTTGATTTCTGTATTCTTATTGCCTATTGTTACGGTAAAGCTTCCTTCTCCCGTAATACCAAGTTCGCTAAGTGTAGTACTCTTCCTACATTTGCTTCCGTCGTCCGCTGTAATTTCTCCGCCTGTCAGATAACCTGCCTTCGCCAACTGTGTAATCTGCATTGACTGCACACCGTTAACAGCTTCTCCGCCTGTCACAACACTGACAGCATTAGGATTAGAGATTTTAGTGGTCTTACTCTGATATGAACCCTGAAATCTCATATTACTTAGTACATTACTGTAAAAACTGTATATCTTTGTATTTAATGCTTTCCATGCATCCTGTTTCCAGCTCAGCTTAGTCTGCGCCTTTACCAGAGAGTTCTTCTTGGCACTCTGTGCAGAAGCCAGTTCAGAAATAATACTTTCCGTATCCAAGCCGGAATACATACCTGTAATTCTGATAGCCATCTATATTTCCTCCACTATTCTATCGCTTCTCATCCACAAGGATACCGGCTACTTCCCATACCTTTGCAATCATATCAAGTGTTTTCTCCGGTGGGAATTCCTTGATAACCTCTTTCGTATCCTTATCCACGATCTTAATCATCACTCTGTTTGTTTCTTCATGAACACCGAATACTGCTTCTTCATTACTGTTATTAATCTTCTTGTTCATCTCAGCAATTGCTTTTTTCAACTGATCTGTCACAACCTGCTTCTGCTGAGCATTCTTGGATGACTGCTGGTTTCCGTTACTTTCGCTGCCTTCATTCCTGTCGTTCTCAGCTTCCGTTTTTGTTACAACCGCAGTTGTCTCGTCAACATTAATCTTCTGTCCGTCCTCAGGAACTTCCGTGTTCACTGGTGCTGTGGTCTGTGGTTTTACTGCTCCCTGTGCCTGATATGTCATTGCACTGTTTAATGGTTCAATTGCCATTGTGAATCACCTCCGTGTGATATAAATATTAGTTACTTCATTGTAAAATCGTCGTTGAAAACGCTTTTCTTCGCATGATTCATATGTTCTTAATATAACATTGCATAGCAAAAGGACTCACGTAATCTTTGCTATATATATCGGAAAAAAAATAAATATATTTAGAGTGACAAAATCAAAATAAAAATATTTTTATAATGACGCATCGCTTTACTTCACATTTTCTTTCCATTATACTGAGTTTATGTATATTATACCACTTTGGGTATAATTCTCAGTATACTTTAACCAGGGAATATCACTATGGAAATCTTATTTTACCGTTACAACAACATTTGTGAGCCGGATATTATACAGGTTTTTACTGATTTCGGTATTACGGTTCATACGGAAGAAATGGAAATGACAGATAAATCCATTACACCACAGCAATGTGCTACAAAGATAACGGAATGGATCACAGCCCATTCGTTCTCCTTTGTATTCAGCATCAATTTCTTTCCGGCAATTTCCTATACCTGTAATCGTTTTCATATCCCCTATGTCTGCTGGAGTGTTGACAGCCCGGTGGCAGAGCTTTTTTCCAATGCGCTGAAGAATGAATGGAACCGGATTTTCTTGTTCGACAGGGCACAGTATGAGTTTTTCCGTCCGGTTAATCCGGACTGTATCTTTTATCTGCCTCTTGCCACAAATGTAAAGCGCTGGGAAAACGTGATCCTAAACATGACGGATGAGGATTTTATAAAATACGAAGGAGACGTAAGCTTCGTGGGCTCTCTCTATACGGAGAAATGCAGGTATGATGCCCTGCCCCTTTCCCAATACACACGCGGCTTTGTGGATGGTCTGATAGAAGCACAGCTTAAGGTGTACGGATGTAATTTCATCTCCGACAATCTGACAGACCGTGTAATCCATGAAATTGCCGATGCAGACCCGGATTTTTATAAGGGCTCTGATACCTACATGAATACCGACCGCTATCTGGTAGCTCATCAATATATCGGAATTAAGCTGGCTGCTGTAGAACGGGAACGAACTCTGAACCGGCTGGCAGAACATTTCAACGTAAATCTTTATACAAGAAGCGATGCTTCAACGCTTCCTAACGTACACGTTAAAGGTGGCGCCAATACCCTGACGGAAATGCCAAAGATTTTTCATGCCAGTAAGATTAACTTAAATATCACCATGCGTCCCATTGAAACAGGACTATCCCTTCGCATCTGGGATGTATTGGGCTGCGGAGGCTTCCTGCTGACCAACTATCAGGCGGAAATCCCGGAATATTTTGAAATCGGAAAAGATTTGGAAACCTACGAATCCATGGAAGAACTGGAAGAAAAGGTGCAGTATTACCTGACACACGAAGAAGAACGGATTGAAATCGCCATAAACGGTTATGAGAAGGTGGCGAAATATCACACCTACGAGCAACGGCTTGCAGAGATGATACGGATACTGGATTCAACGTTGCACTAAAAAAAGGTTCGCAAGCGAACCTTTTTGTAATATTTTTATCCCAACAGATTCTTCAGAGCTTCCATACCGTCCATATTGACAGCCTCTTTGTTGGAATCCTGAATCTGCACATAAACTTCTTTGCGGTATACGGGAACTTCCCTTGGTGCGCTAATGCCCAGCTTCACCTGTTCCCCTTTGATCTCAAGCACTGTAATCTCAACATTGTTGTTGATGACAAGGGCTTCATTCTTTTTTCTGGATAAAGCTAACATTTACTCACCTGCTTTCTTTTTATTGGCACTTAAAACATCGTAAATTGGGAATTTTACCTGATACTGGTCCCCTTCTACGATAACCTGTGTTGCCTTTCTCTCTGCCGCATTGATCACAATCGGCCCTTTCAGATTAACAGTCATCTTAGTGATATCCCTGGGCACTGTTACCGTAACAAGTACCAACAGTTCTTCCGGATTAAGTTCCCCCAGATGGCTTAACAATTCATCATCCACTTCCGGATTATAATCAGGACATACTAACAACGGATCCATAACCGGCATCGCAAATCCCGGCTCCTGAATAGACTGCAGCCAGTGGATTGTCTCCGTTCCCTTCTCCTCATCATGAATCAGAGCAAATTCTGTCAGATCCGGAAATCCGACAATTCCTTTCGGAAAGATAATAATTTTCTCGTCATCAATGGTAATCTTTCCAAATGCTTTCGTTAAAATTTCCATGCTATACCATTCCTCTCTTTAAATGTAATTCATCAGATTTGTCTGCATGATCTTACTGGTAGCCATCAACGCTGCCTGATAGGTCAGTTCAGAACTGGACAGTTCTACTGCGACCTCAGTAATATCAATATCTTCGTTATTGGACTGAAGCTCTTTAAAGGTAGCCTTCTGATTCATCAAACGTGTACTGATCAGTTCCAGACGGCTTCCTCTGGTAGCATTATTGGTGATGGCCACATTGGTATCATCCATATAAGTCTGGTACTTTGTAATCTGATTCTCGAATTTGGTCTGGATGCTGTCACGGATGTAAGTATCCGCTTTTTCAGCAGCCTCTAACTGTTTTTCCAGCTTTTTGTATTCTGTAGAATCTTCTTCTACTTCTGACATCTTTTTCTCAATATCGCTCTTTTTTGTCTCAATAGCCTTCAGCTCTTTGAGACAATACTGCAAATCATCCATATCTCTTCTGACATTGTGGGTAAACACATCATCCGCAACTGTATTGACCTGAATCTGCTGATTGAACCCTACATCATAGAAGATATCCTGATCCTGTTTCACCGTATTATATGCAATCTTGGTGCCATCATCCTTTGTCTCTGTACATTTGAAATAATGTACCGGGTTGATATCTCCCTCGAGCCAGTTGGACTTTTCGTAGGTAATTTGGAAGCTGTCGCCTTCTTTATAGTTGGCTTTATAGAAGTCCTCACTGAATACAAGTTCTCCGGTGGAAGGAATATATGCGATGCCTTTCTCTGAACCATTGGCAACTGCTTTATACGCTGCTTCCGCATCTGCATATTCCGCAATGATAGACTGTGTGTTGCCGCCTGGATCTAAATCCGGACTCCCATCTGCTTTCCTTTTAATTGTGAGATCCTTTCCGGTCGCATCTGTAATCTTCAACGGAAGATTGCCACTGGCATCCGCCCCATCCACCGAATCATAGGACAACCGGAAACGATACAACGTATTATTCGTTACATACTGTTCATAAGATGTATTGGCTCCCGCTCCTGTCGGCATACCGTCTGTCAGCACATCGAAATCTGTATAATTAATGGTACTGATATCCGCATAACTCATTTCTTCCTGAATCTCATAGGATATCGGATGTCTTCCCATCTCTGCAATATCCTCAGCGGAGAATGTAATCGCGGTATCGGTTCTGAAACCGGAGAATACATAACGTCCTGCATAGTCCACATTACCGCTGGCATAGAATTCCTTGGTCAGCGACTCCATCTGCGTTATGATAATCTGTAAGTCATCCGAGGTCAGATATTTATTGGATGCCGTGGATGCCTGCTCATACAAGTCCTTTAATACATCTCCGATCGTATCTAACGCATCTCCTGTCACTGTCAGCCACTGTTCTGCATCCGGTGAGTTCTTATCATAATATTGTGACACATTTGTCACATTGCTTCTGAGGCGGAGTGCTCTGATTGCTACGACCGGATCATCGGAAGGTCTTACGATTTTGCTCTGGTTAGTCA
This sequence comes from Lachnospiraceae bacterium, assembly GCA_051878995.1. Classification (GTDB taxonomy): domain Bacteria; phylum Bacillota; class Clostridia; order Lachnospirales; family Lachnospiraceae; genus UBA3282. The sequence goes on along the minus strand of JBJELE010000002.1, from coordinate 41,603 downwards.
TCTGATTGCTGAGCTGATCCTCCAGCATTTTATTCTGGTTGATATTATACAGAGAATTGTTCCGCATGATTTTATTTGTTATTCTCATGGTCTTCTACCTCACTTTATCTTCTATACACCGGTCTGCAGGATCAGTCTGTCATAAACCTCCGTCAATACCGAAATCATCTTAGATGCCAGCGTATAGGAATTCTGATATTTTACCAGACTTACCGCTTCCTCATCTTCATCCACACCGGATATCGATGTCCGCTGATTATCAATGCTGGTCTCCAGACTGTAATAAGTCGCATAAAAGGTATTTGCATTGCTTGCATTCAGTGCCGCATCAGAAAGTACACACTCCAAAAATCCGCCCGAATCTCTACCACGGAAGCTGAACTGGTTAACATCGCTCATCATAGAGATTACTTTCTTAACCTGCTCACACTGCTCAACACCGTCAATCTCTTCTCCGTTAGAAGTATCTCCATCAGAAATGCTGCCTCTTGTTCCCAGAAGAGAAGCATCCTTGATCAGCTCATCTGCAATAGCAAGATTACCGGCAGTCATATAATAATAGCCTTTGCCATCGTGCCTGGAATCATTCAGTTCTGCCTCCGTATACTGTCCATTATTTACCACATAATTACCGGTAAAGAGAATACCTGCATCCTCGCCTGCTGCCGTAATACCTTCTGTAAAAATATCGTTTACCTTGTTGGCAAATTCACGGATCCACTCATTCATCTGGGCCATATAATACGGAATTCCCTGATAATTGATCTGCCCGCCGATAGTCGCCGTCTGGTTGTTCTTCGTCATTGTGATGGCCATATCACTTGCCGCATTATCAACTGTAAAGGTATAGACACCATCGCCTTCATAGGTCCAGTCCGAATAGTAATATAACTGGTCTCCTATATTAATAATACCGCCCGTATCGGACAGATTGCACTTATGCATGTCGTTCAGGTAAGCGGCTGTTGTCTGAATTGTCACCTTACTGGTCGCTCCGCTATAGACTACATTGGTTGTGGTTCCCTGAAAATATTCTCCGTTATTACCGTCACGCATCTGAATCAGGCCCTTCAGTTCACCGCCCATAGACGCATTATACAATCCGAATTCCAGACCATTGGCCCAACGGATATCATACAAGCCGTCCACATCCGTCTGGTTGACCTTCTCTTCATCCTTACGCGCCTCACAGACAAGCTGCTGATAATCATCCTGATCTACCAGAGTCTGCCCGCCGGCTATTCTGATAATACATCTCTTGGCATTGGTTTCATTGCCAAACTGATCGTAAATGGGCATTTCCTTCACGTCCACATCCACAATAGAAGACAACTCATCAATCAGATTGTCTCTCTTATCTCTCAGCTCATTGGCTGTTGTTCCCGTAATCTCAATCGTGTTGATCTGTTTATTAATCGTTGCAAGATCCTGGGCAATAGAGTTAATATGGTCCACGCGGATCTTGATCTCGTCATTCACATCTGCCTGCATATTCTGCAGATCACCATACATATTGTTGAAATAATCTGTCAGACTCTTGGCTGCCGCAATGAACTGGGCTTTGGTAGAAGTACTGCTGGAATTCTTGGTAATCTCCTGCAGCGTAACTCCCAACTGATCATAAACCGATTTGAATCCGGTTTTACCGTCATCAGTCAGATATTCCTCCAGCATTTTGCAATAATATGCCTTCGTGTCATACTCACCCAGCTTGGTCTCATTGTCACGGAATTTCGTATCGTAAAAGCTCTCACGAATACGCTCAATGGCAATCGTATTAACACCGGCACCGGCACACCCATAGGTTGCAAACACACGAAGCGGATCGTTTGCCTCCTGTTTTACTTCCTGACGGCTATAGCCTGCTGTATTGACATTACTGATATTGTTTGCTGTTGTATTGAGTGCGGCGTTGGCGGCTCTAAGCCCGGATGCCGCGATATGTAATCCGAAAAAAGTAGATGACATGCTCTTCCTCCTGACTCAATCTCTTACACTATGCCCGTCCCAGCTGGGATAATATATGGTCTAACATCTCGCTGATTACGTTAATATATCTGCTGGAAGCATTATATGCATTCTGGAACATGATCATATTGGATAATTCCTCATCAGAGGATACTCCCACGATCTGTTCTCTGGCATTTAAAATTGCATCGGTTGCTACCGTCTGGCTGTCCTGAATCGCTCTGAACACTGAGCCCGAATTAGCCACCTGGGATACCAGATTTTTGTAATAATCATTAAAGCTTACCGGTGTCTGCACATTGGGATTTAAGGTGTAAATCTTCTCTTCAAAAGCTGTCTTAAGCTCCTCCATCGTCTCCTGATCCTCGGAATGATCACCCAAACGGAATGTCAGAAGCGCCGGATTCTGCCTGAGTTTTGAATTGATTACAAGATTGCTGACTGTCCAGCCCTCTTCGTCTATGGATTTCTGGAAAAGTTCGTAAGGCTCTCCGTTTTCATCTCTCAGATAATCGGAACCCGGATTTCTGGTACTCTCCCGGTCTGCCGCATTGGCCAGAATACCGTTAATCTTTGTAACTACCGCGTTGATCAACTGATCGAACTCAGCTTCTATGTTCATAATGATGGACTGGGAAATATTCTTGTCGTACCATCCCTCTTCATATTCTCCATCCTTATTAATATCCTTGATCTCTCTGAAAGTGGCTCTGTGGTCACCTCTTGCTAACAAAACACCCTTTAAAGAACCGATATCCGTATTCAGTTCGGAGGATATGGTTCTGGTTAAATCAAATACCTTAGCCGATGCAATGCCTTCCTCCGTTACCACCGTCTTTCCTTCCGCATCGTAACTTAAATTCGCAAGCATGGTCCAGTATGGTGTGTAGAATCCGGTTTGAGGATCTGTGTAAAGCGCCATCTCATTTACCAGTCCGCCCTTGACCAGATCAACACCTTCGAACTTAACACTCATATATCCCATAGTGTCTTCCGCATAGGATATATTGCCCATCTTGGCCAATTCATCTAAGAGGTAATTTCTGCGGTCCCGAAGGTCATTGGCATGCTCCACATCTCCTGCCTCAATACCTACGATTCTCTCATTCAGTGATTCGATCTCCTGTGCATAGCTGTTAATTTTCTTCACGTCTGTCTTTACAGACTGATTCAGATTATCCTGATATTCGCAAAGACTGGTATATACTGCATTGGCCCTTGTCAGAAACTCATAAGAACGGGTCACAAACAGGTTCTGATTCACAGAGCTTGTCGGGTCCTTGCTCAGCTCCTCTACGGATACCCATAAATTAGATAAGGATTCCGAGAATTCATGACCTTCGTTTGATTCACCCAGTATATATTCTATTTCCTCCATCGCGCTCGTTGAGACATCATAAAAAGCACTTCGTCCCGACTCGCGGCGATAGTTTAAGTCCAAAAAATAATCTCTTACTTGTCTTGTCTGGGAATAATTGACACCAAGACCTAACTGCTGCCAGCTGGTAGGATTGCTTTTGGAAATCGTCACATAGGTTCTGGTTCCCTGCGCAACCTGCTGCCTGGTATACCCTTCGGTGTCTAAGTTTGACATGTTATGCGCTGTGGTATTCAGCGCATTATTTGAAGTTTGTAATCCTGATACGCCCACGTAAAGGCTGCCGAATAATGACATAATCTATCGTCCTCAACAATCTATTGCTTGGCGTCGAAGGCTTTATGATTCATACCGATCATATCACCGGTATTATAGGCGCCCTTGTTATAATTAGCTGTCTCAGGTGCCTTATTCATAGCCTGAAGAACATTCATATTAAACTGAACCATTTCCAGTGCACTCTCAATCAACTCCCGGTTCTGTTCGTTGACTCTCTTCACACTTCTGACATTCACCTGCAGCTTATCAAACACCGCTGCAAGCTTAGCCTGTTCTTCCGGTCTCGCCGCCAACATTTTTATCAAATCTACGATTTTTAGTTTGGTAACATCCTTGTTAAGCACATTAGCAATATCATTAACAGCTTCATTTCTCTGATGATCCAGATGATTGATTCTGCTTACTATGATCTGCTCCTCATCCGTGATTTTCGCTAACTGGTCTAAGTCCTCAGACACAATGACGGGGGTTTTCTTCATGGACAATGCCAAAAGATTCTCGTATTCCAGATTCTCCTGTTCCAAAACCTCAATTAAGGTCTCCATTAAACTTGCCACTCTGTAACCTCGCCTTCATTGTGTTCTTTACAGACTTTGAATTTCTTCATACTTCTGCATCAATTTCTCTGCAAAGCTCTCTCCGCTTACCTGATAAGTACCATTTGCAATACTTGCTTTGAGAGGAGCTGTCAATTCTGCCCTGATATCATCAGCCGCCGCTACTGCATTTTTTGCGGTCTGAATATCTTTACCAAAGCTGGAGATCTCAATCTTGTCAGAAGCTGATTTCTTAGCTGTCTGCTGCGCCTTGGCAGTTTTCTTAGTACTGTACAGCTGTTGAACCTGTGTATAAGCTTCAATACGCATATGGGACTCCTCCTTTCCATCCTTTACAGCAATTCACATACTTATTTTATGAACTGTTATTAATAGTATCGGATAAATTTGCAAAGACTTTAGGGCAGACTTCAATTTTCTCAAAAAGTGTCGGCAACCGTCGTGATCACAAGACGCCTCTTCAAATCCTCCGCATTTGCAAAGCTTCCCTGCATAATGTCCTTCTTATCCAGTCTGATCACCACTGCCTTTTCATTAGTAACAGTAAAGAAGTTATCACTAAAAATCACATCAGCGTCATCAAAATCCAGTTCCGCAAAAGGTGCATAGGTATCGCTTTGAACCCGGATCTCAAAATAATCCTCAAACTCTGTAACTTCCGTGGTAATCTGCGGTCTACGCAAAGCCATATGCTTAAACGGAATCAAGGTGTCCGTATCAATAAAACGGGTTCCGTCCTCCAGAACCACTTCCGCTTCTATATAAAGGTCATCCCTGTTCAACCAGTCTGCATTCATGTCGCAGGAAAGTAATTCCTGTGCACTTAAGGAAGGCGCTTCCCCTCCCGCTTTCCATTCTTTTACAATACCAAAGTCCAAATCCCGGATACGCAGGGAGACCTCCTTACATTTCTTCGCCTCAAAGGTTTCATTTTCCAGATAAACACTGATAAAGCTGTCAGTCTTATGAATGCTTACGGCTACCGGCGCATAGAACTTGACCGCCATATAGTGCAGTGCTTTCCAACGTCCGTAATAATCAATACTTGCCCAGGAAGCTACCGGCCAGTTGTCATTGATCTGCCAGTACAGGGTTCCCATGCAGCGTCCTCTGTTCCGTCTCCAGTGATCCACACCGCTCTTGATAGCCATACCCTGCAGTACCTGAGTCACATACAGCAGACTCTTGAAATCTTTCGGGTATTTAAAATTCTCAGATAAGTAATACAGCATCTTACCGTTTGCCGATTCATTCTTCTGATGGCTTTCCATTACCTTGGAGAAAATATTTCTGTCTTCCTCTTCCGTAAAGGTATTGACCGTTTTCAGACAGGGGAAGGACTGAAAACCAAATTCCGAGCAGAAACGGAAATAGTATTTCTGATAATCATTAAAAGGCTTAAGCCCATGCCACACATCCCAGTAATGCACATCGCCGCGCTTGTCAGAATCCGGTTCGTCGATACATCCGCCCGAGGAAGGTGAAGACGGCCAGTAAAAGGTCGTATCATCTGCCTCCCGCAATGCCCTGGGAAGAATGTATTCAAACAGTTTGATATAGTCAGCACGCAAATACGGGGATTCCTTCTGGAAATCGCCCCAGTGATCCCATGCCGATTCAATTTCATTATTGCCGCACCATAGCCCAAGAGAAGCATGGTGTCTGATCCGGCGCACATTATCGATGGTTTCCTGTCTGACAGTTTCCTCAAAATCCTCCGTTACATCATAAGCATTACATGCATACATCAGATCCTGCCACACAATCAGACCATACTGATCACATAAATCAAAGAATGTATCAGAGGGATAGTAGCCACCGCCCCATACACGGACACAGTTAAAGTTAGCCCGGACACAACATTTTAACAGATAGTCTATCTGCTCTTTCTTAATCCACGGATAGACAGCATCCTCCGGAATATAATCACCGCCTCTGGTAAAGATCTTCACACCATTTACCATAAAAGCAAATTCATTGCCCCATTCGTCTGCTTCCTGGCTGACCGTCAGGGTACGGAGTCCTATGGTCTTTGTAACCTGCTGCTCCTCGCCTGCAGAAACAGTAAGGCAATACAAAGGCTGTTCGCCATAGCCGTTAGGCCACCAGAGTTTAGGATTCTTTACTATAATCTCAGCCTCATAAACATTGGGTGCCACTTCTACCGCCGCTACCGCAGGAAGCTTGTCAGCGCCACGTTCCTCCAGTGTCACAACGATATCCTGTGCCGGTCTCTCAGACATGGTAATCTCTGTCTTCACCCGGACAGAACCATCCTGCTCATGATACTGTCTGATCCGCACATCCTCTATTTTGGCCGTACTTGTTCCCAACAGATAGATATCCCGCCAGATACCGGCATCCACAATCTGCGGACCCCAGTCCCATCCAAACATGGAATGCGCCTTGCGGACTAATTGGTTTCCTTCCATGGCTCCGCAGGGTATGATATGAATTTCTTTATTCTCCTGATAAGTATAATCTTTAATATACTGCAGGACAGAATGGAACACGATACGAATCTCGTTTTCTCCCTGTTTCACACACTCTTTTACAGGAAAAATATAGGTGCGATGCATATTGTTAGTATCCGCCACTTTTCTGTCATTGATGAAAATTTCTGTCAGAGTATCCAGCCCCTCACAGACAAGTGTCAGTTCTTTCTCATTCAAAAGGTCCTGATCGGCCACAAAACGGCGTACAAATTCATAATCCTTCCGGAACAGTTCCCTCGTGGCATACTCATTTTCACGATAATACGGATGTTCAATCTTCCCTGCCGCATACAGTCCCGATACAACAGAACCCGGAACCTCCACCGGGCAGAGTGTCTCTCCTGCATCATTTCTCAATTCCCAATCGCCGTTTAACCCCAGCCTCATCACGTTAACCCTCCGTTTGAAATAATATAATTACTGTAATCCTCTAACTGTTAAAAGCCAGCAAATCAAAAGTGATTACTGTATGATATGTAGTTTCGCCCAAATCATTTAGCGCCTTCTCCAACGCTTCTTTGATTTCCTTTTCCTGCCCTACCAGCTCCGACGGGAGAGAAATATCAAAGATTAAATTGGTATGTCCTTTCCCCATAACCATACGGAAATCGTGAATGGATATCCGCTCATCCCGGACTTTCAGAATCGACACAACGATCTGACGCATACGATCCAGTTCCGGATCATCGGTGACAATGGGATCATAATGAATGACCAGATGAATCCCATGGCTCTCCAGACATTCCCGCTCCATATCATCGATCAGCTCATGACATGCCATGACATCCTCATTCTTATCCATCTCCACATGAATACTTGCAAATCGCTGTCCTGGTCCGTAATCATGCACCATCAGGTCATGATATCCCAGAACTTTCGGGCAGGATCTGATATAATCCACGATCATTTCCCGCATCTCCGGATTAGCATTTTCGCCCAGTAACGGAGAAATGGTTTCTCTGGCAAGATTCATGCCGCTGCACAGAATGAATATGGCCACAGCAAGACCCATAAAACCATCTATCTGCCAGGAAGTGAAATATTCAATCAATGCTGCCACTAATACTGCACTGGTGGTAATAGCATCGTTACGACTATCCTGTGCCGTAGCCATCAATGTCGTAGAATGGATTGTCTTACCCATACCACTGTTGAAAAGCCAAAGCCAAAGCTTCAGAACAATAGAAAAAACCAATACACATCCGGTAACAAGGGACATTCCCACTGCAGAAGGATGCAATATCTTCTCCACGGAGCTCTTGGCCAGTTCAAATCCAATCAAAATAATCATCACGGCTACCGCAAGGCCCGACAGATATTCAAATCTGGCATGTCCATAGGGATGTTCGTCATCTGCCGGTTTTTCGGCCATCTTAAATCCAAGCAGCGTAACAATGGAACTTGCCGCATCCGACAGATTATTCAATGCATCTGCCGTGATGGAAACGGATGCTGCTATAATACCAACAAAAAGCTTGCTTCCCGCAAGTATCAGATTGCACAGAATACCCACAGCTCCTGACATTTTTCCTACCTTAGCGCGAAATTGCGCCTGCTGGATATCCTGATCGTCTTTTGCAAGCAGTCGCAGAAAAAATTGAGTCATGCCGCTTACCTCCATTCAGACTGAAAACGTCAATATTTTCCACTTTTCTATGCTCTCCATACTATCATACAAACTTTTTATTTTCAATAAAATATGATATTCTCACCCCTGTGATTCCGTCTCTAACTCCTGCAGTTCCGTTTCCGCCTCCATCATCCGTTCCAACAGAGTATCCTGCTGGTGTTCCTCAGCATCAAGCTGATTTTGCAGTTCCATCAGTTTCTCATAATCCGATGCCAGCGCCGGATCTAAGAGCTTCATTTGAAGATCCGCGGCCTTTGCTTCACTTTCCTGCAGCAGCTTTTCATATTTTTCTATTGACTTAAGTAAACGGGATCTGATCTTGCCGGGATTATAGTAGGCTTTCTTATCAAACACATCCTCTAGTGAGGGCTCCTTGCTGCCGGCACTTTTAGCCGCGTTGCCATTCGCAGTATCTGCTGATTTCTCCATTTTCCCGCCGGCAGTTCCTGCTGTCTTCTCCGTTCTATCCTTCTCCGTAAGATATTCCTCATAACCACAGAAATACTGTTTTACTTCCTTTGCGCCAAATTCCAGGATTCCTGTTGCAATCTGCCGGATAAAGTACCGGTCATGGGATACAAATAATACCGTGCCGCCGAAGTCCTTAAGCATCTTTTCCAGTGCTTCCTTGCCCAGCATATCCATATGGTTGGTAGGCTCGTCCAGAATCAGGAGATTGGGCCTTGTCTGGAACATTTTGCATAGGGCAAGGCGTACCTTCTCCCCACCGGAAAGCTGCCCCATTTTCTTAAGCACCTCTTCCTGGGAAAAGAGGAAGCTCCCCAGGGCACTTCTTACCTCTTCCCGCATAAGCTTCGGATATTCCTCCCAGAAATTATCCAGTACCGTCTGCTCCGGGTCTGCATCATTTACCACTGCCTTCTGCTGGTCAAAATAACCCCATTCCACATTCGCACCTATGGTAAAGCTTCCGCCAAGGGGCGGCAGAATCCCTACCAGCGTCTTAAGAAGGGTAGACTTGCCCTTGCCATTCTCTCCAAGGATGGCAAGCCGTTCTCCCTTTCTTAACTGAAAGGATACCTCGCCCAGCTCCTCTTCATAGCCGATTTTCAGTTTCCTGGCCGTCAGCACCTCTGTATAGCTTTCAATCCGGGGTGTGAACATGGCATGAAAAGTCTTTGTATCAAACCGTCTGGGCTTCTCAATCTTCACCATATGTTCAATCGCCATACGCTTGGAACGGGTCGCCGCCACTTTCGTCGGCGTATTCTTCCATTTCTCAATCCATGCCGTCAGCCGCTCTATTTCCTTTTGCTGCGCTTCATAATCCTTCTCCTGCTTAATCATGTCCTCTTCTTTTCGTTTCATAAAAGCAGAATAATTTCCCGGATAGCGTTTAATCTTATGATATTCAATCTCGTAGGTAACATCGATGACTCTGTCGAGGAACATCCTGTCATGGGATACGATGACAACCGCCTTATCGTATTCCTTCAGGTAATTCTCAAGCCATTCTATCGTCGGCAAGTCCAGGTGGTTGGTGGGCTCATCCAGAAGCATGATGTCCGGTCTGCTGAGCAGAAGCTTGATAAAGGCAACCTTAGTCTGCTGCCCGCCCGAAAAGCTTCCGATCGGACGTTGCAGATTCTCCAACGGAAAACCGAATCGCTGAAACATCACTTCCATATCCCTTCGCCATGTATAGCCGCGCAATGCTTCCATCTGCCGTTGCAGACGGTCATACTCATACATCAGCTTTTCGTCTTCTCCCAGGCGAAGCTGTTCTTCAATTTCCTTCATTCGATCCTCACAGGCAAATACCGGTGCAAAGGCCTTTCGGATCTCCTCCTCCACCGTTACTTTCCCGTCTTCAAAACTGATCTGGCGCAGGAATCCAATCTGTTGCTTCCCTGCCATCGTAATGCCACATTCCTCATCGCTGTCCGGGTTATTCATCTGAATATCCCCGGCAATCAGCTTCAAAAGTGTGGTTTTACCGCAGCCGTTTCGTCCCACGACTGCTATTTTCTCTTTATCGTGAATCTCAAAATTCACATCCTCTAATATTGTGTCTGCTGCATACTGCACCAGCGCATGTTTAATCTGATATCTCATTTTCTAATCCTTCTCATTCAGGAACGCTACTGCTTCCTCATATGCCTCCTCAGCGTCAGTCTGTATATCCGGGACAAGCATCCGCTCAGTATTGTCTGCGTCCGGCCTGATAAACTGTTTATGGGAAACACTGGCAAACACATGGGATTCCGGCAAAGACAGATACAGAATATCCCCGTAACAACTGGGCATGTTAGAGCTGGGCTCTCCTATTATCGTTCCCAGATGACCATCCCGCACAAACACACACAGCATCGTGGCGGAACTGAAGGTATATCTGTCACAAAGTACCACAAGATTTATCGCCTCATTGGTTTTGGCATTCTTAGAGGAACCCTCCCATCGGAAACTGCCACTCTTACGCAGATATCCAAGCTGTTCCTTTGCCTCGGTTGAGTAACGGATGACCATGCTGTACTGAGGTGCTTCCATTCCCATGGCATGAAGCAGACGCTCACAGGCATTGGAATTACCACCGCCGTTTCCCCGGGCATCTATGATTACCTTATTGCATCCCTGTTTCACCGCATTCTCCAGTTCCGTGGCAATCGCCTGTAAGTTCTCATCATCCACACATTCAATAAAATCTACTACAAAAATACCTTCCTCCATGTGCCAGGAGTTCGATACCGCTTCCCAACTGTCCTCCGATGATTCTTCCGGCGGGCAGAAGGAATACATTTCCGTGAAACCATCCGAAAAATCTACCCTGACACTATCGTCTATAATGTCCGCTCCCGCCAATTCCAGAATATTTCTTCCGACAATACGGTTATTCCGGTTCACAGCAACCGCCATATCATTTTCTGCAGGAAAAATGCAGTCGATTGCTGCATAGACCGCCTCCATATCCACGCCGCCGATGGCTGTTATCCGGATATCCGTAACCTCACCATCCACAACGCGGTAGTTATTTCCATCTCGGTATACCTGTTCCAGAGGAATATATTCCTCTTCATTCCATCTGATACGCGTGTGCCCGTCTCCAAAGGCGCACAGATATTCTCCCGTAGCTGCCTGAAAATCTCCCACAGACATTGCCGCTGAGGTTGCATCTATGTAATTTTGCCGGGCCTTCTCATAGGCCGACTGATCCTCCTCCAGCACAAAATAGGGATGTACGTCCTCCACAAATTGAATTGCGTAATCCCGGTCTGCTGCCACCTGGTCTGCCGTCAATAGCGTGTCGGCGGGCAGGGCTTCCAAGCCCTGCGCATACTGGCCACCCAGACTGACCGGTACGAAGAAGTAAACAAATGTCCCTGCCGCAAGCAGGAGGCATAGAATGACCCCTAAAACGATAATGACAATTTTCCCCTTTTTCATTTCGACCAATTTCCTTCCAAATATCTATATTGTCGCTTACTTTATATGCGGATTAGACAGTATCTACATTAATCCCGTATCTACGCAGATCTACTCTTCCATCCACAACCTCAACTCCATCTTCCAGCAGCAGTTTCGCCTGCGCACCGGAACCTCCAAAGGCAAAGGCTCCCGAAAGTTCTCCTTTAGAATTGACTACCCGGAAGCATGGAATATGGTCAGGGTCCGGATTCCTGTGCAGTGCATTGCCGACTGCTCTCGCCATTTTCTTATCCCCTGCCAGCTCCGCAATCTGCCCATAAGTCGCCACATGCCCCTTAGGGATTCGCTTAACCGCCTCGTATATTCTTTTCGCCGGACTGTCTGTCACCAGGTCATAGCTTTCCGCAATCATTCGTTTCACATCTTCATCCGGTATGGAGCCGTCCAGAATAATGGTATTCCAATGCTCCTTATTCTGATGATATCCGGGAATCACCGCGTCGAAAGCATTTCGCCAGAAATCCCGCCACTCCGGATTTGCCTTCACATTCAGATTAATATAACCATCCCGTTCATAGGTCCATAAGAAAGCCTTTCGACTTCCCTGCACTCTCACAAGCTGCCAGTTCGGGTCATGAAAAGGTGCTTCCTGATATGTATTGGGAAATGACAGTCCGTATGCCAGGGCCTCTTCTCTCGTCTGCATAATGATTCTCCATTTCTGTTTTACGGCTTTTCTACCTATATCATAGCCGCCTTGTCTTCTCAAATATTCTCCGTGTACCTGCACCCCGGATATCCTGTGCAGCCCCAGAACTCTCCATATCTTCCGTTTCTCTTCATAAGCGGCAGCCCACAGTTCGGGCACAGCTTCGTGGCAGTTTTGCCGCCGGTTTTACCCAGTTCCTTTGCCAGCCGTTCAAACACCTGCTGATTCATCCGGCAGTCCGAAAGTGCCCTATGTGCTCCTTCCGTGGAAATCCCATAAAGCTCTGCCATATCTCCCAGCCTGTGGTGCCGCAGTTTCGGATAACACAGTCTGGCCAGCTTAAGAGTATCCACATAATCATTGGTAAGAGTCTGCTGAAAGAATCTCTCACAATCCCGATACAAAAACTTCATATCAAAGCTGTGGATGTTATGCCCTGCCAGTACATCATTTCCTGCGAACTCAAGAAATCCGGGCAAAATCTCCCGAAAGGGAGGGGCATCTGCTACCATCGCATCCGAAATATTGTTGACCGCACTGGCTGCATAAGGAATCGGTCTGCCCGGATTCACCAGTTCGCTAAACTCCTCTACTATTTTGCCGCCTCTTACCTTCACAGCAGAAATTTCAATCACTTCATCGTAATTGCAAGAGATTCCGGTAGTCTCCAGATCAAAGAGAACATAGTCCGATACATATTTATTGATCAGTTTTCCTTTTGTATTTCCTAACATTTTTCAATCCTTTGTAATTCTATTGATTTTTCCCTGATTTCTATAATAAACAGAATGAGAAACATCGTCAATTTTTAAATTCTTAACATTTTTTAAGCGCAAAAAAAGAAGCGGCAGATCACTCCACCACTTCTTCGATCAATTCAAGTATTTTATCTTCCGGCCAAAGATCATTAGGGAAAATTGATATGTCTTCCTTATGCTTTCGTATAATCCGGACCGGTTCCACAGTATTATCATAAACATGCAAGATATCACAAATCTCCATTAACTTCTTTATATTGTTCAACGATTTATAATAACGCTCCACAATCTTCGCCCGATCTACATCATGACCACCTGCAGCTACTCTTGTTTCAACACGTGCCACATTAATCAATGGATCTACCGTTAAAACAAATACACATTTTATAAAATATCCTTCTGATTTAGCTTTTTCCAAAATGTCCAGCTTAAACTGTGACGATAATACCGTTTCAAAAGTAAAGTCCCGCTTTTCATCGATTGATTTATATCGCATCTTATCAACCAATTCTGCAGCATCTTGATTACTCATACCAGTTGCCGCGACAACATCATCCGCATTGGTATAAGTCCCAATCTTCTCAAAATACTGGGTAATAGTACTCTTTCCTGATCCATTAGGGCCGGCCAGAATGAGTATCATGGGTTTCTTATTCAACATACTTTCTTACCCCGTCTGCATACTCTATATATGCCTTCTTTGTCGCAATATCATATTTCGCTACCGGTTTCTTACAAAATTCAGCTTTCGCCACTGCAGATTTAACTGCCTGTATTGCCCGTGCATCCATTACCGCATCACGATTTGAAATGGCATCTCCTTGATCAACAGAGGTTATTACTTTAATCGTATGTTTTTTGCCGTTTTTTACCTTTATTGTACCCATATGATCAATCCCTCCCAAATTTTTAATATTATAGTATTCACAAACCGTTAATCTTACTCTGCGCCATTTAAAATAATCTGTGTCTTTATCTTAAATACTATCATGCAAATCCGACACTTTCAACAGAGCAGATTACTTTTCTATTTGAACTCAAAAAATTTGGTATCCAGTTCAGGATATACCCGTTTTAATGAAATCGGCATTCCGGACTTATTGACAAAGCAATGCTTGCTCTTTGCTATCGCCCGGTCCTCACCGGTTTTCTTATCATATATCCTATAGGCGATTTCCATCTTATATCCATCATAGGCAATCAGCTGCGTATCAATGACAACCGTGTCGTCAAACTTGACTACGCTCCTGAATTCTATGGACATGGAGAGTACCGGAGACATAAGCTCCATCGTTTCCATCTGTTTATAGCCTAAACCAAGCTGTTCCATCAGATTCATTCTGGCATCTTCCATCCATTTCACATAATTGGAATGATGAATGATCCCCTGCTGATCTGTTTCATGGTATTTTGTGTGATGTTCATAGGGAACAATTTTAATGTTTTCCGGCACACCCTGCACCTGTATCTCGTTTGCCATCCGAAATCCTCCTTATGCTGTTCTTCTATTCTCTATCTCTCTAAGCTCTTTCAAAAGAGTCTTCTCCCGCTCGGATATATTCTTCGGAACGCTGATCTGAATCGTCACATACTCGTCTCCGTAAGAATTCTTATTATTCATGAACACAATACCCTTGTTCTTCAGCCGCACCTTACTTCCCGACTGGCTTCCGGCAGGCACCTTACATTTTACCGGTCCATAGAGAGTATCAAAATCTGCCTCTCCGCCCAGAATAGCCGTTGTGTATGGCACAGATTCCGTAATAAACACGTCGTTTCCATCTCTGGTGTAACGCTTATCTTCCAGAATATGCACCTTAAGCAATAAGTCTCCGGCTTTACCGTTCCGACCCATTCTGCCTTTGCCTTTCAGACGCACAGACTGCCCCTCATTAATACCGGCCGGGATTTTCACTGCCAGCGTATGAGAACGTTCTCCACTCAGGCTGATCCATTTCTCACATCCAAGCGCTGCCTCCCTGAAAGAAACGGATATTTCACTTGTGATATCCAGGCCACTCCTGCTCTCATAGGCGAAGTCATCCCCGAAGTCGAAATGTCTGTTTCTGCCTTTATGAAAAATGTCGCCAAACATATCTCCGAATATATCATCCATATTGCCGCTGTAATAATATTCGGTACGCGGGCCACCTGTGCCGGAACTATTCCAGAAATGTTCATTTTCTGCATATTTGCCCGGATCACTGCCCATACTGCCGTCAAAAGCGGCATGACCGAACTTATCATAAAGCTTTCGTTTCTCCTCATCGGAAAGAACGTTATAAGCTTCTGTCACTTCCTTAAATAGCTGCTCTGCTTTCTTATCTCCCGGATTCGTATCAGGATGATACTTCTTCGCAAGCTTTCTGTATGCGCTTTTAATATCCAGACTGCTTGCTTTCTTATTAACGCCAAGCACATCGTAATAATCTCTCTTTGACATTTACAGTCACCTCCCTCGGCGATCCCTGCTGGTCTGTCACTACTGCCTGAACGTTTTCCGATTGCACGAAAAGCCTACTGCCTCAAACCGGGGCAGCAAGCTTTTCTGCTATCATTTTAAAATATTGAATACTACTTCTCATCTTCTGCAGTCTCTTCTGCATCAGGAACAACGTTGTGAGAAGCAATGACACTGACAACAGGTGTATCCATATGAGTCATAATATCTACGTTCTTATCTTTGGCTATCTCCAGATCCGATACCTTCAGGGTATCTCCTAATCTCAACTTGCTACAATCTACATCCACCCTGTCAACAATGGCCTCCGGTACTGCTTTGTAGGAAATCTCCGAAAGCAGCTGCTCCAACACACCTTCAACTACTTTATCCTTATTATGAAGGACAATCTCTGCCACTGAATGGACTTTTTCTCCCTTAACCAATGCCTGGAAATCCATTTCGATAATCTGATGTTTCATCGGATCATAATCAAGTTCTTTCAACAGCACATCGTAGGTCTTTCCGTCAAGTTCAAGATATAACTGGCTTCCCTTGAGGCATTCACGCTGTATTCTTTCTGCCTCTTTCTGCTCAATCTTAAGAGGTATCGCGCCATCAAATGCTTTACCAAACAGGCTGCCGGTAACAAAGCCCTCTCTTCTTAACTTCTTCGCTTTTATCTCCATGTCTCTTTTTTGTACTTTTAAAGTAGTCATTTGTCTTTTCCTCCATCCATACAAATCAATGACGTCATTAGCCTTCAATCGTGATATAGTTTTTGGTCTGAACAGCCTTCGCATCCTTCTTTGGAATGTTAAGTGTTAAGATACCATGTTTAAAGCTTGCCTTGATATCCTGTTGTGTAACATCTTCTCCCACATAGAAGCTTCTCCGGCATGCTCCGCTGTAACGCTCACGGCGGATATAATTTCCTTTCTTAGCTTCTTCTTCCGATTCCGCTTCATTCTTATCAAATCCCTTGGCTGCGCTGACAGTCAGATAACCATCCTGCAATTCAACAGTGACCTCTTCCTTGCTAAAGCCCGGAAGATCAATCTCCAGCTCGTATCCGGTATCGGATTCCTTGATATCTGTATTCATCACATTATTCGCTCTGTGACCATACAGCTTCTTCTCCACATTCCTGAATTCCCGGTCATCAAATCCACTAAACCAGGGGTCCCTATAAAATAAATCAAAATCATCATGAAATAAACTAGGCATTAACATATGTCATCCTCCCTTTCGGTTAATGTTTTATTTGTTATATATGTGTTATAACACCATTATTAGCACTCGTCAATAGAGAGTGCTAATAAAATTTCTTAAAAAAATATAAACTGCGGTTGTATGTCTGTTTTTCAGCATTTTTTAACAAAAAAATACCGCTTACCCAATTCATCCAGGGTAAACGGTACGATGTATCCATTTTATTTATAATATTTATAATAGAATTTTATAATATTTATAATAGAATTCTTGTCAAGGGCCTGATCATATATCCCACTATAATATCAATGGTCAGAAGCACTCCCAAAAAGACTGTCATTGCCGTCAGAAGCATTCTCTCTGCCCTCTGCGTCAGTTCATAAATCTTGGGAATAACAATGTAAACACAGAGCAATCCTGCAAAACTGAAGATCAGTACAGAGCGGAAACAAATATATCCGCCCACATTGCCCCAATTCCATATTTCGACATTATAATCCCATAATCGCAACCCATTGCAGAAATGAAACAAAGACCATCCAACTGCGAACTCAAGTATCCCGGCCACAGCGCCGCTTCCAATGAATATAATAACCGGATTGTTCTTGAATCTGTATAGCAGCATTGTTATTGCCAATGCTCCCACACCATAGATAGGAAGCCATGGGCCAAATCCCTGCCCTCGCTTCACAAAATGTCCGTCATTGATCCGATAAAATCCCATTTCATAAATCCAACCCATAATGCAGCCGGTCAAAAAAATAAAAAACATTGTAATCAGCAGTTGCTGTCTGCTTATTTCTTTCTCCATAATCTCTCCTCTTTTGTAAGGCTTTGCTACATTTTATCTCTCGTTACATAGAATTGCTATTTCCATATTTTACCATATCCATTCAATTCCAATAAGGCTTTTGGTCTTTATGGGTAAATTCTTTCATATTATCCCGATATGATACCAGCCGGGATTCATACTCTGTTTTCTGTTTATCATTTAAGGTTCCTGCAGCAATGAATTCCTGCAGTTTATCCTCAAATTCCCGTAACGCATCCTGCGCGGCATCTTTATAATTATTGGATACGTTGGAATCAATACGCGCAATGATTGCTTCCAGCTCTTTATTTTTCTTACTTCCTTTCAGAAATGCAAACATAATTCTCCCTCAACAAATCATTGTAATCTCTTCTGTTTCTTTAGTTCTGTCTCCGTTTCCCTCAATACCTCCTGATATATCCGATATGTCTTATCATCAAAGCATGAGAAAATCACAGTAATACTGTATTCCTTATTTTGCTCAAACCAATCTGATACAGCCTTAGCTGCAATCTGCGTCGCCTCCAAAACCGGATAACCATACACGCCTGTTGATATTGCCGGAAAAGCAATGCTATGAATATCATGCTCTCGGGCAAGACTTAATGAATTCCAGTAACAATGATACAAATCCCTTTCATCTTCCGGCCCGCCTGCATAAACAGGACCGACCGTGTGAATGACATACTTCGCCGGAAGCCGGTATCCTCCGGTAATCTTTGCTTCTCCGGTATTACAACCATGAAGTGTCTTACACTCCTCCAATAGTTCGCGACCGGCAGCCCGGTGAATTGCACCATCAACGCCTCCGCCACCCAACAGCGTTCTGTTTGCCGCATTCACAATGGCATCCACATGAAGTCTAGTAATATCTCCTCTATCAATCGAAATATTTTCCCAAAATCCCATATACTTTTCCTCGCAAAATTTCTTCAGTGCAGCCTTTCAAACACAAATTCCGTTTCTGATGACAGCTCCTGCCTAAACACATATCCCAGCCGATTAAAGGCTTTGATGTCTTTCGGATCTGTGATCTGCTTCTCTGCCATAAACCGAACCATCTCACCTCTGGCCATTTTGGCATAGGTTCCTTTGGTCACCAGTTTTTCTCCTGATCGCTCCACAAACGAAACCGTAATGTATGTATCCCGGTCACTTAAATACTTCTCAATACACTTTGAATATTCCTTAGAGGCAAGATTAATGATGAGTCCATCATCACGAACTATATCATACAACCGTTTTCCCCATAGGTCATACAGGTCTTTATGACCGCCGATGGCTGCCTTAGCCTGCATCTCCAGTCTGTAAGGAGTCACACCATCCATCGGCCTTAGCGCACCGTAAAAAGCGGAAAGAATACATAAATGATCCTGTACATAGTCAAGCTGCTCATACTCAAATACTGCCGGAGCCATGTATTTGAATGCAATGCCATCATAGGCAAGAATTGCCGGTGTTAATTGATTGCAGAGATTCATGTGCTTTATGCGGTCAAAGTTCTGCTCTGCAATTTTATCGTTACACTTCCAAAGCTTTTTTAATCCCTCATACGTCTGCTCCCTAAGCCAGGCTAATATTTCCTCTGACTGTTCCATAAACACGGGCAGCCCAAGGGGCTCCAGACTATCGAGATCCATATTCATTTGCTTTGCAGGTGAAAGTATAATTTTCATTCGCCAAGTTCCTTAAGCACATTCTCGGGATCATCTGCTGCCTTTACCTTATCATTGGCCTTGATGATGATTCCCTTTTCATCAATGAGGTATGTGGTACGCACTACTCCCATGGAAACCTTGCCGTAGTTCTTCTTTTCTTTCCAGACATCATAAGCTTCAATGACCTTGCGTTCCGGGTCTGCCAGCAGTGTAAATGCCAGTCCGTATTTTTCTTCAAATTTCTTGTGGGAAGCTACAGAGTCCTTGCTCACTCCGAGAATGACTGCGCCCTTTTCCGTAAACTGAGGATATCTCTCAGAAAAACCGCATGCCTGCTTGGTGCATCCCGGAGTATTATCCTTCGGATAAAAATACAATACAACCTTCTTGCCCGCATAATCAGACAGCTTATGCATCTGTCCATTCTGATCCGGAAGTTCAAAATCCGGTGCCTTCGTTCCTACTTCTAACATATAAAACCATCCTTTCTATCCAACCGGTGTTCCTACTTCTATCAGATTCCCGTCAGGATCATAGAATCTGATAACCTTCTGTCCCCAACTGTGTTCCATGAGCTCATTGACATACTCAATTTCAAACTCTGACTCCGCTAACTTCTTAGCAAAGCCTTCTATGTCAGGTTCCTCAAAGTAAAGCTCTGTCATATTGTTCTTAGGAATAAGATCCTTTTGGATGAAATTCTTCCAGATCTTTGCATCCTGAAGCACAAGTCCCTCGGTCATGATCACATTCCCATCCTGATCCAGGATTATCTGAAGTCCAAACAGCTCCTGATAGAACTTAATGCTTCGCTCGATATCATTTACCACAATCAGTATATTTTTCAGTTTCATGCTGCTCCTCCGAAAATTCTTCGTCCAATTCCCTAAGCGCATCCATATAGTTATCCATCCAGGCTGACATTGCCATAGCTTTCTCAGTGTTTTCATCAGGCTTGTCTATATCTTCCGGCCACTCATCGCCTTCCTCAATCCCCTGATTACAAAGCCAGTCTTCCGATACTTCGAACTGACACGTTCTGCCATCGTCACTTTCCAATGTAACAAGCGCCATCAGCGGTTCGCCCGGCATTCTTTCTTCACAGCCATAATCAGCCTCTGCTATTCTACTCACAAACCACATACACAACATCTGCTCCTACACATTTATGTCTTTTATATATGTCTTTTATACCAAAATCGCTTTTTACCATGCACCTTTTACCATACATTATGAAATATTGGTAGCTATTCCGATAGAAACATAATTATCAAGAATGGCTTTAAGATCTGTTCCTTCAGAAGCATTATAATTTCGAATTCCCTCTACCATGTAAGAAGTCTTTCCCTCTGAAACCAGGGTCTCAATATACCGATCCTTATAAAACTCACCTGTTGATACCTTTCTATCACGAAGTATCCCTTTACACTCTGTCAATCTGCAACCGGGAAAATTAACATTCCAAATCTGATTGATTGCAAGCGGTTTGCTTAATAGCTCTACTATTGTTTCTTTCAAATATCTATCTGTAACTTCATGCATCTCACAAGCATCTTCGGAAAAAGCAATCGTATGAATTCTTTGAAAAGCTGCTTCAAATGCTGCGCCTGCGGTAGCAGAATACTGCAAATCCGATGCAACATTATATCCATAATTTATTCCCGAAAAAACATGGTCCGGTTTTCCGGGTACAATATTCAATACACCTATTCTTACGCAATCAGCCGGCTGACCGTCACAAGCATACGCGTGAACCCCCTGCACTGGGAAATCCACCTCCCATGCTTCTATACTGTGTCTTAACGTAACACTATGGGACATTGCGCTTCTCTGGCTATCCGGCGCGACCACCCACACTTCACCAAGCTCTGCTGCTACCCTTGCAAGACGTATAAGGCCGTCTGCATCTATTCCATCATCATTTGTTATTAATATTTTCCTCATTCGTTCCTCCTTTATATAGGGAGCATGAATTTCAAAAAATCCATATCTTAATATCCCGGGGGTAAATACCGTTTCCCATCACAATTTGGAACTTCTTTCTCCTCATCCGGAAAGTGATTCTTCGACATCATTTCTGAATTTACGCAGAAATAATCTCTGCGAATCTCATTTCTTTCCGTGCCATCGAAAGAAACCGGATCGTCCCATGTTACATCAACTAAATAATACCCATCATCAAGTTTAATATAGTTCCATGCATGGTTTCCCATACCCATATCATTAGTTGCAGTACCCGATACCACTCCACATTCTATATTAAGTCTGTTTAAAATGAGCTTATATGCTTTTGAATACCCTGCACACACAGCCTTTCTGTTTACCAGACACCCATACGAAGTATATGCGAGACTTGTTTCATCATTAGGATTATTTAAAGATTTATTAAATGTGTCCACATCATAGGCACAGTTTAATACAATGTAATCATGTACAAATGCTGCTTTTTCATAATCACTATCACATTTTGCATTTGCAGAACCGACGATACTGTCCACTGATTCATTTAGAGAAGTCATCATCTTGGGAATATCATCCTGTCTACATCTACTATCGATTTTCAGCGTATATGTTGGCAGTGCCATATTAGGCATACTTGTCATTGAAAAACCACCCGTTGCCCAAAACAACTCAGGATGTGCATTTAACGCCCTTTTTGCCTCTTCATAAATCTTCTCTGCATCATCACGAGTAGATACCATAATCTCCGTTTGGTTATTAAGAAGTCCAGACTCTATCGTGTTATAAACAGAGTTATTGTTACTTACTTTGATAATATCCTCACCATTCCGGACAAAGTAATATACGCTCCCTATTGCTATAAATATTAACACAACCAGCAACGGATGTATATCACGCCTTTTTTTCTTCTTCCTTTTCTCAATCTTTCTATAAGGCCTATAATTTATTACTTTACCCATTCCCTATTACCCAATACTACTATTCTTCTGCTTTACCTACCATAGATCATAAAGCTTCATTGTCTCTGCATTTCTATACTCATGCTTCTCGTAGTATCCAATCAACTTTCCTTCATCCCTAAGCGCTACCATATACACATCCTTGTTCTGCTTTTCATTATAGTATGTATATACAATATTGTGGCTCTCATCTGCTGCAAACCAATCAACCACCTGCTGTATTTTTTCTCTTGATTCCTGATTATGACATTCTAAAAGACTTTTCCCTATCAGCTTGTCTCCGCCTCTCTTCTCGTAGTTATTGACTGCAGCCGGATTCATATAGATAATTTCGTGTTTCAGATTGCAAATTACTACAGAACTCCTATCCTGATCCACAATACTCTTGTAAAAACTTGCCATCTGTAAAAGCTGTTCATCTGTTTTCTTATATATTTTGTCCATTATATCTCACCACCTTATTTTTATCATGAATCTTCTTTCACATTTCATGAGCGACTTTGTTTTCTTTTATCACGTTTTATGAGGTTGTTTTTTGTATTTTATCACATTTTATGTCTTTATTTTATCCAGCAAACTTTCGATTTATCTCACCCATCTTTATCCTCTCCTTCATACATATCTCTTATATCCCATGATTATCACAAAACACCCCTAATACTGCACTGCATATAATCCACACTGAATGAAAACGCTTTATAAGGGCCTTGCAGAACCCTTTATATTCTTCATTATATTCTCTACATAATTAATCACACTTTTCCACTCTAGGTCCCCTACATAAAAATTGCTCTTTTTAAACTGCCCCCAAAGTTCTTCCATATGTAAATCATCAGCTATCAAATGTAATGTAGCTTCTATCATCCTTGGTAAAAATAGTTTTCCGCTTTTCACAGGTGGCAAAAAATGCATCGTTTAAAACCTAATTCCCCTATTTATGATTGTCTGCATTTTCTCAGCGAGCAATGTTTCCTTGTTATATGTCAGCACGGAAATCGTTCTATCCTCAAACATTAATTTATAGTCGTATTCTATCGCCTTTGGTGTTATCACATCATCTGTAGAAATGTCGATTTTGATTGGTTAACGCATCCTGTCTAGCGTAGCTTCCAGCATTACACGAATACCCGGGTAATCAAATTCTTCCATAATAATTCTCGTGCTTTTAATTCGAAAGCTAACATTATCTTCTGTTCCCAGCCGTAATATTTCTCACTTTATCTTTTAATTGTCTTGATGAACTAATCACACTAACACCTCCACGTACTTCATCACTTCATCTCGAATTCCCATCATATCTGCATATACAATCAGCTGCGATAGCTTTTTGTCTTTCGATGACATATATTCCTTGATAGCCGTTTGAAATACTTGTACTTCATACTTATTACGATTCATTATTAAATCGCAAATGCAACGCTCCTTATCGTAAGCCCTAACCAAGTTTCCACTACTGGATGTAATTTCACAAATTCCTATTTTATATAAATCCGGTGCAGCATATTTCACCGAAACATCAAAATCATTATCCTTTAGATGGCTCGCATTATATCCTTGTGGAACAGTAACACACACAGATGAATACTCCCTATCTGTAAAACCGTGCAAATATAGTGCTGTTTCTCCTGAATAAATAATCGCACCATTTCTTTGTTGCAAAATGAACAACTCATCCGGCCACACATCATCCGTTATATATACACCTCTTGAGACTTTCTCCATACCGTGTTCCTTAATATATTTTGCAACATAGGTTTTTGAAATATCTTCACTACACACCAAAGAGGTAATAAGATAACCGTTATATTTTTCAATAAATTTTTCAATTTTTTCCTTTTTAGTCATTCTATTCGCCTCTGCACTTTACTTTCACGCTTTAATTATATAATTCAAAAGCGAGAAAGTAAACTCTTTTTATTTTTTTCAAAACAAAATGAAGAACATCTTTATGCTCTCCTTCATACATTTCTCTTATATCCCATGATTATCACAAAATACCCCTAATACTGCACTACAGATAATCCACAAAATAATTGTGATTATCACCGATACATTCTCTACATTGTCACCGGCGAATAATGCAACTATCAAAGCTCCCAAAAACAATCCACCCACTGTACTTAAAATGGCACCAAATGTAGATATCCCATTACTTGGAGTATAAGAAGAATTATTCTTCTGTCCGGTAGCATCTTTGTATATCTGATACTCAATAAAATTATCCTGCCAATCATTCTTACCATCGTGATTCCAATCGTGAAGTGCCATACTCAACATCTCCTTATCGTAAAAAGTACTTCCTACCAATTTGCTTTCTTGCCTGTACGTTCTTCATATAATTTTCTTTGTCGGTCACAAATTTCTTTCGCCTGTTTTCTTGATTCTACGAAGTTTGGATTATCTCTAAACGGATCTCTTGATGTTCCGTACCAAGGATCGTTCTGGCTGATTGCCTGGCTAATTAAACCAATACCTAATACAATAATTGCTAAAATTACTATAGTCATAAATAATTATCTCTCTTTCTTCATTTCTGTGGTAATTCGTTTTGATAATTAATTTATACCACCATATATGTCCAATAAAAAGGACACAAGCAGATTTATAAAAACTGGAAATAAGTCTTGCACATTTTTATTGTCTAAAAGCATTTTCTGCATATAATACATTAGAACACATGATTTACAGTGTTTCTCAAAAAACTCGTATCCGATTAATCCTACTTTTTTATTAGAAGATTATCCTCATCTTGCTGGTTTTCAGTATATGAAAGATATTTCACTTATCATTCCTTTGCACTGTTCCGTAGCATAGCCCTAATGCAGCGATATTATTATTGCGTCAAACATTTGTTCTGTTGTCAATTTCCTTCGACCATAAAATTAAAATGGGAATCAGCACTACGTACTAATTCCCATCCACTTTCAACCTTTATTCATCCGCAGGAGCGAACGATTTTAGTGTCAAGTATTATTGTTTTTTCTTATTTATCCACAATATCTAGAGGTTGTCCCATTATCCACACGCTTTTGTAATTCTTTCTCCGGCAATCTTATCTTTTGTCCATTGTTTTTTAGCAGCTTTTTTAAGCAATCCACATATTCTTCTTTCTCGATATACTGTCCTTCATATAATTGATCAAGAACACCTATAGTACCAATTACAGATACATTTTCTTGCTCTGCTGCTTTTCTTAACGGACCATCACCGGTCATGAGAGTTATTCCTCTTACTTTTGCAATTGCCAATGCTACGCAATCATACAAAGACGGCTTTGTGTATTTAGCATTATATTCTTCTGCCAAATAAAACTCTTCCTCCGATAATTCAACTGCTCGCAACCCCAATTCCACAAGATTTTCTCTTAATTCTTTAGGTGAAAGCAATTCATCCGCTATCGCATCTTCATTCATGATATAAGTATATGGCAGTTTAAAAGGAATTTCCAACTTATTAATCATTGCAAAGTCCAACCAGACATTTGTATCACTGCTAATATACTCCATCCGCTATACCTCCATAGCAGAGCACTCCTTCATAACCTTCTCGTAAGATTCATGAAGTAATTCCGCTCCCTTCTGTGCAGTGATTTCGTTCTCAGTTACAGCACGATACACTAATTGATGAAACAATCTGGCTTCTTCATCCTTAGCACGTGATGGTTCATTTTTTCTCCATCCTGCCTTATTTGCATTGATATAAAAATTCCTTGCTACATAATCATTTACGATTCCACTCTTATTAGCTCGCATTACCAGCATATACATAGAGATACCATATTCTTTACATACCCCTATCATATCATTCGTAATTGCACTTCTTCTAACCCCCAACTCACGTTTCATATCACTTGCCGGGAATAAAAATGCACCGCTAATTGCATTTGCGAGGCTTTCAACATCTTTCTCACTCATATCTTCCGGCCATTTAAACATCAAATGTGCCATTTCATGTGCAATAGTTGAACGAATTCGCTGTGAATTCATATTTTTATTAATAATAATATACGGACGTCCATTTACCGTTCCATTCATACCCGAAAAATCATCATTTTCAATATCACATAGATATACTAAAATGCCTTTGTTTTCAAGGATCTCAATTAATCCCCCAATCGGACCATTCTTCGACAATTCTAGCTTATCTCTCATTTTTAGAGCATTTTCTTCTACTGAATCTGATAATTCTAATGAATGGAGAGCAGGATGATCCGGAAGAACTTCTCCACCAAGAATATTAACAGTCTGATAAAATCTACCAAAGTATTCTTCAACTTCCTCTTTTACAAACTCCTGCTGCTTAGCCGATAACTTACTATTTTTTCTAAATTCTCCATGACAAAATTCTAAACTCATATCTCTATTTGCCAAAAAATCAGTCACTCTTACCTGCAAAGCCTTGGCAAGAGCTTTAATAGTTTGCATATCCGGCTTACGCTCTTCCTTTTCATAATGGCTTATCGCCATAGGTGAGATATGAACTAAATCTGCAAGTTCTTTCATTGACATATTATTTTTTAATCTGTAATATTTCAAATTCTTTCCAAACATAGTTCCATCTCCCTTCCTTCTGTTTATATTTTATCATATTTTCAAAATTTGTAAACACTTTGCTTTTGTTATCTTTCTCATAACATAAATTAATTCATAATAACATTTGTCCTGTTACTTGCTTTATTTTTTGTGTTACTCAAATATCTTCCCGCAAAACAAACCTTAGTATTCTTTTCTTTCCACATAAGCACCCATACCAAAATCATCCATCTGCAACATCTTGCGATTTATAATCATCTGGATAGATTATGTGTATTATAAACCCCATTAAGGTGCTGGTTTGTCGGCAATGTGACCGTAATGCGAATTTTCAACTTCCACCATTATTTCCCCAGTCAAAACATTGAAGTGCAAATTTAGAGATTGCCATCCCTAACGCACTCTCGATAATACCTGCAATTCAAACAACACTGCCCGCAACTCTTCTTTTCAATTCTCTTTTTCTTCTGTAACCAATACCAAATTCTTTTCATGTCCATTCCCTTCTAGCCAAATGATACTCTTGACAACTCCCCTTTCGCCTCAAGTTCAGCAAATATGTTCAATACATTATTGATACTTTTTCTCTTTGCTCTGTTCTCTGCCTGACGATAATATTTCTTCTGCTTCTTTGTTTTCTGCGGAAGATTCTTATAATCGATCTGCTCAATCTTCTTTGCAGCATCATGCTTTACGATGTACTGCAAATGTTTGTATGGAGATTGATTTCTGGGAACATCCGTCTGCACATGATAGTGTGCAGTCTTAGCTTCCTCCATTGTCAATGACCGTCCAACGAAAGGGCAATGCAACAACTTATACCAGTCAAAGTGATAGCCATACGCAATTTTCCATGCTGCTATATCGGTAAGAATATAGAGATCTTTGTCATCAAACTCTATCTGAATTTCTTTTGCTGCCGCATACTTTTCAATTTGTAGAGCCTGCTTTCTATACTGAACAGGATAAGCAGCTACCCATTCTTCATTAGCAATATAGCGCATAGCAGTACCAATGTTTTTGCTCTTCTCCATCTCATCACATTTTATAAGTGAGATTTCCTGATTCTCTTCGTTCCATACTTCGCGATAGAGCTTTATATTCTGACTCGATAACTTAAGTCCAATTCTCCAGTCATACCAATCGGTGTGTACTTTCACATATTCACCATCAAATTCTGTTGCAATCGGCAAATCTGCAAACACAGTTCTAAGATTTTCTTTGTAATTATTGTAAAGAGCCTTGAGCGTACAACAGCATTTACATGGTTTCAATTCTCTGATTCTTCCGTCATCAAAATCAAAAGTAATAAGTAAATTCTCTTCAATTCGGTCGATACATCTGCATCCGGGTCTGTGATATATTTTTGATTTCTTACTCATCTGTGCTATCATTTTTCTGTTCCTCCATTTCTGATTGTTTGTCGTTGTTTTTTCTGACCCTACCGTATCAATTTATCTGTCCCATAAAAATGCCAGCTCAAAAATGCCGTAATTACCTGCATTTTCACCCCTTTTTCACCTCTGACTGCAACAAAAACAGCCGACACAGAATACCCATTCCGCATCGACTGCAATACTCTTTTCCATATAAACTTAATAGTTTGCCAGGAATTCCTCCGCATACTTTTTCATATCTGCTACTACATGATCCGGACCGGTAAGTCTTACATCCTTACCCAGGCTAAATATCCATCCGAAGAACTGTGGGCTGACATTTACATCAACCGTAAATTCACTATGCTCATCATCCACTGTTCTAAACGAAATATCTTTTCCAAAACGATCGATAAAGATTCCGCACAACTTATTCTTGAACTGAATCTTCACTCTTGTTTTTTCACCGGAGTACATTCCAAATGTTGCCTTAGAATATGCCGCGACATCAAAGTTCTCAAAGACTTCTTTACCCTCGCACAATTCATCGAGCACTTCAAGTTTTAGCATTTTATCTACACGATAATGTTTACAGGTTTTACTGTAATCATCAAAAGCTACCAGATAATAATTCTCATCATCCCAGGTAAGGGCCCATGGACTGACAGTCATGTAATCTCCATGATTGAGAATGTACATGGACTTATCTACATTCCAGGAAAAGTATTTAAACTTAATCTTTTTATTCGTAGCTATCGCTGTATGAATATCATCCACATTGTAGTAAATACTCTCATTCATGGTCTTGATTCTGCCCTGTACAAATACCTGGCGCTGAATCTGTGATGCCTGATACTCACTCACAAAACCTTTAATCTTCTTTATCAGATCTCTTGATTTTCTCTCTGTGATGAATTTCGAAGACTGAATTGCATCTATAAGAAGCTTCACCTCGGCCAGTTCAAATTCTCTGGAACCGACATGATAATATGTCTCACGCCCAATCTGCTCTTTAATAATCTCTATGCCAAGCTTATCCGTCATGTCTGCAAAATCTGCATAGATACTTTTTCTCTCTGCAGTAACATCGTACTTTTCAAGTTCTTCCATAATCTGAGGCATAGTAAGCGCATGCTCATCATCTGTTTTCTCCAGCATGATTTTCGTCAGATATGAGAGCTTCAGTCTTTGATTGCTTCCTCTGGACATTATGCTTCTCCCTCCGGATATCTCTTTAGTAAATGCATTCAAAAAGTGCATTTATCTCTTGCGTCATAAATAGATTCAAATTCTATTGACGTGCATTTGTATACTCTCTGTATCTTCTCAAAAAAGTAGAGTTACTAATTCCAAGCTTTTCAGAAGCTTCCGTACTGGTTATCTTTTTTGCCTGATAGTCTAAGAAAATTTCATGGGCAACAAGTTTATCTATCTTGATTCTCTCACGCCCCTTATAGTTTCCATTCTTAGCAGAAACTGCTATTCCGGCACTTCTTTGAGAATCAAGATACTTACGTTCCGTGCTATACATGGCCTTTAACAGTTCATAATATTGCTTTCTATTCGTATCATCGATTCTTAATGTCGGTGTTATTATTGTATCGCCATAACAAATTATTTCCAACATTTTACGACAGATAACAGCACTACGATTTCCAAAGCTATTGATTGAATCAACTTCAATATTTTTGTCCTCCGGTCTTTGAACAAAGAGTTTATCTCCGGAATATTGAGTATCCGTTCTAATTAACCACTCTAGCTGATTCAGATATTCCATATCGCATTCTTTTAGCAACGTCCATAAATCTTCTCTATTCTTTCCCGGAGCTCTTTCACTAATGAAAACAGGTATAACATTTTCTCTGATATAGGATTCCTTTTTAAGATCCAAATCCAAACCCGGTATTCCTTGGAAATCCTTTGCATCTAAAAGGCTAATCACGCTGTAGTCAGGCTTTATTTCATATACAAAGTTCTCATCTTCTCGCTCAGTATATACAATATCGGCAACCTTATATGTAAGGTTATATTCATCTTTTAAACAAATATCTCCTCGTGTTACTATCTCTCTCATTTCATTAACCTCTTGATCCCAGTTTTTCGAACGATGCCTGAAGTATTTTGTTATACCTTGCGGTTGTCATATGTTT
This sequence comes from Lachnospiraceae bacterium, assembly GCA_051878995.1. GTDB lineage: Bacteria > Bacillota > Clostridia > Lachnospirales > Lachnospiraceae > UBA3282. Next base: position 11,345 of record JBJELE010000002.1, on the reverse strand, counting down.
ATAAAACTCTCTTTGAACATCTGATATTAACGGAGTCTCATCAATCAGCTTTTCAACTTCAGACATATCCAATTGCATCATTACATAGCGCAAAGCATCATTACATTCTTCAAACTGAAGACTATTAATCACTTCAAAGTAGGAACTCTTTTTCCCATTCAGCTTTACTTGTGATGTGGGAAATTTAAAAATTCTCTTATCTGTTTCCTCTTCTGATTCCATAATCTCTTTCATTTCTGCTTCATCCACTAAATTGGGAAATAGACAAGATCCATTATCAAACACCGGTGCCAAAGTATAACTATTGTTTTCCTTTATAAAGCCCCAATTTGCTCCATGTCGATCAAAATTACCAAGTAATGCATCCATGATATAGATTCGCCAGAACATTGAAATTGTATCCTGAACATTAGTAATCTTTGAATTGTCACGCAGCATCTGCATGATATCTTCATAATCATACTGATAGGTTTCTTTATCTTGATCTAACGTGCTCTCTCCTACATCATTGAATGGAACAAACTGCTTACCGGGAACATTAAAGTCCTTGCAAGCAACAACTTGTTCGCCCGCTCTGTATCCAAGGTACGTCTTATGTGCCTCAAAACCACATAATTCAAAAATATGTGAACCAATAAACTCTGATATATGATTATTTCTCTTTCCAAATGCTGTATGCTTTTGGTATTTAATCATATAGTCCTCTCCGTTTATTGATATTCCCTCTTTTTTTTCAGATCCACCATAATATTTTCCATTAAGTTCATATTCAGAAAAATCTATTGCTGCAATCATTCTATTCTCCCATATCTATTTATTAGTATAATTATAGAATCAACTTCTTCATGCGTCAATAGAATTCCATTTTATTTATGACGTATGTTTGCTTTTTCGGCAGTTTTATTTTCTCTTTTTCGGATTTTTACTTATTGATACATGCTTTTGATTACTTCCTCTGCAGAAGCAATATTTTCTGTCATTCTATTTACCTTTCTTTGCAGCCCCGTACCCGGTAAGGATAGCTATGATTAACACGAGGAGCATGCAAATGGAATAGAAGTTTACAAACGGAATGGATGCCGGCGCTACTGCAAAGTTTTCCCCAAACTGAGCCGACTGTTGGGCCGGAATCACGCAATGTACCGTCCATGGAGACAAGAAGCAAAATACACAGCCGGTACAGTCAAGCAGATTGGCACGACGACAAGGATTCACGCCATTTTTTTCGCCGATTTCATTAACCAGGTCACCCAATGCCACAATCGCCACGGAAATAACTCCCGTAATCATGCTGAGAATTCCTGCAGACAAAACAATGGTAGCTTCCGCACTTCTTTTGGATTTTGCAAAACGATTCAATAAAGAGCCCACACTTTCAAACATCCCGCTCGCTTCCATCACGCCAATCAGAGCAAACACTCCAATTAACATACAAACGGTACCTGCCGTGCCTGTGATGGCTGATATCACAAGACCCTCTACCGCAAATCCTCCGGGGAAAGCCAAAAAATCGTTTACGGAATAAAGCCCACTAAGTAACCCCACTACAACGCCGGCTACAATCCCCCATGACAATGCCACCACAAGATGCTTACGCATGAGACACAGGGTGATAATCACAATAGGAATCACTAACATCAAAAGACTCACCGGCTTAATCGCGGCTTCTTTTATTCCCTCCAGAACAACGGTGGTTTCTGTGGTCTTGGTAAATGCAAAAAACAAAACTAAGGCCCCCACTGCTGCCGGAACAGAATACCGGGTACGTGTCTTTACCACCATTCCCAATTCCGCATGCTGGGTCGTAGAGGACGCAATGGTGGTATCCGAAATAGGCCCTAAATTGTCACCAAATGCGGCTCCCGAAACAATCGCTCCAATCATATATTCTGGGGCTACTCCCGCCATCACACCCACCGGGAATAGAATCGGAATCACTACAAAATAGGTGCCAACCGATGTACCTGTCGCAAATGCCAGCAGACAGGTCATTACAAAGCTAGCGACCACAAACAGGCGTCCGGTAAGTCCAACCGAAACCACATATGACGCAATGGTTTGTATCATGCCACTTGAAGAAATCATTTTCCCTGAAATGGCTGCCAGTATAACAGCAAGTACAATGACCGAAAACATGGGCTTACTCAATCCATGAATGATAGCTGCCCCATAAGCTTTATCATCCTTTGCAAAAACTGCACCCACAATTACCGCCACAAAAAATGCAACCACATATCCGTTCACATTGGACTGACTGCATGCAGCCCATATAATCATGAAACATGCCGCTAAAAATGGCAAGAAGCTTCCTGCTTTTCCGAAATAAAATTCTACCCGTTTTAGTTTATTTTCCATACTGTCTCCTAGTTTTTCAATACTTGCCTTTGCCAGCATCGAATCCTCCCTGTTTGAATTTGACGTAAGCATCAGCGAAACCGGTTTTACTCTTCCTTACATGAAGCACCGGAATTCTGTCACACTAAGCGTGTGCGATTTAAATAGCCTATTGAGGACAGCGTAGGCAGCTTCATAGGACAAATATCCCTGCAGGCAAGAGATTTAGAACACCCTGCTGCAAAATGCTTTCGGTATTCCTTTGCAATTGCCTTTTTTCGATCTTCAGAAGAAGTATAGAGCAGATACGCCTCGTTTGCCAGAACTGCTCCATAAAACTTCCCATCGTCTCTCACATAATTGGGGCATACTTCCAGGCACAATCCGCACTTTATGCATTTTGCGACAGAATACCGATTGGCAAACTCCTTTTCGTTTTCAGCACCCTTTTTCCCCAGATACATTAATGCCGCCTTCTGATGCTCCAAAATACAAGAACGATCCGTGATGAGATCAGAGACGACCGGGAATTTCGTCAGAGGCTCCAGAACAAGTAACTCCTCTCTCGTTGTATCCACAAATTCCCCACAGGCAAGTGCCGGTATTCCGTTTATGATCATGGCACAGCCACCACACATTTTCTGCATGCAACTGCACTCCCATCGAATCCTTCTTGATGGCACTCCATTTTCATCTATCAAATCATCCCGGTAATTCACTTCATCCAAAATCCCGGCAACTGTTTTTCGTCCCTTCCCCGAATAATCAAAGGTCTGCCAATATGGAGCCGCTTCCGGCTCGTCCTGTCTTTTTATTCTGATTTTCATACCATGCACTCTCCTTTTTCGCAGGATTCTGCTTCGAAATAAATCTGTATCTGACCGTCGATCAGTTCTGCGACAGAACATTTTCGAAACGACTCTTTGGTTTCCGGAAAATCCTCTCTTATATGCGCACCTCTCGTTTCCTCTCTTTCCATTGCTGAACACATAATAGCTTTGGCAAGCAGCAGCATAAAATAAATACGATAGTTCTCATACAAAGACACGGTGGGGTCAAACTTTATGGACTTCACCGAATTCAGATAAAAGTCCAATGCCTCCAGCCCCTCCGAAAGCCCCTTCCGAGTCCTGGTAATTCCCAGGTTATAATTCATAATATCCGCCATATTCCTCATAATATATATACTCGGGAACTGGCTCCTGCTCGCTTTGATGCGTTTTATCGTAGTCTCTTCCTGCTCAATGTAGGATGCAAAGTTCTCTGCACTGACTTTAGCAGCTTCTTCTCTATGAATCGCTTCTGCCGCAACTCTGCCGGAATATACAGCTGCCATAAGGGAATTTCCTCCCAACCGGTTAGCCCCGTGGTATTTCGACGCACATTCCCCCACCGCATATAGACGGAGAATATTCGTCCTATGGTTCCGGTCTACCCGAATGCCACCCATAAAGAAATGAATGGACGGCGCAACAGGAATAGGTTCTTTGGTGACGTCCAATCCGATATAGTCTTTGCAGAGCTGATAAACCTCCTCCAGCCGTTCATGAATCAACTTTTCCCCGAGAAAGGAAATATCGAGATATACCTGAGACGGACAATCATAAATGCACCGAGAAACAATATCTCTGGACATCAGATTTCCATTCGGACCGTATTTTTCCTCCATGAAATAAACTCGTTTTTCTCCATCCAGATAGTAGAGCCTTCCACCCTCACCACGAGCTCCCTCTGTGATGAGCATCCTCTTATAATCTGTTTCAATGGTGGTAGGATGGTACTGAATAAATTCCAAATTTCTCAGCTTCACCCCCTGGGAGAACAGACGCCCTGTCGCATAGCCGTCACACAGCTCAGAACCCGTCGTTTTGCCAAAAAGCTTATTAAGGCCACCGGTAGCCATAATGACTGCATCTGCATAAATTGCCTGAAGTTCTCCGGTATATTGCTGACAGAATAATGCGCCATAACATACCCCATCCCTGATTAGCCCCGAATAAAAATGAAGCCCCAGCTTTCGCTGAATCCTGCCGTCAATCTCGTACTCCCGGCACTTCTGAACGAGTGCTGTAACGATTTGCTTCCCGGTCGAAGCTCCCGCATAAGCAGTTCTTTTTCTGCTTTGTCCGCCAAAAGCTCTCAGACTGATTGCGCCGTCTTCATTTCGGTTAAAGACAACCCCCATCTGCTCCAGCCACCGGATATTCTCCGGCGCACTTTCACAGAATCGCCGAACATCATCTTCATTTTCCAGATAACAGCCGCCTTTGATGGTATCCATGGCATGACGTGCACAGGAATCATCCTCTCCGGCAGTATTGATTGCCGCATTGATTCCTCCTGCCGCCATTACCGACTGCGCCCGTTCAGACGGATAAGGTGAAGCCAATACTACATCATCCCCCATATCAGCTGCCGCAATCGCCGCAGCAAGCCCGGATATCCCGGACCCAATGATTAATACCTTCATAAATTCACCCTCCAAAGAGCAACGAACTTCGTCAATGCAACCATTGTAATGACCATAAGCAGCCCACAGAAAATTCCCATAAGACAATCAACCCGCTTCTGCACAGTGTCAGAACGAATCATTCCCATAGTGATCAAACTGCGGCTAAACGATACTCCCAAGTGAACAAAGATTGACCCAAAGAACAGAAACTCCGTTATAAGAAGGAAGCATTTGTCAACTGCAGAAAGCGCCGTACCGGCGACGATAAATCCAAATGCCTTTGTATGTAAGTGCAGTAAAGCAATGATTACAAGCCCGCTGGCACGCTGCAACAGAATCCGTCTGTTTTGTGCTTTATATTTCGAAAAATCAGTGCCATCATGGAAAAAGAACATAAGCATCAGACTGATCATCACATGAATTGCTGTGATGACCGCCGTTCCCTTTGCAAGTCCCTTACAAACGGAATAATCGTACCACCCTGTCAGCATGGAATAACTCATAGTCCCCAGATGTCCCAGCAGGAATCCTATGATTATCCATGAACAAATTGCGTTTATCTTTTTCAATAGCATTTTCTAACCTCCATATCTTTTGCTTCCAGTATTCTCTCAATCGCCTCTATCTACTGTTTTAGCAATCTGTTCTATCGCATATAGCGGCAAATTCACAAGCCAATCTTCTTTTTTGAAATCTGTCATTGATGTACGAACAGAAACCTCGGGTGAGAATTTGTCTTGATAAGTTTTCAAACTCTTAGCCCTGAGATTGACTTCCGCCTTTACTTCAACCGGAATGATTTGTTCGCCTGTATCAACGACAAAATCAACTTCGCAGGAACCTCTATCATTGGTGTAATAGTAAATGCCCAAATCTTCAATCGTTTTAAGCTGCTGACAAACATACTGTTCAGTAAGGGCGCCTTTGAACTCAATGAAAAGGTCATTACCATCAAGTAGAGTGCGTTGACGAAGTCCTGTCATACAGCCAAGCAGTCCTACATCTACTATGAACAGTTTGAATGCCTTCAAATCTTCGTACGCCTTCAATGGAATACCTGCTGCATTGACTCGGCTGACCTTATAAACAAGTCCACAGTCGGAAAGCCACATAATTGCTGTTTCATATTCTTTCGCACGAGCACCCTCACGGACAAGACCGTAAATGAATTTCTTATTTTCTTTTGCAAGCTGAGAGGGGATACTGTTCCACAACATGCGAATTTTAGGAACAATCTCATTCGGAGCGTGTTTAGAGAAGTCTTGTTCATAAGCTGCCAAGATTCTCTTTTGAATATCACGAACTTCATTGAAGTCCTTGTTCTCTACAAAGCTCTGTACTGCTTCGGGCATACCTCCAACAAAGTAATAGTGTTTCAAGGCATCGATATATGTTTGTCTAAAGTTTGCAATCATTCCATAATCCTGCTTATCAAGAAGCTCTGCAAAACGATCTTTGTCGGTTGCCATCAAAAACTCTTTAAAGGAAAGAGGATAGAGTTTTAAGAAATCAACCTTGCCAACAGGAAAGGAAGTGCCCTCGTGCAGGGCTATACCGAGGAGAGAACCGGCACATACAATATGATATTGCGGAGCATTTTCGTAAAAATACTTGAGAGACGCCAACGCTCTCGGAACTTCCTGTACTTCATCAAAAATCAGTAGCGTATTGTTAGGATCAATTTTGCGACCTGCATACAACTCCAATCCCATAATTAGACGATCGGTGTCCAAATCGGATGCAAACAGCTCCGCCATTCTTGAGTTAGAGTCAAAGTTAATATAAACAGTATCTGCATATGCTTGTTTGCCGAACTCTTTCATCAGCCAAGTCTTGCCAACTTGCCGGGCTCCTTCGATGATTAGCGGCTTACGACGTTTGTTTCCTTTCCATTTAAACAGTTTTTCAATAGCAATCCGGTACATAGATTCACCTCCATCATCATAATTCAGTTACATAATAGCACGAAACTACAAATAATACAACGTTCTTTTGAAAGTGAATCACATTTTTTACGCCGAATAACGCGTATAACCGTTAGCTGCTTCACATAACAAAGATAAAATGCGACAAAAGGCTTGATTTTCCTTCTGTCGCATTTATTTTTTGAACGTGTTCTCTCTATTTTGGTCGCAAATCGGTCGCAATTTCTGACTTTCAATCTCTAAAACCCTTGATTTTACTGGATTTATTTGTCCAACGACTTCATCGTCGAGATTACTTCTAAATCCTATCCACTGAAGTTCGCCGAACTGTACCGAATGCTACTGAAATGAACTCCTTTGCGGTGGAACTGTCCACCGAACTCCTTGGTGCAAGGAGAAACTGTTGTCTCGTGTACGTCCATAGAGCATATCATCTTCGCTCCACGGAAACCCTCACGAATTGAGCCATACGTACCCTAATCAATCCAATCGAATGAAAAAGACACATCCGCTCCCTTGATTGTTGCATCAATATCCATAGTAGCGCGAGCATCCAATCCAACCATCGCTGCCACCAGCATACCACCCTTCAAGATAAATTTATCCTGATATTGTGAAAGGGAAATCCGCTCCAGGAAACGTTCCATCATATAATTTCTCATCAAAATCTGTGCATCTGCGGATTTCTTTTTTGACAGGTTTCGAATTAAGTCTTTTAACTGTTTAGCCGTTTTTATCATAACAGTACCTCAAAGTATTGCCTCAAGATTTTATCTACATGGAATTCTGCCGCATACTGCATAAGCAATCGCAAATTTTTGTCTTTTCGCTTTGCATACTGCTTCAATGCAGTTTGGAATGTCTATATCTCCGTATTATTCCGATTTCTGATGATGTCACAGATAGTTCTCTCCATATTATAGACAGGTACCAAATGTCCAAAAGATGTCTGCATTGTAATAATCCCTTCTCCATGCAGTTCCTTTTTAATTGTATATACCTTAATACCATCGCCTTTTAGCTTTGACGGATTGTATCCGGTCTTTACGGTAATCTCATACTCCAGTGGTTCTCTATCTGTCAAATCATGTAAAAAGAGTGCTGTTTCATGAGAAAATACTGCCTGCTTGCATCGAAGATGCACCAAATACATCACATCCGTCCACGTGTTCTTTGTGGCATAAACACCATGTGAAATTTGCTCCATATCATTTGCTTTGTCTTGTTGTCCTTGACAAGTATTATTCTATCGGGAATAACCGGAAGTATCAGCGCCCCATCCGGAAACAAAAGTTGCCTGTGAGGAAACTTTACATATACTAATATGTGAAGCTTTTCTACATATACTATCTGTATATCACTTCATAAAACGAATTATTTTCGTTTTTGTCTTGTGTATAGAACAGTTTTGATATATAATTGTTTTACTGATTGGAGGTTTGCTTATGAATAGAGATACCTTGAAACAGATTATGGTTGATCAGAAGGATATTTACTTAAACAATCCATTAATTGCCAGGCATTATCCTTTGGAAGAAAATATAAACTATTGCTTTGTCGGCATCAGAAGATGTGGCAAATCCTATATAATGTATCAGCAGATACAGACACTTCTTGAAAAGAAAATTCCTTTATCACAGATTGTTTATGTGAATTTTGAAGATGAACGTCTGTTGGAAATGACATCTGATGATCTGAATACCATCCTGGAAATAGGGCTGGAGCTTGCAGGTACAGGCAATAAACCTTATCTGTTTCTTGATGAAATACAAAACATTGACGGATGGGAAAAATTCGTACGCAGAATTGCAGATATGAAATACAGGATAAGTATCACCGGAAGTAACAGCAAAATGCTCAGCAGTGAGATTGCTTCCACACTGGGTGGACGATTCGTGATTATGAATATATATCCTTACTCCTTTGCCGAATACCTGATTGCGAACGGTAAGGAAAAGAATTACCTGGATACCATCAGTACAAGTGATAAAGCGGAGCTGCTTGCACAGTATAATGAATATGTTACTTACGGTGCATTTCCTGAACTTGTGGAAATCAAAAATAAAAGAACCTTCTTAAGCAGCATATATCAGACAGTTTATCTCGGCGATATTATTACAAGAAATAAGATCACAAATGACTTTGCAGTTAAGCTTATATTAAAGAAAATAGCTGAATCCATTACCAAACCATTATCCTTTACCAGACTAACTAATATCGCAAAGAGTGCCGGAACTTCCCTTGGCAAACAGACCGTCATAAACTATGTGGGATATATGAATGATTCCTATCTCATATTCCCTCTGACAAATTATGCTGCAAAGCTTGTGGAAAAAGAGACTTCCCCTAAATACTATTTCATGGACACCGGTCTTGTAGGTCTGATGCTTTTGGACTGTAAATCTGCGCAATTAGAAAACCTTGTAGCAATAGAACTTGTCAGACGATATGGAATGGAAAATGTCTTCTACTTTGAAAACAATGTAGAGATTGATTTCTATGTCCCTGATGAAAAGCTTGCTATCCAGGTTTCACTGCAGGTTCTCGATGACATGGATACACGGGAGCGTGAAACCAGAGCATTTGTCAAGCTTCATAACTTTATACCGGATGCCAAATGCCTTATCATTACAAATAGTGAGGAAGCATCTATAGAATGTGACGGAATCCTGATTTCAGTACTTCCTGCATGGAAATGGCTTTTGGAAACTCCATAAACAAATTTGAGCTTACCCGTATGATCAGGTAAGCTCTTTTATTACTACGACAAACTATCTCCAAGCTGAACCAGCAAAGCAATCTGTTTCTTCACAAGTTCCTTGATTTCCGGCTTCTGAATTTTCTCAAGCATTTGAATCATATCATCCATCCAATTATCTACCTCCACATCACCAAGAAGCAAATAATTCGGTGTAGTATGAAGGGCCTGCGCCACTTCCAAGACTTCATCATCACTTCCAAAGTCCACAACTGCTTGCAAACGTGCCTTGGCATATTCCGGCTTCCAATCATAAAAAGCATCGTAGAATCTGTTCCATGAAATCGGCGTACTGATATCAGGACATAGCTCTTCCTCGTATTCATCAGCAATATCCGCCGGAGCAGCTATCTTATATCGCTTCGCCAGATCTATGATAAGCTCGTCATCAACGCAACCGTACAGATCCTCTAAATCCTGCGCAGTAAACGCATCCGCAGATTGATACAATGCTTTCTTAAAACTTTCCTCTGCACACAGGCCAACGATTTCCGCAAGATTCTCTCCGGAAAACTTCACGCCACGCTGCAAGGCTCTATTTAAGAGCCTGGTAGCTCCTTTCTCATCCTCAAAGGCGATGATGTTAAGTACGTCGACAATTTCATCCGGCGCACCCATATCCTCAAGGGATGATATTTTATTTACGGCAGTGCTTACAGACCAGTCATTTATTTTTTCATAGTAATCATCCCAAGTCATCTTACCCCCCCAACCGTTCTCTATTCTCAATATTGAAGTTGACACCAACATTGCTTCCTTCCTGAAGAACGGTCAGGGACTCATAACTCTTATTTGCTTTTTCTACATTGTGGAAGCTCATCTCAACGTCCTCAATGTCTCATTTGTCTATGATAATATTATCACAGGCAAAAACACAATAAAAGTGTCAAGTCCCCTACAATACCACTACAGATTCCCTACAAATCCCTACAAAGAAAAATTTTCTTTAGAAATCCTATATTAAATTTACTATCTTGATCATATCCTGTTTTGTATTCATATAGCAGGATAAATCTGGATAATAAACAAATGGACAGGAATTTCTCAGAACATCTAATAGTTGATTACTCCTAGTAATTCTCTGCATTTACTTCAAAGTATGACTGTGGATGAGCACAAACAGGACAAACCTCAGGTGCCTTTGTTCCAACTACGATATGACCACAGTTACGGCACTCCCATACCTTCACTTCACTCTTTTCAAATACCTGTGCCATCTCGATATTCTTAAGAAGTGCGCGATATCTTTCCTCATGATGTTTTTCGATTGCGGCTACCATACGGAATTTTGCTGCAAGAGCTGTGAATCCTTCAGCTTCAGCTGTTTTGGCAAAATCTTCATACATATCTGTCCACTCATAGTTTTCACCATCAGCTGCTGCTTTTAAGTTTGCAGGTGTATCGCCTAAGCCATTCAATTCCTTGAACCACATCTTTGCGTGTTCTTTTTCGTTGTCAGCTGTCTTTAAGAACAATGCTGCCATCTGCTCATAGCCTTCCTTCTTAGCAACAGAAGCAAAATATGTATACTTATTTCTTGCCTGAGATTCCCCTGCAAAAGCAGCCTCAAGATTTTTCTCTGTCTGAGTTCCTGCATAAGGATTCTTCTTCTCTTCTTCCATTAACTTAAACTTCTCCTTCGGCTGTTTGCAAACAGGACACTGCTCCGGTGCTTCTTCTCCTTCATGAACATAACCACATACTGTGCATACCCATTTCTTCATTGTCTTTACCTCTTCTTTCTTTTTAGTATTTTTTTCGTTGTTTGGAATCATTTCTAATATCTTTCTTGCAACATCCACAGGAAAATCTTTGGTCGGAGGATTTGCAATCAAATCTTCTAAAAGTTCATGTGTATTATTACTCTGTGGAAGCA
>JBJELE010000001.1:0-4060 GCA_051878995.1 Lachnospiraceae bacterium | reverse complement strand
AACACCAGCCTTCCAAGCTGGATACGTGGGTTCGATTCCCATCACCCGCTTTTGCAGAAGGAACCTTAGTTGCTAAGGTTCCTTTTTCTTATCCTAATTTACTTAAAGGTTTTAGAAAGAAGGATTGAAAAAGAGATATATTTTGCAACAAATATCTTGTTCGACGAAATATTACTTAAATATTATCTTGGATTTCAAGCTTATAGAATGGTTTTCTTTAGCTAAAATTAACTTAAAATGGATGAAGAAATGTAAAAAATGCACAAAAAATGGAAAAATAAAATGGTAAAATAGTAGAACAATATAAAAAAAACAAAAATGATATATAAAAAACAAGAATAACTCATGATTAATGTTTAAATTAGTGTATAATTAGAGTCAAGTTAAACGATTAACTTGCAAATTGTTCTCGAAAAGAGAACTAAAAAGAAGGAGGATTTTTATTATGAAACTGAAGAAAGTTTTGGCGCTTGCTTTAGCAGCAACCATGACATTCTCTTTAGTAGGATGTGGCGGCTCTACTGATACAGCTGCAGAAGCACCTGCTGAGGAAACAACAGAAGAAGCACCTGCTGAGGAAGCAGAAGAAGCACCTGCTGAGGAAGCAGCAGATGACACAGCAGCTTCTGCAGGACTCGCTTACACAGGAGATCTGAACATTATGCATTTCTCCACATCTGAAGAGTCAGAGGGTAACGGTGGTTCTGATGGATTCCGTACAATGCTTGCAGAGTGGAAAGAAGCTAATCCGGACATCAACTTAGTAGAGAACGTACTTGCAAATGATGAGTACAAGACACAGATTGCTACATTGGCAGCAGCAGACGATCTGCCGGATGTATTCTTACTTCAGGGTATGAATACAAAATCATGGGCTGAGCAGGGTCTGGTTATGGATTTAACAGATGTAATTGCACAGTCTCCTTACGCAGCAGATTACAAGGAAGCATTCTTCACACCTTTCAAGGATGCAGATGGTAAGATTTATGCACTTCCTGCATTAACAGGTGGTACCTGTACAGTAGTTGTTTACGACAAGCAGATGTGGAAAGATGCAGGTTATGATTCTTTCCCGGCTACATGGGAAGAAGTTCTTGCAGCAAAAGATTACTTCTCCGGTGAGGGCGTTGACACAATCGCTTTCGGTAACAGTGGTAAATGGCAGGCTAACTCCTGCTTCATGTCCACAATCGGTACAATGTTTACCGGTAAAGAGTGGTTTGAGTCCATCATTAACAAGGGCGGCGCAGCATTCACAGATAAAGAGCAGCAGGATGCTCTTGCATTTACTCAGGAAGCATTTAACTCCGGCGTATTTAACGCAGACTTCAATGCTATCTCTAATGAGGATGCACGTGAGTACTATATCGCCGGCGATGCAGCAGCATTCATCGGTGGTAACTGGGATGTTTCTTACATCATGGCTACTCTGTTAGAGGCAGATGAAGAGAAGTACAATAACATCGGATTTGCTACATTCCCGTCTATCGATGGCGCTAAGTTATCCAACTTACAGAACATCGGTATGGGCTATGGTATGGCTATCAATTCTAAGGTAGCAGAAGATCCTGACAAATTGGCAGCAGCAATCGACTTAATCTACAAACTGACAGGTGCAGACTTCTCTAACTATGTAGCTCAGAACTATGCACTGGGTGGTTTGACAGCAGTAGATAATGTAGACTTAAGCGGATTTGATCAGATTACACAGGACTTCTACAACTGGTCTTATGTAACAACAGATCCTTGTGAAATCTACGATTCTTATGTAAGCAGTGCTGTATGGGATGTATACAATACAAACCTTCAGGATTTACTGAATGGCGATACAGATGTACAGACTATGACAGAAGCTGTACAGAAGGCTTATGAGGAGAACTATTAATTAGTAATATAAGTAATATTGAAATAAGTCGTATAGCAATATAATAATGTTTTAAACCTGAGGTCTCATCCATTGAGTCGGATGGGACCTCATTTTAAATTCGACCCTAGAGGAGGTTACGTATATGCTAAGATCAATTAAGCCGAAGGGACGTACAATAGCATTATATCTTCTTATCCCCGTTATTTGGTATGTTTTTTCTGTATTTGTACCACTTATTACTGCAGTATTTTACAGCCTTTTTGAGTGGAAAGGCGGACCGAAGAAGACATTTATCGGAATAAATAATTACATAGCTTTATTGCAGGATGAGACATTCTGGCAGGCATTCAGTCATAACCTGTATTTGGTAGTTGCTTGTATTATCGGGCAGGTTGGTATTGCTTTTGTGTTTGTTTTGATTGTTAATTCCAGATTAGTTAAATTGAAAGGAATTCACAGAACATTCGGATTCTTCCCGAGTACAATTTCAGCTGTATGTATCGGTTTTATCTGGATGATGATTTATGATTATAAAAGAGGTATCCTGAACTGGGTCCTGATCCAGACAGGTCATGAGGATTCTGTTCAGGTTTGGTTGAATAACCCGAAACTGGTTATGCTCCTGGTAGCAATTCCGTTGGTATGGCAGTTTATCGGATACTATATGGTAATTCTGCTTTCTGCTATTTCTTCTGTTGATGCAGAAATCTTCGAGGTGGCAGAACTGGACGGTGCCAATGCATTCCAGAGAGCTATTTATATAGTACTTCCGCTTATCAAGAATACATTACTTGTTTGTATTACGCTTTGTGTAGCGGGTAATATGAAAGCTTTTGACCATATCTTCACCATGACAGAAGGTGGACCCGGTACATCATCCATGGTTATGGCAATGTACGGTTATAAGATTTCCTTTGCTCAGATGAACATGGGTTACGGTAGTGCGATTTCCGTAGGAATCTTTGTTGTCAGCCTGCTTGTAATTGGTGGCAGCCAGAAACTTGTTAACTGGATGATGAAAGATAAGGGGGTTGAATAATATGGCACAGATGGAAAAAATTAAAAGTGGTATGACACCTGCACAGAAAGCCAAGACCGGCCTCCTCAGCTTCTTTTTAAATGCTCTTATGATTTTATTCTCTGCAAGCTGTATCTTCCCGCTTGTATGGATGTTTTATTCATCCCTGAAGACGAAGAGAGTATTCAATGCTGATATTATCGGTCTTCCGAAAGAGCCTACGATCAGTAACTATGTTAAGATCCTGACGAATCAGGATTATCATATCGGACAGTCTATGATGGCCAGTGTGCGTACCACATTACTTTCCGTATTCTTTATTGTATTGTTTGGTTTTATTGTAGGATATATTCTTTCCAGAATTAAATTTAAGGGCAATCGTGTCCTGTATGTAATGTTCCTGATGGGTATGCTGATTCCGGTACATTCTCTGTTAGTGCCGATTTACGTTGTATTCAATAAGACGGGACTGGGCAATCAGTGGTTTACACTGATTATCCCTTATGTTGCATTCGGTCTTCCGATTGCCGTGTTCCTGGTGGAAGGCTATATCAAAGCTATTCCGGTGGAATTGGAAGAGGCAGCGGCAATTGATGGCAGCTCTTTCACAAGAACTTTGTTTAGTATCATTTTGCCGATTGCAAAACCGATTCTGGTAACCATTGCGATTATTCAGGTTTTCGGTTGCTGGAATGAGTTCTCCTTCGCATTGGTTCTGATTAAGGATGTAAGATTACAGACAGTTCCGCTTGCTATGACAATGTTCAAAGGACAGTTCGCATCGGATTATCCGAAGATTATGTCGGCTATGCTGACAACTATGGCACCTATTGTTATCTTATACTTTGTATTTAGTAAGCAGATTATCAAGGGTATGGTTGCGGGTGCAGTAAAAGGTTAAAACGAGGGTCAAAAAATTAATTTTTTCATTGACAAGCACATGCATTGTGTGATACAGTATAACTCGTGCTAAGCAAGTACAATCGTATGCAGAGCATACGATTGTATTACGTGTTCGTAGCTCAGCTGGATAGAGCAACGGCCTTCTAAGCCGTGGGTCGGGGGTTCGAATCCCTTCGAGCACGCTTAAAATGAAATAGGTTTATGCCTATTTCATTCTATATGGTGGGTATGGCGCAGTTGGCTAGCGCGCCAGATTGTGGCTCTGGAGGCCG